>CAVYFY010000003.1:0-175479 GCA_963767835.1 uncultured Planctomycetota bacterium
AGCGAAGTGCTCGCCAAAAAATCCCGCTACGTTCGGTTCGTGCGCGTTTTGTTCGGTCAGTCAGCGCCATAATGGCGCGGTTTATGCCGTCTGTCTATTGCCCGCTCGGCACGCTTTCTGTCCCTTACGCCTTGGCAGTTTTCCCAAGTTTTCGTTTCGACGATAGACGACTTGCTGCGCTTGATTTCCTTCGCCCACTGGGTGGAACTCCACCCCATCGCGTCTTGATTTTGCTGAATCACCTCAAGCATCAGCGCGTTAGTTGTTGCTCTCGGGCCTGTGCGTTTTCCCTTCGTTGCCTTAGCGGGCTTCTCTTCACCTTCCAGGTCTCTCGTCTTGGTGGGCGGCGTCAGGTTCAATTCGTATGCGCGGCGGAAGATCGAAAATTCCCGCCAGACTTTATTCCAGATCCGCGTTGCTGTCCCATCGGACTCCAGCTCTCGCAGCTTCGCAACAACATGGTTCAGGCTGTGGTCCAAGTCGCCATATTCGAAGTCCAGAGATTTGCCGCAAGCGCATCGCTCAATAGTCTCCCGGATTTCTTGGGTCGAGAGGCCCGTCAATACATTGATGCGTTGGCAAGCCCATTCCATCAATGCGACAAGTTCCCGGAAACTCTCCATCTCGATAAAAGCCCGAGCGCGATGTGAGATCTCTTCTCGAAGCATCAACATGTCGAAATGCTCGATACCGTATTCCTTTGTGAACGGCTTCCCCTTCTCGCGAGCCCTCTTTGCTGCAAACGTAATGAGACGCAGCATCACCTTGGAGTCTTCAGAGTCTGGAACGCGAAAGAATTCGCGCTGGGCGGCTTCGAGCCCACTGAGAATGTCGATTAACGGTGGGCATGTGGGAATGGCCGAAGTGTTAGGCATGTCCTTGTTCCATGGCGGCCATGCTTACCCGAGTTCAGCATCGACGTTGCAGCATCGGTGTCATGGTCGTCAGAGCCACACAACTTGGGAAGATCCTGTTGGTCGAGCAGTAGGCCGAGGAGAAAATCTGGGCGGGTCTTCGGCGCTTGTTGGCTCGGAGGATGCGGGAGGCGATTGCGTAATTCCTTATTATCTCATCGTGATATTGTATGGTCATCACCCACTCGTTGACACCGGAACGCGGGTGCGGTGCAATGCCGCGCCCGGCGCTGAACCCAGTTTCGCGCCGCCTGGATGCTTGGCTGCCGACGGCCAGGGTTATGACCGCCGGGGGTGAAGGCAAGGCAACCGGGGATGTACAGAAGTTCCATCATGTGATGCGCATCATGCCCCCGCTGCTAAAACCTGTTTAACGTTAAGGATTTTATCCGTTGTGCTCCGCGTGCAAAGGCTCACTGACGCGCTTTGGCGTGATGGCGGAGCACGACGGATAAAATCCAGTTGGACTGAACCGCGTATCCCACCGCCGGTTGCTATGGAGCCCGAATGCCGCGTTGGGTTGAATCTACTCGGCAATCATGGCTTCTGTCAACCAATTTCCCGGCAAAGCGGGCAAGTCGTCAGGGTTCTGGCGTGGTGCGCGGAATCGGAATTCGACCGCGGAATCTCACTCGGCGCGCACCCCGGACGCGGGGCGGCAGAACGGATTTTGAAACGACTCCCCAAGGAGGCGTCGCCT
Organism: uncultured Planctomycetota bacterium; assembly: GCA_963767835.1. Taxonomy (GTDB): domain Bacteria; phylum Planctomycetota; class Planctomycetia; order Gemmatales; family Gemmataceae; genus SIAQ01. The sequence continues at coordinate 1,615 of CAVYFY010000003.1, forward strand.
ACGACGTGTCGCCGACCGGCGCAGTCAACGGCACGACTCCGGGGCCGCACGCAAAAGGGGACATCCCCCCGCGAGGCAATAACTCGCCGCGTACCCGGCGCACGCTGCCACACTGCGGACAACGCACCGATTCCGTCGGCTCGATGGTTGTTGACGCGCTTCCTTGCCATGCCAACTTTGGCAGCAATAGCTTTCGCGCTAATTGCAACCGTGCCTCGCGCTGGCGGCTGCTCAACAGGCCGTAGTGTCGAATCTTCATGAATCCTTTCGGCAACACGTGCTGCACGAAGCGACGCAAAAACTCCTCCGCCGACAGCGTCAGAAGTTTCTCTTTCCGTGAATCCGCGTAGTCCTTGTAGCGGAACGTCACCCGGCCCTCTTCGAGCTTCGCCAGACGATGGTTGCTCAACGCCACCCGATGCGTGTAACGCGCCAGGTACTTCAGCACCTGCTCCGGTCCGCCGAACGAAGGATCAGCATACTGCCCATCATCAGAGTGAAGCGGCAGAAGTGGTCGTCATCGGTTATCCTTATCATCCACTCGCCGGCCAGACTGTACTCGTGTGCCGATCCGAGACGATTGGCGGTGTTTGTCATTTTCGGGTCGTGACCGAGAGTGGTCAGCAGCGGCTCGTTCCGCAATGGATGATTGAGCCACTCTCCTTCGACCCTTCGCCTGTATCAACTCCCGTCATCGATCACGTCGCGCTGCTGGATTTACGTCGTCTGGTCTCCGGCGCACTTTCTACCCTGGACACTCCCGAACACGGAAGCGACCAGGAGGAAGAAAACCATGAACCTGTTGAGCCTGTTTCCTCCGCCCGGGGCGGTGGAAAAACCGCTGCCCGAGGACGTGCAGCGCGCGGCAAGCCAACTGCTGGCCGAGCTGCTGACGGTGGTGATCGAAGAGGCAAGACAACCAAGCGAGGAAGGAGACGAGCATGAGTAAGATCCAACCGATCCATCTGGAACGTGCCGCGTATATCTACGTGCGGCAATCGACGCTGGCCCAAGTGCATAACAACGTGGAGAGCCAAAAACGGCAATACGCGTTGGAGGACCGCGCCCGCGAACTGGGCTGGAAGGAGGTGCGCGTCATTGACGATGATCTGGGTTGCTCTGGCAGCGGCCAGGTGCAACGTCAGGGATTCGAGACTTTGTTGGCCGATGTGTGCCAGGGCCGGGTCGGCGCCGTCTTTGCCATCGAGGCTTCACGTCTGGCACGCAACGGACAGGAGTGGCACCGGCTGCTGGAATTCAGCGCTCTGGTGGATACTTTGATCGTGGACCATGATGGCATCTACGATCCAAAGCATGTCAATGACAGGCTCCTTTTGGGGTTGAAGGGAACCATGAGCGAGATGGAAATTTCGACGTTCCGCCAACGTTCGCAGGAAGCCATCCGGCAAAAGGCGCGCCGGGGCGAGCATTACACCCGTATCGCCGAAGGATACCAGCAGCGGGATGCCGGGTCGTTGGAGATGGACGCGGATGAGCAAGTGCGGCACACATTGCAAATGGTGTTCAGCAAATTCCGCGAACTGGGAAGCCTCGGCAAGTGTTTCTTTGGTTTCATCAGGAGAGTATCAAGCTCCCCAGCCGCCAGAGTCCCAAGGCACCCACTGTTGAATGGGTGCGGGCGACGCCGTGGATGATCGCACGCATCTTGAAGGATCCGGTTTATGCGGGAGTTTATGCCTTTGGACGAACGAAACACCGCCAAATCACGCAACGCCTTCTTCTGCGTCGCCGTCAGATGGCTGCCATACTTTTGCAAGAACGCCTTGCCGTGGCTGCGTATCACGTCCGCTACTTCCAAGTGCGGACGCACGCCGACCACGACTTCAGGCATCCTTCACCTCCGCTTTCTCCTTGGGCAACGCCAACAGGTCCGGCATCTTCTGCATCTGCCGGGTGCTCAGGTGCAGGTAACGCGCTGTCGTTGACAGGCTGTTGTGGCCCAACAGCTTCTGCAGCGTCACCACATCCACCCCCGCCTCCAACATGTGCGTCGCATAGCTGTGCCTCAGCGTATGCATCGACGCTTTCTTCCGTAGCTGCGCACGCGTCACCACCTGCTTCACCATCCGCTGCACGCTCGTCTCTTTCATCGGCCGCTGACGCGACGGTCCGTACATCCCGGGAAACAGCCATGGCTTCGTCCGGTGACCGCACCACCACGTCCGCAGCTCGCCCAGCAAACGCGCCGACAATGGCACCTGGCGATCCTTCGCTCCTTTCCCCTGGCGTACGTTCACCACCATCCGCGCACACTATCGATGTCCGTGAAAGCGGATCAATTCTCTTCCGGTGCGTGCATCCCAAAGTCGAATATACCCTTCCCACGACGTGTTCATAATCCGGTCACCCGCGGCGTTGAAGGTCAAATGGATGCCGCCTTCCCTGTTTCCATTCCAGGGCGGGGTCGCTTGTCGGCCGCTTTCCGAATCCCACAGATAGATGCGGGTGTCGCCGCAACCGGCAGCAAGCTGGCGGCCATCGGGTCGCCAGGCGATGTCATGAATATCTCCGAGATGAGGGAGCCGGTGCTGAACCGCTCCATCGAGATTGAAGATTACAATCTCCGTCCCCGCCGCGACCGCGACCCGTTGCTGGGTTGGATGGAATCGGATTGTAAACACGGCCGATTTGACCTTCAACTTGCAAACCTGATCGCCGGACTCAGTGTCATAAACTCCGACGGTTCCGTCCTTGTGCCCCAGGGCGACTTGCTTGCTGTCGGAGCTGAAGGCGCTCGCTTCCTCATAAACGGTGTCATCTTTCAAGACAAGTCGAGCTTGCGGCCTGTCTAGCTGCCATAACAAGGCCGACACCACGGGCCCTTTGTTTGAACCATAAGGCCTTGCCGCGCACAGCATGAGGCGGCCATCAGGGCTCATGGTTTCCCCGCGCAGCGGATGCTTTGGTTCGGGGACTCGCGCCCACAAGCGGTTCCATTCAAGCTGTCTCCGTATTGCCGGATCGTCAGCTACGGCTGGGCTGGCGTCGGTATCCCATTCCGGCCCGTCGCCGATATCAGGCAAGCACAGCGCCGCAATCGCCGCGTTCCGCAGCTCGTCGATCGATCGGCCTTCGGGGACCGGCAACTTGAGGGCCGCCTGGATCGCCTTCAGGCTCTCGAACCGCTGCCCGCGCCGACCGCTGAACCGCCGCGCTTTCGCTTCATTCAGATGGGCGCCCCAGAGCTTCGCCAGGGCATCTTTCTTCGCCGCATCCGCTTCAACCTTCGCCGAATACTCCGCTGCCGCCGCTTTTTTGGCGATTCCCTCTTGATGGATAGCGTCGAGCATTCCCAGCGTGGTGCCGATGATGCCGCCCACCAACAAAAGGACAACGACGGCGGCCGTCAGCACCGTTCCCTTGTTGCGCCGGAAGAATTTGCCCGCCCGGTAACGGAACGACGGCGGCCGGGCTTCCACCGGTTCATCGGCCAGGTAACGCTGAACGTCGCGCGCCAGGGCGTTGACGCGATTGCCCGTGGGCAACCAGGAATCGCTGCTGGCATTGACACGACGCGAGACGTTGACGGCTCAAGAGGTGAGCGGCGTCATCGACCTGCTCCAAGGCGCGAGCCCGGAGCAGGCGGCCTTCGTGCTGCAAAAACCGCGCGAAGCGCTGGCGTTGACGCAGGGGATGCCCCAGGCTTTGCGTGATCCGCGTTTGGGCCGAGCGGGGAATTGGCTGGCGAAGCATCTGGCGGAGGCGTTGGAAGCGTTGGTGCGTGTGGAGAACTGGCTGCGCACGCCGAATGAACGAGAGTTGCGGGCGCAAGATCGGGAGATCTTGCAGCCCTTGCTCGCGCGCGTCGGCGATCAGGCGAACGTCGTCGCGGAGTTGGTGCTGGGGCCGGACTTCAAGCGAGAGAGGATGTCATGAACGAAGCGATGCGGCTTGAGATTGTGCAACGGCGCCAAGGCGGGATGTCGATGCGTGCGATTGCCGAGGAGTTGGGTATTTCGCGCGGCGCGGTGGCCCGCGCGCTTCGGCGGGTGCAGGCGCAGCGTGACGGCCGGGCCGCGCCAGCACCCAGACCGCGGCCACGCCAGAGCATCATCGATCCGTTCGAGCCGATTCTGAAGGAGTTGCTTGCCAAGTATCCGAATCTCACCACCGAGCGTGCCTTGCAAGAACTGCAAGCACGCGGCTTCACGGGCAAGTACACGGTGGTGCGCCAGCGCATCGGGCTCTTGCGTCCGCGCGCGCCGCGCGCCCGTGCCGCGCTTTGAGACCGGGCCCGGCGGCAGGCGCAGATGGATTACGGCGTCTACGATCTCGACTTTACACGGGAAGGGCGGCGGCGCGTCTACCTCTTCAGCTACCTGTTGAGCTACTCGCGCCGGCAGTATCTGCGCTTCGTCGAATCGATGGACTTGCCGACGACGCTGCGCGAACACGTCCACGCCTTCCATCATCTGGGCGGCGTGGCGCGGGTCTGCCTGTACGACAACTTCAAGGCGGTAGTGTTGCGTCACGATGCCGACGGCGCATTCTATAATCCCAAGTTCCTCGCCTTCGCCACGCACTATGGCTTCCGCCCGCAAGCGTGCCGCGTGCGCCGGCCGCAAACCAAGGGCTAGATTGCATCTTGCACCTCCTTTGGTTCGTTGGAGACAACCTGGTTAAAACGGCGCAGGATCAGAATGATCGAGGCCTGGACGTTTTTTAGGACGGCGCTCGCCGAGCGGCTCGTACAGATACTGATTCTTGTCATTGTAGGGATGTGTTTTGAGCAAGCCGCTGTTGCGCCAGGCGATGACGGTCTTGGTGGCGATCTGCAATTGCTGTGCGATTTGCTTGAGCGTCAACATGCCGGCTTCGCGCAGCCGGACGAAACGGCTCTTGAGTTGGTAGCTGCAGCGAATATTGCGGACGCTCATGCGGGTGAACGATTGACCTTTGCCCGATCGTCGGCGCTGCTCGTTGAGGAGCATGGCAATTTGCCCTTCGGTATGATGGTCGAGCCATTGGTCGATCAAGGCGACAACGGCCGGATCGGTTTGCCAAAGCATGCAACCGGACACGGGCAAAGGCAAAGTCAACGTTTGCGTCGTGCCGCCCTTGCAGCGGACGTGGGCGGTGATGCGGTCCGTCTTGCTGAGCGTGACATCCTCGATGAGCAGCCGGACCATGCGTTTGCGGTCGCGATCGGACGTCTTGGAATCGCACCACAAGCGTGGGAAGTCGCTGGCCAGAGCGAGGATTTTGTCTTTGGTTTGCTGATCCAGAACGGCGCGATCGGCCTGGCTCTGTTTTTGATATTGCTGCTCGGCGTCGGCCAGCAATCGCAGCTTGTCGTTCCAATCGGCCTCCAACGCATCGGCAACGAAACGATTCTTGGGATCTACTTGGAGGAAGCGCTCCTGGGCCAGGTCTGCCTCGTAACGCGCGCGCTGGACTTGTTGGCGGCGGAGTCGATCGGCGTCGGCCAAGCGTGCTTGCAGTTCTTGTTGAACCACCAAAGCCACCTCCAACGTCACGGGAGTCATCAACTCCAAGAGCAGGGTGCCGATGGCCCGATCGACATTGGCGCCGGGCACCACCTGGCATATTTTTTGGCCGTGCTCGATGCCTTGGCGCTGGCACACATAGGACGGTACCATGCCGGACAGGCGAGTGTGATAACGCACCGTCATGCGTTGTCCACAGACACCGCACATGACCAACCCTTGCAGCAGAGCTGGTCCATCGCCCGCAGGGCCATGTCGACGATCGTGGCCATAAGCGTGGGCATTGTCGCGCAGCCGCTGCAAGTTGCGCTGGTATTGCTCCCAGGGGATGTAGCCCGGATGGGTCTCAGGCAGCAAGGCGTGCCATTCTTCCATCGGTAACGTCGTGTAAAGATGGCGGCCGTTCTCATCCTTGCGGGTGTGAACGCGGCCATGGAAGAAGGCGCCGGCGTAGCGAGGATTGTGCAGAACTTGCAAGACGCGATGGTGAACCAAAGGCACCCACAGGAGCTGATCTTTGTGGACGCCGCGGCGCAGCCGTCGGGGAAAGAGCAGGCCTTGCTGGCGAAAGAACTTGACCGTGGCCGTCGCCGAGCCGGTGCGTTCGAACGTAGCCAATAAAGTACGGATGGCTTGCTGCACCTGTTGATCCGGATCCAAGACTACGTGATCCTGAGCGTCGTAGACGAGACCAACGGGCAGCGGATTCTTGAGTTCGCCGCGGCGGGCCTTGTTCAAGATGCCGCCGCGCAAACGAGCGCGCAGGACGTGAAGTTCTGCCTCGGAAAAAGTTCCCTTCGAACCGAGCAGCAACCTGTCGTTGAATTGGCTCGGATCATACAGGCCATCCTCGTCGAGGATCAACGTGTCGGTCAAGGCGAAAATCTCCAGCAAGCGATGCCAGTCGGCACAATTGCGGGCCAGACGCGAGACTTCGAGACCCAGGACGATGCCAGCGCGTCCCAAGCCCACCTCGGACACCAGGCGTTGAAAACCCTCCCGGTCGGCGGCCGACGCGCCGGATTGTCCCAGGTCACTGTCAATAACGATGACACGCTCCAGCGGCCAGCCCAAAGCGACAGCGCGCTCGCGCAGGGCGTACTGTCGCTGCGTGCTCTCGGTGTTCTCCAACACCTGCCGCAGCGTTGACTGACGGACATACAGATACGCATGCCGTTGGAGGTGATGGGCCTGAATCTTTTGCTGATAATCATGATTCATGCGTTGATCTCCTGAACATGGCCAAGGATGGTGTTGACGAGGATTTGAGCGAGTTGTTGCTGAATAGGCCAAGGCAGCGGCGCGGCGCCTTGGACTGGCGTTGCTTCCGTTGACGGCGGAGAGGGAGGGGCGGTCGCCGGCCATGCTCTCATCCAGGCCGCCAAACCGCGTTGCAACAGTAAAGCGTGTCCGCAACCGCAACTGGCCGACGTCCCGCGCGTTTGCGGGACCTGCATGCGCAATTGTTCGTAACGAATCTGCCAGGGTTGGTGAGCCGAAACGGCCCCCTCTGCGGCAGGCGGCGTTAGAGCCCTTTTTTTTGCCGGCGTGCCAAGGCCCGCTCGATACTGCGCGGATGCACCTTCACACGAAAGCGCCGGCGCACGCGCCGCACCAGTTCTGCGGTCGGCAATTTGGGATCGTCGCGCGTTTGTTCGAGCAGAAAGTCCACGATGGCGTCGGAGAGCTTGTGGGCACGCCGTGGGCCGGGACGCTTGGGCAGCAGACCGGGCAGGCCAGTCCGGGTAAACGCACTCTGAGCCTGATAAAGAGCAAGTCGGGAGAAGCCGTAGGCCTTGGCCGCCGCCGTAACCGACCAGCCATCGACACGTACCCGCCGCAGCATCTCGTACTTGACCTGGACCAGATCGCAGGCATCGAAGAGGTCGTTGTCCTGGAACAAGGAATCGACGACCTTGTCGGGCTGCCGGTTGAGTGCGCCATGCTGGCGAAGGCTTGCTTTTTTGGCTTCCGTGCGTTCGTCCATGATCGCCTCCTGGATAAACCGGCAAAAGTGTTACCTTAATTATGCCTAATCCTGTGGAGCTGTCAAGACGAAAACGCCGCAAGGCATCGGCAATATACAGCACCTTACCCTTAATAGTACGCGTTCGTGTCCTTCCTGCCGGGCGAGCCATACGGCATAATCTCCTTAACGAATGTGGCGTAATTGAGTTTACACAGGTAAGACCGACGCGAAACCCAGCACAGACTTCTCATGAGCCACCTCCCTGCACAAGCCCGCAAGCAAGTGGGCCAGCTCCGTGAGCTCCTGAAGGCGAAACGGCGAACGCCCCGCAGCGCACAGGACAAACGGATCTGCCGGACAAACGCTGGTCCACTGGGCCGGCAATGCCACCAGTCGACCAGCGTCATCATGAAAATAAACCCGCTGCTCGCCCCAGTTCAAACGAAAAGTCAGCAGCTTGAATTCACGTCCATAAAGCGGATGAAAGGGATGGGTAACTCGAAAGGTTTGACACGCAGGATTCAAATCCGGTGCACTTGACAGCTTATTCCAAGGGCAAGGTCGAACGCCAATTCTTCTATGTCGAAACCAACTTGCTCAACGGCCGTACGTTTGAGACGCTGGAGCATCTCAACGAAGCGACCGTCCAGTGGCTCCAGAGCGTCGCCGACGTGCGGACCTTGCGCGACTTCAAGGAATCGCCGCTGCAGCGACATGCTGTCGAGCAACCGCACCTGCTCGCGCTGCCAACGTGTGACTTCGATACGGCTCAGGTGGTGTATCGCCACGTCAACGTCGAGGGCTACGTCACGCATCGGCTCAACTTGTACTCCGTGCCCTGGTCCTACATCGGCCAGGTGCTGCCTGTACGCATCGCCGAGAGCGAAGTTATCATCTACTCGATCGGTCTTGAGGAGATCGCTCGGCATCCGCTGTTGCCCCACCCCACGCAAGGCGTGCGGCAAACGCTCAAAAGCCATCAGCCCGCCGCCGATCCTGCTGAGCGCGTGTTGCTCTTGCGTCAACGCTTCGGCGAACTCGGCCCGATTGCCGTGCAGTTCCTCGACGGCCTCTTGGCCAAACAGATCCAAGGCAAGCTGCAAGCGCAGCAACTCCTGGCGCTGCTGGCTCAGTATCAACGCGACGATGTACATCAGGCTCTGGAACGCGCGGTCCGCTTCGGCGCTTTCTCCCTGGCAGCGGTCCGGCGCATCCTCGCCGTCTGCGCCAGGCCAAAACCTTTGCTCGACGAACTCGCGGACCTGCATCGCGAATCGCTCGATCCCCGCCTGCGCCAAGAATCGATCGGCCCACGCCCGACCAGCGACTATCAGCATTTACTCCAACCCGAGGAAGACGGCGATGAAACCGAAGAAGACCGCCAAGACGACGCCGAGCCGGCGTGATGAAGTTCTCACTGACTTCGCGACTTTGCGCATCCCCGTGACGGCCGAGCAGCTCGACGCCGCCCTCAAGCAGGCTCAAGACGCCGGCCTGACTCACCTCGACTTCCTCCATCGCTTACTCGCCGACCAGGCCGGCCTGCGCCGTGAACGCAGCTTGCAACGGCGCATCAAGTGCGCCTGCTTCCGTGATCTCCAACCGCTCGCCGAGTTCGATTGGAATTTTAATCCCGCGATCAGCCGTGTGCAAATCGAGACGCTCGCCGCTTGCGACTTTGTGCGCCGCCATCAGAACCTCGTCTTCGTCGGCCAATCCGGACTCGGCAAAAGTCATTTGATCCAAAGCATCGGCCAGGCCGCCTGCACGGTGGGCTTCAAGGTGCATTACATCACCAGCGGCAAATTGCTGGAGGACCTGACCGCTGCCCTGGCAGACCGCACCATCCACGACCGCGTCCGCTTCTACGCCAAGTTCGACTTGCTCATCATCGACGAGTTCGGCTTCGACCGCATCGAACGTGCTGTCTGTCCGCAAGCCGCCAGCTTGTGGTACAAGATCATCGACGCGCGCAGCCAACGCGTCAGCACTGCCTTGGTGACGAACATCGACTTCGAGGCCTGGGCCGACTACCTCGGCGACGCACCCCTGGCCATGGCGCTCTTGGATCGGGTTGTGGATGGCGCCACCATCGTAAAGCTAAAAGGCAAATCCTATCGAGTTCATCGTGGTCCCGACAAACCTTCCGCAAAATGAGCACGCGTTTGCCCCATCCCACTCGCTCGGCAACTCCATCCGGCCCCCTATGACCCCGCGAAATTGGCCCTATCTCAAACCGCGATCAACAATCAGCTTGAAGAAATCCACCAGGCTGCTCTTGGTTCGGCCTTCACAAGCGTGCAGCAGGCGTTTCTGACCGCTGTCGATCTGGTACACCAAGGTCAGATAATGATGGCCCTTTTGCCAGGCAATTTCGTCCACGCCGATCGCGCCAATGCCGTCCAGCGAGCGGCGGTCCAGGCCCCACAGCACCGCGGCCGTCACCGCCCGATGCACCGTGTTCCAACTCGTGCCGAATGAACGCGCCACCTGCTGCCAGGCCAGCAGCTTCGCCCACGCCGCCAAAAACCACTCGTACACCGTGCAATGCTGACTCTTCCCCTCGGCCCACGGCACCTCTTCCACCTTCACGCCACAACGCCGGCACTGCGCCCGACGCGGCGCATAGCTCAGGTACACCGGTATGTTCCACAGCGGCACGAACTCGTAACGCCGTTCCTTGAGCCGATCGTAGCCAGGACACTTCGCTTGGCACCCCGAGCAAGTCGCCCGACCGTTCTTCCGCGCCCGCACCGTGACGACGATGCGCTGGCCGTCGTCCTCGAAGCACGCCGTTTCGTAGCAAAAAGACTTGCATGGTTGCACATGATTGAGGATAGTTTGTAGTAGCATCTTGGAAGGCTCTCGGTGGAAATTTGTCGGCTAACAACTTTCTTACCACTGACCGACCAAGATGCCTTTGCCTTTTTCGCGTTATCCCACAACCGGCGGCCTCCTGCAGTCCATGACCCCGGAACAGAGAAGAGGCTCCGGGACGACCGGCTAAATCCCCCGCGGTTTACCCACACATTCGGGGGAAGAGCCAGTTTTCTAAACCGACGGTCACAGGTACGAGTCCTGTCGGGGGTATTCGGAAATGTTTCTCGGGCCGTTGCCAGTTTCACTGGTTGCACACAGCGTGGCGCTAGGAAATCGCCGCGTTCGACTTTATTGAGCTGATCGGCAGTGCCCCCGATTTCAACGGGTGACGCGCCGCGAGCAAGGCGCCGCCTAAACGAACCTACTTGATCGACTTGATTTTTTTCTCGGCGTATTGGACCATGCCCTCGGGAAGCGGGGCGTAGCCAAGCTCCCGGGTATATTCTTGGCCTTCATGGACCGCCCAGTGCAGGAAGCGGGCCACGTTCTTTTGTTCCGCCGGCTGATTCTGATAGCAGACGGCCCATTCGACGCCGCAAATCGGATAAGCGTCTTTTCCGGGACGGTTGGTTAAGGTGAAGGCGCCGCTCTCGAGGGCCTCGCCGGTCACGTTTTTGGCGGCGGCGGTCACGTGTTCGGGGTCGGCTAGCAGGAAGGCGGATTTGTCAGCATTTTGGACGGCGCCAATGGCGATCTTGTGGGTGAGAGCGTTCTGCGTCTCGACGTAGCCGATGGTGTCCGGGTTGCTATTGACGTGGATGGCGACGCCGTAGTTGCGTCGGATGCCATCGCCGACCGGCCATTTGACTTCTGAACTGGCCTCTGGTCCGATCGCTTTTTTCCATGATTCGCTGCTGCCGGCGAGGTATTTGGTGAAGAGAAACGTTGTGCCGCTGGGATCTTTGCGGTGCACAACATGGATGCGCCTGTCTGGCAGGTAATCGGTGAGGGTGCGGTCCTTCTCGCCGTCCTTCACCTTGACGTCTTCGTTGAGTTTCTTTAGGGCCGGATCGTTCCACATTTTGATCTTGCCAAGGAAGATGTCGGCGAGCACTTCGGCGGTGAATTTGAGCGGCGGCTTGTTGTTGAGCTCTTTCACGTTGTAGATGGGGACAACCGCCACCAGGAGAACTGGAATCTGCACCATGGCACCGCCTTTGCGCTCTTCCTCGGTCAGCGGCGCTGAACTGAAGCCGATTTGATAGGTTTTATCGATGGCCTTTTTGATGCCGTTGGTCGACCCACTGTTGGTATAGACAAGGTCAATCCCCTTTTTGCTGTAGATATTCTTCCACCGGTCCATGGCCAAGTTGACGACGGATGATCCGCCGACATTCAGCGTTTCCAGGGTGTCGGGTTGCTCCTTGGGGGCAAAGAAGGCTGGCGAGTACACGACCAGGGCGCCCAAGGCAGCACCGATGATAACGATGACCAGCACACGCAGAAAAACAGAGCTTTTCACGGGAAAACCCCTTGGCAAGTGGGCGATCGCAACGGCCTCCGGAAATGACGATCTCGGAAGGAGTCGATTTAGTCTGCCAATGTGATGAAATAGCGTGGGCAAAATAAATTATTGGCGTAGGTGCTGCTGGCGGTTGCCTCCACAATATCTTCATGTCGAATTCATTTGTCATCAGTGAATCCCTTTCAATAATATCCTCGTGAATATTAATTGCGAGCGTGAAGGAGCTTGCCTTGGCTCAGACTGGCTTCGGGACTGGTTGGCCGGCCTTCATCGGCGCGATGTTAGTGATCTCGCTGGCGTTTGCCGCGCCGGGCTGCGGTCCGAAGAGACCGCGAGTTTATCCGGTTCAGGGCGAGGTGTTTTGGGATGGCAAGCCGGCAGTCGGGGCTGTACTTTTCTTCCATCCGGACACGGACGAGCCGCCGTCGATTGAAAAGCCGGTAAACAAACCGAGGCCCGTGGGGCGAGTGAAGGAGGACGGTTCCTTCGCGTTGTCCACCTACGGCACGAACGATGGCGCCCCGCCGGGCGCTATCGCATCAGTTTGGTGTGGGCCGAGATCAAGGACCCGAAGTCGAACGTCGAGGTAGATTTGCTGCCGCCCGAGTACGCGAATCCGGACACGTGCCCGATTGAGGTCGTCGAAATTCGCGCGGAAAAGAATGTGCTGCCGCCATTTCGACTTCCGAAGTGAACCAAGCGCGCGAGCGTGGCGCGCGTAGAATGGAGTGCCCAATGAACGTGAATATGAAGACCTGCGCTCGAGCGCGGATTGGTTTTACGTTGATCGAGTTGCTGGTGGTGATTGCGATCATCGCGATCTTGATTGCCCTTTTGGTGCCTGCGGTGCAAAAGGTCCGTGAGGCGGCCGCCCGCTTGCAGTGCGCCAATAATCTCAAGCAGATCGGCCTGGGCATGAACAATTACGCCAATGTCTTCAAGGGTTTCCCGCCAAGCCGAACGACGGGCAATGTCGCCAGTGCGCCGTGGTACCCGCATCAGCATTCCTGGTCCGCGGCTTTGCTTCCGTACATCGAGCAAACCAACAACTTCAACCTTTACTCCTACACGGCAGATTGGGATGACCCATCCAACTACACCGCGATCCAAACTCAGCTGGCGGTTTTCAATTGTCCAAGCTGCCCCATACAATACCGCACCGACACGACGATAACACCCAATCCAGCTGCGGGGGATTACCACGCCGTCAATGCGATCAAGTGGTTCGTGGCCGTCAATTGCTTCGGATATCCCTCGTCCCAGGTCAACTCCTCAACTTCGCATGAAGATCCGCATCTGGCGGGGGGCATGTCGGAAGACGAAAACACGCCTTTTGTGCGGATTTCTGATGGCACATCCAACACGATTTTGGTGGCCGAGGACGCGGGCCGCCCGACATTCTACAACCAGATGGGGCAGAATTGCCTGCCCGGCTGTGCGCCCAATCTGCCAAGCGGCGGCCAGGCGGGGTGGGCGGACCCCAATGGAGCGTTCAGTATCGATGGCTCGAATCCCGATGGGAGCATCCCCGGTCCGTGCACGTTGAACTGCTCCAACAACAGCGAGGTCTACGGATTCCATTCTGGGGGCGCGAACGTGGTTTTCGCGGATGGCTCGGTCCATTTCTTCACTTCAGAAATGCCGCTTTGCACGCTGGCTGCTCTCACCACCCGGTCGGCAGGCGAACTTGTTTCTTTCGATCCATAAAAGCGTCGCCGGCCCGGTCGTTTTCGTAGCCTTGTGCGTGATCGGCGCCAGGAGGCTCGTTAAAGGTGTGCAGCTGTGCTCGTTGCGATAAATTGAAGAACATACTGTGTAGAAATGCGTAAGCGTTATGGTCTCTCTCCTCACTTCATCGACACTTGCAGCTGCGTCTTTGGCCACATATTGTGCCGTAATCAGACTAAAGATCTATGCAGAAACTCTAATGCCTTGGGGCAATTCACGCGCCGAGCGTCGCCGCAAACCTGACAAAGAATTGTGGCCCGCGCGCTCCGCCGACGGACGTAGGTCTATACCGTGTAAGTATGTTACTGCATCATCATCTTGGTGATCGTGAACTACTGGTCAAACGCACCACTGCGCGTTCTTCGGTCGGTCACGGAAGGTTCACGGAAAATACATGTCCGAGTCGGCGGCCGATTGCGTTAATCATTTCGTTCCACTGTGTTGATATACCGTGTCGTCATGCCGATCGCTTCAGGCGCGTCGGCTACTTTTGCCATGGAGTGTCTCCCCCATGTTTGGACTTAATTTTGGCCGATTCTTTCGCAGCAAAAAGAAGCAACCCATTCGCAAAGCCAACAAGCCCCAGAAAAAGGTTTATCTTCACGCGGAACAACTGGAAGATCGCCTGGTGCCGGCAACGATCAGTCAGTGGAATTTCGGAGTAACGCCCGCGCCGGTTCTTCTCAATGGCATTCGCACGGATGACAGCGGCGGCCCAAGCGATGTGTGGGCGACGAACAACGGTCCGGGCTTTTTAACCACCCTGGGAATGACCAACGATTACGACGGCAACAACAGCGTCGTTGGCGACGACATCTTGCTAACCACCGGCGGACCGGGCGACACCACCCTGCGCGTGCGGGCGCCGGGCAGTGCCATGGGCGCGCCGGGCAATGGCTGGGCCAATGGCGCTCCTGACGACAGCCAGGGTATTCAAATCGATTCGAGCACGGTCGGCTACACCAGCCTCCAGCTCTCATTTGATTGGTACTGCACTACGCATGGCGTGGCAAACATGCAGGTCCAGTATACCGGCGACTATACACAGGCCAACCCAACCTGGACGACTATTACCGGCCAAACCGGCGAGGACAGCACCTACAATTATTTCACGGCCGTGCCGAACGCTTACTATGGCACGACTAGCCCCAATCTCACGATTACAATCCCTTCTGATGCAAACAATGACCCGACATTCGCGATACGGCTGGTGTCGACCTACTACCAGAATACCACGAATTACGCGGATGCCGCCAATAACAGCGCCACTTACGCGGATGGCTCGGGCAACTGGCGCTTTGGCAACGTGGCGGTTTCCGGCACCCTGACCGCCGGCGAGGTGACGACCACCACGACGCTGGCGACCTCGCCTTCGGGTTCTCCGCAGCCCCAGGGCGTGCCCATCACCCTCACGGCGACGGTAGCGCCCGCCAGCGGCACCGTCCGCCCGGCCGGCACAGTCGAGTTTTTCGATGGCAACGTGCTGATCAACTCGACCTCGACCTTCAGCAACGGTTCTAGTTCGTCGAGCGTTTACAACATCACGACCAGCAGCTTGCCCACCGGCAACCACTACTTCTGGGCCGAATACGTTCCTAGCGGAGCTTTCACGAGCAGCATCGGCACCGATACTTCATCCACAAACCCGTACATCATTTCGAATACCGTCGCCACCACATCCGTCCTCAGCGCCAATCCAAGTCCGCCGGTCCAGGCCGGCACCACGGTCACCTTTACCGACACGATTACACCTGGCTACGGCACAAACTTCCCAACCGGTTCCGTCAATTTCTACAACGGTTCAACTTCAGGCACGCCGCTGAACGCGTCTCCCATCGCGGTGACCGAGATCGGCAACACGACCCAGGGAATGGCCCAATTCTCCGACTCGGGCCTGCCCGCGGGCACCTACAACATCGTTGCGGTTTACACCGCGACGGGCAACTTCGTCAGCAGCACCAGTGCCGCCCTCGGGTATTCCATTTACAGCGGCTCGTCGGGCGCCTTCACACCGGGCAACCTCGTCCTCCTCCAGTCCGGCGACGAGAGCGGCAGCAATTACAATGCTCAGGCACCCCTTTACCTCGACGAGGAAACCACGGCTGGCGTCGGCGTGCAGCAGGTTGCGATCCCCGATGTTGGCGCCGCCACCATCACGACCGCCATGGAAAGCGGCGGGACCGTCACCATCACGACGGGGAACGCGCCGGGACTTACGGGCAATGGCTTCACCAACGGCGAATATCTCGCGATTACCGGGCTCAGCCAATACAACGGGACCTACCAGGTTGCCACGACGGGCGCCAACACCTTTACCTACAGTGTCACGGACAACGGAGATGTCACGGTCAACACGGGCGCCACGGCCACGCCCGGCCAGGTGGGCAATCAGCCGATCACCATGGATCTGAGCGCCTCAGCCGGCATCGGGCAACTCAACCGCTCCTACGACGGCTCCGCGCTGACCTTCGACGGCGTCGATTCCACGATCAACAGCGGCGGGCTGTCCGGCGGCGCTACGCCGACCGGCTCGGATAACCGCGATATCGCCGTGGTCACTGGCAACGCCAATGTTACCAGCAACATCAACACCACGACCTATGGCCCCTTCTACGTCGGCGACGATAACCGCGGCTCGGTCGCCGAGAGTCCGACCGGCCCGATCTATACCGCCGGCCACCCCAACCAGGCCGGCGGCGCCGTATCGCAGGGCGTCCACGAATTCGACTCGACCGACGGAGCTTCGACCGGCGCACAGATCGGCGATCAGGTGTCCGCCAGCACGAACATACGCGCCGTGACCATCGGTTTCGACAACCGCATGTACTTCTCGACTGCCGGCGGCCTCGGCGGCGCGCCTGCCGTGAACGGCGGCGGCATTTTCACCGAAGTCCAGCCCTTGCCCACCTCCGCGACCCCGACGCCGGCCAACGATATCATGGTTGTGCCGTCGATTTTCAGTGCCTCCAAGCTCGGCGGCGTTTTTCTCGCTGACATGAACGGCGACGGTATCGTGGACAACGGCGATCGCCTTTATTTCCTCGATGACGGCACCGTGGGCGGCGCCGGCACGGGAGGCCTCTACGTTTCCACATGGAACGACAGCAACACCCAATACGCCTGGAACACCCCGAATAATGCCGCGGCAGTGGCGGCTGGCTTCGTCGATCACTGGGGCCTCCCGGTCCGACTCGGCGACGCCCCGGTCCAGGCAGGCAGCAGCGGCGTCGGCGAACTGCGAGGCCTCACCGGCACCGTCATCAGCAGCGGCATCGCCAATGCCAGCGTGTCCGGATCGACCGTGACGATCACCCTCGCCGGCAGCAACTCCTTCCAAAATGGCCAAAACGTCCAAATCAGCGGCGTGGGCAGCGGCTACGACGGTTCGTGGACCATCAGCAACGTGAGCGGAAACACCTTCGAATACACCGACGCCAACACGACGTCCAATTCCGTCACCCCGCCAGACACCGCTCTGGCCAGCCAGGCCGTTCTCTACACCACGGCATTCGACAACAAGGGGAACGACGCCAGCGTCGTCCAGCAATGGGTCGATACGAATACCGGCGTTTCCATCGCCAACGCGCAGGTCATCAGCGGCAGCGGCTCCTCCTCGGTGGTGCAAATCACCACCGCGACCCCGAATACCATCCAGACCGGTCAGGTCGTGGAGGTTGATGGCGTCGGCGCTACCAACGGGACCGGTGCCATCACCAGTGGGTACAACGGAGCCTGGACCGTTACCGTCATCGATTCGACGCACTTCACTTACACCGACACGCAAGGCGCCACCATCACCGGCGCCGTCAACAACCAAGGCTCGGCCGACGTAGCCATTCAAACCGACGCCAGCCAGGAATCCAATCCCGCCTACAGCAACCTTAACATCGGCAATGGGCCCGGTTTCACGCTCGGCGGCACCATCATTCAGGATCTCGACGGCAATGTGAATACGATTGGCGGCAGCAGCTATGCCGCGATCGGGTTGCGCGGTGTCTCCTTCGCCCCTGTTGCCGCCACCGTCGTCAGCTTGGCCCAGAGCCCGATCAATCCGCTGCAGCCCGGATCAAGCGTCACGCTCACCGCGACCCTCACCAATACCGAGGTGACGCCCACCGGACGCGTCGCCTTCATCGACGAGAACACCAACACCATCCTCGGCTTCGGCACGATCAGCACCGTTGCCGGCGTGTCGTCGGCCTCTTTGACCCTGCCTACGGGCCTCGTCGGCAACCACTATGTGCGAGCCTACTTTGCCGGCGGCGGCACGCTGGCGCTGGCTTCAGCGCTTTCCAATACGATCAAAGTGATCGAGAGCGGCTCGCAGGATGCGCTGACCGTCCTCAGTTCCAGTCTGTCCGCGGTGGCGGTTGGGCAACAAGTGACACTCACCGCGACCGTTACCACGAGCGCGCTCGGCGCCACCAACGCCACCGGAACCGTCAGCTTTTTCAATGGGGCCGTGTCCCTTGCCAACCTGCTGGGCACTTCCACCCTGAACGCCTCCGGGCAGGCGACCCTCTCGGTCGCGTTCCCCAGCACCGGGGCCAACACGATCACAGCCATTTACAATGGCGACGCCAACTACGAATCGGGGGAGCAGTCCAACATCCCGATCACCATTACCGTGGCCAACAATGCGACGGCGACGATCTCTACTTCCGCCAACAATGTTGCCTTGAACGCGATCCCGACCTACACGGCCACCATCACCGGAAATGCCGCTTTGGGTGCCCCCGGCGGCACCGTGACTTTCAATATCGTTGCCGCCACGACCCATGCGAGCGGATCGGGAGACGGTGTTCCCGATTTGAATATCACGTCATCGGCAATGACTCTGACGCCCGGACCCAATAACACCGCGACTGCGGTCTGGACCGGCCCCGCCTTGGCTTATCCGGGCAGCTACCTCGTCACCATCACTTACACTGCGACAGCCGGTGGCCCGTACACCGGCTTCACCGTCAGTTCTGAGAGCGCCACCGGCGGCAACGCCCTCATCGAAACCGTTCAGCAGGCCTTCACGCCAGGCGATTTCGTGGTCGTTCAGCGCGGCGACGGCACGGTCAACCTCGGCAGCAATAGTTACCTCGTTTTCGTCGATGAATACGCCCCGCCGGCGGTGGGCGCTGGGGCCAACACGCCGGCGACGCCGATTCAATCCATCGCCATGGCAAACGTGGATTCCGGCTCCCAGCACGCTCTTTTCCTCAGCGGTCAAAACGGCTCCGAGGGGTTAATCAACCTCTCCGCCAATGGCTACGACCTGACCCTCGGCGGTTACGACATCCCCGCCGGCCACACCTTCATCACCTCGACGTTCGCCTATCAATACCCGCGCACGATTGCGGAAATCAATGGCGCCGGCAGCATCAACACCAGCACCGCCATCGGCACCCTCAACGGCACCGGCACCCCCGTTACCATCTCCGGCGCAACTGCCACCAGTACCAGCGCCGGCGCCACGGTTACGCTCACCATCCCGGCTTCAACTCCGTCAAGCTTTTTCGTCGTGGGCCAGCAAATCAGCGTCAGCGGCATCACGACCAGCGGTTACAACGGCACGTGGACCATCACAGCAGTCACCGGCACCACCGTCAAGTATGTCGATTCCAACCCGCTCGGCGCCACCACCGCCGTTCTGGGATCCACGCCTCAGGTGTCATCGCCCGCCAGCGTTCCCTATAACCCGGACGACGTGGTATCCAATGACGGCAACGAGTTCTGGATCACATCCAGTTTGCCCGTCGGCGACACCACCGACAGCGGTATCGGCTATGTCTCCAGCGTCGGGGCCACCACGGAAACGGAAATCGGTCCGATCGGCACTGGCGCAGCCGCGGTGAGCATTGCCGGCGGCCAGCTTTACGTCACCAATGGGAGCGGCAATGTGCAAGCCGTCGGCACGGGTCTGCCGAGCAGCGCCGGCCAGGCCTTGGCCGGACTGCCCAACCTCGCCGCCGCCTACCAGGCCTACTTCCCCAACGCCGCCAATCCGGAACAGGTGTTGCTCCTCAACACCAACGACGGCACCTCCAACAATCCCAACGTGGCCTACATCGCCGACCAGGCCAACGGCCTGCTCAAATTCTATTTGGATGGGAGCGGCAACTGGCAGTACGGCTCGAGCGGCACCGACGGCAACCAGCAAGGCTTCTTTGGCCAAAAACTGCCCGGCGCCGGCGGCGTCACCGGCGTCACCGGTTATGTCGTCAACCCCGGCTCGACCAATCAGGCCACCAACCCGACCGAGATTCAGCTCTACGTCACCGGCAGCAACGTCACGCAAGCGAACCCCAATCAAATCGATTCTCTCCTCGACACGCACGCGGCGCCGATCGGCTCGGGCAGCCTGGCTGTCGATAATGGATTCGCCAGCGGCCAATTCAGCGTCATGGGCCTGGTCGGCGGCGCCTCCTACGGCGGCAGCCCGAACGGCAACGAAAACTTCGCCGGCATCGCCTTCGTTCCAGGCTACGTCACCGGCACCGCGGTGACCAAGAGCACCGACGGCACCAATTACACTTTCACCGCCACCGTCACCTCGCCCAGCGCTCCAAGCAACATCCCCGGCGGTGCCGTCTACTTCTATCTCAACGGCAGCACCACCTCGCTCGGGACCGGCATGCTGGTCAACGGCGTCGCCACGCTGACGGTCCCCAACAGCATGATCCCCGCCGGAAGCAACACGGTCACCGCCGCGTATCAAGGCGATGTCAAGGACGGCACGAGCACCGGCGCCATCACCTGGAGCGGCACGGCGTTCACCGCCGGAAACCTCATCGCCACGGTCGTGGGCACAGGTTCCACGTTGACCGCGAACGGCACGGCAACTTTCATCAATGAGTATGCTCCTACTGGCGGAGCCGCGGTTCAGACGGTCGCACTGCCGACGAGCGGCACGAACCCGTTCACCGAAAAGGGCACCACCGCCACCCAAGGCTACCTCATCGATTCAGCCGATGGCCATTCCGTATCCATCGCCGGCTATGAGGCGGCGGCCGGCAACAGCACGACCGGCGCGAATGGCGAGATCGGCCTTATCGGGCCCAACGGCACGATTGACACCTCCACGCAAATCTCGGCCAGCGACACCAGCAATGGCGTGACGGCAGCCGTCTCCGCCGATGGCCTCGGCTTCTGGATTTCCACCAGCAACTACGTCCGCTATGTGCCGTTCGACAATAGCGCTTTGACTCCGAGCACCCAGGTCAGCAACTTCTACAAGACTCCCAATGTCGTCGAAATCCAGACGGGCAACAATCAGACTGGCACGCTCGGCGTTCCCGGCCAGCTCTATGTGACCGGCGGCGCCGGCGCCCAAAGCAATGGCATCGGCGCACTCGACGGCCCCGCTCAGATTCTCGGCGGTCTCGCCGACGTCGCCGGTCAGGCCGGCAAGATTCTCGGCAACGACGGCACCGCCGGAACCGACTTCAACGTGGGCAAGGACGCGGCCGGCAACTTCCCAGCCACCGATCAGATCGCCATCAGCCCGGACGGTCTGAATATCTTCGTCGCCGACAGCCGCACCGATGGTTCCGGCGGCATTCTGTGGTACTACAACACCAGCGGCAACAACTGGACCTTGCTGGGCCACGCCCAGGTCAGCGGCGCTACCGCCGACAGCGGCCTGTATGCGTTGGTCGCCGACTGGAGCGGCGTCACCACCGTCGGCGGCGTCTCCACCGGTCCCGTGACCCTCTATGGCACGACGACGGCGGCAAATGCCAATCGCATCGTTCAGATCGCCGGATTCGTCCTGTCGGGAAGTCCGAGCTACGTGACGCCGACCTTTACGACCGTCGAAACAGCGGCCGCCAACACCGCCTTCCGCGGCGTTGCCTTCGCTCCGACCGCGGCCGGCACTCAAGCGCCGGTTTCGACCGTCTTGAACGTGACCGGCGCAAGTTATCCCGGCACGACGCTCAGCGCCACGGTGACCGGCAATGGCGTTTTCACTCCGACCGGCTATGTCAGCTTCCAGACATCCGCGGGCATTGAAATCGGTTCGGCGCCCCTTATCAACGGCGTGGCGACCCTCACGCCAACCAGCGACATGCAGGTTCTTGAATCGGGCAATCTCGTTGCGGTCTACACGGGAGACTCCTTCTATTCCGCCCAGACATCGACTGCCGTGTCGGCCACGGTCACCCAGGGCACGCCGACCGTCACGCTCACTCCGCAGTTCACCAGCGTGGCGACGGGCGTGGCCGATTCCTTGTCGGCACAGGTCACGTACGCGGGGTCCAACGCGGCTCCGACCGGCACGGTAACCTTCTGGCAAGATGCGGTGGGCGCGGGTGGCGTCAACCTGGGCACCTTCCCGCTGGTCCAAACCATCGTCAACGTCGGCGGCACTCCGACCGTCGAGTTCCTGGCGACTGGAGCGGCCGACACCTTCACGGCGTCCGGTGCCCACTCCATGGTCGCCGTCTACAACGGGGACAGTAATTTCCTGAGTCAGAGCTCGTCCGCCGCCACGGTCAACGTGACGCTGCCGAGCACGACCACCGTGACGACGAACATGGTCGATCCAACCGCCAGTCCATCACAGATGGTGACGCTCACCGCCACGGTAACCGGAAGCGGCGCAACGCCGACGGGAACCGTGGCGTTCTACGACAACTCGCTGCTTATCGCGGCGAATGTCGGCCTCGATAGCAGCGGCAAGGCGACCGTCACGCTC
The DNA here is from genome assembly GCA_963767835.1 of uncultured Planctomycetota bacterium. Classification (GTDB taxonomy): domain Bacteria; phylum Planctomycetota; class Planctomycetia; order Gemmatales; family Gemmataceae; genus SIAQ01. Next base: position 23,814 of record CAVYFY010000003.1, read on the forward strand.
AGCACCAGCTTGCTGCAGCAGTTCGGCGTCACGCTGTTGCCGGGCCTCCAGTCGATCACGGCGATCTACAGCGGCGACGGCAACTACTTCCAGAGCAGCGGCGTCTACGAGCAGGCCGTCCAGGCCCAAACATTCGGCGCCGGCGATCAGTTCGTCTACCGCGTCGGCGACGGCATCACCAGCCTGCTCGCCCCCCCCGGCAACCCGAATGCCAACACCGCGTCCATCGGCAGCACCATCTACGTGGACGAGATCAATTCGGCCGGCAGCGTGGTCCAGTCAATCATCCTGCCCAGCGCCGACGGCGCCGGCAGTCAGAGCACCATCCATGCCGTCGTGGGCAACGGCCAGCAATCCGATACCGAGCAGATCAGCGTTTCCGGCAACGGACAATACCTGTTCCTGGTCGGCTACGACAATAATCCTCTGAGCGGGGCCACGGCCGCGGGCACGGGCATCGGCACAACCGCGGCGGCCATCCCGACGGTCGCGGGCAGTATTCCCACTGCCGTCGCTCGCATCGATCAAGGCGGCAACGTGACCGACATCGCCTACCTCAACAGCGTCCAGGGCGGCGGGAATTTCAACGGCGTCTACAGCGAGGACGGCAACGAGGTCTGGACCTCTGGATTCAACGGCGTAACCTACAGCGCCTTCGTCCCGTCCGCCTCCTTGCAATCCGCGACCACAATCACCGGGTTCGCAAGTTCCCATTCCCTCGGGCAAACTCTGGAACCCGATGGCAGCAATCTGGCCGCGATCAACGGCTCACCCAGCGCCACCAGCACCGAATCCATCGTCACGGCATACTCTGGCTATCCCTCGGCCGCAGCCACGCCGACCAACCTGCCGGGCGTCACCGCAGCCGCTGAAGAAGCCGCAAATGGCGAATCGCAAACAAGCGTCTTCCCCGTCGATGTCTACTTCACGCACCTTGATTACGCGAACGGCACGGCTGGCCCGGCCGGCATCAACACGATGTACATTTCCGATGACGGTCCCAGCTTCGCGGGTGGCGCCATCACCAAATGGGCCCTCGTCAGCGGTACCTGGCAGGCCGTCGGCAGCGTCCGGGCGGGCACGGGCAATAGCGCGGTGAGCTTCTACTACATCAGCGGCAGCACTGCCTCCGAACCGTATACCTTGCCGTCCGGAACCGTCACCCCGGATTCGTGGGGCGATGTCACGCTTGACATTACCTACGGCAACGGCGGCAATGCCGACACGGGCCCCGGCTATCTCTACCAGATCACCGACGACAACGGCTATGACGCCTCGATCGGCTCCAGCGGTGCCGCCAGCACCGCGGTTTCAACCGTTGCAAGCGTGCCGTCTGGCTCGAACGAGACCTACCGTGGTGTCGCCTCCTTCGGCATCATCGACCTCACCGGTTCCGGCACTCCCGTTGCCGCGGTCGCAGGCACGCCGTTCACTGGACAGGTCGCGACTTTCACCGATCCGGACAGCAATGCCAACGTGCCCGGCAATTACTCGGCAACCATCACCTGGGGCGATGGCAGCGCCTCCACGGGCACCGTCACCTTCCTGAACAACAACGGGGGCGAATCGACGTATTCCATCACCGGCACCCACACGTATGGCATCGCCACCGCCCCGGGCGCCAACTTCCCGACCAGGGTCAGCATCGGTGCGAGCGGCTGGAGCGGCCATTTGATCGTCACTTCGACCGCGACCGTGGCCACCGCCGGCGCCGGTTACACCGACCTTACTGGCACAGGCATTCCAGTCACCAGCACGCCGGCAAACCCAATCCTGGAAAGCTCGGCGTTCACTGCCGAGGTCGCCACCTTCAGCGCCCCCGTTCCCTTCGGCGGCAGCCCACTCGCGGCCAGCACCTTCACCGCCATGATCAACTGGGGCGACGGTTCGCCGACGTCCGCCGGCACGATCACGCTTGCCAATCCCGGCGCGACCTATCCGGGCCTCGCGACTTACACCGTCACGGGAACCCACACCTATCCGCAATACACCGTGACTCCTTACAACGTTTCGATCACGATCTCCAGCAACGTGAATGCCGACGACCAGAACTTTGGCATCAACACGACCGCCACCGTGCTCGACGCTTTCGGTTCCTATATCACGGGCAGCGCCGTCAACATCACGGCAACGCAAGGAACACCGTTCACGACCACCGTGGCGACCTTCAACCATCCCGTGCCAAACGGTGGAACCACATCCGATCCGGCTGCTGATTACACGGCGACGATCAACTGGGGTGATGGCTCCCCGCTCGACACCGGCACGGTCACACTCGTCAACACCGCGACCGGCGATTACAGCGTATCCGGCACGCATACCTACACAAGCGCTGGGCCGTTCAGTCTGACCGTGACCATCGCCGGCGATGACCTTTTGGCCCCGCTGGTGCTCAGCCCGACCGCGACCACGGGCGTAACAACGACCACCTCGCTCTCGTCCAACCCGGTGGGGCCGATCACGCAGGGGACGGCTGTGGACTTCACCGCCACCATCGCCAATTCCAATCCGGGCGACGTCGGCACCGTGTCGTTCTACTACGATTACGGCCAGCCCGATCAGATTCTGATCAGCAGCAATGTCCCCGTGAGCGGCGGCTCGGCGACTTCCGCCACCACAACCGCTCTCCCCGCCGGCTCCGATCTCATCACCGCCATTTACAGCGGCGGCACCGGCTTCCAGGGCAGCACGGGCACCCTCACCATCCAGGTGACTTCTTCCTCGGCCCCGCCGAGCATCACCAGCGTGATTATCAACCAGGACATCTCGGCCCTGTACAACGCCGCCGGGCAGCCTGCCCCCGGCACGCAGCGGTCGATGGTCAACGACGTGGTCTACACGTTCAGCGAGGCGGTCAATATCGATCCGACCGATCCGAACGTGTTCAGCATGACCGTCGCTGCCGGTTGGACTGGGACCGTGCCAACGCTCAGCTGGGCACCCGTGGCCGGGTCGGGCAATACGCAATGGGCCGTTTCCTTCTCGGGCAGCAGCGTCACCGGCGGCTCGATCGCCAATGGAGCTTACGACATCACCGTCCAGGATCCGGCATCCATCACCGCGGTGTCCGATTCGCAGGCATTGACCCTCGCAGGCAGCGGCATCGGCGGCCCCACGCAGTCGTTTTACCGGTTGTACGGCGACATCAACGGCGACGAGGTCGTCAACGCCGCGGACAACCTGAAGTTCAAGCAGGCTCTTTCGACCTACAATGCCGCTTTCGACTTCAACGACGATGGCTTCGTCAACGCCTCGGACAACTTGAAGTTCAAAGGCGACCTGACGGTGAACTTCAGCGGCTTCACGCCGACCATCTAGAACTGAAATGCTACCTGATACCAAGCTCCCGGCCCGCGAGGACCGGGGGATTGTGTTGTACCAAGCGGCGGGAACATTCACACGACATTTGTGAAAGTTACATCTTTCGTTAACCTTTTATACATGTGCAATGATAAACAAAAATAAAGCGTTAGCGATGAGCGCTTGTGAGAGAGTTCTCAGGCAGAAATGCAGGAGACGCGAGGTATGCAACGACATCCCCTCTACCGACGCCGCATTGGCTTTACGCTCATCGAATTGCTGGTGGTGATCGCCATCATCGCCATTTTGATCGCACTGCTGGTGCCGGCGGTGCAAAAGGTCCGCGAAGCGGCGTCGCGGACGCAGTGCGTCAACAATCTCAAGCAAATCGCCCTGGCCGCCCACTCATTTCATGGCGATTTCAAGCGTTTGCCCTCGGCGATCAACATTCCGAATCAGGAAAGTAACGGTTGGCCGGTAGAGCCCGATCCGGGCAACGCCTATGGCTTGCACGTGGCGTTGTTTCCCTATTACGATCAGCAAAATCTGCGCAGTCAGCTGGTAGTCAACATCACCAATCCGCAAAGCGCCAACTGCAACGGCTCCAACTCGCCCGGCGCCACGTTGCTGCCGGTCCTGATATGCCCCGCCGACCTCTTTCCGAATGGTTATGTTGTCGAATACAGCAACCTGTACTTCGGCTTGACGAGTTATGGCGGCTGTTCCGGTACCTCGGCGACCTCGCAATATGCCAGCCAAATGAACCTGGACGGCCTGTTTTGGATGAACAGTTCCGTCAATATGAACCAGATCACCGACGGCACAAGCAACACATTGATGTTCGGCGAGCGTGCCCATTACAGTCTTCCCTCCACGGGTTCCTCAATGGCACTTGGCGGCTGGGCGTGGGGAAATAATTATGCCCAGGAAGACAATACGATGAACACTTCCGAGCCGATTGATGGCATCACCACCCATGATTTGAACCAGTTCGGCAGTCTTCATAGCGGCGGCTCCATCGCCAACTTTGCTTGTGCCGACGGGTCCGTTCACGCCCTGAGCGCGAGCATAAGCATCGTCTTATTTCAGCGATTCTCGACACGTGCGGGCGGGGAGACGGTCGATGAAAGCGCTCTCAATTAGTCTTGGTGGGCGATGGGCCAGCTGCTGGGCTGTTTTCGTGCCGGCGGCATTGTTCGGTTGTGGGCCCAAGTACGAGTTTGTGGAAGTGCACGGAAAAGTGACCTATCAGCAGGAACCCTTGGCCGGGATGATCGTGCGATTTTACCCGATCAGCGACGACAAGGTACAGCACCCTTATGCCACGGGGATGACGGATGCGGCCGGTGAATACACGCTGACCCGCCACCCCAATAAGCCCGGCGCCCTGATCGGAAAAAATCGCGTGGTGGTGTATCCGCCTTCCCGGGATATGCGCGGCGACGGCCCGGCGCCCAGCGCCTGGATTCCGATCCGTTATGCAAGCGCTTCCGATAGCCCGTTGATCGTCGAAGTAACGGCCGGCGGACCTAATACGATTGATCTGACGCTCGAAGATTGATCGTAAATCCAGGAGATGCGCCGATGAAACGAAATGGCTTTACATTGATCGAGTTGCTGGTAGTGATCGCCATCATCGCGGTATTGATTGCCCTCTTGGTGCCGGCGGTCCAGAAGGTGCGCGATGCCGCCGCACGCATCCAGTGCGAAAACAACTTGAAGCAGATCGGCCTGGCCTTGCACGGCTTCCATGGCGAAAACAAATACTTCCCATCCGGAATCATGGCGCCGATCAGCAGTTCCATCAGCGGCGCGATCGAGCCGGGCGTCAACCCAGGTTGTGCGCAGCCCCCGATGCCGAATTGCTTCGGGTCCTGGCTCACGATGATCTTGCCGCACATGGATCAGGTGCCGTTGTTCAGCGAGATCGACCTGAATGAGCGCGAGTACTATTATTGCGGCTCCGCGACGTCGCCGGGCGCCAGCGTGATTGCCGCGTACATTTGTCCCGCTGACTATGTGCCGCAGACGGTGATCCAATATTCGAATTATTATTTTGGCGTGAACAGCTATTTCGCCAACGCGGGCACGTGCGCCTGGCCGCTCGGCAGCGCCAGCCTGAACGGCGTCATGTATTACAACAGCTCGGTCACGATCAACCAGATTACGGACGGAACATCGAACACCCTGCTGGCCGGCGAACGTTACAGCAAGGACCCAGGCATGACGGATTCGCAACTGGCCGGCGTCCGCGGCTGGGCATGGACCAACTACAATTCCGGGCAGGATAGCCTGGGCGATACGGCCTATCCGATCAATTCGCAGGAGTCCGCGATTGGCACTGACTCGCGCCTGACGAATTTCGGCAGCGGCCACGCCGGCGGCGCCAATTTCGTGCTTTGCGACGGCTCGGTCCGTTACTTTTCCAATCAGTTCACCGCCAACACCGTGAACTGGCAGCGCCTTTCGATCCCCAATGATAATCAAACCGTCAATCTCGAAGATTGACGCTGCCTGCGCACCGAGGATCGAAAATGATGCGAGTTGGAAAACCGTGCGCAGCATTCCTCCTTGCGATGCTCTTCGCCCTCCTCCAGGCGGGGTGCGGAAAGTCGCTTCCGTCGCCCCCACCCATCGTTGAAGTCGAAGGTCTCGTTCTGCTGGACGGCAAGCCTCTGAACAATGTCGAGGTCCACTTCGTGCCCGTCGTCAACTGCGGCGTGCAATACATCGCCAAGGGCATCACCAACCAACAGGGGCAATTTAAGCTAACCTGCAATAAGCAGCCGGGCGCGTGCGCCTGCGAAAACCGCGTGCTCGTGCGGGAAGCACCTTATCCAGCGGAACTCAAGAAGGAAACCGCCCAGCTCCAATGGATCAAATACCGTGAGTCGCTCGGCGAACGGCCTCCCAAGCGCTATGCGAATTTGGCCGATAGTCCCCTCATTACGAATGTGCAAGCGGGCAAAAAGGAATACACCTTGGAGCTGACGGGCGAATAACGGTGCCCGCAAGCTCTTCCCAGCTTCACACCAATTCGCCTATTTTGTTGTTTTTGCGTGAAAATTGACCATTCAGCCCCCGTTTGCCGATTGATGAAGAAGGGCGAAACCGCCCTGCCGTTGCATTTCCTGTGCGGGTCGTTATAAACGACGGATAGCGCTCAGGATGCCAAACCGCGGCAAGGATGCTGCCATGACGCTGCAATTTCACGCCATCGACGATCGCCTCGCCTATGCGCGCCGCATCGTGCGCGGTGAGGCGGCGGCGCTGTTGACCGTCGCCGATCGGCTCAACGATTCATTCCTGCAAGCGGTCGATTTGATTCACCGCTGCCCGGGACGCATTTGCATCACCGGCACGGGCAAGTCGGCGGACGTCGGCCAGAAAATCGCCGGCACGCTCAACTCGACCGGCACCCGCGCTTACTGCCTCGACGCCACCCGCGCCGTTCATGGCGATCTCGGCATGGTCCATCAGGACGACGTCGTGCTCGCCTTGTCCCAGAGCGGCGAAACGGAGGAACTCGTCAAGGTTCTGCCGTCCCTGCGCGAGTTCGCCCTCGGCTTGATCGCCCTGACCGGCAGCGCCCAGAGCACGCTGGCCAAGAATGCCGACGTCGCTCTGATTCTGGGCCCGCTCGAGGAGGTCTGCCCGCTCGGTCTTGCTCCCAGCACCAGCACCACCGCGATGATTGCCATCGGCGACGCCCTTGCCTTCGTCTTGATGCGCATGCGCGAATTCACCCACGAGGACTTCGCCCGCTTCCATCCGGCCGGCAGCCTGGGGCGAAAGCTCCTGCGCGTCGAAGCCGTCATGCGGCACGGCAATGACGTGCGGCTATCGCATTGCGGCCAGACCGTGCGCGAGGTGTTCGCCCATGAGAAACGCCTGGGCCGGCGCACCGGCGCGGTGATGCTGACCGACGACGACGGCAAGCTGGTCGGGTTGTTCACCGACAGCGATCTGGCCCGCCTTTTCGAGCAGCATCGCGACACCGCCTTCGATTGTCCCATCCGCGACGTGATGACGCCCAGGCCGCTCATGGTCCCGATCGGCACGCGCTTGACGGAGGCGGTGGACATCCTGCGCAACCGCAAGATCAGCGAGCTGCCGGTCGTCGATGCCGCCAGCAAGCCGGTCGGCTTGATCGACATCACCGATCTGATCGGTCTGGTGTCGCGCGAGGAGGCGGAAAGCCACCTGCGAGCGGCGGGATGAATGCCGCTTGCGGTTTAGCGCTCGCAGTAAAGCGCCGAGCGAATCGGCGCTTTACTGCGAGCGCCAAACCGCAAGCGGTAAACGGAGGACCGCATGGCCGATGAGTCCCTGCCTCAGCGCTGTGCTCGCATCGAGCTGCTCGTGCTCGATGTGGATGGCGTGCTGACCGATGGGCGGATCATCTACAGCGATGCCGGGGCGGAGCTCAAGGCGTTTCACGTGCGCGACGGCTCGGGCCTGAAGTTGTGGACGCGGGAATGCAAGAAGGCCGGCGTCATCACCGGCAGGCAGTCGCCCATCGTCGAGCGGCGCGCCAGGGAACTCGGCATGGCGACGGTAATCCAGGGGGCCGAGGACAAGCATGCCGCCCTGGTGCAGATGCTCGAATCGCTGCACTTGACCGCGGACCAGGTCTGTGCGGTCGGCGATGACATCCTTGATGTGCCCATGATGCGGGTGTGCGGGTTGGCGGCAGCGGTGGCGGATGCTAGCCTGGAAGCGAAGGAAGAAGCGGATTTCGTGACGACGTCCCGCGGCGGGCGCGGCGCCGTCCGCGAAGTGGTCGAGTGGATCTTGCGTGCTCAGGGGCGCTGGGAAGGCATCGTGGCACGCTATCGGAACCAGTGACTTGGCCCCGCCTCTTGAGGCGGGCGGGCGCGTTGGCAAAGGGGCCCAACTGTGTGGAACCTCAAGCGAATTGTGATGCTGATCATCTTCTTCGCCGTGCACGTAACGGGCTACGCAATCTACGCGCTGTTCCTGGGCAACATCGACGCCTTGTCGCCGCTGCCAATTGACTATCTTCCCAAGCCGTACATTCCCGGCCCGACCGACCCCGAAAGTGGTACAGAAGTTGATCGGCGGCTCACCCAGTCCTTCGGCGCCGGCTGCAAGGAGCTGCAGCATCCATTGCGTCTTTGGCTGCCCGACCGTGGGGCCGCTTTCGCTGCCGGCGAATTCAACATCGAAACCGATGGCCGCGTCAAGCTGGCGCCGTTCAGCGCCGCGATCTATCACAAACGAAAGCTGCCCGGTAACTTCCCCGAAATCAGCACCCTGCGCTGCGATGTCGCCTATCTCACCCTCGACCGGCCCATCGGCAACTTCAGCGAGCTCAACGGCCGAAAGGTCATCGCCGTCGAGCTCAAGGGCCGGCAGATCAACATCACCAACAACCGCAGCACCCCTCAAAAGGAGGATGACCTCGACATCTTCGTCACCAATGCCCCCCTGTTCTACGAGGAACGCCGCGATCTGATCTGGACCGACGGCATCGTCTGCCTCACCGATTATCAGACCAAGCCGGCCACCGTCGTGCGCGGCAAGGGCATGGAGATGCTGCTCGCCAAGGATACCAACCCCAATCATCCGAAGGTCAAGGATTCCCTCGCGGCCGGCCATTCCGACAGCAACAACGTCGAAAAGATCATCCTGCGCTCGGACGTCGAGATGGATTTCTGGACCGACGGCAGCTCCGGTTTCCTCGGGGGGCCGCCCAACAAGAAGAATGCACAGCCGAGCGCCGACGCTCCCAAGGCTCACATCCGCATTCATACCGGCGGCATGTTCCTCTATGATTTGACCAAGGAATTCGCCTGGTTCGAGAGGCCGGCGGCCAAGGAAAATGCGGGCAAGCCCGCCGATGATCTGGCCCCCAATCAGGTGCACGTCGAGCGCCGCCAAACCGTGGACGGCAGGGCCACCTTCGATCAACTTATCTGCGATCGTCTCGAGTTGCAATTCCGCAAGAAGGCCCAACCCGACGACAACGCTCCAGCCGTCGCCGGCGGCGGCGACAAGGAGATCGAGTCGGCCAAGGCCTTCAAACGCGGCCTAGACGAAGTCGTTCTCGCTCTCGACACTGAACGCCTGGCCGCGTACGGCAACGAATTCCATTACTATGCCGGCGACGCCGTCAAGGGGCCCAAGACCATCCTCAAGGGCGATCCATTGCGCTCGGTCAAGGATGGGCACAAGATGGTCTGCAAGGAGTTGCACATCCAGGCCGCCAACCGCGCCGGCGAAGGGCAGGAATCCAAGGCCTGGGGCCCCGGGCAGATCGACCTGCTCGACGAGAAGAACCCCGACAAAGAAAGCCGCCCCACCCATATCCTCTGGGCCGACACGCTCACCGTCGTCAAGGCCAGGGAAGGCAACGAAGTTTTCGATCTCATGACCGTCGAGAAAGACGCGTCCTTCATTGATGATTTGCAAAAACAGCAATTGCATGCCGACAAGATCACGGTGTGGATGCTGGCGCCGAGCGAGTCGTCCAAGAAGACGCAGGCGATGGGGAACAACAAGCAGGAGGTGCGCAAACTGATTGCCGAGCGGCACGTGCGGGCCTTCGCGCCGGATTTCATTGTGCGCCAGGCGGATGAATTGATCATGACCTTTCTGCCGGAGGTGAATCGCGTCGATCTTGCCCCGGTGCTGCCGCCGGCCAATACCGTTCAGGGCCTCGCCGTCGGCCCCGGACCTGTCGCCGGCGATCCCGCCAGCCATCGTCAACAAGGCCCCCGAACCAGAGAAAAAGGATCCGCCCATCGAGCTGACCGGCAAGAAAATCTCCGTCCACGTCTCCACCGTCGGCGGCAAAAAACAGGTCGAGGGACTCCTCGCCAAAGGAAACGTCTATGTCTTCCAGCCCGGCGAAAAAGCCGGCGAAAAACGCATCGACATCACCGGCCAAATCCTCACCGTCAAAAACAACGCCGACAAAGGACACACCCTGGTCGTCCACGGCGATTCCAAGGCCCGGGCCCGCGTCGAACTGAACGATCTGGTTCTCTGGGGCCCCATCGTCACCCTCGATCAGGCCGACAACAAGGCCGATGTCGAGGGCGATGGCGCCATGCAAATGCCCACCAACAAAAATCTCGACGGCTCCGACATCGCCAAGGATAAGAACAAGGATCAGCCCAGCCCGCGCATCACCGTTTACTTCAAAAAACGTATGAACTTCGACGGCAAGAACGCTGACTTCCACGGTGCTGTCCAGGCCCTCCAGCAAGGCAGCCGCTCGAAAATGCTCTGCGAGCACCTCACCACCTGCCTGGACCGCTTCGTGTCCTTCAAAGATGGGCAGAAGCCGGGCCCGGACGGCAAAAAGGACGCCAAGATCGATCGCATCATCTGCTATCAAAATGTTTTCATCGACGACATCAAGGTGGACGAGAAGGCGAGGCCGCCCGTGCTCGTGCAGCAGAACATGATTGAAGGCCACCTGCTCGACCACCACGAGGACGGCCGTACCGACATCACCGGCCCAGGCCGATGCCGACAGCTCTCGCAGGGGACCGATGAGCCGACGTTTGGCTCGCCGCAGCCCGGCGCCCAGCCCAAGAGCAAATCCAACGCCGATGGCAAGGGCCAATGGACGCTGACCGACGTCCGCTTCCCGGCGCACATGTTCTATTGCACCGACGAGAAGATCAAGAAAGCCACCTTCTGGGCCGACGCCGGCACATTCGTCGAGGTCTTCCATTTCCCGACGATCCACATCACCGACAAAATGGACCCCGATCATCCCCCCAAGGACGGCCTTTATCTCCGCAGCGAAAACCTCGTCGTCCGCGGCGAAGAGCACGGCGATCGCACCACCCAAATCATGATCGCCAGGCAAAACGTCTATTTCCGCACCGACACCTACACCGGCTACTGCGATGTGCTGAAGTACGATGAAAACGCCGACATGGTCACCATGGAATGCTCCCAGGGCAAATTGGTTCAGTTGTACAAACTCGACGCAACAACCGGCAGGCCGACGGGAAGCGACGTCCGCTCCGCCAAGGTGCTCTACAACCGCAAAACCGGCGAAATCACCACCACCGGCGTCAAGTCGATTACGAACTGAAGCGCCTATCGAAACAGGAAAACCGCCGCGACAACGAGTGGGACGGCGACGCAGGTGAACACGACCGCAAAAGCGGCAACGACGATCAGCCAGGGGAATTGACTCCCCTTGGATTTTGGCGCCGATCTGCGGCGGGCAATTGCTTGCCATAGCAGGTTATCAGATTGCCGGGCTCTTCACAACATTTTCGGTGTATGCATGCAATGCATCGGCGCAACATGCCAATCGCCAATGATTTAACCGGTCTGAAGTCATTGCACGCTGCGGACGCTTCAAAGATAAGCACCTGCGGCCAGAGTCGCCTTTCATAGAATGAACCGCGGCCCTGCCACGAAGCCAAGGGAAGCAGCGCATGACCCTCGCCATTGAAACTCGCCAACTCACGCGCTACTTCGATGATTTTTGCGCGGTTGCCGGCATCGATTTGAAGGTCGAAGCGGGAACCTTTTATGGCTTTCTGGGGCCCAACGGCGCGGGCAAATCGACCACGATCAAGATGCTTACTGGCCTGCTCGCCCCATCGGCGGGCGAGATGCACGTGCTCGGCAAGAACATGAGCCTGCCGCGCGAGGCCCTCGAAGCCAAGGCCCGGGTCGGCGTCATCCCGGAAGACCTGGCCCTCTTCGAAAATCTCACCGCCCGCGAGTATCTCACGTTTGTCGGGCGAATGTACCTTGTGCCGCGCGACACGATTCGCAGCCGCATTGACGAGCTGTTGCCGCTCTTGGGGCTGGAGCAGGATGAGAAGAAATTCACGATGGAATACTCGCACGGCATGAAGAAGAAGCTGGCGTTGGCGGCGGCGCTGTTGCCAAACCCCGATTTGCTGTTTCTTGATGAGCCGTTCGAAGGGGTCGATGCGCTGACGTCGCGCGTCATCCGCGATTTGCTGGGGGGCTTTGTCACGCGTGGCTCGACAGTGTTCCTCACCTCGCACGTGCTGGAAATTGTCGAAAAGTTGTGCACGCACGTCGGCATCATTGTCAAGGGGAAGCTGGTCGAGCAGGCCTCGCTCGACGAAATACGGCAAGGCAGCACATTGGAGGCGCGCTTTCTGGAGAAAGCGGGGGCCGATGCGGAGCCGGCCCACAAGCTGCGCTGGCTTGAGGAGGGGACGGCGTGAACGCTCCGCATTTTTTCGCCTTCGTCTGGCTGCGCTGGCGGCTTTTCGCCAACCAACTGACGAAAGGCGGGATTTTCAGCCAAATCTTGCTGGCGGTCCTCGCGGTCGGCGCGGTGCTCGGCGCGTTCGGGCTGTTGATCCTTTCGTTTTTGGCCGGCTTTTTCCTGCTGCCTGAAGCGTCGCCGCTGGTGGTGCTGCTGGTATGGGACGGGTTGGTGGTTTCATTTCTATTCAACTGGAGCCTGGGACTGGTCACGGAGTTGCAGCGCTCGGAGGCGTTATCGCTGGATCGGTTTCTCCATTTACCGGTGTCGCTTTCGGGAGTATTTACGCTCAACTACCTGAGCTCGCTGGTGTGCTTGACGATGCTGCTGTTCGTGCCGGCGATGCTTGGGATGTCGCTGGGGCTGACGCTGGGCAAGGGGCCGCTGCTCGCCCTGCAATTGCCGGCCGCGCTCGCCTTTCTGTTCATGGTGACAGCGTTGACGTACCAGTTCCAGGGCTGGCTGGCGTCTCTGATGGTCAATAAGCGTCGCCGCCGCACCATCGTCGTCATCGTGTCGTTGGTTTTTATCCTGCTTTTTCAGGGCCCCAATCTGGTGAACCTGTTTGCGCCCTGGCACTCGTATGACACGCAACACAAGGAAGAGACGGCCAAGCTCGCCGACCTCAGCCGCGCCTTGCAAGCCAACGAAATCACAGCGGAGGAGTATCAAAAGCAGCGTGCCGAATTTCAGCGTGAGCGGGAGGAGCGCGCCACGGAAACGTCGCAATCGTGGCGGAACACCGCCTGGATCGTCAACATGGCCGTGCCCTTGGGCTGGCTGCCCTGGGGCGCGGCGGCGGCGATGGAAGGCAACCCATTTCCCGGCTTGCTGGCGGTCGTGGGCTACACCTTGATCGGGACCGCGAGCTTGTGGCGCGGCTACCGAACAACGCTGCGGATGTACACCGGAACCTTCACCGGCGCGAGCAAAAATCCCACGCCGGCTCCACAAGCCCCCGCCAAGCCTTCCGTTGTTTCGCCCGTACCCGCCGGTGCGCCGACGTTTCTCGAGAAAACAATCCCGTGGCTGTCGGAACAGGCCGCCGTGATCGCCCTGAGCGGGTTTCGCTCCCTGTCACGCGCTCCCGAAGTGAAGATGCTGCTGATCTCGCCGATCATTATCGTCGCCGTTCTTGTCGGCATGTTTTTCCACGGCAAGGTCTTGCCAGAGGCGGCTCGGCCCGCACTGGGCTTCGGGGTGATGGCGACGATCCTGTTCACGTTCAGCGGGCTTGCCGGCAATCAATTCGGCTACGACCGCAGCGGCTTTCGCATTTTCGTGCTGAGCCCGGCGCCGCGCCGCGAGGTCTTGCTCGGCAAGAACCTCGCCCTTGTACCGCTCGTTTTTGGTCTGGCCGTTCCGACCGTCGCCCTAGCCGCCATCGTCATGCCGATGCGGTTCGACCATATGCTGGCGCTGCCGTTTCAGTTCGTGACGATGTTCTTGATATACTGCATGCCCGCCAACTTGCTGTCGATCCTGGCGCCGATGCCAGTCGCGTCGGGGTCGCTCAAGCCGCTCACGCCGAAGATGGTGCCGATGCTTCTGCACCTGGTTTTTTTCTTCACGATGCCGATCGCTCTGACGCCGGTGCTGGCGCCGTGGGGGATCGAAGCGGCGCTCGAGGCGCTCGATAGGTCGTGGGGCTTGCCGATCGCGCTGTTGCTGACGATTCTCGAATGCGCGGCCGTCGTCGGTCTTTTTCGGATTGTTCTTACCTGGGAAGGCCGGTTATTGCAAATGCGCGAGCAGCACATCCTTGAGACAGTGGTGGCCAAGGCCGAGTGATCGGCCGGCGTGGAGTGACGCCGCTCTCACGGCCGGGCTTCCCCATCAGATCAGGCCGAACTGCTTGGGACGTAAGGGTACATGTTGCGCCGTGCGGGATCGCCAAGGCTGCATCGGTTAAAAGAAGCCAGTGCGCCGCGCAGTTTGACGGCGAACGCCGGCGCGTCTTCCGAATGCACCGCAAGCGCTTCTCGGCATAGTCCGGCTGCGAGCTGTCGATATCTCGCATCGTCAGCCAGAAGGAACGCTGCATCGCAAGGCGCCTGCCCGGCGCGTTCGCGTTCCTCGCAGAAAACGGCGGCAATGAAATAAATCATGGCAACGGATGTCATCACCCCAAAGCGATCATTGCAAGAAAAGCAGGCGCAGTGATTTCGTCCATCCATTCAAACTCACGCAGCACGGTCTGACTATACCCCGTGAGCCGTTTGGCGCGGCATGGCGCGCGCCATTCCTCGGCCATTATGTGGCCCAGCCGCTCCACCCCGTAGAGCGTTTGGGCGATGCCCGGACTGAGCCAGGCGTCGAGAAACCCGGCGGCGTGCGGCAATAACGCCCAGTCAGCGCCCGCGGCCTGCGTGAAGCGGCGCTGCAGCCGGCCAGTGCGCACGACGGGCCTAACGGGCTGCGCGCTCGCGAACTGCCGCGCCAAGGACGGGTAAGCGCTCACATGCCGGCGCCATTCTACGTCGGGTGTTTCGTCGCCGTGCAGCGGATGAACCTCCGGATCGAGCGAGAAGCCGGCGCTGGTGATGCCGTCATCGAAACGCAATACCCACATCCAGCCGCCGTCGATGATTTGGTGCTGCGCGGCGGCGTCGCACGGGAAGGGATGCCCGGCCGTGGCTCCGGCGCCGTGCACTTCTCGCAAGACATCGTGCCAGCGTGCCACGCCCTCGAAATGGCTGAACAAGGCGCGCGATCGAGTGCGCAAGGTTGCAGCAGGGACCGACTCCAAACCGAGCGCTCCGCCCAGCACCCGCCCGTCCCCGGTGGCGTCGATCACGAATTCCGTATTGACGTGGACCGGTTCGTCGTGTCGCATTCCTTGAAGCCGCCAGCCAATGTCCTGGCGAATCGCGCTCAGTTCGAAGTGGTCCAGGTAAGCGACGCCGGCCTCCACGGCGCGCTCAATCAGATGTGCATCGAAGTCGGCGCGCAGCCAATGCGTGTCGCCGTGAGCGTCGTCGGGACTCGCGGCGACCAGCAGTGCATTATCGTTGGCCTCATTCGGCCTGTAGTCTTCGCCGGCGACATGGCGAAAGAAGCTGAAGCCGCGCTTCAGCCCGCAGCGAAGGTTGGGATAGGCTGGTTTCCACGTGCCATACTTGGCGAACGGCCGCAGCCAATCGAGGCCGAAACGATCGGCAAGCGCCGCGAGCTTGAAGTCGGCCAGCGGTGTTGACGATTCACCGATGGCGAAGCGCGGATGGGCGCCGCGCTCCAGGAGCGCCGCCGACAAGCCAAGCCGGCGGGCGATGATGGCCAGCAGCGTGCCGCCGAAGCCGGCGCCAATGACGGCGATGTCGCAATCGATTCGGGTCATGACTCCGCCTCCATCGGCTCGATGCGCTGCGTCAGGTTCATGCGCTCCAGCCGGGCGAGACGTTCGGCTCGATTCGGCGCTTCCGGCACGGCGCGCTCGATATCCCACAAATCGAGAAACACGCGGCCCGCCCGGAGCGACAGGCCGTACTCCAGTGCTTGCTCAAGGGCGTCCAGCGACGGCGGCGCGAACAATTCGGCGCGCTCGAGCTCATCCATGGCGCCGTTGCCGGCGCGGGTCGGAATGAGACTACAGCATTCCACGTTCAGAGAAAATGCGTAGTCCAGCGATCGCTTCGCCCATGCCAGGCCTTCCTCATCCGTCAGAAATGGCGGCCGAACCAGGATGAACGAGCGCACCAGAACTCCCTGACCGTGCAGGGCCGTGACGGCCCGTGCAAAATCGTCCAGTGTCATCTTCTTGTTGAGCCGTGGCAGTACTTCCGGATGGACCGTCTCCAGGCCGAGGGCGACTTCCAGGTCCGCCGCCAGCAGCCGGTGAAACTCCGTCAAGCGCCGGCCGATCAACCGCGGATGGCATTCGACGATCACGCGTTCGAAGGGCGCCGCCAGCTCAGCGATCACCGCGTAATCTTCGGGCGGGATGGCCTGCGGGTCGAAAAAGTTGCCGGCGTTGTAAAGCTTGAGATGCCGGGCCGGCGGCAGTTGCGCGAGGGCCCAGCGAATCTGCGCCGGTATCTTGCCCGGAGCGATTCGCGTTTGCAGCGTGTTCTTCCACAGATCGCACATCAGACAGCGATAGGGACATTCACGATTCGTCAAGAACACCGTCGCAACGCTTACCAGGCCGCCGTCGGCCGCGGGCTCGGTTTCCGCCAGGAAAGCGTAGGGCCGATCGGGTGAAACGATATTGCGGGCGGGTCGGCGCGCGACAATCCAATCGTCCGAACCCGGTCTCGAGTACTCAGTGCTCATGACTCGCATCAAAGTGCCTCTGGAAAATCTCGCGATACGCCGCCGGCGTGGCTGGAAACAAGCCGGTTGAGTGATCGGTCGCTCCGTGCTGGAATCTGCGTTTGGGAAAGATCGGCATGTCCAGCCCCGTCAACGCCTTGATCCCGGCGGCCACTACCTGCCCCTTCAAGTCGTACAACCGCTGCCGCTCCCAGCCAGTCAACTCAACGAATGGAATCGCCTCGGCCACGGCAATCACCGCCGGGCACACGAACGGGCTCAGGCCGATGAACCTCGTCAACGCCAAAGGCGCATAGGTCCGGGCGTAACCGCGACTCTGGCCGCCCGAATAGGTCAGCGAATGCTTGATGGCGTTGACGCCCCATCCCTCCTGATAGAGCAGCGGATTATTCAAGACGCTGCGGATGGTCAGCTCCGGATTGTCCTCGATCGGATAATCCTTGAGATTCTCATCGCCGCCGTCGCCGTCGAGCAGATACTTCCAGTCGGGATAGCGCCGGCGAATACCGCGGCAGAGCGCCAGCGCCATGGCTGCCGACTGCACGTCGAGCGGCTTGTAATCCTCGATGACGGCGATCGCCTCTTCAATGCGCACCTCGCCGGCGGGGACGTCGATGGATTCGAGAAACAGCTCCAGGTCGAGTCGGCGCAGAAAGGAACGTGCCTGCTCAAGATCGGCGCCGCCGCGGTCCACCGCCAGCGTGAACGCCTTGAGCCGGGCGGGGCTATCGCCGCGTTGCAACAGCGCATGATAGGTGAGCAGAAGAATGGCGCCGCTGTCAATGCCGCCGGAAAAGCAAACTCCGATCGGTTCGCGCGGCGGCACGCGCTCCAGCCATCGGACGATTTCACGATATACGGCCGTGATGTAGCAAACACCGATCGTGGGCACGTCCGCCGCCAATGCATTGCGCGGCGGCGTGAAGAATCGATCGCTGCTGGGATTGGGATCGGGGCAACCGACCAATTCGATCCGCACGACGTGGTGAGCCGGCACCATGCGCGTGTAGGATGGATGGAATTGATGCTCCAGGCCCAACTCGACCAAGCAGCGGCGAATCGCATCAATCCGATCAGCGACGATCAAGATCGGCCCATCGTGGAATTTGGCGATAAAGTAGCGCATGAGCCGGCCGATGGTGCGGGCCAGGAAAACGCTCTTGCCGCGCTGGCCGACAAGCGCGAATTCACCGTCGATGCGGCCGACAACATCCGCAGCGCCGCCAGTGATGGCGAGGCGAACCTCCTCGGCGCTCATGTTGTAGATGCGATTGCCGCCGTGATCGGTCAAATCAATAACGCGCGACAGGGGCACAGCCTGGTTCATGAACGTGCGGACTCCCGTGGCGAAGCCTGGTTGTGCGTGTGATCCTATCATATCCAGATCGACCGCACCGATTCCCCGTTTCCAGGTGTTCGCGATCAGCGCATGACAAACTCCATCCGAATTCGTCGCATGCTGGTGACCGTCTCTTTTCTGGCTGTAGCCGGGTTTGCCGCGTATTTGCTTTGGCGTCCTTCCGGAGCACTGCCTGAACGCGGCTCGCCATCATATCAGGAAACTCAGCGTTCGTTCCAGGTCGGCGTGGCGGCCCTGGAAGCGGGGCGCGAGGACCTTGCCCGCAAGAACCTGGGGCGGGCGGTCGAATTGATTCCCGGGGAGCCAGCGGGCTGGGCCAATCTGGGGCTGCTGGATCTGCGCAAAAACAATCTCGAGCAGGCCGCGGCGGAACTCGCGCGGGCGCACGCGCTCGCGCCTGATAGCGGCGCCATCGAGGCCTTGCTGGGTTTCTTGGCGGAAAAGCAGGGCAAGCTCCCGCAAGCCGCCGCCCATTTTCGCCGAGCGGTCGAAAAACAGCCGCGCGATCTGCCTTCGATTTATGCCCTCGCCGATGCGGTAAGCAAGGAAGGTGCGCCCGACGCCGACGCCGAGTATCAACGCCTGATGGAGCAGATCCTGAAGGTGCAGCCGAACAATCTGCCCGCACTGATGCAGCGCGCGGCGCCGCGCACCGGAGTAAGGACCGGGCCGCTTTCAAGGACACGCTGGATCGCCTGGGCCGATTGGCGCCCGCGTGGACGCCGCTGTCCCGCCAGACGCTCGGGGAACTCAGCGATGCCGCGGACAAAAATCCGGGCGAAGTCGCGCCCTTGTTGCTGACCCTCGGCAATGTGCTCAAGGCGGAACGAGGTTACACGCGCGACAGCCTGGCGATCCGTCCCCGGCCCGGCATCGTCGGAGCACCGGTCCGCGCATTCCTGCGTCTGCAACCATCCCTGCCGGCGCCGGCGCTACCCGACCGCGATCTCGCCTTCGACGTCAAACCACTGACTGCAGCCGGCCCGAATGAGTCGCGCTGGAACCTGCTTCGTGCGATTTGGCTCATCAGCGAGGACCAGCGCACCGCCCTGATCCGCGGCGCCACCGAGGGGGGCCTTGAGCTTCGGCCAGACAACGTCTTCAAGCCGGCGCTGCTGCTGGCCAATAACCGCGACGTTCGCCGTGCCGACGCCGAGAAGCCGCGCTGGCTATTTCCCGGCGGCACGAAAGCCGTCGCGCCAAGTGCGGCCGGCGTCCTCGTCATGGACTGGGATAATGATTTTCGTGCCGATCTGCTGCTCGCCGGCGCCGGCGGCTTGCGCTTCTGGCAGCAGCGCGCCGACGGCGTCTTTGACGACGTGACCGGAAAAACCGGCCTCCCGGCAAACATCCTGAACGGCGACTACTACGGCGCGTGGGCCGCCGACATCGAGATGGACGGCGATCTGGACATGATCGCCGCCCGCCGGGCCGGGCCGCCGTTGCTGCTGCGCAACAACCGCGACGGCACCTTCAAGCCGGTCGAAATCTTCGGCGCCGTGCAGGGTGTGCGTGCCTTTGTCTGGGCCGATCTCGACAACGACGGCGCGGCCGACGCGGCCATGCTCGACGCTGCCGGGAAGCTGCACGTCTTCGCCAACGATCGCGCCGGCCAGTTTACGCCCTGGCCGTTGCCCGACAACCTGGGCACGTTCATCGCCTTGGTCGCCGCTGATGTAAACAGCGACGGCGTCCTGGACCTGGTGACATTGCGTGCCGACGGCGCCTCGGTGCGCTTTTCGGATCAAGACCAGCGGCACTCCTGGCAGGTCGCCGAGCTGGCTCGTTTGCCCGCCGCGCCAGACCTCCAACCTGCCGAGGCCGCCCTATTTGCAGAGGATTTGGATAACAATGGCGCCCTGGACCTGATTGTCGCCGGCCCGCGGGAAGCCCATGTTTTTCTGGCGGATGATGCCGGGAATTTCGCCCGGCTACCGAACGCCGTCCCGATGCAAGTGTCAGCCGTGCTCGATCTCGACGGCGATGGCCGGCTCGATCTCGTGGGCTTGTCGGCCGAGCGGCGGCCTGTGCAAGCGCTGAACCAGGGCAAGAAACCGTATCGCTGGCAGACGGTTCGCCCGCTTGCCAATCCCAAGGCCGGGGATGAGCGCATCAATTCGTTCGCCATCGGCGGCGAAGTCGAGGTGCGCGCCGGCGCGCTTGTGCAAAAGCAGGTGATCAACGCCCCGGTTTTGCATTTCGGCCTGGGCGAAGAGAACGCCGCCGACGTGGTGCGCATCGTTTGGCCCAATGGCGTCGCCCAATGGGAATTCGAGGCGCCATCCGACCGCATCATCACGGCGGCGCAGCGCTTGTCGGGGTCGTGCCCGTTTCTGTTCACCTTCGACGGCGCCGGCATGCGTTTCGTCGGCGATTTCATGTGGGGCACCCCGCTGGGCATGTACGTGAACGGCCAAAATATCGGCGCGTTCCCGCAGACCAGCGAATGGCTGAAAATCCGCGGCGAACACCTGCGGCCGCGCGACGGTAATTACGATGTGCGCGTGCACGCCAATCTCTGGGAGGCGGATTATTTCGACCAGCTGGCGCTGATCGTCGTCGATCATCCGCCGGACACGGAAATTCATGTAGATGAGAGATTCTACCTGACGCCGACGCCGCCGCGCTGGATCGTGACCACGCCGGCCAGGCCCGTCGCCCGCGCCTGGGACCATCTTGGCAACGACGCCACCGACGAGGTGCGGGCAATCGACGGCAAATATCTCGACCGCGCCGGCCGAGGCCGATTCCAGGGAGTGACCCAGGATCACTGGGTCGAACTCGATCTCGGCGCTGTGCGCCGGCCACCGGCCCCGTCTGTCTGATCGCCCGGGGCTGGCTGCATCCCACCAACAGCTCGATCAACGTCGCCCTTGCCCAGGGCAAGCATGATGCGCCGCGCCCGCTTTCGCTCGAAGTGCCCGACGGCAAGGGCGGCTGGCGCGTCGCCCTCCCCGCTCTTGGCTTCCCCGCCGGCAAGGATAAAACCATGCTCATCCGCCTCGACGGCATTGACGGCAAGGCCGGCAACGGCGTGTGCCGGCGGTTTCGTCTGCGCACCAACATGGAAATCTACTGGGACTTCCTGGGCTATGCCGTCGAGCTCGATCCGAAAGTCGCCCGCTTGCATCGGCCCGAACCGTCGGCCGCGGAATTGCGCTATCGCGGCATTCTGGAGATGATGCAAAAAAACGCGAGTTCCCCCGAGGTCCCGCATTATGATAAAGTGATTCACGGCAGCCAAACGTGGCGCGATCTCGCCGGCTACTACACGCGTTTCGGCGATGTTCGCGAATTGCTGGCCAAGGTTGATGATCGCTACGTCATCATGAACGCGGGGGACGAGATCGCCCTGCGTTTCCCGGCGCCGGCCGATCCGCCGGCAGGATGGAAACGCGATTTCATCTGGGAGTGCGACGGCTGGACCCGCGACGGCGATCTCAACACACGCTTCGGCAACACCGTCCTGCCGCTGCCGGCCCACGGCGTGAATGTGGACCTGCGGCCGCCGGGCCTACTGCAGGAAGACCCGGTCTATCGCCGCTTTCCGCGCGATTGGCGGACGTACCACACGCGCTACGTGACCGGCGCTGATTTTGCTCGCGGGCTCCGGAGGTAAATTGGTGAACGGCGTCGGCAAACAGCTGAGCTTCTTGCTCCTCTTCACCGGCTTGCTCGGCAGCGTCTTCGTCCTGCGCCCGCAGCCCGGCGCTGACGAGAAGCCACAGCGCGAAGCCGCCTTGACTCGCTACGGCTTCTTTGTCGAAGAATCCGCTAAGAAGTGCGGCATCGATTTCGTCCATCAAGCGCCGACGCTTGATGCGAAGCTCAATCACATCATGCCGATCGTTGCCGCCATGGGGGCGTCGGTGTCGGTGGTCGATTTCGACCGCGACGGCTGGGCGGACCTCTACGTCGTCAACAGCGCCGTCGGCAGCAAGAACGCTCTCTACCGCAATAAAGGCGACGGCACGTTCGAGGATGTCGCCGACAAGCTCGGCATTGCCGACCTTAATCGTCCCGGCGACGGCGTCTGCATGGGAGCCGTCTGGGGCGATTACGACAATGATGGCTACGAAGATTTACTGATCTACCGCTGGGGCAAGGTCGATCTCTACCACAACGATCAGGGCAGGGGATTTACGCGCGTCACTGAAAAAGCCAACCTGCCCGCGTGGGTTAACGCCGGCAGCGCCATCTGGCTCGATTTCGACGGCGACGGCTTGCTCGATCTGTTCATCGCCGGGTATTGGTCCGACGAGATCGATCTTTGCAACCTCAAGACCACGCGCATCATGCCCGAGAGCTTTCAGTACGCCAACAACGGCGGCCGCAAATATCTCTTGCGAAATAAAGGCGACGGCACCTTCGAAGATGTGACCGAGAAAGCCGGCATCCACAGTAAGCGCTGGACCCTCGCCGCCGCGGCGACCGACCTGCGCGGCACGGGCTATCCCGATCTCGTTCTCGCCAACGATTATGGCGTCAACGAATTCTACGCCAACCAGGCCGGCAAGGCGTTCGTCGAGATCGGCAGGCAGACCGGCGTCGGCGAAAAATCCAAGAGCGGCATGAGCGTCAGCTTCGGCGATGTTTTCAATCGCGGCCGCTTTTGCCTCTATGTCAGCAACATCACCGAGCCGGATGGAAAGTTATTGCAAGGCAACAACCTGTGGGTCCCCGAATCCAAACGCGCCAAAGACGAGTTGCGTTACACCAATCTCGCCGCGGAGCTCGGCGTGGAGCACGGCGGCTGGAGCTGGGGGGCGCAGTTCGGCGATTTGAACAACGATGGCCGGCTCGATCTGATCCTGACCAGGGGCTACGTGTCGGCGGATCGCCAGGCCGGCTATTGGTACGAATATTCCCGTATTGCCGGCGCCAACACTGCGATCATCAGCGATGCCGCCAACTGGCCCAACATGAAGGGCCGCAGCCTGGCCGGCTACGAGCACAAGTGTGTCTGGTTGAACCGGGGGGGCAAATTCGACGACGTCGCCCAGGCCGTCGGCGTCACGGACACCTTCGATGGCCGGGCGGTCGTGCTCGCCGATCTGTGGAACCGCGGCGTGCTCGACGTGGTGCTGGCCAATCAAAAAGGGCCGCTGCTGCTTTACAAGAACGCCGTCGCCAAGGAAAATGACTGGGTTCAATTCGAACTCGTTGGAACCAAGAGCAATCGCAGCGCCATCGGCGCCCAGGTCACGCTGCACTGGAACGGCCAAGCGCGAATCCAGGAAGTTTCCGGCGGCAGCGGGTATGCCTCGCAAAATCAGCGGCGGCTGCACTTCGGGCTGGGCAAGGACGCGCGCGTCGAGCGCGTGGAAATCCGCTGGCCGTCGGGAAAGACGCAGACGATTCCAGCGCCTGAGATTCGCGTCCTGCATCGCATCACGGAGCCGCTATCAGCGCCGAAATCCCGACGCCGGCTGCCTGGCGCTTTCGCATCGATCCGCGCTTTCTCGCGCCGATCCTCATCACCTGCATCCTGGCGATCGGCGACTTTCAGTACCGAATTCTCGAAAGCCATCGGCATACCGCGGCGGCAATTGTTTCCGCCATCGCTCTCGAAATCGTGCTCGGGCGCTGGGCAACCGGGCGCTGGCCGCACCTCGCCAGCGCTTACATTACCGGCATCAGCGTCGGCATTCTGCTGCGCTCCACGCTGTGGTGGCCCTTCGTCCTGTGCAGCTTGCTGTCGATCTCCTCGAAGTATGCGCTGCGCTATCGCGGCCGGCACCTGTGGAACCCATCCAACCTCGGCGTGAGCGTTCTCTTGTTCCTCGCGCCGGGGGGGGTCGCCAGCCTGGACCGGCAATGGGGCAATGAAATCTGGCCCCTCGCGGTCATCTGGCTTTTGGGCAGCGTCATCCTGTACCGCCTGGGCAGGCTGCACATCACGCTGACTTATGTCGCGGCCTTCATCGCCCTTTCTTTCGTGAGGAGCGCGTGGAGCGGTCAGAACTGGATCAATGAAGTCGCGCCGCTGACGGGGCCGATGTACCAGCTCTTCGCCTTCTTCATGATCACCGATCCGGCGACCACCACGCGGACCTGGCGTCGGCAGTGCGCCGTGGCGGTGCTGGTCGCCGTGGTCGAGACGATCTTGCGCTTCAATGAGATCATCTACGCCCCGTATTACGCGCTGTTCCTGGTGTCGCCGGTGACCAACGCGCTGGAGATTTTTTGGACGGCCCGCCTGCTGCCAAAGAGCGATGCCGCCGCGGTCTCGCCTCTGCCTGGATCAGGGGATACCGCGCTGGCCGTGCTGGGGCAGACAAGACTGAGTGATCAATAACGTCGGCGCCGCCATAACTCTTCGACGCGCACGGCGTAGGCCTCGCTGACGTCCGGATCCCTCAAGACACGGATGGCCATCACCGCGGCGGTGAGATTGAGCACGCTGGAGATGCTGTCCATCACGATGATGGGCAGGATCAGACCGGGCGCGACCGGAACCTCACCCATCACCAGGACTGCGAACTGAAGTGCCGCTCCGCCGCCGAAAATGAAGAACAGGATGAAATTCATGACGATGGCGGTGACGATCATGCCGCGCGAGCCAAGCGTCAGTAGGCCACGGCCGGCGAGCATCATGAAAATCAAGGGAATCGAGTAGAAGGTGACGCTGCACACGACCTGGAAAGCGAGGACTTCGCCAGGCATGGCCCCCAGCGCGTTCTGAACAACGATCGCCAGCACAGAGTCAGTGACGATGTTGATCCCAGTGAAGGCGAAGGCGGCCAGCATCACCCAACCTGCCGGCCGCGCAATCGCTTTGGCATTCTCGACGATTGCTTCGACATCCTTTTTGACTTCGCGCCCGTCGAAATGGTCGTCGCAATAATCATCATCCTGGCGGTAATCGCGATCGTCATCGTAATCTCCATAGCGCGACGGCCGCTTCGGCCGGGGGCGCTCTTCCTGATTGTCGCGCGGCTTCCTCGTGACCGCAGTCGGGGCCGGCGCGGGCTCGGGCATGCCGGCTTGTACGCTCTCCTGGAGCACTTCCTTGTCGGCGCGAAACACCTGTCGGCAATTCGGGCAACGCACCTCCTGGCCCTCCACGTTCCCGGGAAGATTCAACTTCGCCTGGCAGTGCGGGCAGGCAATGATCATGATCACGGCCCCTTCTTCTTCGGCACGAAGATGTGCGACGACAACCCGTGCAGCGTCTCGGCCGCTTCCATCAGCGTTTCGCTCAAGGTCGGATGCGGATGGATGCACATCGCCAGATCCTTGGCACTCGCTCCCATCTCGATGGCAACCACGGCCTCGGCAATCAACTCCCCGGCGCCGACGCCAACGATGCCGACTCCTAGGATTTGATCGGTGGCGGGATCGACGATTACTTTCGTCAGCCCGTCATTGCGGCCCAAAGTGGTGGCCCGGCCGGAGAAACCCCAGCGGAACAGGCCGATCTTGACCTCGCGATTTTGCTTCTTGGCGTCGCTTTCGGTCAAACCGCACCAGGCGATCTCCGGATCGGTGAAGACAACGGCCGGGATGGCACGCGGATCCCACTGGGCAGCGGCTTCTCCCGCGATCACTTCGACGGCCAGCTTGCCCTCATGCGATGCCTTGTGCGCCAGCATCGGTTCGCCCGCCGCGTCGCCGATGGCGAAGACATTGGATACGTTGGTGCGGCGCTGGGCGTCGATCTTGATGAAGCCTCGCTCCAGCGCGACGCCGATCTTATCCAGGCCGATATTGGCGGTGTTCGGGCGCCGGCCGACGGCGACTAGGACTTTTTCGTAGGTTTCCGCATGCTCCCCTCGCCCCGGTGCTCCGGGGAGAGGGGTGGGGGGTGAGGGGACTTCTCCCTCGAAGAACGCCTTGATGCCGTCCTTGACTTCCTCGACCTTGGCGACCTTGGTTTCCAGATAGATTTTCTCGAACTGGCTCCGCAGCCGGGCGTGGAGCGGGCGAACCAGATCGGCATCGACGCCGGGCAAAAGGCTGGGCGTCATTTCAACGACGGTGACCTTGCTACCGAGGGCGGCATAGACGCTGCCGAGTTCCAGACCGATATAGCCGCCGCCGACCACGAGCAGCGTCCTGGGAATGCTTTCGAGCCTAAGCGCCGCGGTCGAATCGAGGATGCGCTTGCTGCCGATGTCGAACGCGGGCAGCCTGGCGGGAACGGAGCCGACGGCGATGATGCAGTTCTTGAATTTGACCAGCGTCTCCCCTCGCCCCTTGGGGGAGAGAGGCTGGGGGTGAGGGGTGTTCTCGACCTGGATGGTGTGTGCGTCCACAAAGCTGCCGCAGCCGACGATGTGGTTGATGCCGCGATCCTTGGTTCCCTTGAGCAGGCTGTTCGTCATCATCTCAACGATCTTATCCGCCTTGGCACGTAGCTTGTCGAGATCAATTTCGGGCTTGCCGAATTGAATGCCGAAGTCGGCGGCGTCATGGGCGGCGCCAATGAGATGAGCGGCATGCAAGAGCGTCTTGGACGGGATGCAGCCGATGTACAGGCAAGTGCCGCCCGGCTTCGGCATGGCGTCGATAAGCGTAGTCGCGATGCCACGGTCGGCAGCGAGGAAGGCGGCCGCATAACCGCCGGGGCCGCCGCCGAGAACGACCAGGTCGGTGCTGAGATTTTCAGGCATGTTGAATTCCCATCCAGAGGATACTCTCGGTAGTGTAGCGAACCCGTAGCCAAAATCCCGCGTCCTGCTAGGAAGAGTGAAGCCGCAAATGGCTGGGAGACCGTTCATGCCGAAAAAGTCCTACATCACCACCGCCATCGATTATCCCAACAGTCGGCCGCACATCGGCACGGCGTTCGAGAAGATCGGCGCCGACGTGCAAGCTCGCTATCGCCGCATGGAGGGTTTCGACGTTCATTTCCTGATGGGCAACGACGAGAACACCGTGAAAGTCTCGCGCCGCGCCGCCGAATTGGGCCGCGATCCGAAGGCGTATTGCGACGACATGGCCAACCAGTTCAAGGAGGTGTGGCGGGCGCTCGACATCAGCTTCGACGATTTCATCCAGACGAGCGAGCCGCGCCATCATGCGGGCTGCCAGAAGTTCATTCAGAACGTGTTCGACGCGGGTTATATTTACAAAGGAACCTACGAAGGCTGGTATTGCGACGGCTGTGAGTCATTCAAGACGGAAACCGAGGTCAAAGACGCGAACGGCCTCTGCCCGATTCATAAGACGCCGGTGGTCCGCCGCAGCGAGCCATGCCACTTCTTCGCTTTGTCGCGATTCCAGAACCAGCTTCTCAATTTTTATGGAGAAAATCCAGATTTCATCAATCCGGAGAGCCGGCGCAATGAAGTAATTGCCTTCGTGAAAACCGGACTCCAGGACGTTAACATCACCCGCCACGGCCAAACCTGGGGCATCCGCGTTCCCTTCGATCCGGAATTCACGATCTGGGTTTGGTTCGACGCGCTGTTGAATTACATCACGGCGATTGGGTATGGAGATCCTCGTTTAGCGCCCGCGGTGTCCGGCGATTTGGCGCGGCGCTAAACGAGGAGGAGAAATTCGCCCATTGGTGGCCCGCCGACATTCACTTCATCGGCAAGGACATCACGCGCTTCCATTGCGCCTTGTGGCCCGCGATGTGCTTTGCCGCCGGGATCGAGCCGCCGCGCTCCGTCTTCGGGCACGGCTTTGTTTACATCAAGAAAGACGACGCCGGCGCTGCTGAGAAGATCAGCAAATCGCTAGGCAATGTCATCGAGCCGATGGAGATCATTACGAAATTCTCTTCGGACGCGTTCCGCTATTACTTCATGCGCGAATGCCCGTTCCCCGGCGACGGCGAATTCAGCTGGGAGCGCTTCGCCACGGTTTACAACAGCGATCTTGGCAAGAACCTGGGGAATTTGCTGAGCCGGGTGACGACGCTGATCGTCAAGAACTTCGATTGCGTTCTGTCTGGCACGTCGGGCCAAACGCCGGCAGCCATCGTTCCCGATCTCGCCGACATCGTGCGGCAGGTGCAGGCGCACATGGAAGCGTGCCAGTACAACATCGCGCTGGAAAAGATTTGGCGGCAAATTCTCGATCCGGCGAATCAATACGCCGAGAAGAACGAGCCCTGGAAGCTGGTCAAAAACGACAAGGACGCCGCTCGGCCGGTGCTGTTCAATCTGAGCGAAATCCTGCGCGTGGCGGCAATCTTGCTCAAGCCGGTGCTGGTGCGCTCGGCGGCAACGATCTACCGGACATTCAACTTCGCGCAGCCCTGGGACGAAGTGCGCTATGCCGACACGGCTCTTCGGCCCGTTAACGCCGATTTGCGTGTGGTCGCCCAATTGGATGAGCGAGGGAAACTATCGCCGCTCTTCCCCGTGATCAATTGAGTAATCATTCGCTTGCGGTTTCGCGCGAGAAATCCCACGAAAGCACGGCAACCGGTGCGCGAAACCGCAAGCGAATGAGACGGTGTCGGCAAAGCAAGCCGCCGACTTGAGCAATTCTTTGCGCCTACTGCCTATTTTTTTACACCGCGATGCGCGTTGAAACAACCGCGCTCAGTCTGCGCATTGTGCGTCTTGCTACCCTCGAACCACGAATCCCAGCCCCGTTTCGACGCACGCATCGGCAATTCGCGGACACCAACTGGACGATGATGCAATGGGCGGAGTGCCGACATCACGACGATGACGCGGACGCTTCGCCGGCGCCGAACGGAAATGGTGGACGCATGAAACGGAACATTCTCGCCGTCGGATTGCTCAGCCTTTGCTGCCTGGGCCTGGCCGCCGGCGAATCGCACGCATTCTTTGGGCTGTTCAATCCGTGCAATCCTTATTCCATCTGGAATTGTCACAATCGCTACACGACGCAGATCACGTGCCGGCCCTACAACGCGTTCACGCCGATCTGCTGGGGCAACCTGGTGTGCGACGGCTGCTGTCCGAATCCGTGCGGCGTGGCGGGCGGCTGCCTGCCGATGACGATGGGAACGCCGCCGTTCCCGTGCAATGGTTGCGGCTGCGGCCCGATGATGGGCGGCGGGTGCTGCCCGATGCCGTTCACCGGAGGCGGTTGCGGTTCGGAAGGATGCTGCGCTTCGGACATGGGGCCGATGATGGCGATGCCGCCGGTGACGTCGCGGCCGATGCCATATCCGCAGCCACAGCAAATGCCGCCGAACAATCCCAACCCCGGCTTCCAGGGGCCCATGCCGATGCCGGTCGGCCCGAACACGACGATGATGTATCCGCAAAATCCGGGTGTCGCGCAGGCGGCGTATCAGCAGCCGTACTACCCGATGCCCTATCCGAATTACTCCATGCCGACCTACTACAATCCGTACGCGGGTTGGCAACAGCCGATGCCGTACTACTGGTACGGCGGGCGATGAATCGTCAGTAACATCCCGATGCACCCCGTTGCAAAAGGAGGGCTCATCACAATCCGATCTCAACTACGCAACCCCCGAGCAATCGGGGGTTGTTTTATGTGCGCCAGGTATGTTGTGTCTCAGGAGGTGCAAGTCCTCTGCGGGCGGTGATGGCCCGAACCGCAAGGCTAGGCAAGGGTGTCCGTCGCGAGGCGGAATCTGAAGAAAGCCGATGCCCCCAACTCGGATTCGACGAACAGAAATCGGATACAAGGCCAGCGTCGTTGGGTAACCCGGCATGAGACGGGGACGCCTGATAGCCATTCCGTAGGCGACGCGGGTAAATCCGGCGAAGACCGAGCGAAGGATGCACAACTTACCCTGGGAGATCTCCCCGTCCGTCCGGTCGATCCGGACTACTGCGGCGGCAACGTCGTGGGATGGACCAGGGAGAAGTCAGCAGAGGCCGTAGTAACCCGCTCGTTCGGCGATGTGCCATCCTGCGCGGGCAACACACGTCGGGGAGGCCAACCGCCTCGCAAGAGCGGATGAAGGGCTGAATCTATTCTTGCAAGCGACCGTCTGGAACGACTCGATGGACGTGAAGCGACAGCAAGGCAGCTACTACCAAACGCTCCTGTTTACGGAGCAGGCGGAGGAGTTGCGCCCCGGCTCAACTGGCGACGGCGGGACCGAAGCTGGTGGGTGCGTGGAGTCACAAGCGTCTGCGGCGTCGGGCCAAGCACGCGCCTTGCCGGACCGACTGATGGAGGAGGTGACCCGGACTCAGAACTTGATCGAAGCAATTGACCGCGTGCGGGCGAACAAAGGATCAGCAGGCGTGGACGGGATGACCGTCAGCGAACTGTTGCCCTGGGTTCGCAAGCATCTGCAAGGATTCACCGATTCGCTGCTCGACGGGAGTTATCAACCGTCGCCGATCCGCGGGGTGCAAATCCCGAAGGCCGGCGGAGGAGTGCGACAGTTGGGCATTCCGACGGTGGTAGACCGCTTGGTGCAGCAGGCGATCCTGCAAGTTTTGGATCCGCTTCTGGACCCGACCTTTTCGGCATCGAGCCATGGCTTTCGCAAGGGACGCGGAGCATTCACCGCTCTGGCCAAGGCGAAAGAATATGTGGCCGAGGGCCGAACCATCGTGGTGGACATGGACCTGGAGAAATTCTTCGACCGGGTGAACCATGACATCTTGATGGCGCGGCTGGCCCGCCGGATCGGCGACAAGCGTTTGCTCAAGATCATCCGTCGCTTCTTGGAAGCGGGCATGATGCAAGAGGGCGTGTGTGTCGCGCGACACGAGGGGACCCCGCAAGGCGGGCCGCTTTCGCCGCTCTTGGCGAACCTGCTGTTGGACGACCTGGACAAGGAACTGGAACGGCGTGGCCACTGCTTCTGCCGCTATGCCGACGACTGCAACATCTACATGCGGTCGAAGGCGGCGGGGGAACGGGTGCTGGCGTCGGTGACAGCGTTCTTGGAAGGGAAACTTCGGCTCCGCGTCAACCGGGAGAAGAGTGCCGTGGCACACGTCGAGGAACGCAAGTTTCTCGGCTATCGTCTCCTGCGCGGCGGGGAGTTGGGGGTGGCGCCCAAGAGCGAGGAACGCGTCAAGGACCGCATTCGGCAGATCACTCGTCGAAATCGAGGCATCGAAATCGAGGAGATGGCCGGCGAACTCAACAGTTTTCTCACGGGCTGGATCGCGTACTTCCGTTTTGCGAAGTGCAAGACCTTGCTGCGTGAATTGGACAGTTGGATTCGTCGGAAGCTGCGCTGCGTGCGGTTGAAGCAACTGAAACGGACCAGAACGATCGCGGCCTTCTTGCAAAGCCACGGCGTTCCAGTCCGCCACGCGCGGATGACCGCCGGGTCGAACAAGGGGTGGTGGCATCTGTCGGCGTGTCCGGCCGTCAACACCGCCATGAATCAGACTTGGATCGAGTCTTTGGGCTTGGCCAACCTCAGCCAGCTGTATGACCGGTATCAACAAGAACAGAAACCGCCGGATACGCAAAGTACGTCCGGTGGTGTGGGAGGACGGGGGAAGTAATTCCCCCTCCTACCCGATTGACCGCTTGGCTCCCCTCTCCTTCCGGGAGAGGGGTTGGGGGTGAGGGAGTACCCCGCGAGAATCATTCTTGAAAACCCTCACCCCCGGCCCCTCTCCCGGAGGGAGAGGGGAGCAAATCACTTGAATTCCGCGATCCGAATATTGCGGAAGCTCAGATCGGTGGTCGGATCGTGCCCCTGGATGCTGATGTGGCCCGCGTCGAGCTTGCAGCCGGTGCGGGCGTTATCGCTCTTGGGGCGGTTGTCTGTCCAGTCAACGACCTGCACGCCGTTGACCCAGGTGGCGAAGTGATTGCCGTGGGCGACGATGGTCATCGTGAACCATTCGCCGTCCTTGGCCATTTCCTTGCGAGCCGGCATTCGCCGATAGATGGCCCCGGTCCCGTAATCGACGGCGGTGGCTAGGATTTCTTTCTTGCCGATCAGCTTGTTCGTCATCGGATCATATTCCTCGATCTGATACTTCTGCGTCGGCTCCTTCGTGAACTGGTTGCGGATTTGCGCTTCATAGCCGTTCTGATATTCATTGTCCCGGCAACGGAAAAAGATGCCGCTGTTGAGGTGTTTGCCGTTGGATTTGCATTCGAGTTGCAGGATGAAGTCCTTAAATTTGCCGACGGTTTGCAAATCGCCGGGGCCGTCCTTGACGTTGATTTCGCCGGAATCGGTGACGGTGAATTTCGATTTCTTGCCGGGGAATTCCTTCCAGCCGGTGAGGTCTTTGCTGTTGAAAAGGGGCTTGGTATTTAGCGGACGATATTTGACATTCTGTATTTTCAAATTGGTGCCACCAGGACGACGAATTTCAAATTGAGCCGGCTCCGTCCAGTCGCAACCCGTCTGCGCCCCCATCCCCTTCAGCGATAATCCCATTTTTGCCCGGCCGTTGTCAATTTTTGTAACAAAATGTCCCCAACCCTCGGTCCTTCGCAACGGCAATCCCATTCTCACAGCCATGCTTTGTTCGGGTTTCTTGGAGCCCGGTCCAAGTAGCGTGAATTGGGCTTCGTTTTCTCTCTCCGCCTTGAAATCAAAGTGGAGCTCAGAAGAAGGGATAAACATCGACAGACGCATTGCCCCGTCGCCCAAGTCGCTGAGGTCCAAAGCTCCATCCGTGATCTTCAGCGTCGCGTTTTTCTTGGTGCCTTTGACGTCCCACCCAATGGTCGTCTCGCCGTCGAACAGCAATATCCAGCCGTCCGCGATCTCCTTCGGCGTCAGCGTGTTCGGCTTCGGTTTGTCGCCTTGAGCCGGGCACGGCAGCGCGGCGGCGAGGAGGACGACGCAAGCAAACAGAATGCGTTGCATGGCAAATCTCCGGCGGTCTATGTTCGGGCCTTTGCATAATCTAAGCGAAACGCTCGCACAGGCCAACGAAGGTCGGCCCATGAGCTGGCGAGTGACCCGGGGCGTGCCGAGTTTTCCTGACGTCCAAGTCGGCCTCGGATCGCAATGGTTTCCGGCCTGAAAGGCCGTTTCTGTCAGCCCAGGCCGAAGGCCTGGGAATGCCGCGATTGAGGTGATTTCGGCCTGAAGGGCCGATTCGGTCAGCGTGCTCCTAGCCGCGGAACGGCCCCATCAGGGCCGACGATAACCGCCGCCGTTTTCCTGTTTTCCCAGGCCTTCGGCCTGGGCTGACAGAAACGGCCCTTCAGGCCGAAACTCATGGCGTGTTCCCGCGCCAGTCGATGGCAGAATAATTTGCCACACTCGCGACTTGGATATTTGGCTTTACTTTTTGCGTCTCGCGGCGAAGATAAACGAGGTCGTGTTGTAGCGGATGATTTCTGATTACCTGCGGATGAGATATGCCATGAGCGCATCGTACAAGCAACTCACCAATTTCCTCGTGGACCTCGGCATCGAGAAAGTGCCGCACACGCAGAAGAATTATCTCGGCCATCTCGTCAATGTCTATCGCTTGATGGAATCGGCGGGCTGCTCCGAAGA
Source organism: uncultured Planctomycetota bacterium (assembly GCA_963767835.1). Classification (GTDB taxonomy): domain Bacteria; phylum Planctomycetota; class Planctomycetia; order Gemmatales; family Gemmataceae; genus SIAQ01. Next base: position 57,345 of record CAVYFY010000003.1, read on the forward strand.
GCTGTGCCGGGCCGGGATGTTCCACTCGATCTACGGAACTCAGGCCTTCCAGGGCTTCAAGCTCGGCCTCGATCAACGGCCGATGGTGGCGAAGCTGATCGGCGAGCGGGCGGAAAAGCTGGCGTATCTGAATTGCGCAATGCAGCGCGAGACCTTCGACGAGGCGACGTTGGGGGACGGCGAGACCTATCGCTTCACCGACCGCATCACGCGCGAGCCGGTGGAGCTGGACCGGGCCGACTTTGATGATTTGTGCCGGGTGCATCTGCTCGATTGGCTGGAGCAGGCGCCGCGCTCGGAGTACGGCTGGGATTATCGCCGAGCGGCTTATCGGCGCATGGCCGAGCGGGCGGGGGGCAACGCTTTGCGGTTCTACGATGCGGAAAACAGCAGACAGCAGGCAGCGGGTAGCCAGAAATAGCAAACAGCAGGCGGCCCTTTCGAAATCGCGGCACGGAGGATCCCGTCATGAGTTGGCTTCAAGAATTCAAGGCCTTCATCCAGCGCGGCAACGTCATCGATCTCGCCGTCGCCGTCATCATCGGGGCGGCCTTCGGCAAGATCGTCACCTCATTGGTCGGCGACATCATCATGCCGCTCGTCGGCTTCGTGACGCGCGGCGTCAACATTTCCGGCCTGTCGTTGACGGTCGATGACGCCGTCTTGAAATACGGCGCGTTCCTGCAAGCGGTGATCGATTTCCTGATCATCGCCTTCTGCGTGTTCTGGCTCGTCAAGGGGATCAACGCCCTCAATGTGCAAAAGTTGCTCGCCGCCGAGACCAAGGCGCCGGACCTGACGCTTCAAGAGAAACTGCTCACTGAAATCCGCGATTTGCTCAAGGCGCAGCAACCCGCGCCCCCGCCGCCGTCCGTTTAGAGTTTTCCTCCCCTCTCCCCCCTGGGAGAGGGGCCGGGGGTGAGGATCTTCGACGAGGATTGGTGAAGTCTCGGCCCTCACCCCCGGCCCCTCTCCCGGAGGGAGAGGGGAGGATGAATCCAAAAAAGGAGCCATCATGCCGACCGTGAAACTCGTCGACGAAAACACGACCGATCCGAGAATCCGCCCGATCTTTGACGACATCAAGGCGGTCAAGAAGATCGAGCACATCCCCAATTTCTGGCGAGCGCTCGCCGCCAATCCCGAGCATCTCGCGTTGTGCTGGGCCCAGAACAAGGCGATCATGAAGCCCGGCGTGCTCGATTTGAAGACCAAGGAGATCATTGCCGCCGCGGTCTCGATCACGAATGGCTGCGATTACTGCATCAACTCGCACCTCGCCGCCGCGCAAAAGCTTGGCCTGGACGCCGAGGGCATGCGCGAAGTGCTGGCGGTGGTCGGACTGTACAACCAGTTCAACAAGCTGGTATTTGGCCTGCAAATCGAGCCGGACGTGTTCCCGAAGGTGGGGGAGTGAGACTTGGAAATGGTGCGCGATCTAGGCGTGAAATGAATTTCTGGCGAGAAAAACCTTCTTGGCCAATAGGTTACGTCGATTCGTTTCACACACAGCCACCCACCCCTGCCGCGCAGTGCAACATTGGCGTCGCTCAATGGACGAAATGGTGCAACGGACCTTGCAATTGGAATCCACATGCCGCATCGCTATCAAGTAATCGTCACCGACGCCCTTGCCGATCTGGGGCCGGAACGCAAGATTCTGGACGACATCGCTGACCTCACGCTGTTGCAAACCAACGACGAAGCCGATGTCGCCCGGCGCGGCGCCGATGCCGACGTGCTGCTGGTTTATCACACGATCAAGCTGACCGAGCGCTCGATCGCCGCCTTGAGCAAATGCCGCGGCATCATTCGGTGCGGCGTCGGCTACGACAACGTTGATATCGAAGCGGCCGGCAAACTCGGCATTGTCGTCTGCAACGTCCCCGATTACGGCACCGAGGAAGTCGCCGATCACGCGTTGATGCTGCTGCTCGCTCTTGCCCGCCGCTTTGTTCCCGCCCAGCAATCGGTGCGCGAGGGCCAATGGAATTACAACGTCGTCGTCGGCACTCCCCGCCTGCGCGGCCGAACCCTCGGCGTCATCGGTTGCGGCCGGATCGGCACGGCGATGGTCCTGCGCGCCAAGGCGATCGGCATGCGCGTCGTCATTTTCGACCCGTTCAAGCCCGACGGCGTGGAAAAGGCGCTCGGCGTCGAGCGCTGCCATCGGCTCGAGGATTTGCTCCAGCAAGCGGAGTTCGTCAGCCTCCACTGCCCGTTGACCGCGGACACCCGGCACATTCTCAATGCGAGGACACTTGCGCTGTTGCCGCGCGGGGCGTACGTCATCAACACGGCGCGCGGCCCTTGCGTCGATGCGGACGGATTGCTGCAAGCGCTGGATTCGGGCCAGGTGTCCTATGCGGCCCTGGACGTGGTGGAGACGGAACCGCTCGGCGATGAGCGGCTGCGCAACCATCCGCGCCTGGTGCTGACGCCGCACACCGCGTTTTACTCGGTCGAGGGGCATCAAGAAATGCGCTCGAAGGGGACGGAGGAGGCGAGGCGGATTTTGACAGGCGAAGCGGTGCGCAATCCGGTCAATTTGCATTTGTTGAAGGCGAGCCGAGCTCCGTAAGGAGCCGGTTGAAGGGACTGGGCGCTTTAACCGGCTCCTTACGGAGCTCGGCTCGCCGATTCCCCCATTTCATCCGCCTTGATTTGTTCACTTGCCCATCATAGAATGCTGATGAAGTTCACGTGATGCACATGTTCGGAACAGCACGGCGGATCGAAGCTGCCGAGACCTCCCAGTTTGCGGGTTGTAACGCCCGCGATCTTCCAACATGAAATGGTCCAGCAATGGCGGAGAGTGATTGGCCAATGTACGAACGATTCACCGACCGGGCCCGCAAGGTGATGCAGCTCGCCAACCAAGAGGCGCAGCGCTTCAACCATGAATACATCGGGACCGAACATATCCTGTTGGGCTTGGTCAAGGAGGGAACCGGCGTTGCCGCCAATGTCTTGAAAAATCTCGACATTGACCTGCGCAAAATCCGACTGGAGGTCGAGAAAATCGTCCAGGCCGGGCCCGACATGGTCACCATGGGGAAGCTGCCTCAGACGCCCCGGGCCAAAAAAGTCATCGAATACTCCATCGAGGAAGCGAGGCAGCTCAATCACAATTACGTCGGCACCGAGCACCTCCTGCTCGGGCTTCTGCGCGAACAGGAAGGCGTGGCTGCTCAGGTTCTCATGAATCTCGGCCTCAAGCTCGAAGATGTCCGCGATGAAGTTCTCAACCTGTTGGGGCACAATATGGAATCCAGTGAATCGGGCGGCGGCGGCAGCAGCGGTGAACGCACGGCCGGCAAAACCAAATCCAAAACCCCGGCCCTCGACTCCTTCGGCCGCGACCTCACCGAGCTCGCCCGCCAAGGCAAACTCGATCCGGTCATCGGCCGGCAGAACGAAATCGAGCGCGTTGTCCAGATCCTGAGCCGGCGCACCAAAAATAACCCGGTCCTCCTGGGCGAAGCGGGCGTCGGCAAGACCGCCATTGTCGAGGGCCTGGCCCAGATGATCGTGGACGGCAGCGTCCCGGAACTCCTGCGCGAACGCCGCATCGTTGTTCTCGACCTGGCCATGATGGTGGCCGGCACGAAATATCGCGGCCAATTCGAGGAACGCATCAAGGCGGTCATGAACGAAGTCCGCCGGGCCAAGAACACGATCCTGTTCATCGACGAATTGCACACCCTGGTCGGCGCCGGCGGGGCGGAAGGGGCCATTGATGCCTCCAACGTCCTCAAGCCCGCCCTGGCCCGCGGCGAAATCCAGTGCATCGGCGCCACCACGCTCGACGAATACCGCAAATACATCGAGAAAGACGGCGCCCTGGAACGCCGCTTCCAGCAGATCATCGTCAATCCGCCGTCGAAGACCGAAGCGGTCGAAATCCTCAAGGGTCTGCGCGACCGCTATGAAGCCCATCACCGCGTGCAGATCAAGGACGATGCGCTCGAGGAAGCGGTCGAGCTTTCGGATCGCTACATCACCGGCCGTTGCCTGCCCGACAAAGCGATCGACGTGATTGATGAGGCCGGCGCCCGCGTTCGCCTGCGGGCCATGACCCGTCCGCCGGACTTGAAGGAAATCGATGCCCAGATCGAGAAGCTCAATCAGGAAAAGGAATCCGCCGTCGCCGAGCAGGACTTCGAGAAGGCCGCGCATTTGCGTGACCAGGCCGACAAGCTTAAGAAAAAAAAAGACGGCATCACCAAGGAATGGCGCGATAAGGCCAAGGAAATCGACGGCGTCGTGGACGGCGAAGTCATTCGCGAAGTTGTCAACAAGATGACGGGCGTGCCGCTCGTGCGCATCAGCACCGATGAGACGCAGCGTTTGCTGGCGATGGAAGACGAATTGCACAAGACCGTCATCAGCCAGCACGAGGCGATCAGCGCGATATCCAAGGTGGTGCGCAAGAGCCGGGCCGGGCTGAAGGATCCGAAGCGTCCGATCGGCTGCTTCATCTTCGCCGGTCCGACCGGTGTCGGCAAAACCTTGCTCGCCAAGCGCCTGGCCCAGTTCATGTTCGGCGATGAAGGCGCCTTGGTAACGCTCGATATGTCCGAATACATGGAAAAGCACAACGTCAGCCGACTCACCGGCGCGCCTCCGGGCTACATCGGCTACGAAGAAGGCGGCCAGCTCACCGAAAAGATTCGCCGCCGGCCCTACAGCGTGGTCTTGATGGACGAAATCGAAAAGGCCCATCCCGATGTCTGGAACATTTTGCTCCAGATCTTCGAGGAAGGCCGGCTCACCGACAACGTCGGTCGTACCGTCGATTTCAAGAACACCATCATCATCCTCACGACCAACATCGGCGCCTCGGAAATCGCCGGCAAGGCGCCGCTCAATCCGTTCGGCAAGCGCGACGCCGACACGACCTATGAAAAGATGAAGGAAACGCTCAAGGGCGAAATGGAAAAAACCTTCCGCCCCGAGTTCCTCGGCCGGCTCGATGACATCATCGTCTTCCGCAGCCTGAACAAGGAGGATCTTAAGAAGATCATCGACATCGAGCTGGGCAAGGTCCGCAAGCGCATGAAGGAAAAAGGCCTGGCTTTGGAGCTGACCGACGAGGCCAAGGACTTCATCATCGAGAAGGGCTCTAGCCTGGAATTCGGCGCACGCCCGCTCCGCCGCGCCATCGAGAACTTGCTCGAAGATCCGCTCGCCGAGAAATTGTTGCGCGGCGATTTCGAGAGCCGCACCCTCGTCACCGTCAAGGTGGGCGACGATGCCGGCGAGAAGAAGCTGGTGTTCGACGCCACCGGCGAAGTCGTCGAATTGGCGACGGCGGTAACGGCGGAGAAGTAGTTAATTGTCCGCTTACGGCGTAGCAAGACCGTTGCTACGCCGCAAGCGGCATTTTCGGCATTTTCGTTCCCGTTTTTTCCCCTCAATTCCTCGATTTTCCAGGTCATTTCGCGCTCCGTGATTCATACTTCAAGCGAAGGATCACCTCCCACGGACGGGAACCCAACATGCTTCACGAGGAACATCATGACGACTCTTTCCCGGCTCGGCGCGGCCGTTCTGGTGTGCGCCGGCGTCACCCAGCAAGTTAGCGCACAAGTGACCACCAACGGCGAAATCGAACGCGGCCTGCGCTACGGCGGCGGCGTTTCCTTCGACAACGAATCGTATACGGCTCGCTACAGCTATGGCCTTGGCGACGCCAATTTTTACATCAACGGCAGCTCAAAGCGAATCAACTATCTCGACTATCTCGACCACGTCAATCGAGCGGCGAAATTCGGCTACCCGATGCCGGTCGATCCGTATTTCGGCGGCCCGCCGATTCCGCACCCCGATCCGAACGTGTCGCCGCCGCGCACCTTCATCGGCGGCATGATCCGCTCGCTGCGGCACAATTGATCCGGGCATTCGTTTAGCGTTCGCCCGTCCCCCAGCGAACGCTAAACCGGCGGCGGCATACAATGCCCGCATGGCATTCCGCTTCGAAGTCCTCTGCACCGATGGCAGCGCCCGCCAGGGCCGGCTGCACACGGCGCACGGCAGCGTTGACACGCCCGTCTTCATGGCCGTCGGCACGCAGGCCAGCGTCAAGGGCTTGACCCCCGCCCAGCTCGACGACGCCGACGTTCAGATCGTGCTGGGCAACACCTATCACCTCGCTTTGCGTCCCGGCGATGAATTGATCGCCGAGCAGGGCGGGCTGCACCGTTTCATGGGCTGGCCGCGCCCCATCCTCACCGATAGCGGCGGCTACCAGGTCTACAGCCTCGCCGCCAATCTCAAGATCGACGATCACGCCGCGGTCTTTCGCTCGCACCTCGACGGCGCGCTTTTTGAGCTGACGCCGGAGAAAGCGGTGCGCATCCAGGAGAATTTGGGCTCGGACATCGCCATGTGCCTGGACGAATGCCCGCCGGCCGATGCGGATGCAGGTCAGCGCGAGATTGCGGTAACGCGGACGCTGCACTGGGCGGAGCGCTGCCGGTCGGCCCATCGGCGCGAAGATCAGGCGCTTTTCGCCATCGTGCAAGGCGGGACCGACGTCGCCCTGCGCGTCCGCTGCGCCGAGGCGTTGACGCGGCTCGATTTTCCCGGCTATGCGCTCGGCGGCTTCAGCGTCGGCGAAACAATGCAGCAAATGCTGATTGCGCTGGAGCCCGCCGCGACGCGCCTTGCCCGCTGACAAGCCGCGCTATCTCATGGGCGTCGGTCGGCCGATCGATCTGGTGCTCGCCGTGAAAAGCGGCATCGACATGTTCGATTGCGTCCTGCCGACGCGCAACGGCCGCAACGCTTTCGCCTTTACAGAGGCCGGGCATTTGAAAATTCGCAACGCCTGCCACAAGCGAGATTCGGCCCCCCTGGAGTCCGATTGCGCTTGTCCGGTGTGCCGGCAGTTCAGCCGGGCGTATCTGCACCATTTGTTCCTGGCGGACGAAATGCTCGGCCCGACGCTGTTGTCGCTGCACAACCTGGCGTTTTACAGTCGGCTGATGGCCCGCATGCGTGAGGCGATCCGGGCGGGAACCTTCGCGGCGTTTTGCCGAGATCGGCTTGCCCGCTGGGGGGGCGAATCTCTATGATATACCCCTTGAACTGAAATTCGCTTTCGCCGTCTGCGGCTTCGCGATCGTAAAGTGGCGGCAAATAGGGATCTTGTTCCATGCTCTACTCCTTGATTCTTTTCGCGCAAGACAACGCTCCCGACAAGACGGGGGACGGCGGTCCGCTCGGCGGCTCGACTTTCATGTACGTCATGCTGGCGGTCATGGCTGCCTTCTTTTTCATCGTGGTGCTGCCCGGCCAGCGTCGCCGGGCCAAGGAACAGGAAGCGTTGTTGTCGGGCATGAAAAAGAACGACGAGGTGGTGACGGCCTCCGGGATCATCGGCACCATTTACGCCATGAAGGAAGGGGACGAGGTGGTCCTCAAGATCGATGATAACGCTCGCATTCGTGTCTTGAAAAGCAGCATCGTACGCATCATCAAAAAGGACGAGACGGCGATCGCGTCGGGCGCCCCGCCGGCAAACACGAATGCCAAGCCGAACGCGTGATTAAGCCGGCGAGCCGAGCCCCGTAAGGGGCCGGTTAAAGCCGGTGCAAACCGGCCCCTCACGGGGCTCGGCTCGCCGAATTGTCTTTTCAGTCGCAACGCCGAATAATGGAGTCTCAGCGCGATGAAGAATTTCTTCTGGAAGTTTATGATCTGCCTGGTGCCTTGCGCCTTCGCTTTCTGGGCCGTCACCAGCGCCACCTACAAGTATTACCAGGGCGAAGCGGGCGGGTTCAAGTTTGGCGTCGATTTGGTCGGCGGCACCATCCTCGTCTACGAAATCGATTTTCGCAAGACCCAGGATGCCGGCAGCACCTTCGGCAAGGATCCCGCCCGCGACATCAATATCCTCGCTGAGTCACTCAAACGCCGCATCGACCCCAATGACCTTTACAACATCACCATTCGCCCGGCCGGCGGCGAAGGCCGCATCGAGATCATCCTCCCCACCGGCGGCACGCACCGCGTCAAGAAGGCCGAGGAAAACTGGGAAGCGCTGCTGCGAAAGCTCGAGAAAAAATATAGTCTGCCGCGCCCCCTCGAAGTCGGTCGCGGCAAGACCCTCGAGCTCGCCGATCAAATCCAGGCGATCCAGGCCGAATCGCTGTGGCGCAAAGAACTGTTCGACACCCAGCCCGCCTGGGACCGTTTGCTGAAGAAGGCCCGCGAATACTGGGCCAAGCTCGATAATCAGATCGAGGGCGATCAGGACCGGGGAATCGCTCCGGACAAGGAACTGGGCAGACGCTTCGCGGCCATTCCCGTGGGCGATCTGCAAGCGTTCTCCGATTTCATGGTCGGCACGCTTGCCACCACGCAGGCCGCCACCACGCCAAAGACGGTGCAGAACTGGATCAAGATTCAGGCGTGGAACGAGACCATGCTGCGGGCGCGGGAAAAATGGAAGTTCCTTGCGCCGGCTGATCCTGCGGTGCGCAAGGACATCCAGGATGACATGGAACGCATTACGCCCGACAGCGTCAATCAGCTCACGACGTTCATCGTCGCCAAGGGCAATATCATCGGGCAGTCGGCCCTGGCGCTGCTCAAGCCACTGGTGGGCGAGAACTATGATCGCGTTGGCGATGGGCCGAGTACCGAGGAGGTTCACAAGTTCATCGAGGCGCATTACGGGCCGCCCGTTCAGGAAATCAAGTTCACCATCCAAAAATACATGGCCGAAATTGCCCTGGGACGCGATTTGACCGATGACGAAGTGGAGCGGTACAAGGATCAGGCCCGCGACCTGAGCGTCGAGGAAGTGCAGCGGATCAAGGACTTGGTGTCGAAGGTCGGCAGCCTGGAATTCCGCATTCTCGCCAATGACAAGGACGACGGCAAGGCGATCGAGGACGCCAGGAAGGTCTTTCAGGACGCGGGCAAGAACGCCGAGTTTGCCGCTCAGATCAAGAAGGCAGCCCAGGACGGCCTGCCGCCGCCGGCGCCGCGCGATGAAACCGGCAAGCCAAAGCGCTACACAATCAAGACGCGCGGCGCCGACAGCATCGTCACCTACAGCTGGGTCGAGCTGGGGCCCCAGGAGCGGCGGGCGCTCAATCTCGATAATGCCGCCCGCAACGACTCCACGCGCAACACCGGTTGGTACCTGATGAAAAACGCCCGCGACAAGGAAGCAATCCAACTCCCGGAACCCATGGGCGGCACCGATCGTCACCTCCTGCAAGGCGCGCTTTTCTTTAGCCGCGAGTGCGTGGACCGCAACCTCCCGGAAGATGAACGCCGCACCAAGGAAATCGAGTATTTCGTCCTGACACGCGACGCGGAATTCGATCAATCCATTGGCGGCGAACGTTCCGACGTCCGCACGCCGGCGATCACCGGGAAATACCTGACCAATGCCTACGGCGGACCGGGCCAGGATCTCCGCCCCACCGTCTTCTTCACCTTCAACACCGACGGCGGCACACTGTTCGGCAACATCACCCGCAAGAACGTCTCCGAAACGACGGGCGGCCCCGACAATACCAAGCCGCGCCGCCACCTCGCCATCATCCTTGACGGCCTGATCATGTCCGCTCCTACCATCCAATCGGAAATTCGCACCAGCGGCACCATCAGCGGCAACTTCACGCAGAAGGAAGTCGATCAACTCGTCAACATCCTCCGCGCCGGCCAGCTGCCCGCTACCCTCAAGCCGCTACCCGTCAGCGAAAGCACCATCGCCGCCACGCTCGGCGAGGACACGATCATCGCCGGCGTTCACGCCATCCTTTATGCCTTCGGCGCCATCCTCGTGTTCATGCTCATCTACTATCGCTTTGCCGGCCTGGTTGCCAGCATCGCCTTGACCGCCAACTTGCTGCTCACCGTCGGCTTCATGGTCGCAGTGCAAGCGACCTTCACGCTGTCGGGTCTGGCGGGCATCGTCCTCACGCTCGGCATGGCCGTCGATGCCAACGTCCTCATCTACGAGCGCCTGCGCGAGGAAAGGGAGCGCGGCGCCAGCCTGTTGCAAGCCATCCGCAACGGTTACGACCGCGCCTTGCCAACCATCATCGACACTCACCTGTCGAGCATCTTCACCGCCATCGTCCTCTACGTCGTCGGCAACGACAACCTCAAAGGCTTTGCCATCAGCATGACCGTGGGCCTCATCATCAGCCTCTTCACCTCGCTCTTCATGACTCGCCTCATGTTCGACTTCTGGCAGTCCAAAGGCTGGCTCAAGAACCTGACCATGATGCGCCTTTTCGCCAAGCCCGACATCGATTTCATGAGCATCCGCTATATCATGTTCGCCCTTACCCTCGGATTGTCGATCGTCGGCCTGGCGCTCTTCATCGGCCGCATTCCCAACGACCTCAATATCGATTTCCAGGGGGGCACCGCCTACGGCGCCAAGCTGACCAGGGGCGTCACGGTCGCGGAATTGCGCGGTTTCGTCAGTGATGAAGCGCAGAAGAAATATCTGTCCGGGGTGATCGTTCATGAAGTCCCGGGCACCGACGGCCGCCGCTTCGACATCACTTTCCCGAATGGAGACAACAAGACGCGCACCGTGTCTTTCGGTACCAATCCCCCCGCCGGCGACACGGCCGAGAAGCGCGTCGAGGAGGTACAGGCCCGGGCGAGCTATCTTCCCGATCCGTCGGTTGAACTTCTCATCAACCGCATTCCCAAAGGAACCACGCCCGAGGAAATCGCCCTGAGCGAGAAGCTGGAGGAAGAACGCAAGAACGACGAGAGCCGAAACTTTGTCGTCCGCACCATCGAAAAGGAACCCGAATTGGTCCAGGCGTGCTTGGATCAGCTGTTCGTCGGCGAAAAGGGGGAGAATCTGCTGGCCAAGGTCTATGTTCGCTACACGAAGCTCGACAATCGCGAATCGAAGTTGACCTTCTATCAGACGCCGAAGGACGCTGCAAAGGGGGAAAAGCCCACCGCGACTGCCTCGCCAAGCTTCGTCAAGAGCCTGTTTAGCCGCGAGCTGCGCCGCGTTTTCGGCATCACCGACGATAAGACCCAGCTGGCCTCGCAGGGTCTTGGATTCGAGGTGGTCACCGAAGGAAACAGCGACACCGACGACAAGTACGCAGTCATGAAGATCGTCTTTTCCCAGGACACCAAGGACGACGAAGCAACGACCGACAAGATCAACAAGGCACTGCAGGAAACGGCCGATGCGTTCGCAGCCCGGCCGCTCCCCGATCGCCTGGAGAATTTCGACAGCGCCCTGGCGACCGAAACGCGCTTTCGCGCCATGTGGGCCATCCTGGCGAGCTGGGCGGCCATGCTCGTCTATTTGTGGTTCCGCTTCGGCAACTGGACCTTCGGCCTCGCCGCCGTCATCTGCCTCATCCACGACCTCTTCTTTACCCTCGGCGCCATTGCCGTCTGCCATTATTTGCACAACACCTTCCTGGGCAGCATGGGCTTCAGCGTCCTTGGCATAACGTTCGACCTGGGCATCAGCGATTTCAAGATCGACTTGCCCTCCGTGGCCGCCTTGCTCACCCTCGTCGGCTACTCCTGCTCGGACACCATCGTCGTCTTCGACCGCATCCGCGAAGTGCGCGGCAAGAACCCCGACCTCACCCCAAAGATGCTCAACGACAGCGTCAATCAAACCTTGAGCCGAACCATCCTGTCGAGCTTGACGGTCTGGTTGGTCGTGTTCGTCTTGTATTGCATCGGCGGCCCGGGCGTCCACCTGTTCGCGTTCGTGATGGTGATCGGCGTGATCGTCGGCACGTACAGCTCGATCTACATCGCGGCCCCGCTGCTCTTGATGTTCGGCGAAGGCAAGCACGAGGAAGCAATGCCGCAAGGAGCCAAGACGCCGGTGTCGCAAGGGGCGGCGGTGTGATGACCGGCCGAATTCGTTTAGCGTCCGCACGGCGCCGTGCGGACGCTAAACGCACCTCACTCCGAAAGATACGAAGGCACATTCACCACCACCACGCGCCGAAAGCCGCTGAAGATTAAATAGGCCTTGATGACCGATGCCGCCTGGTTGTGCAAGAAAAAGTGATACCAGCGCGTCGGCACCGGTTCGGCGCGATGGCGGCGCGATCGCGGCCGGGGCCTTGGCGAAGTACGTGTCCATTGTAGCCCAGAATTAGGGGGAAACACCTGCTATATTACGATATTACACCTATTCATTATAGGTGTTATATCTTATCACAAATAGGTAAACTATCTTAGGTTTGCTGCAATCCCTTTGCTAAATGACCGTGCGTGAATTCGCAGCTGGTGTTATGCAGCGATTCGCCGGTATTGTCGTTGGTTGCGCTTGCGGAGGTGGTAACGAACTGCCTCCATCAGTTTTGTCATGTTCGGTTGGCGATGGTTGCGCGTCACATCGGCGTGGAGGTCCTCCCAGACGCGCTCAATCTTGTTGTGGTCAGGGCAATATGGAGGCAAGAAATGCAGTTTGATCTTGCCTGCCAAGTAGCCGCTCAAGGCCGCGTGGACAATGTCGCTTTTATGAATGCGATAGTTGTCACAGATCAGGTGCAAGCAGCGCTCCTTGGGATAATCTCGACGCAGGCGGTCGAGCAAGTCGAGAAACAGGTAGCTCGTCTTGCGAATTCCTTCGACCCAGGTCACGATGCCGGTGCGGACATCAAGGGCCCCGGCCAGGTAACGCTTTTCATTCTTGCCTGGCGTGAGCACCTGTTTCTGTTGGCCCGACACCATCCAGTCCAGGCCGATTTTCGGGTTCAGATGAATGTCCACCTCATCCTCGTAAAAGACCCGTTCGCCGCGCGGCGGCGTGTCGATCAGACGCCGCAGTTCCCGCAAACGCCTGGTTTTTGCCGACTTCGACCAAGGACAACCCACGATTGGCTTGGGGCGACCACGCCGGGCTTTGATCTGGGCCAGGGCTCGGCTCATCGTGGTCGTATGAATGCGCACGCCGGTCAAACGCACCATCGTCTCGATCAACAATTCGCGCGTCCAAGTCGGACGACGCCAGCCATAAAGTTCCGGCGAGTTGCTCACGATGCAATGCAGACGCTGCAAGTAATCTTCGCTGAGCTTTTCCTCGCCATTGTCGGTTCGGCCATCCTGCAAGCCCGCTTCACCATAGCGGCGAAATCTCGCTACCACTCGTCCAACCGTGGTGTGGTGCACTTGCAGAACTTTCGCGGTCTGGCGGGTCGAGCGTCCGTTGATCACATTGATAATCATCAAATAGCGCAGCCGAGTACCGGCGTTGCGACAATGGCGGAGCGATCTGCACAAACGCTCCTTGACACTGAACCGAACCTTCAGGACAATCATCTTCATGGGAATTCCTCTCGTTCTCAAGAGCGTGCCTTGAGGGCACTTGTGGCGGAATCCCCATTTTTTATTGGCGCTCCTGCGTACCCGTGCAGCTGATTCACGCACGGTCATTTAGAATGGACATGTACTTGGCGAATCCGAGGTTGTCGGACGCGGATCGTTGCGTTATGATCCAATCATGAGGACGATAACAGAGATAGAGAACGCGATTGAGTGCCTGAGCGCCGCCGAAGTGGCTGAGCTTGCCGCGTGGATGGGGCAGCTGCAGGCACGCCGAGCGACGCTGCCGGCCGCTGAAGCTTGGTTGGAGCGTGCGCGGGGCGTCGCCGGGCCGGGCGTGACTTCGGAGGGCGTGATGGCGCTGACCCGCGGTGACCGATGAGCCGGATGCTCGACACGAATGTGCTCCTGGATATCGCGACCGCCGATCCGACCTGGCTCGCCTGGCCGGAAGGGGAGTTTCGGGCCGCAGCCGCTCTGGGGCCGATCCTCATAAACCCGATCATCTATGCCGAACTCGCCCCAGCCTTCTCGACGCAGGCCGATCTCGATCAATGGCTCGACCCGACGGTGTTTCAGCGTCTTCTGCTCCCCTATTCCGCGGGATGGCCGGCCGCCCAAGCCTTCCTGAAGTACCGGCGTTCGGGCGGCACGATAGATTCACCGCTGCCCGACTTCTATATCGGCGCCCACTGCGAAGTTGGGGGCATAGCTTTGGTGACGCGCGACGCAGGTCGTTACCGGACTTATTTTCCAGGCGTCACGCTCATTTCTCCTCCATGATGGTCAGTGACATTCACTCCGACAAATACCACGGCACATTTACGACGACCACGCGCCGAAAGCCGCTGAAGAGCAAGTACGCCTTGATGACCGACGCGGCCTGGTTGTGCAAGAAAAAGTGATACCAGCGCGTCGGCACCAGTTCGGGCACGATCACGGCGAGATCGCGGCCTGGGTGCTTGCGCTGCAAATTCGCGACCGCCTGCTTCAACGGCGCATAGAGCTGGCGAAACGGCGAGAAAATGATCATCAGCTTGGGCGGCGGAAAGCCCGCGGCCGTCGCCGGCTCCTGCACGCGCTGAATCCACGTGTCCTCGAGCTCTGCCATTACGTCGCCATCCTCCGCGACGTGCAAGGCGTAGATGTCGGGGGAAATCTTCAGAGCGAAACGCAACGCCTTGCGCGTGATGCCGCTCCAGCCGCGGATCGGTAAGAGCACCACGGGCGGCTCGATGTTCGTAGCGTCCAATGGGGCGCTGGTCGCCACGTTGCGCCCGACCGCGCGATAATGGCTGCGCACGCTCAAGAAAATCGCCATCAGCGCCGGGATCAGCAAGATCACGATCCACGCCCCCTCGATGAATTTCGACACCGCCACGATCACGAGCGCGATGGCCGTCGAAACGGCGCCGGCGGCGTTGATGACCATTGACGTGCGGGAATGCGCGTCCCGTTCCTTCCACCAGTGCACCACCATCCCCGCTTGTGAAAGGGTGAACGCCAGGAACGCACCGACCGCGAAGAGCGGGATCAGGTGATCGGTGATGCCATCGAAGACGATCAACAGCCCCGCTGACAGCCCCGCCAGCACGAGAATGCCGGTCGTGTACACCAGGCGCCGACCGCGATGAGCGAAGGTGTGCGGCAAAAAGCCGTCCATGGCGATCACCCGGCACAGCCTCGGGAAATCCGCGAAGCCCGTGTTGGCCGACAGCGCCAGGACGGCCAGCACCGATCCGATCGTGACGTAATAGAACCAGCCTCGGCCTATTACGGCGGCAGTCAACTGCGACAGGATGCTCTGGTAGTCTTGCTTGTCTTCCCTCATGGCGCCGATGCCGTACGCCCAGCACAAATAGGCGATGCCGGCGAGCATGACGGCCAGGAGCACGATGATCGCGGTGAGCGTTCGGCGGGCATATTTCACGGCGGGTTCACGAAAGGCGCTAACGCCATTGGAGACCGCTTCGACGCCGGTCATCGCCGTGCAGCCGCTGGCGAACGAGCGCATCAGGAGCCACAGGCCGGCCGCTTCCGTGCCCGCACTCGGATGCGGCGAAGCTTCCACGGCTTCGGGCCTGCCGTCAGCCAGAAGCGCCTTGACGATGCCGATGACGAGCACTGCCAGCAGGGACACGACGAAGAGGTAGGTGGGCAGCACAAAGGCCGCGCCCGATTCGCGCGCGCCGCGCAGATTGACGAGCGTGATCAAGACGAGAATCGCCAGGCACAGGTGCAGCGTGTACGGTTGCAGCACGGGAACCGCCGAGATGAGCGCCTCCAACTCCCGCCGAGATGCCGACGGCGACCACGAGCACGTAATCGAGCATCAGGGCGGAGGCGGCGAGCAGCCCGGCGATGGTGCCGAGGTTTTCCTTGGCGACCGTGTACGAGCCGCCGCCATGCGGATACGCGGCAATGGTTTGGCGGTAGGAGAAATAGACGACGAAGAGCAAGACGATGATGAGGGTACTGATCGGCCCGATGTAGGAAAGGCCGGCCGTGCCGAGCGGGATGAGCAAGGCGAGCGCCGCCTCCGGACCGTACGCCGCCGAGCCGAGGGCGTCGAGGCCGAGCATGGGGATGCCGGCGATGACGCCGACGCGTTGTTCGCCTTCCTCGTCGGTGGCCAGGCTTCGGCCGAGAAGCCAGTCGGTGAGCGCCATCGTCCATGCTCCGCGAAGCCCAAGGCGTGAGGTACTCCGAACCCCTGGGATATCCCACGGTTCGGAGTACCTCACCCCTGGGCTTTTCAAAGTCCTGTTTTGAACAAATCCTTGGCCGGCCAGCGTTTCACCTTGTCGGCGGCCTGATGCATGAGCGGGTCGATTTTGCCGACCAGGCCCTTGCGCGTATTGAAGAGGACCGCCCAGCATACCCCGTCGTGGCGGCGCACCAGGATCGTTTCGGTCCCGTCGAGAGCGCCATTGTGCCAGGCGTTGATCTTGCCGCCGCCAACCGTGCGCACCTGCCAGCCGCAGGCGTAGAAGGCGTTCTTTGCCTTGCCGTCTTTGGTGTGCCCGGCCAATCCGTCGGGGCGGGCGAACATCGTCTTGATGCCGTCGGCGTTCAGGATCTTGCACTCATCCGGATGATCGAACGCCGACGCGAAGCGCACCAGATCGGCGCGCTCGAAATCCAGCCGCCGTGCGCATCCATCGTTTCGAGATGCCACGTCCCATACGGCAAGGGCACCGGCTTGCCGAAATCCGGGCCCATGATGGCCTTCGCGGTCCGATTCTTGGCGTCGAAATAATGCGACTCATTTTTTGCCGCGGTCAAGGTATGGCCGAGCTGCGTGTTCTTGACGCCGATCGGATCGAAGACATGCTTTTGCACGGCCGCCTCATAGCTTTGCCCGGTCGCCCTTTCGATGACGCGGCCCAGGATGCAGTAACCGAAGTTTGAGTAAGCGTAACGCTCGCCCGGATCGAAGTCAAGCTTTTGCTTGGTCATGTAATGGATGATGTCCGTCGGCCCAGCCGGAGGCTTGACGCCCTGGACCTTGGCGATGAGAATGGGCCGAAACATCGGATCGAACAATTTATCGCGGTCGAATCCGCCGGTGTGCTGCAAGAGATGCTTGATCGTGATTTTCTTCAAGCGCGGATCGGCATCGGCAGGCAGGGTGATTTTCAAGAACTCGAAGACGGGATCGTCCATCTTCAGAAGCCCTAGCTCGATGAGCCGCAACACCATCGCCGCGGTGATCGGCTTGGAGATGCTGGCAACGCGGAAGCGCAGGCCGGGCTGAACGGGCAAGCCGAGCTGCTGATCTGCATGGCCGAACCCGCGAGCGTAGACGAGCTTGCCGTCCTTGGCGACGGCGAGCGCGGCGCCGGGGACCTGATTGTCGGCCATGAACTTAAGCATCAGGTCGTCAAAGGGAGCGAGGTCGGGGTCGGCGGCGCCGGTGATGGGGATTTTCTTGTCCTGGGCCGACGCTTGCGGCACTACCGAACATGCAAGCAAACAACCAGCGATCCACCAGCGCGGCATAAATCGACCTCGTGAGTTCACCCGAAAAAAGCGAAACCGCTAGATTTGCCCGTGGTCGAGCATGGCGATGCTCGTGATCGCGCCAAAAGTGCTGAACATGCGGATGCCGCCGGAAATGACATAAAAATCCTCAGACCCGCCGATGCCTTCCGGCGATCCCGGCTCGAATGCGATGTTCTCCGGATGGCCTATCATGACGCGCTCGCCGTTTTCCAGCAGCAACGCGAACGGTCGAAACGGCTTGGCACGCATCAGCCTCAGGATTTCCGAACGAAGCGATTCCACACGGGGCATAGATCCTCCAAATCCGAGAAGCACTCGTTGCGTGAATTGTATCATACGCCTTTGCCAATCGCCTTGTCGGCGATGTCCTTGCGATAGAACACCCCCGGGAAACTGATCTTGGCCACCGCCTCATACGCCCGCGCTTTCGCCTCGGCCAGCGTGTCCCCCAGCGCCGTCACGCCGAGGACACGGCCGCCGTCGGTGAGGATGGCGCCCCCGGGTTCTGGTCTCGTTCCGGCATGGAAGACCTTGACATCGGGCATCTTCGCGGCGTCGTCGAGCCCCTGGATCAATTTCCCTTTGGCGAAGCTGCCCGGATAGCCGGCGCTGGCCATGACGACGCACACCGCCGGGCGCGGGTCCCACACGAGCTGCTCCTCAGTGAATTCACCTAAGCGATCGTCCACCACGGCTTCGAGCAATTCGCACAGGTCGGTCTTGAGCCGCATCAGCACCGGCTGCGTCTCTGGATCGCCGAGGCGGCAGTTGTATTCGAGTATCCGCGGCCCCTGATTGGTGACGATGACGCCGGCATAGAGGACGCCGCGAAACGGCACGCGGGCCCGCTTCATGGCATGGACCGTGGGAACGAGGGCGTTGGTTTCGATGTCGTCGAGCAGAGCCGGCGTACCGAGCGGGGCAGGGGAGTAGGCGCCCATGCCGCCGGTGTTGGGGCCGGTGTCGCCGTCCAACGCGCGCTTGTGATCCTGTGCCGACGCCAGCGGGACGATGGTTCGCCCGGCGACCAGGGCCATCACGCTCAGCTCTTCGCCTTCGAGCCGCTTCTCGATCACGATCTGGCGACCGGCGGCCCGGCCGAATTCCTCGCGCACCATGATCCGGTTGACGGCTTCAAGCGCCTCCTCGGTCGTCGCGCAAACGAGCACACCCTTGCCCGCCGCCAGACCGTCCGCCTTGATAACGACTGGATATTCGCGCGTTTCGATGTATTTGCGGGCCGGCTCGGGGTGATCGAAGACGCGAAACTCCGCCGTCGGCACATCGGCGTGGCGCATCAGTTTCTTCGAGAAGACCTTGCTCGCTTCGATCTGTGCCGCCGCTTTCGACGGCCCGAAGATGCGCATCCCCTCACCCTGGAACGCATCGACAATGCCGCCAGCAAGCGGGTCTTCCGGGCCAACGACGGTCAGGCCGATGTTCTCTTTCTTGGCGAAGCGAAGCAGATAATCGAAGTCGTTGACATCGATAGGAACATTGACGCCATCGAGAGCCGTGCCGGCGTTGCCCGGAGCGCAGAAAACCCGCTCGACGCGTGGCGATTGCGCGAGCTTCCACACCAGGGCGTGTTCACGTCCACCTTTGCCGATGACGAGGATTTTCATGCATTGCTTCCGCGCGACTGGGGCGTTCCATCCCTGATTATATGCAATCGGCCGTTTACGTTTAGCGTTCGCGCGCGCGCGCGAACGCTAAACGTAAACGGCCGAGAACGAACCGCGACGAGTTATTTCTTGGGGTCCATTCCATCGACGTACGCATAATCCATGAAGCCGATCATCATTTCTTGCCAGGTCTGCTCGCCCCAGGTGACGAGCCGCGTCGGGTCGGGATTGTTCAGGTTCTTCTTGGAATTGTCGAAGTGAGCGGTGCATTCGATGCGTGTGCCGGCCGGCAGACGCAACGGCTTTTGCAGGATGTAATTCGACTGCCAACCGAAATCGTAGCGCGGCACAGACAGCAGCGTCTCGCGCTTGTTGTCGGGATAGATGACCTCGAACTGGAAATCTTTGCCGCGCAGGTGCATGTGCGGGAACATGCTGTAGAGGATCGTGTCCTTGTCGAAGGTGGTCTTGCTGACGACTTTGTGATTATCGGCGCCGGCGGGGATGGCGAAAATTTGTTGCGTGGCGGCCCGCGTCTTGACTTCCGTCTTCGGCGGTTCCTTGGCGAAGATCAGGCCGACGGAAGAGCGATCGACTTGCTCCGTGCCGATCGGCGTGTAGTGCATTTGGAAGGCGAGGACGGCCCCCTTGGGGAGCTTCTTGGCGCTTCCGCGCGCGAAGGAAGCGCCGAGATCGCCCGGGGCGTAGGCGACGAGCATGCCGTTGCCGAAGCCGTCAACGGTTTTTGGATTTTTCTTGCCGGGCATGGCGACATAAACGATGATGTGATGGACGACCGAATGATTGCCCGGCCTGGCCTCGACCGCCTGCACCCATTTGTCCTCATCGAAATTCGTCTCGATAATCACCCATTTGTACGGCAACACCCCCTTGACGCTCTTGGCCGGGATCGTGATCGGATCCTTGAACGTGAAGACGGCATCGGGTTGGCCGATGGTCCAGCCGTCGGCGAATTTCTTGGCGGCGGGCAGATCCTTGTCGTCCCCTTTCGGACAGCCGGCGTCGATCCAGCCGAGCAGCTTCGCCCGTTCCTCGGCGCTCAGCCGGCGATCGTTGGCGAAATGGCCGATCTTGGGATCGGCGTGCCACGGCGGCATCCGTCCTTCGCTCACCACCTCGCCGATCATCTGCGACCAACTCGACGCATCGTCATAGGTCAACAGCGGCATCGGCGCAATCTGCCCGGGGCGATGGCATTCCTGGCAGCGATTCTGCAAGACGCGCGACACGTCCTTGGCATACGTGATGTCGGCCTTGGCGGCCTTCGCAACCGGGACCTTGGTGATGAAGCAGCCCTCGACGGCCGTCTTGGCCGTGGAGACTTCCTTGCCCGCAAGCACTTCATCGATGGCGATGGCCAGATCGCGCCGCGTCGGCATGGGCCGATTGAAGCCGATGCCGAACTGATCGTCGATGCGCCCCTGGTAGCGGACCACCCGCTTCTCATCGAGCAGAAACGCGGTCGGATGGCGTTCAGCCCCGAAGCGGTCGGCGATGCGGTTCTTGTCGTCGCGCAGCACCGGGAAGGTCAGCTCGAATTTCTTCGCGTGCTTGCGGATCGTCTCGATGGTGTCATGCGCGTTGGCGTTGATGGCGACGATTTGCACGCCCTTGCCCTTGTATTCCTTCTCCAACTCGACCAGCTTCGGCATGTACGCGTTGTTGATCGGGCATTGCGTGCCGATGAACACGACGACGACCGCCTTGGCCTTGCAATCATCGAGCGACCAGGGCTTGCCGTCGATGGTGTTCAACTTGAAACTGACGTCCGGCGGACTCGCGCAGATTCACGACGGACAAGACCAGGCATGCTACGAGCACCGGAATCGCAAATCGGCTCATGGGGATTTTCCTTCGCAGGTCGATGAAAGGCATGTTGTGCACGTGATGGTACCGGCGCTCATTGGCTGTGGTTTCAACTCCCGGCGGCGCTCATTTTTTTGACCTCTTCCCGTCGGTCGTCGGCGCCTCATTGGCCGCGGGAACGTCCAGGCGATTCACGAGGATCTGCACAGCCTCTTGAGCGTCGGCGGGGCCGTTCACGAGGAGCTGCTTGGTGCGCGGATCAGCCACGACGCGCATGCGTAAGTTGTTGGGCTGGAGCACATCTGCGATGAGCACTGCCAGAACGGCGGCGTCGGCGTGTTTCAAAGGATAAATGCGGAGTTCCAACTTGGGGGCTGGCTCCGGGTCCGGGTTGCCGCCGACGCCTCGGCCGCCGCCCCCGCCGCCGAATGGGTTGCCGCCCCCGCCGCCGAAGTTGCCGCCCCCGCCGCCGAATGGGTTGCCGCCTTCGGACGGGTTGAAGGAGCCTGGCGTTTTGGCGTCGGGCTTCGATTCCACCTTTTTCTTCGGGGCGGGGTCCGGCGCCTTTGTTCTCGCATCACCCCTGCCCTGCATTTTGGCGACGTAATAAAGCCGGTATTCGAAGATGTCGATGAAGCCGTCGCCGTTCTTGTCCCATTTGGCGAGGTTGACCCTGAGGGAGATGGGCATTTCCTCCTCGTTCAATTTGCCGTCGCCATTTGCGTCGCGTTTCTTGAATTCGGCGTCGGCATATTTGTAGAGCATATCGAGGTCGGCGGCTTGAGCCGGCTTGGCGTCGGTCTTTTGTTTCTCTGCGACCGGCCGGCGAAAGATATACGCGGGGTTGGGTCCCTTGGGCGTCGCCTTCGCGGTCGTGTCGATGGCGGCCAACTCCCATCCCTCCGCGCCGAGCTTGTTCAATCCAACGGCAAGGCTGTCGCTGCCCAGGGCGGCAAGCGCGTTTCTCGTTTCGACGCGATACTCCCATTTCGTCGGCGCCTGCACCGCCTTCAGCTCGCCCTTACCGCCAAACTGCGCGTGGACACCCGCCTCGGCCCCGATTCCGAGCAAGCTAGTCACGGCCGCCACGAAGAGAATCTGTGTTCGCATGATATCGCTCCAAGATTGAAAGAGGCATCACCGATGCCTGACGTTGAGTATACCCTTGCGTGGTCCAAGGTGCGCCGGATTATTCGCGCTCTCATTGAAATCTAATCTACCAGCTCAGTGACCAGGCGGCATGCCTGGCCTTGCTCGCTAAGAATGGCTAAGTAAACTGGGAATGCCGAGCCCGGACAGAGAAACGCACCCAATGACGACCTTGACGCATCTTGATCGCCTCGAAGCCGAGAGCATTCACATCCTGCGCGAAGTCGTCGCCGAATGCGAGCGGCCCGTCATGCTCTATTCGATCGGCAAAGACAGCGCCGTCATGCTGCACCTGGCGATGAAGGCGTTCTACCCCGCCAAGCCGCCGTTTCCGCTGTTGCACGTGGATACCACCTGGAAGTTCCAGGACATGTACGCTTTCCGCGCCAAGATGGTCGCCGAGCTTGGCCTGGAGTTGCTCGTCTACACCAATCCCGAAGGGCTCGCGGCCGGCATCAATCCGTTCACGCACGGCTCGGCCGTCCACACCGACATCATGAAAACGCAAGCCCTTCGGCAAGCGCTCGACAAATATCGCTTCGATGCCGCGTTCGGCGGAGCAAGGCGCGACGAGGAAAAGAGCCGGGCCAAGGAACGCATCTTTTCGTTTCGCACCGAACAGCACCGCTGGGATCCGAAGCAGCAACGCCCCGAGCTCTGGCGGCTTTACAACACCCGGCAACGCAAGGGCGAATGTCTGCGCGTCTTCCCGCTGTCGAACTGGACCGAGCTCGACACCTGGCAATACATCCACCTGCAAAACATCCCGATCGTGCCGCTCTACTTCGCCAAGGAGCGCCCGGTGGTGGACCGCGACGGCACGCTCATCATGGTGGACGACGCCCGCATGCCGCTCAAGCCCGGCGAACAGCCGATGCTGAAAAAAGTCCGCTTCCGCACGCTCGGCTGTTATCCCTTGTCCGGCGCGATTGAAAGCGAAGCCGACACGCTGCCGGCGATCATCCAGGAAATGCTGCTGACGAAAACCTCGGAACGGCAAGGGCGCGTGATCGACCACGACGCGGCGGCGTCGATGGAGAAGAAGAAGCAGGAAGGGTATTTTTGAGAGATCGAAAACCGTGGCGAGCGTCGGGGCGTAAGCCCGACGTGCTGCCCGCGCTTTCACACGTCGGGCTTACGCCTCGACGCTCGCCTGGTAGAATGTCGAATGTCTGACGACATCATTGCGAGACGATCCCATGGTCGCTGTCATCGATAGGCCTCTCGAACATATGGTGCTTCCGCATATCAGCTGGGACACTTTCGAGCGCGTTCTCGACGAGATCGGCGAGACGCATTATCGCGTTACCTATCTGCGCGGGAGGCTGGAGTTCATGACGATCTCTTTTGAGCACGATAGCTACGGCGAGTGGATGTCGCGATTGATCTATTTGGTCGCGCTCGAATTGGGAACTCACTTGTGCAGCGGCGGCTCCACGACGCTCAAAATGGCGCTGGAAAACGCGGCGCTCGAGCCCGACCGGTGCTTTTGGATAAAAAACGCTGATCGAATGCGTGGCAAGAAGAAATGGAAATCGCTCACCGATCCGCCGCCCGATCTTGCAGTCGAAATCGACATCACCAGCAGCTGGCTGGATCGACTCGAAATTTACGCCACGCTAAGAGTACCCGAAATCTGGCGATTCGACGGTGAAACCCTCAAGGTTCTCGTGCTCGGCGCGGGCGGCAAATATAAGGAACGCAGCAAAAGCCTGGCGTTTCCTTCTCTGCCGCTGGATGACTTTGTGGGTTTCGTCAAGAAACTTGGCAGCGTGGACGAAATCCCCTTGAGCCAGGAATTCATCGAATGGCTGCGATCAAACGTCGTCGGCAAGAAGGCGAACGGCGAGCGAAAAAACGGTCGGCGACAATGACCGGGCGAGGCTCCGGCGAATCAGACGTATTTCCATAACGACAGCAAATCGCCCGTGACCTTCTCAAAGCGCGCGGTAATCTTTCCGTCAAAATGATTACGCCAGTCCCCCGCCACGCCTTTGCGGTAATGCGCCTGCTGATCCTCCTGCCCGCGCGGTCGGCCGCTCAGTTCCTGGAAATGATACGACCGCAGTAACGCTTCGATTTCATGATCCGGCAACTGAATATCACAGTGTGCCAGGAGTTGCTTGAAAGTCGCCGACCCGTCCTCCGAGGTCAAATCCTCGTAACGAACCAAAAGGGCATTCTTGTCTCTCGCCTCGGCCCCGGTCCATGAACTCTGCGCGTCAAACAAGCCGAACGCGTGCAAGTAATCGATGCAGTAGATCATCCCCTCGCGCACGGACAGGCGCTGAAGCTGCTGACGAACTCGGCCAAGGTCGCCGACCAGATGGTGTGAGAATTTGCTTGAGAAATACCACGACACCAGCACGTCGCGCGGATCGCGCATGACGAAGAATGCCTTGTATCGCGCCGGCTTGGGGATGCTCGCGAATCCCCCGTAATCAGTGTAAATCGTGGTGGCGATGGTGAAGGGCGGGAACGCCTTGCCAAAGCGCCGCTCGGTGAGCTTGCGCGGGTCGCATTGGCCGGGGAGGAAATCTTGATATCGATAGGGAGCCAGGCCGCTGAATCGATAAACGCGCGGATCGGCAAGGATGGCGCGCATCCACTGGCTAGCACTTTTCTGGACCGTGCAATGATAGATGTTCCGGTTTTCGGATCGGCACAGGACCGAGCGATCCTGGGCCTTTTCAATGAGCGTCAACAAGAGAACTCCATTTCTCTGCGCCAAGATAGATGTCGGAGGGGCCAAGCGTAAAGAATGCCCGGAAGCCGGTCAAGAGGAGATGGAATCATCAGGCGCGTCTGAGATTACGCAATGCCGATTGCCGAGAACCTTTGCATACAATATTACGGTGCAAGTAGATCGCTCGGCGCCTCGCCTGCCTTTTTCTCCCGATGAACCCCAGGAACCGTTAATGGCTCACATCTCCGATCTTATCGCCACCGATATCGACGAATACCTCCGCGCTCATGAGCACAAGTCCCTCTTGCGCTTCATCACCTGCGGCAGCGTCGATGACGGCAAATCGACGCTCATCGGCCGGCTGCTCTACGATTCCAAGATGGTCTTCGAGGACCAGCTCGCGGCTCTTGAAACCGATTCGAAAAAGGTCGGCACCCAAGGCGGCAAGCTCGATTTCGCCCTTTTGGTTGACGGCCTGGCCGCCGAGCGCGAGCAGGGGATCACCATCGATGTCGCCTACCGCTTCTTTTCGACCGACAAGCGGAAGTTCATCGTCGCCGACACGCCGGGGCATGAGCAGTACACGCGCAACATGGTCACCGGCGCTTCCACCGCGTCGCTGGCCGTCATCCTCATCGACGCCAAGAAGGGCGTGCTGACGCAGACGCGCCGGCACAGCTATCTCGTCTCGCTCATCGGCATTCGCCACGTCATCCTGGCGATCAACAAGATGGATATGGTCGGCTTCTCCCGCGCCATTTTCGAGAGCATCCTCCAGGATTACCGCGAATTCGCCGAGCGGATCGGCGTGACTTCGATCGTCGCCATCCCGATCTCGGCCTTGCTCGGCGACAACATCACCGCGCTTTCCACGAACACGCCGTGGTATCTCGGCCCGACGCTCATGGGGCATCTCGAAACCGTGCAGATCGACGATCATCGCCAGCTCGGTCCGTTTCGCTTGCCGGTGCAATGGGTCAATCGGCCCAACCAGAGCTTCCGTGGGTTTGCCGGCACCATCGCCAGCGGCACGGTGCATCCCGGCGATCGGGTGCGCGTGTTGCCGTCGGGCAAGGAGAGCACGGTCAAGGAGATTGTGGGGACAGGCTTTCTAGCCTGTCCGTACTCACCAGGCCAGGCTGGAAAGCCTGGCCCCACGATGGCCGACCTCGACGAAGCGGTCGCCGATCAATCGGTGACTATCGTGCTGGAAGATGAGATCGATGTTAGCCGGGGCAATGTGCTGGCTCGCACCGATGCGCTGCCGGCGGTGGCGGATCAATTCAAGGTGACGATCATCTGGATGGCCGAGGAGCCGTTGCTGCCCGGTCGGCAATATTGGGCCAAGGTCGGCACGAAGCTTGCCCTCGCGACCATCACCGATCTGAAGCACAAAATCAACGTCAACACGCTGGAAAAGCTCGCCGCCAAGACGCTCGAACTCAACGAGATCGGCGAGTGCAATTTGAGCCTCGATCAACCGATCGCGTTCGACCCCTATGCCGAGAACCGCGAAACCGGCGGGTTCATCCTGATCGACCGTCTGACCAATGGGACCGTCGGCGCCGGCCTGATCCATTTCGCGCTGCGCCGGGCCGAGAACATTCATTGGCAGGCGATCGAAGTCAACAAGGCCGCCCATGCCGTCAACAAACGGCAGAAGGCGTGCATCCTCTGGTTCACCGGGCTTTCCGGCAGCGGCAAGTCCACCATTGCCAACCTGGTCGAAAAGAAGCTCTATTCGCTCGGGCATCATACTTTTCTCCTGGACGGCGATAACGTGCGGCACGGGCTCAACCGCGATCTGGGATTCACGGATGCCGACCGTGTGGAGAATATTCGCCGTGTGTCGGAGGTCGCGAAGTTGATGGTCGAGGCGGGGTTGATCGTGCTGGTTTCATTCATTTCACCATTCCGCACCGAGCGGCGCATGGCCCGCGGCCTGCTGGACCCGGGCGAATTCATCGAGGTCTTTGTCGATACGCCGCTGGCGGTGGCCGAGTCGCGCGATCCGAAGGGGCTCTATAAGAAGGCCCGTGCCGGCGAGATCAAGAATTTCACCGGCATCGATTCGGAATATGAACGGCCGGAAGAACCGGAGATCGCCATCGACACGACACGGGAATCCGCGGAAGCCGCCGCCGACCGGATCGTACGTTATCTGGCGGAACTTGGGAGCGTGCGGGAGGGAGATTGACTCGGTCCGGGCCGGCATCCAAGGGCAAAGTCAGCGGCCAATACGACAAGTCTATTAAAATGGCCATAATAGTAAACATTGCGTTCCGCCGTCGCAATCCCGGCGGACTTCCATTAAAAAATGAAGATTAAGTGAAAAACTGCAAATTCGATGTTTTTTCCTTGCATCTGCCCGCATGCGGCATTTTAATACTACCACCATAAAAATTCGTCTTTGAACGATCTGAGAAAGCCTGATGATACGAAGCAAGGGGGGGTAAATCCTGTGCTCCCTTAAACCACCTCGCTCAAACCCCTTCGCTCGAAGCCGTTCGCCTTAACCATTCGCCTGAACCGCTTGCTCTGCATGTCGCAGAGTTGCGCCCTTTCCTTCCACCGGAGACTCTCCATGTCGATAAACTTTAGCAAATGGTTCAAGAATCTAAGCCGCCCCATGAATCTCCGGAATCGCAAACAAAAATCTTATCGGCCATATTTAGAAGAACTCGAGGATCGCCGGCTGTTCGCGACGAATATCACGCAATACCACGTGGACACTCAATCGACCGGGGCGAACTTGACCGAGACGCAATTGACGTCATCGAACGTCAATGCGGCCGATTTCGGGCAACTCTACAATACCACGCTGGACGGTCAGGTTTATGCTGAGCCTCTCGTCGTGACCAACGTGACCATAACCACCGGGCCAAACACCACTGCGGGTGCGGCCGGCACCTACGACTCGGTCGTTTTTGTCGCCACGCAGCACGATTCTCTTTATGCGATTAACGCGGCCAACGGAGCGATTCTTTGGCACCGCACGTTCCTCGACACGACCAACGGCAACGATCATCTCTCCGGCGCAACTTCCGTCACCAGCATTCCGAACGGAGACACTGGCTCGGGCGACATCAACCCGGAGATCGGCATCACCGGCACGCCGGTCATTGACCTGTCCACCAACATTCTTTACGTGGACCCGAATACCAAGGAAATCGTCAGCGGCAATGCCTACTATGTTCAGCGGCTTCACGCCATCAACCTGGCCAACGGCACCGATGCCGCCGCTTCCTATGTCATTGGCACGACCACGGGCTCCGGCGATAACACCAATAACACCCAGATCTACGTCAGCGGCACAGGCGACGGCAATAACGGCGGCGTGGTTCAGTTCAACGCTCTGCGCGAGGCCAACCGCCCCGCTTTGAGTTTGGTGAATGGAAACGTTTACATGGAGTGGGCCTCGCACGGCGACAACGGGCCCTATCATGGTTGGGTCGCGTCGTGGAATGTAACGAACCTTTCTTCACAGGGATTGGTACTTTCGGGCGTGCTTTGCACGGATCCCAACGGCGGTGAGGGGGGCATCTGGGAAGGCGGCGGCGGGCTGACCTGGGATCCGGATGAAGCCAACACCTTCTACTTCGAGACCGGCAACGGCGACCCGCGCGGCGGCAATCCAGTCCTCGATGCCAACGGCTTCCCCGTTGACCGTGATTTCTACGAGTCCGTCGTCAAGGTCGTGCTTGATTCCTCCACTTCGTCCAACCCCAATCAAAACGGCTGGGGCATGCACATCACCGATTACTTCACCCCCTCCAACGTCAACGCCCTTGATGACGCCGACGAGGATTTCGGCTCGGGCGCTCCCCTGGTTCTGCCCGATTCGGCCGGCATTCCTGGCTATCCTCACCTGCTGGTCGCCGCCGGCAAGGACGGCAGAATCTTTTTGATCAACCGCGACAACATGGGCAAGTTCAACGCCACCGGCGATAACGTCCTGAACTCCGTTTACAACTCCAATACCGGCGTCTATACCGCGCCGACGCTTATCAACGGCTCGCTCAGCACGCCGGCGTACTACCATGGCGTGCTTTACTGGGTGTCCGGTTACAGCAATGATGCGAAGGCGTTCATCATTGCTCCGATCACGAACCCCAGCGAGCCGTATGATGTCGCTGCGATTGCCCCCATTTCGGAAACGGCCAACGGCAACTTCGGCTATGTTCCGGGGTCCGTGGAGGTTTCCGCCAACGGCGATGAGGATCCGCAAGACGCCGTGGTCTGGATCATGGACAATAACAACGGCGAATTGCACGCCTACAGCGCTTTGAGCCTCAGCACCGAATTGTGGAATAGCGGCGCGGGCAGCATCGCGACGGTGAAATTCTCGACACCGGACATCGCCAACGGTGAGGTCTTCGTCGGCACGCAGAATGGGTTGCAAGTCTTCGGGCTGACCGGGCCAGGCTCGCCGGCCCAGGCGCCCAACACCGTCTCCAACCTGAGCGCCGAGGCGCTCTCGGGTTCATCCGTCGAACTGGATTGGACCGACAGCACGCAGTCGCCGAACTTCGCCACCAATTACGCCATCCAGGAATCGGCGGACAATGTTAATTTCACGACGGTGGCCAACGCCGGCCAGGAATCGACGACCTATACGGTGACCGGCCTGAGTCCGAGCACGACCTATTATTTCCGGATTGTGAGCAGCAATAGCGCCGGCAGCTCGAGTCCCTCCTCTTCGGTCATGGTCACGACGACCAACCAGACCGGCCAGACCCCGACCGCCCCCATCGGCCTGGGCGCCGTCCCCGCCAGTGGTTCGGAAGTCTACTTGAACTGGACGAACACGGCCAACAACGAGACGGGCTTCACCCTGACCCGCGCCACCGACAGCCTTTTCACGCAGAATGTCGTCGTCCAGAACATCGCCGCCGCTCCGTTTTATTACACCGACTTTGCCGCTGGCTTGAGCCCCGGGAACACCTACTACTACAAGATTCAAGCGTCCAACTCGTCCGGTTTGTCGAGCAGTTCAAACACCGCGTCCGCGAGCATCCCGCAGGTGCCGCCAGCGCCGACGGACGCCTCCGCGGTTCAAAACGGCAACACGATCGAGGTGAGCTGGACTGACAATGCCGGGCCTTTTGCGCTCGGTTACCAGATTTCTCGTTCGGTGGACGGCGGGCCCTATGTCATCTATGCCGACCGCCCCGAGACCAGCGATGCCCCGCCCACCACGCAAACGTTCACCGATACCAATGTCCCGGTGGGCCATACCTACAGTTACGAAATTGTGGCGGAAAATGTCTCGGGTTTCAGTGCTCCCGCCTATGCGACGGCGAGCATTCTCGGAAGCGCCAACCTGACCCTCGACAATGCCGGCAATCTGGCCCTCACCGTGGCCCCAGGCGCGCCGGACCTGCTCAGCATCCAGCTCTCCGGCGGCGTTTACACGCTCACCGACACCGCCGTGAGCATTACCGTGGGCGGCGCGGCGGCCGGGGATGTCACGCAGAACGGCGCCTCTTCCGTGACTATCCCGGCTGCCGATGTCTCAAACATGACCCTGGATACCGGCGACGACACCGACACCATTGACATTATTTCCGACGCAGTCCCGATCACTATCACGGCCGATTCCGGGGGAGGCCATCCCACCATCAACCTCGGCGACCCGACCAATAACGAAATCATCAGCGGGACCATCACCAATGCCAGCAACGGCGCCATGTCGATCTCCGGCTCCGGCACGACGACCATCAACGGCAACCTCGTGTGCCAGGACAGCGGCGGCGTGACCCTCACAGGCAACGGCACCATCAATATCGCCGGCAATATTAATCTCGGCGCCACAGCCAATCTCACCGATTCCGCTGCCGGCGCTGACACGATCAGCGGCGTCATCAGCGGTACGGCGTCATCGGGAACCGGGCTCGGCCAGGGGCTCATCGGCACCTATTTCAACATCAACAATCAACCCGGCACGGGCGATGACGGGAATCAAATGATCCAGCCCGCTGCCGCCAGCAATCCCCTTTGGCTGGGAAATCAGACCCCTGAGGCGACTGCGACACTCGTCGGGCCCATTGACTTCCAGGACATCGCGGACAACGGCTTCGCCGATAGCGTCGGCAACCCGGCCTATTTCAATGCCGGCGCCGGCAACAACAATGTCGAAGCCCGCTGGTATGGCGACATCACCATTCCCAACAACGGCATTGCAGGCAATCCCATCAGTTTCGGCCTGTCCAGCGACGATGGCAGCATGCTTTACATCGACGGCAATGCCGTGGTCAGCGACAACAACTATCAGGGAGCGCCCGGTTATCCGAGCCTCCAGGCGACCGACACCGTGGATTTGACGCCGGGCGTGCACACCATTGACATCGAGTATTACAATGGCGGCGGCGCCGCCGCGATCTGGGCCCAGTGGGATCCCAGCGGCGGCAGCAATTTCGTGGACATTCCCAACTCCGCGTTTTCCAGTGTTCAGGCCGTCAACAGCGTGACCAAGACCGGCAATGGCACCTTGACTCTATCGAACACCAACACCTACATCGGAACCACCACCATCGACGCCGGCAGCCTGATTCCCACGGTGAATGGCGCCATGGGGCCCGCCAACGCCGCGGGAATCTACGTCAATTCCGGCGGCACCCTGGCCTTTGCCGGCGGTCTCAACTACACCACCGCCGAACCCGTCACCATTAGCGGCACCGGCCAGGCCCGCTCCATTCCGAGCGCCTATGTCGGCTTTACCGGCGCCACTGGCGGCCTCAACGCGGTGCAGAACATCCTTAATTGGAACTACACCAGCGGCGCCACCAATCTCAATTACAGCAGCGGCTTCACCGGCAGCAACTTGACGCTTAACGGCGGGGCATCGGTCCTCGGCTCGGGCGCCCTCCAGTTGACCGATGGCAACAACGGCGAGGCCCGCTCGGC
This sequence comes from uncultured Planctomycetota bacterium, assembly GCA_963767835.1. GTDB lineage: Bacteria > Planctomycetota > Planctomycetia > Gemmatales > Gemmataceae > SIAQ01. The sequence continues at coordinate 88,845 of CAVYFY010000003.1, forward strand.
CTGGACTCCCACGCCCGTCTCCGCCGGCAGTTTCTCCACCACCTTCCAGTGGACCTACGCTGGCACCGGCGCCAACCCGGCGGACGGTTTTACCTTCGCCGTCCAGAACGCCGGCAACACCGTCGTCGGCGCCGGCGGCGGCGGTCTGGGATATGAAGGCATTCCAGGCAACAGTTTCGCCGTCCAGTTTAACTTGTACGCCGGCAGCGGGACCGGCAGCGGCAGCGATTTCGGCGTGGGCGTCAATGGGGCAATCAGCCACTCCGTTAATTTGGTCCCTGACAACGTCGATTTCTCGGCCAATCTCAGCGATGTTTACCAGGCCACCGTCACCGATGACGGCCAGGGCGATGTGACCGTGAGCATTTGGGACACGACCCTGAATCCCACCAGCAACGCGCCCAACTATACCCAAACCTTCAACGTCAGCGGTTCCTATGTGGCTGGCGGCGGCGCCATTGACAACACCGGCGGCAGCAACACCTTTGCCGGCCCCATCACGCTTCAGAACAATGCCACGATCGGCGCCGACGCTGGCACACTCACTCTCAGCGGCAACGTCAACCTGGGCCAAACGGGCAATCTCACCGCTACCGGGGCCGGCAATGTCACGATCAGCGGCGTTGTCAGCGGCACGGCCTCATCCGCAACCACCACCTCCCAAGGACTGATCGGCACTTATTTCCAGATCGGCAACGGGACCAACCAGCAAAGTTACATTCAGCCCGCTTCCGCGAGCAATCCCAACTGGCTCGGCAATCAAGTCCCCGCCGCGACAGTTCCGCTCACCGGCGCCATCGACTTCCAGAATATCGCAGCCAACGGCTTCCAGGACAATCTTGGCACCACGTATTACAACTTCGGCAACAACAATAACAGCACCGAAGCCCGCTGGTACGGCCAAATCGACATTCCCAACAACGGCGTCGCAGGCAATCCCATCAGCTTCGGACTCTCCAGCGACGATGGCAGCATGCTGTACATTGATGGCAATGCCGTGGTGAGCGACAATAACTATCAAGGCGCTCCGGCTTATCCGGGACTTCAGGTAACCAACACGGTGGATTTGAGTCCTGGCCTGCACACGATCGATATCGAATGGTACAACGGCGGCGGCGGCGCGGCAGTGTGGGCCCAATGGGATCCCACCGGCGGATCCAACTACGTCGACATTCCCAACACCGTCTTTTCTTACGTTCAGTCCGTCAACAACGTGATCAAGACAGGCTCTGGCGCGCTAACGCTAGCGAATACCAACACCTACGTCGGAAGCACCACGATCAACGCGGGTGATCTCATCGTGACCGCCAACGCCGCCATGGGACCGTCCAGTGCCGCGGGCGTCTTCGTCAATTCAGGCGGCGCCCTGGCCTTCACGGGCGGGGTCAACTACACCACTGCCGAGCCGACCACGATTGCCGGCTCAGGTCCAGCGGGCAACGGCGCCATTGAGAATATCAGCGGCAGCAACACCTTTGCCGGACCCATCACCGTCTCCGGTACGGCGACCGTTGGCTCCGATGCGGGCTCTTTGACTCTCACCGGCAATGTCAGCCTGGGCCAGACGGGCAATCTCACCGCCACTGGCGCCGGTCAGACCACGATCAGCGGGGTCATCAGCGGCACGGCCAGCTCGAGCAGCGTCCCCATCCAGGGACTCATGGGCGCCTATTTCAACATCGGCGCCAACCAGGATTTGATCCAGCCCGCCTCCCCCAACAATTCCGCCTGGCTGGGAAATCAAACCCCCGCGCACACCGCGCTTCTCGTCGGGCCCATTGATTTCCCGAATATCTCGGCCAATGGATTCGCCGATAGCCTGGGCGATGCCGCTTATTACAATCTGGGCAATGGCAACAACAACAACGTCGAGGCCCGCTGGTACGGCGATATCGTGATCCCGGGGACCGGTACCACTCCGGTGCCCATTAACTTCCGCACCGGCAGCGACGACGGCAGCATGCTGTATATCGACGGCGTTGCCGTGGTGAACAACAACTTCTTCCAGGGGCAAACCTTCCGATCGGGCCTGGCAGACTTGACCCCCGGCTTGCACACCATCGACATTGAGTTCTACAACGGCGGCGGCGGCGCCAGCATGATTGCTCAGTGGGACCCCACCGGCGGGACCAACTTCGCCGATATTCCCAACTCCGCCTTCCTCATCCCGGGCGTCAACGGCGTCACCAAGATCGGCTCCGGCACATTGACCCTGGCGAGCACCAACACCTACGCCGGGGCAACCACGATCGATGCCGGCAAGCTGATCGCTGCCGCGAATGGCGCCATGGGGCCCGCCAGCGCCGCGGGCGTCTTCGTCAATTCGAGCGGCGCCCTGGCCTTCACCGGCGGTCTCAACTACACCACCGCCGAACCGACCACCATCGTCGGCTCGGGGCCGGCTGGCAACGGCGCGATTGAGAATATCTCCGGCAGCGACACCTATGGCGCATCCGATCACCCTCAAGGGCAACGCCACCATTGGCTCCGATGCCGGCGCCATGACTCTGTCCGGCAATATCAATCTGGGACTGGGCAACCTCACCGCTACCGGCGCCGGTCAAACCACGGTCAGCGGCGTCATCAGCGGCACCGGACAGGGGCTCATCGGCAACTACTTCCACCTTACCGCAAACCAGGACCTGATCCAGCCCGCTGCTTCCAGCAATCCCAACTGGCTCGGAAATCAAACGCCCGTCGCGACCGCCCTGCTCGTCGGTCCCGTTGATTTTCGCAACATCTCGACGAATGGTTTCGCCGATAGCGTGGGCGATCCCGCCTATTACAACCTGGGCAATGGCAACAACAACAACGTCGAGGCTCGCTGGTATGGCGAAATTGACATTCCCAACAACGGCGTCGCCAGCAATCCCGTCAGCTTCGGCCTGTCCAGTGACGACGGCAGCATGCTGTATATTGATGGCATTCCCGTGGTGAGCAACAACCACTTCCAGGGGGCGCCGGCCTATCCGGGCCTGCAGGTCACCAACACCGTCGATCTGACCCCGGGCCTGCACACCATCGACATCGAATACTACCAGGGTGGCGGCGGCGCCTCGGTTTGGGCCGAATGGGATCCGACCGGAGGCAACACCTTCGTCGATATTCCCAATTCCGTCTTTTCAACGGGCGGCGACAACCTCATCAAGACCGGCACCGGTACCTTGACTCTGAGCGGCGCCAACACTTACGCCGGCACCACCACCGTCAACGCCGGCGTGCTCAGCGTCAGTGCGGATGCCAATCTCGGCGTTGATCCCGCCTCGGCGACGCCCGGCAACGTCGTTCTCAACGGCGGCACGTTGCTGGCGTCGGCGTCCTTCACGCTCAACAGCAATCGCGGCATCGCGCTGGGTGATCCCGTGACGCCGAGCACCGGCGGCGAAATCGATGTGGCCGCCGGCGCCACGCTTACCTACGCCGGCGTCATCGCCAACAACGCTGGCGGCGGCGACGGCTTGACCGTGGGCAGCGGCGCCCATACCGGCACGGTCATCCTCTCCAACACGGAAACCTACACCGGAGCCACCGCGGTCAATGCCGGGACGTTGCAGTTGTCTGGGCACGTGTCCGCGCAAAGCACCGTCACGGTCGCCGCCGGCGCCGCCATCGACGGCACCGGAACTTACGCCGGTTCCGTCAACGTGGACGGCACCATCGAAGCCGGCACACCCGCGACCACCGGCATCCTCACCACCGGCAACCTGACCTTTGGCAGCGGCACGCTCGACGCCCAACTCAACGGCACGACCGCCGGCTCGGGCTATGATCAGGTCAACGCGAACGGCGTCAATCTCACCGGCGCCACCCTCGTCGCCGCCCTCGGCACCGGCTTCAACCCTGCGGTCGGCACGTCGTTCAAGATCATCTCCAACACCAGCAACAATCCGGTCACGAGCACTTTCGTCGGCCAGCCGGAGGGCTCCGTCATCATGATCGGCGGTTTGCCGTTCACGATCAGCTACGTCGGCGGCGACGGCAACGACGTGGTGCTGACGCGTGTCGCCAGCACGACCACCACGCTGACGTCCAACCCGGTGGGCCCAATCACGCTGGGGACATCGATCACTTTCACGGCCACCATCGCGAACGCCAACCCGGGCAACGTGGGCACGGTGTCCTTCTATTACAACTACGGCCAGCCCGGCCAGTTCCAGATCGGCGGCGCGGTCAACGTCAGCGGCGGGTCGGCCACGTCCGCGGCGACCACGGCGCTACCCGCCGGCTCCGACACCATCACCGCCATCTACAGCGGCGGCCCCGGCTTCGCCGGCAGCCAGGGCACGCTGGTGATCCAGGTGAACTCGGCGACGGCGCCGCCCAGCATCGCCTCCGTGGTCATCAACCAGGACCTCTCCGCGCTGTACAACGCCTCGGGCCAACCGGCGCCCGGCACGCAGCGGTCGATGGTCAACGACATCGTCTACACGTTCAGCGAGGCGGTCAACATTGTTAGTTCCGGCACCGATCCGAACGTGTTCACGATCGCCGTTGCCGCCGGCTGGACCGGGACCGCGCCGACCCTGAGTTGGGCGCCCGTCGCCGGATCGGGTAATACCGAGTGGGCCGTCAGCTTCAGCGGCGCCGGCGTCACCGGCGGCTCGATCGCCAACGGCGCCTACACCATCACCGTCAACCAGCCGTCGGCCATCACGGCGGTATCCGATAGCCAGGATTTGAGCCTCGCCGGCAGCGGTATCGGCAGCGCGACGCAATCGTTCTACCGCTTGTTCGGCGACATCAACGGCGACGAGGTCGTCAACGCCGCCGACAATCTGAAGTTCAAGCCGGCCCTCTCGACCTACAACGCGGCTTTTGACTTCAACGCCGACGGCGTCGTCAATGCCCAAGACAACTTGAAGTTCAAGAACGACCTGACGGTCAACTTCAGCGGCTTCACGCCGACGATTTAGGCGGATTCGTTTTGCGTCCCCGGCTCCGTGCGGGCCGGGGACATCCGCACGTCCGGCATGAGCCACGCAATTCCCGCGGCCGGCAGAAACAGAAAGCTGGCGTACAAGAGCGCCAGCCGATAATCGCCTACGTTTGCGAACAGACCGAAGATCACCGTGCCCAGACCGGCGGCGATTCGCCCAAAGTTGTAGCAAAATCCTGCCCCCGTGGTCCGCAGCAGCGTCGGAAACAGCGGCGGCAGGTACATCGTGAACAGTGCGAATATCCCCTGGCACAGGGCCATCCCGACATATCCAATTTCAAGCGCCCCGCATCGCGCGGCACCGCGTAAGTCGCAAACAGCGAACCGAAATATCCCAGACACAAAAGTGCGATCGCCCGCCGATAGCCCAGCCAGCGCGAAATCGCCGCCGCCAGGAAATTGCCGGCAATCGACACGGCGACCACCAGCGACATCGCCGAGGCAACCAGGCGGTTTTTGTCGGCGTCACTGAAGTCTTCAAATTCGGGCAGGTTTCGCAAGTGCTGCGGGAACCAGAACAGAAAGGCCCAGTGCGCGGTCAAGGTGAGCGCGCACACCAGCAGCGTCAGGATGGTGACGCGCCGCACCGGACCGCGGAACAGATCGAGGAAGCCGGGCCTCGTTTCGCCGGATTGAAGCTGGGCCGCATGCCATTCCGCCGTCTCGGGCACCTCGCGGCGAATCCAGAGGACCAGGAGCGCAGGCAAGAGGCCCACCAGGAAAACGGTTCGCACCGGCAGATCGGCGAGCAGATAGCTGGCCAGGGCGGCGATCATGACGCCGAGGTTGACCGCCGTTTGCAGGACGGCCGCCAGCCAGGGCCGCCAGTTGCGAGGCCAGGTTTCCGAGAGCAGCGACGCCCCGACCGCCCATTCGCCGCCGATGCCCAGCGCCGCCAGAAAGCGAAAGATCAGAAGGTGCCACCATTCTTGAGCAAAATACGATAGCCCGGTGAAAAGGGCGTAGGTGAGGATGGTCAGCATGAGCGTCCGGCTGCGTCCGAGCCGATCGCCGGCGAGGCCGAAAAAGCTGCCGCCCAGGGCCCAGCCGACCAGAAACGCCGCCTGGATCCAGGAACTGTAGTACCCGACGAGGGGATCCTTCGGGTTCTCAACGTGCAGCAGCTCGGCGACAAACGGCGTGGCGACGAGGACATACAGGTGCATGTCCAGGCCGTCGAACAACCACCCAAGCCAGGCCGCGATCCCGGATTTCCATTGCGCCGACGAGAGATCGCGCAATCGCTGCGAGCCGCCATGTTCGGTTGGTGTGGTCACGTTCCGGGTTGCTCCTGCTTCAAAATCAACTCATAGAGATATTCCTTGCCATTCGCTGGCTATTAGCGATGATAGGAACGGCGTACAACCGCTTCCATCCGAATGGAAACCGCAGGTGTAAAACAATGAAGCCCATTTACGTCGGCGCAGGCAAATTTCGCTATGAGGTGGATTTGAGCTGGGATATTTTCCCCGCTAACGGCAGCGCCGGCGAAGCGGTCGGGGTCGCTTGCGATTCCAGGGACCGCGTCTACGTCTTTCTGCGCGGGCCGGAACCGGTGCGCGTTTTCGAGCGCAACGGCACTCCCGTGATGACCTGGGGCGCCGGAGTCTTCGTTCGGCCGCACGGCATTTTCATTGGGCCGGACGACACCGTTTACTGCACCGACGACTTCGATCACACGGTCCGCGCGTTCTCCACCACAGGCGAGCTACAGCTCACGCTCGGCGTGCGCGGCCAACGGTCAGACACCGGGGCAACCAGCGTCGATTATCGCACGATTCAGCGCGCGGGGCCACCGTTTAACTACCCAACCAACCTGGCGCGGGCCGGCGGGCGATCTTTATGTCGCGGACGGCTACGGCAACGCGCGCATTCATCGCTTTGCCCCCGATGGGCGATTGCTGCACTCCTGGGGCGAACCCGGCAGCGGGCCGGGACAGTTCCATGTGCCGCACGGCATCGTCGTCGATCAGGCCGGGATCGTGTATGTCGCCGACCGCGAGAATAGCCGCGTCCAACTTTTCAGCCCGGAGGGAGCATATTTGAGGGAATGGACCGACGTGACTCGGCCGTGCCAGCTTTTCATTAGTTCCGCCGGCTGGATCCATATCGCGGAGCTCGGCCAGCGCGCGGGACGTTGGCCCGGAACCGGCGCCGCGGAACCCGGCGCCCCCGGCGGCCGCGTCAGCATCTTCGACCGCGCCGGCAAGCTGCACGCGCGCTGGGGCGGCGGCGACCACCCGTGCGCGGCCGGCGATTTCTTCGCCCCGCACGGCATCTGGGTCGATTCGCACGGCGACATCTACGTCGCGGAAGTCACCCTGTCCTCCGGCGGCCGCGCCGGCATGGTTCCCGGGTCGTGCCATACATTCCAGAAGTTTGTACTAAGATGAGCCTCACGCAAAGGCGCAAAGGCGCGAAGATAATTCAATATTTCCAAACGATGAGCAACCGACGATTCTCTTTGCGCCGTTGCGTAGATGCTCCGGAGCCCCATAAGATGAAAATCCAACATGATCGCTTGCTCCAGATCGTCACCGCCATCTTCCAAAGCGGCGGATGTCGGACCGACGAGGCTGAACGCATCGCCCGGCATCTGGTCGAGGCCAATCTGGTGGGCCACGACTCGCACGGCGTGATACGCGTCTGGCATTACGTGCAATGGATGCGCCGGCAAGGTACACGCCAATCGCGCCATTCAGATCGTCTTCGAAAATGACGCCATCGCGGTCGTCGATGGCCAAGGCGGGTTCGGCCAAACCATCGGCGAACAAGCAATGCGGCTTGGCATCGAGAAGTGCGGCCGGCACGGCGTCGCCGTCATCGCCCTGCGCAACTCGGGGCATCTCGGGCGCATCGGCGATTGGCCCTTGATGGCGGCACAGGCGGGCAAGCTGTCGCTCCACTTCGTCAATACCACCGGGGCAGGCATTCTCGTCGCACCCTTCGGCGGTATCAATCGGCGCCTGTCCGCTAACCCGATCGCCGCCGGCATTCCCATCGCCGGCGCCGCGCCCATCCTGCTCGACATCTCCGCCTGCACGCTCGCCGAGGGCAAGATCAAGGTCGCGCTGAACAAGGGCGTAACTGTGCCGGAAGGCTGCATTATCGACGCCGAGGGCCGGCCCACCACCGATCCAAAGGTCTTCTACGCCAATCCGCCCGGTGTCATCCTGCCGATTGCCGGCCATAAGGGGTATGGCTTGGCGGTCCTCTGCGAAATCCTGGCCGGCGCCCTGACCGGCGGCGGTTGCAGCAATCCCGCGCACGCCGACCGGGTCATCAACGGCATGTTCTCGATCTTCCTCGATCCATCCTTCTTTCAGGCCGATGAGACATTCGCCGCGGAGCTCCGGCGCTTCATCGCGTGGGTGAAGAGCTCGGAGAAAACCAGCATTGACGGCGAGATTCTGATGCCGGGCGAGATCGAGGAGCGCACCAAGGCCCAGCGACTTCGCGAAGGCATCGAGATCGACGCCACGACCTGGGCGCAGATCGCCGAAGCGGCAAAGTGCGTGGGCCTGAGCGAGAAACTTGACGCTCATCAATAGCGGAACTCGATGCCGAACGTGACTCCCTGGGCCCAGAAGTTCGAGGATGCGAAGGGCACGCCCGGGCTGGCTGGACCGACGAGGGTGTTGGGGTTGTGATTCGGGGTCGGGCCCATTTGGCTCAAATTGATGTTGGGATCGATCTGATTGCCGGGCCGGACCACGCTGCTCATGTACATGAAATCATAACCTGCAAAGACGCGGACCGTGCTGGTGAGATTCACGCCGACCTGGAATTCGTCCTTCGGGAAGCGCCATGAAGCGATTGCGCGTGTACTGTCCGATGTTACTTCGCTGGGCAAATAGGCCGACCCGGGCCGGCGCCATAGTTGTTCAGAAAGATCGGCACCGGGTCGGAGAATGAGCCGTCGATGCTCAGGGTCTCGTGATTGACGCCCAGAGCGCACTTGCCGGTGGCGTTCACGAAGACGATGCCGTTGGACCATTCGCCTCTGAGGCCAAGCTGCCCGCCGTAGAATTGGTTGCGCGTGCCGAAGTGATCGGCGAAGGTCGCCGGCACGAGGGGGCCGAAGGCTGGATCGCTGGTCTGCGTGTTGATGTAGAGGTCCTCCGTCAAGTCGGCGTAACGGAATCCGCCCAGGAGATTCACTTGGATGCGGTCGTTGCGATAGAGATTCATGACGCCATTCAGCTCGGCTCCCCATAAGCTGGTGTAGCTGCTGGCGGAAATGCTGCCGATCAAGGGATCGCCGGTGCCGGTGGCTTTTCCTCCGGAGATCAAGAAGGCGGATTGACCGGCGGGGTTGGCGCCGATGACGCCTGGGGACACGCCGCCGGTGCCGCCGCCGGGCGTGACGTTGTTGAAGGGAATGGCAAGGATCTGGTTGGGATTGTTGGTGCCCATGGCGAAATTGGTGGGGGTTCGCGGCACGAAGTAGAATCCGGAGGCTTCGAGGCCGAGCAACCGGTCATTGTCGATCCATCCGCCGAAGGTGACGCGAAAGCCGCTCTGCCAGCCGGCCGAATAGCCATTGCCTCCGAAAAGAACGGGATCGCCCCCGTTGTTGTTTACGGGCGGCGGCGGTGGCGCCGGCGGCATGTAGCCTCCCGAACTGACCAGCGGTGTCGGCAGCGGAGAGCCGCTGAACCTCCAGAGCAAGTATTCCACGCCGCCCCACGTGCGGTAATCGAAGGGAGCGTTTGAAGGCGTGAAAAGGCCCGGCGGCGCGCTCGGTGCAGCCGTAATGGGGGGATCGCTAGGCTGCACAGGAGGCAGCAGGTTTGCGGTCGGCTGAGCGATACAGGTGCCGCCTCCAATCAGAAAACCCGCGAGCGAGCCAAGCAGCAGTCCTTTGCGCATGAATCGATCCCTTTCGCGCGTCATTCACGTGCTTTCTTCCCGCTACCTCGCAGGAAAGCCGGTTCCGAGACCGTTCGATCATGACGACGCTTGCTAACTATCGGCGTGAGGTTCCGATTGGTCTTAAACGACGGGAAAGTTCAGCAAGCCAATCAAGCAAAGATACGAAGGATTTGCCGGCTTTGCCGAAAAACCCTTCGCCGCCGCCGGATCGCATGTCAGACCGTTTGCACGAGCCGGGCCGAAAACAGGTGATCGATCCAGAGCGAGGTCAACTTCTCGGCGGCGCTGTTTTGCCTCAAGCGCGTGTTCAGATTGGTGAAATCGACCGCCTGCAAGAGCTGGTCCTGGTTGAAGCAGCTGAAGACGAATGATTCCTCTTTCGTCGCGGGATCGACATGGCGCTGCAAGCACTGGGCGCAGATTTCCTTCATCATGCACTGCATCGGCGAGTTGATGGAGCCGATCGCGGTCGGCTGGTTCGGAAAGTGCGGTTTGAGCTGATCGGCCAGCGCGGTCTTGACGGCGGCCATCATGCGGTCGGAGCCGATGGCGATGATGCGCTGGGCATGGGCAAGCGGGATCGGTTGAGGGCCGAGCCGGTCCGAGGCGTAGGCCTGCATCGCCTGGACGATGTTGCCGTGGAAGGTCCGGTCTTGCGGGCGAGCGGGCTGGATGGTCGGCCCGCGGTCGGTGCTCCAGACGACAACATCGCAGGCTTTTTCGATTTCCTGGCGCTTGAACAGATCAGTCGGCGCGCGGTAGCCCGCGAAGTAGATTACCCGGTTGTTGCTTTCCTTGAGCGCACAGCGCGATGGAAAAGAGGACGGCATTGCCCAGCCCGCCGCCGGCGAGAACGACGGTCTGATCGCGCGGTATCTCCGTCGGCGTTCCCGTCGGCCCCATGAGCACGATCTTTTCGCCCGGTTCCAGAAGCGAACAGAGCCGGCTGCTGCCTCCCATTTCCAGAACGATAAGCGAGATTAGGCCTCGTTGGCGATCCACCCAGGCGCCGGTGAGGGCGATCCCTTCCATCGTCAGCTTGATGCCATCGACCTCCTCCGCGAAGGTCTCATAATTTTGCAAGCGATAGAACTCGCCGGGATGGAAATTGCGAGCCGCGAGCGGGGCGCGCACCACCACCTCGACGATCTGGTGCGTCAGCCGCAGCGCGTCCACCACCTCGGCGACGAGTTGCTCGTCCAACGATTCGGCGAACATCACGAAGTCGCGTTCGCGCTCCGATTGGTCCTCGGGCTTCTGCCGGGCGATGTCGTCGTGGAAAACGCGAACGATTTCATGATGCCCGTCTTTCGCGGAGGCCATCGCCTTGACGACATTACCGGCGTAATGCGGGTGATTGTCGCCGAAGAAGCTGACGAAGCTCCCCTGCTTGGCGTAGGAGGTGAAGAAGCCGATCTCGCCTTTTTCGGCAGGGACCAGCTTCCAGGAAGCCGCGCACGCAGTAAGCGGTTCTAAGGGGCCGCTTACTGCGTGCGCGGCTCTTTCGATTTTGTACGCGCGGTAGAATTCGCCCTTATCATCGAGCTCGAAAGTGCCGGTATGCTCGCGGTCGTAGGTGGTGTTGGGATGCGTCCCCGCGGCGATCATGACGGCCCGCGCGGGCAGCGTCACGAATTCGCCCGACGATTTCCAGCGGCCATCCTTGAGCACCTGATATTCGCACTTTAGCTCCGCCACCGCGCCGTATTGATCGGCGACGCACTCGACCGGATTGAGCCGCTCGGCAAAGCGAATGCCTTCTTCGAGCGACTTGATGACCTCCTCGTGGTTGAGGCGATAGGCGGGGGAATCTTGCAGGCGTTTGCGATAGACGATGGTGACGCCGCCCCAGGCGCGGACCAGGCGATTGAAATCGGGTTGACGGCCGGCGGCCGCGGCGGCGGACCTTTCCGCCCGAATGGCTCGGCCATGCTTGAGCCAGGTCTCGATAATGCCGCGTTCCTCGTCATCCAGATTCGCCCAGATCGCCGCCTCGCCGATCTTTGGGACCAGTCGGTCATAGCGATCGAGCGTCTTCTCGGCTTGCACGACATAGTACGCCTGCATCTCGGTCGCGGTGTCGATGGCGGTGAGGCCGCCGCCGATGACGATTGCAGGAAGGCGCAGTTGCAGGTTGGCCAGGCTGTTCGCCTTGTAGGCGCCCGTGGCTTGCAGGCCCATAAGGAAATCGGAAGCCAGCCGGACGCCACGCAGCAGGTTGTTTTTCATGGAAACCACTGTCGGTTTGCCAGCGCCGGCACAGATGGCGACGTGGTGGAAGCCGAGGTTCCAGGCGTCATCAAGGGTCATGGTGCCGCCGAAGCGGACGCCGTCGTAAAGTCGGAATTTCTTGCGCCGCATCAGCAGCAGGTAATTGATGTCGAGGAAGTTCTTGTCCCAGCGCACCGTAATGCCGTACTCGGAGACACCGCCGAAGCCGAGGATGGTGCGGCGATCGAGCGGGCCGGTGATATCGTTGATTTCCTTGATCGGCTGCGGCACGCGCCGCTTGGCGCCGCGCATCCGCACCGAGAGCGGCTCGATGCGCAGCCCGTCGATGCCGACGACGCCGAACCCTTCGTTCAAGAGGTGGTGAGCGAGCGTATAGCCGGCCGGGCCCATGCCGACGACGAGGATGTTCTTGCCGTTGTAGGCGAGCGGGTAAGGCCGGCGCAGGTTGAGCGGGTTCCAGCGCGACAGCAGCGAGTAAATCTCGAAGCCGTAGGGCAGATGCAAGACATCGGAGAGAATGCTGGTCTCGATTTGCGGGATGTTGACCGGCGTCTGCTTCTGGTAGATGCACGATTTCATGCAATCGTTGCAGATGCGATGGCCGGTGCCGGCAGACAGCGGATTGTCCACGGCAATCATCGCCAGCGCGCCGATGCCATGCCCTTCGCGCTTGAGCAGGTGCGCTTCGGAAATCTTCTCGTTGAGCGGGCAACCCTCGAGAGCGATGCCGAGCGGATTGGCGCGGAATTCCCCCCCCTCTCCCGGTACTCCGGGAGAGGGGTTGGGGGTGAGGGCGGAGTGTTCGGTTGCCGATTGTGTGGCCTTCACCCCCCGCCCCTCTCCCGGAGTACCGGGAGAGGGGAGCAAGGGTAGGCCCGTGGAGCAGGAATCCTTGTCGCGCGGATGGCAGATGATGCAGTAATGCATTTCGCGCAGCGCTTCGCGTGGGGCCATGCGAAAATCGGTGAGGCCGAAGCCGTCGCGGTGCCGGTGCCCCTCGGCTGGGCCTTCGAAGAGCGTGGGCAGCTCGGGCCAATTGAAATCGCGGGCCACCAGGTTCTCATAGTCGAGCTTCTCCGGATGGACGAACGATGCGAATTGCCGGCGGCGCTGTTTCAGCTCCGGGTGAAAAGCCAGCGCCCGCGCCCAGGCCAGGACATCGCGCACGCGTTCGTCGCAGCGGGCCGATTCGGCAGCGTCGGCCTTGGTCTTGGCTGCGGCCTGGCGGTCCAGCAGCTTGAGCGCGACCTCAGACAATTCGCGCTCGGGATCGTTGGCCCATTCGCCGTGCGCGAGGACTTCCGCCACGCGTTCCCGGTAGCGGAATTCGACGTCGGCAATGTTCATGGCCGCCAATTCCGCAGGCGGCGGGGCCGACTTCAACACCAGCCGATCGAGAAATCGCTTCTTAAAATCAAACACCGTCCGATCATCGGTGGTGCGCCGATTTAATTCGTTCACTTCCTTTTCGATGTGGAATAGCCGGGCGATGAACGAATCGAGATGTCTGGCAACATCGATGAGCAGCTCCGTGTCGATCGGAGCCGGGCACGCAGCAAGCGGATCGGGGCCGCTTACTGCGTGCGCGGCTCTGAAGTAGCGCTCGGCAAGGGCCGCATCCGCCGCGCGCATCTCATCGCAAAACCCCTGATGGAGTGCCATCAGCCGGCGGACGCGATTGAGATCGGCGTAACGAAAGCCCTTGATCCCCAGCGGAAAATTCCACGCCGTCGCCGTATCGCGCGAACTGGAAGGCAAATGCAAATAACTCATGCATCGATTCCAAAAAAAAATGGCGAGAGATCAGGGATGGTCGAAGGCCCGCTGGAGCGCGCGGAGGTCGAGTTTTTTCATGGTGAACATCGCCCGCATGACGCGTTGCGTTTTTGCGGGATCGGGATCGCTCAACAACTCTAAGAGCACGGTCGGCACGATTTGCCAGCACAGGCCGAACTTATCCTTGAGCCAGCCACATTCAATCTCGCTGCCGCCGGCCAACAGCCTTTCCCAATAGAAATCCACCTCGTCCTGGGATTGGCAATTCACGACAAAGGAGATCGCCTCCGTGAACTTGAACTGCGGTCCGCCATTGAGGGCGACGAACGACTGCCCATCAAGCTGAAATTCCACGGTCATCACCGAACCGGCCGGTCGCGGGCCCGCTTCCCCGTAACGCGTGATCTTGACAATCTTCGAGTTCGGGAAGATCGAGGCATAAAAGCCGGCGGCTTCTTCCGCCTGCTGATCGAACCACAAGAACGGCGTGATTTTCTGGATCGGCATGTTATCTCCTTTGGCGGCGTCGGAAAATCTGTGTCCGCTACCAATTAGTCGAATGAAAAAACCTAAAATTGACAAGGCCCAGCGTGACAACGATCACGGAATCGCGGTCCATGTGGCCTGGGAGTCTGCGTAACCATGAGGAACACCGCCGACATCCGATTGACGACATTGGCCAAGCGCGCCGGCTGTGCGGCCAAGCATCCGCCCGGATTCTTGCTACCGCTGCTCGGCTTGTTGCCCCACGTCACCGATCCCAATGTGCTGATCGGCAGCGCCACGGCCGACGACGCCGCGATCTATCGGGTTTCGGATGAAATGGCGCTGGTGCTGACCACCGATTTCTTCACGCCGATCGTCGATGATCCGCGCGATTTCGGCCAGGTCGCCGCCGCGAACGCCCTGTCCGATGTCTATGCGATGGGAGGCAAGCCGCTCACGGCCCTGAGCATCGTGGGGTTTCCGGACAATCTGCCGGCGACGGTGCTGGCCGAGATTCTCAAGGGCGCCGCGGACAAATCGGCGGAGGCCGGCATCGCCATCGTCGGCGGGCACACGATCAAATGCGAAGAACCGATCTTCGGCCTCGCGGTTGTCGGCACGGTTCATCCCGCGCGCGTTCTCGCCAACAGCGGCGCTCGGCCCGGCGATGTCCTCGTGCTCACCAAGCCGATCGGCCTGGGCATCATCAGCACCGCCGCCAAGAACGACAAGGATGATGAACACGCCATCGCCGATGCCATTCACGTGATGACGACATTGAACCGAAGCGCGGCCGAGATTTTGGCGAGGTTCGACGTGCACGCGCTCACGGATGTCACTGGATTTGGCTTGCTCGGGCATCTGCGCAACATGACCGCCGCGAGCAAGGTGACGGCAACGGTGTGGGCCGAGCGCGTGCCGGTGTTGCCCGCCGCACGCCGCTATGTCGCCGCCGGCATCGCGCCGGGGGGCACGCGCCAATCACAAATTCCTCGCCGACTGGGTGCGTTACGCCCCGGAAATCAACGAAAACGAGCAACTGCTGCTTTGCGACGCCCAAACCTCCGGCGGTCTCTTGGCGGCGGTTCCCGAATCGGCGGCGGGAGCGGTCGTGGGCGCGCTCTCGAACGCCGGCACGTTGGCCGCGGCAATCATCGGCCGGGTCGACGCGGATGGGGATGGCCGCATCAACGTGACACCAACACGCAACTAACTTCACAACGGAGACTCCATGGCACACATCCAACTGCCCGCCGGCGAGCCCGGCATCATCGGGCCATTAACGGCGTATCGAGCCAGCGAAAAACACCTCAACGGCCTGGCCCAGGCGGTGATGCGCGGGCCGTCGTCGCTGACTGAAGCGCAGCGCGAATTGATCGCCACCTATGTTTCCTCGGGCAACGAATGTTATTTCTGCACCAACTCGCATGCCGCCGCCACGCGCCACCTGCTCGGAGCGCGGAGCGGGCTGGTGGATGAGGTTCTCAAGGACGCCCTCACCGCGAAAATGGACGAGAAGCTGCGGGCCCTGCTCATCATCGCCGGCAAGGTTCGGCAGGATGGCCGACTGGTCACCGACGCTGACGTGCAACGCGCCCGCCAGGCCGGCGCTGACGACAAGGCCATTCACGATACGGTGCTGATCGCGGCCATGTTCTGCATGTTCAACCGCTACGTCGATGGCCTGGCCACCTGGGCGCCTAAGGATCCAACCGTCTACGAGCAAATCGGCGCACGCATCGCCACGAAAGGTTACGGCAGCAAATTCCGCGAGCAGGCGAGTTGAGTGCAGGATTCCTAGCGCGGTCGAAATCACGCTAACTCGGGCCTGGCCAGGGTTTTGCAAAATGCCTAGCGCGACTGGCTGAGACCCAGTCACCCGCGCTAGGAATCTTGTGAACGCAAGCACGATGGTCGCGGGAACCCAGCGAATTTGTATTAGCACCGAAATACTCCTGGCGAGGCCCCTGAGGTATCCCGAATCACTTCGACAATGGCCGGCGCGGCGACGGCATCATATCATTCCAGCAACATTTTCGCTCGTGCCGATTGTGGGTGTCTCCGATGGGTCGATGGTTGCTGCTGGTGGTTTTGCTTCGTGGTTCGAGCGCTATCGGCGCCGGCGAGCCGAAAGCGTTGCCGCCGGTGGAAGCGCACAGGAAGGTCGGCGACAAGATCACCGTTGAGATGAAGGTGCAAGCCGCGAAGGATCGCCTGGAGAAGCGCGGCGAGATTTATCTGGATGCTGAGCCCGACTTTCGCGATGAGAAGAATTTCGCCGTGGTCATCACCAAGGCCGGCGCCGCGAAACTGAAGGAAGCCGGCATTACTGATCCCGCAGGTCATTTCAAGGACAAGATCATTCGCGCGACCGGCGAAGTGAAACTCCTGCAAGACATCCCGCGCATCGAAATCGATGACGCCAAGCAGATTCGCATTGTCGAACCGAAGGCGGCGCCGGAAGAAACCGTCAGGGCGCTCAAGCGGATCGAGCAGCTCGGCGGCAAAGCCGGCTTGAATGCGAGCGACCAGGCAATTGTGCGGGTCCATCTCGGCGCGACCAAAGCCGCAGATGAGGATCTGCCCGTGATCGGCGCGTGCGCGGAATTGGTGGAATTGAGCCTGGCCAAGACTGCGCATCACCGACGCGGGATTGCCGAGCCTGGCCCGGCTGAAAAAATTGGAGGCACTTCACCTTGCCGACAATCCCATCACCGACAACGGGGTTGAATCGCTCAAGGACATGACCCAGCTCCAGTTGCTCGGCCTCAAGGGGACGCAAGTCAGCGACGCGGGATTGGCCCACCTGAGCCGAATGACGAAGCTGCAATGGCTCGGCCTGCGCAACACGCGCGTCACGGACGCCGGCTTGATTCATTTGAAAAAGCTGACGCAATTGCCGGGCGTCTCGCTGAGTTATTGCAAGATCAGCGATGCCGGTCTCGCGCATCTCAAGGGCCTGACGCGCATGGAACGCCTGGTGCTCGATCACACCGACATCACCGACGCCGGCCTGGCCGATCTCAAGGGGATGACCGAACTGCACACGCTCGATCTCGGCCACACGAAGATCAGCGACGCGGGTCTGAAGCATCTTATCGGCCTGGCCAAGTTGCAGATGCTCGAGCTCACGGGCACACAGATCACCGACGCGGGTCTGGCGCATCTTGCGAATCTTGCCCGGTTGCAGGCACCGGGCAGCGACAAGACCAAGCCAATCGTCGCCGGCGCGATTCCGCCCAAGGGACTGCCGCCGTTGCCTGGCCTTGGTCTGGGGAACACGAAAATAACCGACGCGGGCCTGGCGCACCTGAAATCGCTGCGCGGCATGCAGCGCCTGGACCTGAGCAACACGCCGGTGACCGACGCGGGCCTGCGCTCGCTGCACGAGCTGACCGGCCTGCAAGCGGTCGATGTCCGTGGAACCAAGGTGACTTCCGACGGCATCGCGGCTTTGCGAAGAGCCCTTCCCAATGTGCGAATCATCGAAAAGGGATCGTGAACGACTTCTTCCAAGGAGAAAAATGGGAAGAAATGGTTACCGCAACCGCGAAGGCGCCTGTTAACATTTTTTGATTTTAGGAATGCTGCGCGCACACTTTCTTCGTGTCGCGGCCGGAAGCTTGCAGTTCGATCGGTGCCGTCAAGTTCTCGCCGTCAACAAACCTCCACATTTGCCGGGTAAAATCGATTCCTTCAGGCGCATTGTAGAGATGGCGTTTCTCTTCCGGCGACAATCCGCTCAATTGAAGTCCTCGGATTTCGCCATCGACCAGAAAGTTGACGATGGCCGAACAGCAGTGCTTGTCGTATTCAAGGGAACACTCAACGCTGCCCTTACCCAGGCGCTTCAGTTTGGTAATTCTCATGCTTGGGTCAGCATATCACGGCGGCATATTCACGGAAACAGTTTTCTCGATTTTCCGGGTCTTGTTCGCCGCCGTCGTTGGCACCGCATATCGTCTTTCCGCAGCCCGGATCATATCATTTCATTAACTTCATCCTCGCAAGCCCATTTTCCAGGAGACCAACGCATGGCCACCGCAACCGCAACGGCGCCGAAAACCAAGACGGTCAAGGCCCCGCAAGTCAAGGATCAGCCGCTCTTCATCGGCGGCAAATGGCTCGACGCCCAATCCAACAAAACCTTCCCCGCGATCAATCCCGCCACCGGCGAAACCATCTGCCAGGTCGCCGAGGGAGACAAGGCCGACATCGATTTGGCCGCCAAGGCTGCCCGCAAGGCGCTCGAAACCGGGCCGTGGAAAAAGATGGACGCCGTGGAGCGCGGGCGCTTGATGTTCAAGCTCGCCGATCTGATCGAGAAGGAAGCTGCCGAGTTGGCCGCCCTCGAATCGCTCAACTGCGGCAAGACGATCACCGATTCGCTGGGGGACATGCAAGGCGTCTGCGCCACGCTCCGCTATTACGCCGGCTGGGCCGACAAGATCGAAGGCCGCACCGTTCCCGTGAAGGGCAACTTCCTCAGCTACACGCTGCGGCAGCCGGTCGGCGTCGTCGGCCAAATCATCCCGTGGAACTTCCCGCTTCTGATGTTGGCCTGGAAGTGGGGACCAGCGTTGGCGTGTGGCAACACCATCGTCATGAAACCCGCGGAGCAATCGCCGCTCACCGCTCTCCGCGCCGCCGCCCTCGCCCAGGAAGCCGGCTTCCCCGACGGCGTCATCAACATGATCCCCGGCTACGGCGAAACCGCCGGCGCCGCCTTGGTTACGAATCCCGATGTGGACAAGATCGCGTTCACCGGCCACGTTGACACCGCCAAGATCATCCAGAAGGCCGCCGCCGACACGCTGAAGCGCACCACCTTCGAGCTGGGCGGCAAGAGCCCCAACGTCATCTTCGCCGACTGCGACATGGATCAAGCCGTCGCCGGCGCCTTCCACGCCATCTATTTCCACGGCGGCCAATGCTGCACCGCCGGCAGCCGGCTTTTCGTCGAGGAAAAAATCCACAAGGAATTCGTCGAACGCCTCGCCGACAAGGCGAAGCATCGCAAGGTTGGCGATCCGCTTAATTCCGATACCGAGCAAGGCCCGCAGGTCTCCCAGGAACAGCTCGACAAGATTCTCCACTACGTCAAAGTGGGCCAGGACCAGGGGGCCAGGCTCGTCGCCGGCGGCAAGCGTGTCGGCGCCAAGGGATACTTCGTCGAACCCACCATCTTCGACAACGTCAAGGACGAGATGACCATCGCCAAGGACGAAATCTTCGGCCCCGTCGTCAGCGTGCTCCCGTTCAAGAGCATGGACGAAGTGATCGATCGGGCCAACCGCACCTCCTATGGCCTGGCTGCCGCGATCTGGACCAAGAACATCGACAAGGCCCACCTGTACGCCCGGGAAGTCAAGGCCGGCACCGTCTGGGTCAACTGCTATCATGTGGTTGACACGACAACGCCGTTCGGCGGCTTCAAGATGTCCGGCCAGGGCCGCGAAAACGGCGAGGCGGCGTTGGAGCATTACACCGAGACAAAGACGGTGACCATCAAGCTCGGGTAATCCCTCTTCGTTCAGCGCCGCGCTGCCCCGCGCGGGTGCAATGTAGCAATTTCGGCGGCCATGTTGATTGACGCTGTACAATGAGCAAGTGGCTTCATGGGCTCGTGGAGTTGTGTTATGCAACAACCGTTGATTGTCTCGGACCCGGCCGTGATGATGGGCAAGCCGGTAATTGCTGGCACCCGAATCACGGTGGACCTGATTTTGGAAAAAATGGCGAGCGGTGAGACCGTAGAGCAAATTCTCGAGGCCCACCCGCGTGTGACGCGCGAGGGTGTGTTCGCTGCATTGGATTATGCCAAGCGCGTGCTCCGATCCGACATCGTCTATCCAGTAATCAGGCAATCCGCATGATCCTGTTGGCTGATGAGAGCGTCGATAGTCCCATTGTCGAGCGCCTGCGTCAGGACGGCCATGACGTCACGTACATTGCAGAGTTGGCGCCGAGCATCAGCGACGAGCAGGTTCTCCAAGAAGCGAATGCCCGAAACGCCGTGTTGCTCACGGAAGACAAGGATTTTGGCGAGTTGGTCTATCGGCTCGGTCGAGTTCACGCTGGGATCGTGCTAATCCGCTTGGCAGGTTTGCCAGCGGCTGTGAAAGCCGATACAGTCGCGAAACTGCTTCAAGACCACGCCGCGGAATTGCAAGGCGCATTTTCCGTTATCTCACCGGGTGCCGTGCGCATCAGGAAGACTGGCGGTCCATAGTCGGATTGCCGGTTGAGGTAATACCATGATCAAGGCCGATTGGCGGTCGTGAAGGATCCCGCCAGCGCGGTGGCCCCTCTCATGGAAGCTGCCGGCGACCAGCAAGGGAGGCGCGGGATGAAAGCCGGACTTGTGATTGCCACCGGTCTATTTGCGGTGCTAATCGGCGTGGGCATTTTCGTCGCCATGCCGTGGTTCGTCGATCCAATCGCCAATCGCTCGGTCAAATCCCACGGGGAAACACACGTGAAAGTCAAGCTCATCAACCGCAAAGGCCAGCTCGTCGGCCCCGTCGAAGTCGAGCGCGTCAGCAAAACCGACGCTGAATGGCGAGCGCAACTGACGCCGATGCAATACGCCGTCGCCCGCGGCAAAGGGACCGAACGCGCTTTCTGCGGCACCTTGCTCGACAACAAAAAGACCGGCATTTACGCTTGCATCTGCTGCAAGTTGCCGCTATTTGCGTCGAACGCCAAATTCAATTCCGGCACCGGCTGGCCCAGCTTTTTCCAGGCCGTCAGCGAAGAAAATGTGGCGACGCAGATCGATCGCGACGGCATGCGCGCCGAGATTCTCTGCGCCCGCTGCGACTGCCATCTGGGGCATGTCTTCGATGACGGCCCCCCTCCCACCGGCCGGCGCCATTGCGTCAATTCCGAATCGCTGGTGTTTGTCGATCAAGCAGATTTGGCGTCCCTCGCCGACCCGGCCGCCGATTCGGTTCAAGGAGAATCGGCCCCGTGAAGACCGTTGCCATCATCGGGGGCGGTTTCAGCGGCACGGTCGCCGCCGTCAATCTCGCGCGGCTGGCGATACAGCCGCTGCGCATCCACATTATCAATCACGGTTCCCCGCTGGGCCGCGGCGTGGCGTACGGCACGAAGCAATCCGAGCATTTGCTCAACGTGGCCGCCCGGAACATGTCCGCCTTCCCCGACCTGCCGAACCACTTCCTCGATTGGCTCGGCACACGCTCCGAATTTGCCGATGTGCCGGAATCGGTGCTGCGCGAGCAATTCGTGCCGCGCAAGATCTACGGCGATTATCTGCAATCGCTTTTGTTCTGGTACAGCAAGGAAGCCCACCATCCGCGGGCGCGGATCGAGTTCGTCAACGGCGAGGCGCTCGATATCATGCCAGCGCCCGATCGCGCTCTGGTCGTGGTCGAGCGGCATCCCACGATTGAAGCCGACAAGGTGCTGCTGGCCACCGGCAACCCGCCGCCCGCCGATCTGCCGTTTTCGAGCGGCTTCATCCATCCGCGTCTGGTGTCGAACCCCTGGCAGCCGATCGATTATGACAAGGCCGATTCGCGCGAGAATATCGTCCTCGTCGGCGCCGGCCTCACCATGATCGATGTCTTTCTCACGCTGGCCTCGCTGAACTGGCAGGGGACCATCTACGCCGTCTCGCGGACCGGCTTATTGCCCCTGTCGCATTTTCACGGTGTCGCCTATGCCGATTTCCCGCCGCCGGACCCGACAACGCTCGGCCTCACCAGATTGGCGAATTCGATGGAAGAGCATTGCCAGCGTTTGCGCGCACGCGGCGATAACCCGGCGATCATCGTCGATAAGCTGCGTCCGTTCACGCAACGTGTCTGGCAGAACTTTTCCGTGGAAGAGAAGACGCGATTCCTGCGCGAATACCGCACGCGCTGGAACGTGACGCGCCATCGCGTCGCCCAATCGATTCACCAGCAATTGACCGCCGCGATCAAGGCCGGAAGACTGGAAATCATCCAGGGGAACATTCGCGGCATGGCCGGCGCCGGCGAGCGCATCAAGCTCGCGCTTGAAAAAAAATCTGGCGAGCGCATGGATCTCGAAGCGGGCTGGGTGGTCAATTGCACCGGGCCGCTGGAAAGCTACCAGAAAGCGAAGTCGCACCTTTACCAGAACCTGTTCGACCGCGGTTTGGTCCTCGCCGACGACATGGATATGGGCATCAAAGTCGGCCCCAACTTCGGCGTCATCGACGGCGGCGGCTATGGCTCCAACTACCTCTTCGCCATCGGCCCCATGCTCAAAGGCTCGCTCTGGGAAACGACCGCGGTGCCCGAATTGCGCAGATCAGGCGCTGCGCGTGGCCGAGACGATGCTGACCTCGCTGGAAGGCGAAGCAGCGCCGGGCTGGTTCGCTGAAATGTGGGTGGACGTGCTCGAATATGTGATTTGACGCCGGTTTTTCAAGAATCTGCTCTTGCATTTTTTGCCGCTTCCGGGCATAACCTGCCGCCTTCATTGGGAGTGAATTCATGAAGCGGATGTTGCGCCTCATCGCGACGGCGGTGCTGCCCGCGCTCGCGCTGGGGTGCCAGAATCTGAGTCCGGGCTTCGATTGGCCCGTCGTTCTGCCGATCGGCACCGATCCGATCCAGGACACCAATCCGGTGTACATTCCGCTGCCCAAGCAACAATATGGCCGCGTCGTCGAAACCTCGCTGCAAGTTTTGTTCGATTACGGCTTCGAGATCGCGGAATCGAATCGCTACGCGGGCACCATCGAGGCGGTGCCACGCACGGCGCCGGGCATTTTGCTCCTTTTCAAGCCGGGCAGCCCCGATTTGTATGAGCGGGTGCTGGCGACCACGCAGAGCTATCGGCATCGGGTAAGCGTCGTCATTCAACCGGCCGATCCGCAAGGCGCGGAGCACGGCGGGTACTTCGTCGAATTCATCGTTAAGAAGGAATTGGAGGATGTGGCGCGCCCGACCCGCTCGACCGTCGGCGGCTCCGTCTTCCGCGCCGAAAGCACCGTGGATCGGCAACCCGAAGTCATCGACGCCGGCTTCCTCGATCCGATTTGGATTTACAAGGGCCGAGACCTGTATCTCGAACAGGAACTCATTCGCCGTTACAAACAAGCGCTGGCCAGCAAATGAATTAGCTAATCGCAGCCAATAGCTCCTGCACCAGATCGCCAACTTCTTTGACGATCTCATCGATCGGCCGTTCGGCTTCCAGCTTCCGCACCAACGCACTGCCGACGATCACGCCGTCCGCATGATCGCGCAAGCTTCGCACATGTTCCGGCGTCGAGATGCCGAAACCAACGCACAACGGCAACGGCGTTTGCGTGCGCAGCCACGCGCAATTGCTCGAGCAACTCGGTCGGCAATTGGGCGCGCTCCCCGGTGATGCCAACGACGCTGACGCAATAAAGAAATCCCGTCGAAAGCTGCGCGATCTTGATGGCCCGCTCGCGCGGCGTCGCCGGCGTCACCAGCAGGATCAGCTTGAAATCGTTCTTCGCCGCAATCGCCGCCAGCTCGTCCGCCTCATCGACCGGCAAATCGGGCACGATCACCCCGGAGAACCCCGCCGCCTTCGCATCGATAATGAACCGCTCCGGCCCGCGATGATGCACCAGGCTGTACGACACCATCCCAACCAGCGGCACCGGCTCCCCTCGCACTCCGGGAGAGGGGTCAGGGGTGAGGGTGAGCGCCCGCACCGCCGCGAAGATCGCATCCACCGTCAGCCCCTTGGCGAGCGCCCGCGTGTACGACGCCTGGATGACGCTGCCATCCGCAATCGGATCGCTGTACGGAAACCCGATCTCAATGAGCGACGCCCCACGCTGGGCGGCTTCGCGCACCAGCTTGGCCGTGGCATCCAGATCGGGATCGCCGGCCGTAATGAAGGGGATAAACGCCTTCTTGCGGTCGGTTTTCAGGCGGGCGAAAAGTTGATCGATGGGGTTCATTTAGGTTTCTGCAGTGAATCAATAGGTGGGAATGTCCACGGGCAGTCCGACGCGCATGTAGAATCGCGCGAGCGCCTGGGCAAGATGCTCACGATACGGCGGCAATAAGCGCATCCGCGTTTTCTGGGCGCCAGCGAGCTCTTTCAACGTCAGCGCGTTCACGGCGAATTGCGAGCGGAAATCGACGACCAAAAAACCGGTGGGGAACTCTGGTAACGCGCAGCGATTGAGCAAATGGTATCCGGGCAAGTTCCCGCGGCGCACTTCCTCGCGGCCGCGCTTGCCTTTAATAAAATCGTTCTTTTGAGCCAACGATTCCAAATCCCAGAATGGGCAAACCTGAATCATCGACAACTTGTCCTGAACCAAATCGCAAGAGTGGCACATGATTACAACGTCATAATTCTTGCGATCCGCCTCCCCTTGTGGTTCGATGCGATCGAAGGGGCACGAAAATAACAGATCGCCTTGCTGGAGATCGTCGCCGTCCACCGATCCATACCAAGGATAATCATTCATCCGGCAGATCCTCCGGCAGAATAATGCACGGTTCGCCCCTCTCAACGCGAATCTTGACATTCCCAAGCGAGATCGACGGCACCGTTATTGGGAAATAAAGATCCTTTTCAATTTCCAGCCACTCGGGCGGTTCGGGGTCGAGTTCCGCGCTCTTCTCTGGCTTCGGCGATACTGGCGATGACGCCCCGTTGGCGCCTTCCTTCGGCACCACAGCGAGAGTGGCAAGGACGTGTTTGCCTTCCAGTTCGGCCAGGTTTTTCTCGTGCTGCAGATGGCCGTTCACCACCTGAGCGGAGACTGTTATTTGCATCATGACGGACTCCGTGATTACGTGCCTTCGGCAAAATGACAATGTAATTGTAGCTGATGTTCTGCGAGAGTACGACAGCTCAATCGCGCCGCTTTCCTGACTCGGGTCGTCGCTGCCTTTTGTTTGTTCGCCGACTTACTCGAACCCAGTTTTCTTCGCCTTTGAGAATCCCCAGATAATGAATCTCAAACGTCCCGTCTGATTTCTTGAACCTGCAAACGTACCAGGGCTGGCCATATTCGTCGATTTCGCGGATGCGTACCGGGCGTTTGCGGGCGATCAACTTCTTGAATACCCTCACCGTCTCCGGAAGGATCCGATAGTTGGCAACGCCTTCGCCGGGCACTCCAGTTATCATCACCCAATCTCCGACGCGCAACTGGGTGCCTTTCATTCGATCCCCTCCCCCAGCAACCGCGCCACCTCGAAGCAATCCTTGTCGCCGCGCCCCGAGAAACACACGACCACGACATCCTCACGGCTGCGCTTGGCCGCGACGCGCACCGCCTCGACGATAGCATGGGCCGTTTCCAACGCGGGCAAGATGCCTTCGAGCTTGCTGCACAGGCCGAACGCCTTGAGGGCGTCATAGTCGCTGACGCGCGTGTAAAGGACGCGCTGGGTGTCCTTCCAGTAGCTGTGTTCGGGGCCGACGCCGGGGTAATCCAATCCTGCCGACACCGAATGCACGTTGGCGGTTTGGCCGTCGTTGTCTTGCAGGACGTAACTCATGGAGCCGTGCAGGACGCCGGGCTTTCCGTTGCTCAACGTGGCAGCGTGTTCCCCCTCCTTGTCGCCGCGGCCGCCGGCTTCAACGCCGATCAATTCGACGCTGGTGTCGCCGATGAAGGGATAGAAGATGCCAGCAGAGTTGGAACCGCCGCCGACGCAGGCGATCACGGCATCGGGAAGTCTACCTATTTGCTCGTGGCACTGCTGTTTCGTCTCATGGCCGATGACCGACTGGAAATCGCGGACCATCATCGGGAACGGGTGTGGGCCGACGACGCTGCCGATGATGTAGTGGGTGGTTTCGACCGACGCCATCCAGTCGCGCATCGCCTCGTTGATGGCGTCGCGCAGCGTTCGGCTACCGGATGTCACCGAGACGACTTCGGTCCCCATGGCCCGCATCTTGAAGACGTTGAGCTTCTGCCGGCGAACGTCCTCCTCGCCCATGTAGACCTGGCATTGAAAGCCGAAGAGGGCGGCGGCGGTCGCGGTGGCCACGCCGTGCTGGCCGGCGCCGGTCTCGGCGATGATCCGCGGCTTGCCCATGCGCTTGCAAAGCAGAGCTTGGCCAATGCAGTTGTTGATCTTGTGGGCGCCGGTGTGGTTGAGATCCTCGCGCTTGAGGAAAATGCGGGCGCCGCCGGCGTATTTCGTCAGCCGCTCGGCGAAATACAATGGCGACGGCCGGCCAACGTAATGGCGCAGGTAGTAATCCAGGTGCTTCTGGAATTCGGGATCGCCGCGAGCGGCGTCGTAGTGTTCGGTGAGTTGCCGCAATGCGTGCATCAGCGTTTCGGGGACATAACGGCCGCCGTAGGGACCGAAGCGGCCATTTTCATCGGGGACGGATTGGATCGTGTTTGGCATATGATAATTGTAACAACGCTGCTCAGCGCAAAGGAGACGCCGTGCCGGAATTGCCTGAGGTGGAAACGGTGGTCCGCGATTTGCGGCCACTGCTGGTCGGCCGATCTTTCACCAAGATCGCGGTTGGCCGGAAAGCGCTGCGCTGCAAGTGGTCACGGGCCTGGGAGGCGCAATTGCTCGGCAAGAGCGTCCACGCGATCGACCGTCGCGGCAAATGGATTCTGCTCGATCTCCGCAATGGCCCCCTCGCCCCCAACCCCTCTCCCCCGGCGGTGCGCGGGGAGGCCTGGTTGCTCGTGCATCTGGGCATGACGGGGCAATTCACCGTCGCGAATGGGCCGCGCCAAACGCATACCCACATCGTCTTCACGCTGGACGATGGCAACGAACTGCGTTTCCGCGATGTGCGCCGTTTCGGCAGCGTGAGTTGCTTTCCCAATCGCGCCGCGATCGATGTCTTCTTCGCCAACAGCGGCCTGGGCCCGGAGCCGTTCGATTGCGATCCGGCCCACTGGCACCGAGCCTTGCATGCGACCCGGCGCAATCTTAAAGCGATTCTGCTTGACCAAACAATCCTTGCCGGCGTCGGCAATATCTATGCGGATGAATCGCTCTTCGAGGCACGCTTGCATCCGACGTTTTCGGGCCAGGAATTGAAAATAAAACAGATGGAGGCGCTGCGGCAAGCGATCGCCGCCGTGCTGACGCGGGCCATCGAGCGACGTGGTTCCAGCATCCGCGATTATATCGGCGGCTCGGGGATCAAGGGGCAAATGCAGGACGAATTCCGCGTCTACGGCCGCACCGGCGAACCATGCCTGCGCTGCGAAACGCCCATCCAGAGGATCACGCTCGCCGGCCGTTCGACGCATTTTTGTCCGCAGTGCCAGCGCAAACGGAGATAGGCGTTCGGCAGGGGCTTTGGGTACAATCGAGGAGCTTCTCGTTCCCGCGCCGCTCGGATTTGTTTCGGATTTCGACATTCGGATTTCGGATCTAGGGACCTGCCATGTCCTACCGTGCTTTCAAACGTTTGCTCGGCGAGACCAGCCTCGAGCGCAAGTGCCGATTTCTGTTCGGCTCGGGCGTCGTCTTGCTCATCTGGCTCAGCTTCTGGCTATACGCGTCGCAGACCGAACATCTTGCTTACGATCAGGCCGTCGCCGATTGCCGGCTGCTGGTCGCGCCGAGCCTGGTGCAGCACCATCTGCTCAAGCGCGATAAGCTCGACAAGGACAAATCCGATCGAAGAAAATTCGAATGGGAGATCATTGCGCCAACGAAGATGCCCGGCAATCTCGACGACCTGCTTCTGAAGGAGCCCGGCAAAGAGTCGCCACAATTTCATTTCCTCACCGACAAGAACGCCGACGACAGCTATGAACGCGAGCTGTACACGACATTCCTGAAAGACGGCAAACCCGAGGACAGCCGGCTCCGTGCCAGCGAGCAGGTCCTCTTCTATTACGCCCCCATTCGCGCCGGCGCCCAATGCATCTCGTGCCACAATTCGCTGCGCAAAGACGGGGATACCATCGCCGTCAACGACCTGTTGGCGATGGTCCGCATCCGCATGCCGACCAAGTCCATCGAGGAGGGCGTCCACTGGAACCGCGCCATCCTCATTACCACCGCCATCAGCACCGCCATCCTCATCATGCTCGGCAGCTGGATCATTGTCCGCTACATCATCGTCAAGCCGGTCAAGCACTTGAAGGAAGTCTCCGATGCGATCTCGGCCGGCGAGCTCAATGTCCGCAGCGAAATCCAGACCGGCGACGAATTCGAGGATCTAAGCCATGCTTTCAACCGCATGTTGCGCCACCTCGTCAGCATGCAAGACCAGTGGCGAAAGGTGAACGCCGACCTCGATCGCAAGGTCGATGAGTTGGCCCAGACCAACATGGCCCTTTTCGAGTCGAACCGTCTCAAAGGCGATTTCCTGGCGACGATGAGCCACGAGTTGCGCACGCCGCTCAACAGCATTCTCGGCTTCTCGGACGTGCTGCTCTCCGGTGACACGTTGACCGACAAGCAGCGGCGCTGGGTTTCGAACATTCAGACCAGCGGGCAGAAGCTGCTCAATCTCATCAATGACATTCTCGATCTTGCCAAGATCGAAGCGGGCAAGATGCAGGTGCGGCCGGAGAACTTCAACCTGCATGAGATCTGCGAAGGGCTGCTCAACATGTTCCGCCCGCTCGCCGAGAAGAAGAACATTGACCTGCGCAGCCAGATCGAACCAGACATCCCGACGCTTCGGCAAGACCTGACCAAGCTGCAGCAAATCCTACAAAACCTGCTTTCGAACGCGATCAAGTTCACGCCGGAGGGCGGGCGCGTGATGCTCAAGGCGGAGGCCGACACCAAATACGTCACGATCAGCGTGATCGACACCGGCGTCGGCGTCGCCAAGGAGGAACAGGAACTGGTGTTCCAGAAATTCCGCCAGTCGGGCAACTCGCTGACGCGCGAACACGCCGGCACCGGCCTGGGCTTGTCGATCGTGCTCGAATTGTGCAAGCTGCTGGGGGGCGAGGTGACGCTGCAAAGTGAGCTGGGCCGGGGCAGCACATTCACGGTGCGGCTGCCAATGCACCTGAGCGATGAGCCCCGGCTGGAATTCGATTTGGCCGCCGAGCAGATCGATTTGGCCAAGGCGCAACGCGTCGATGCCCGCGTCTATGCGAGCGCACCGCCGGTGTCGAGTGCGACGAAACTGGAGCGCCACGAAACGACGGTGATGGACGTGAAGAACGATGAGCAAGCGCCCGCAAAGGATTAACCACAGAGGCACCGAGGCACAGTGCATTTAGCCACGGATGAAACACAGATGAAACACGGATGGGAGCGTTAAGGGACGCACCGCAGTAATTTCTCGTACTCACACTTTCTTATCCGTGTTTCATCTGTGTTTCATCCGTGGCTAAATGCACTGTGCCTCGGTGCTTCTGTGGTTAAATTGGAGACAGCATCGTGTCGAGTCCCGCCAACAACTCCGTTCTTGAAGATAGCGTCCAGTACCTCAAGGGCGTCGGGCCCTCGCGCGCCGATCTTCTCGCAAAGCTCGATATTCGCACCATTGGCGATCTGCTCTTTCATTTGCCGCGCTCTTACGACGATCTCACCAACGTGCAGCCGATGGACAAGATCGAGGCGGGCGTCTTGCAGACGGTGCAGGGGGAAGTCGTCGAGATCGACGGCAAGGAATTGCCCGACGGGCGGCAGGTCACCAGCGTCACCATCGCCGACGCTCAGGGCCACTGCATCGCCGGCATCTGGTTCAACTCGCTCATGATCGTAGGGAAAGTCCACTATGGCCAAAAGGTCGCCTTCAGCGGCAAGCCGAAGTGGTATCGCGATCACTGGACCATGCACCACCCGCGCGTGCAGGTGCTCGAAGATCAGGCGGCCCGGCTCGAAGTCGTGCCGGTCTATCCGCTCACCGAAGGGTTGCGTCCCGAAGCGCTGCGCGAAGCGATTCGCAGCGCGCTCTCCAAGGGAGCGGAGGCCGTTGCCGAGAATCTCCCCGAGCTAGTGCGGGCGAAGCGGGCGTATCCCTCCGTCGCGCAGGCTCTCTGGCAGGTGCATTTTCCTGAGGTCGTTGCGCAAGGCGTGCAAGGCCGGCGTCGGTTCATCTACGAAGAATTCCTTGTCCTGCAAACCGCGCTTGCCGTGCGGCGCCGCAGCGTGCGCGATCGGCAACAGGCGCCGAAGCTGCCAACCACGCCGGCCATCGACGCGCACATCCGCCGGCTTTATCCCTTCCGCCTCACCGCCGATCAGGACCGGGCCATCGCTGCCATCATCCGCGATCTGGCGAGCGATCGGCCCATGCAACGGCTATTGCAAGCCGACGTCGGCGCCGGTAAAACCGCGGTCGCCATCTACGCCATGCTCGTCGCCGTCGCCAACAAGCATCAAGCGATCCTGATGGCCCCGACCGAAATCCTCGCCCAGCAGCACTGGCGCACCCTCGAAGCGTATCTCGCCAAGAGCCGGGTGCGGCGCGCCCGGCTTACCGGCAGCCTATCGGCCAAGGAACGCGCCCTCACGCTTTATGAAATCAAATCCGGCCTCGTCGATCTCGTCGTCGGCACGCAGGCGCTCATCCAGGATGGCGTCGAATTCGCCCGGCTCGGCCTGGTCGTCATCGACGAGCAGCATAAATTCGGCGTCGATCAGCGGGCCCGCGTCAAGAAGCTCGGCGTCGATCCGCATTACCTCGTGATGACCGCGACGCCGATACCGCGCACCATCGCGCTCTCCGTCTTCGGCGATCTCGACACGTCGATCATCAAGCAACTGCCGCCGGGCAGGCAGCGGGTGCTGACGCGCTGGCATGCCGAGGCGCAGCGTGAGAAGGTGTATGAACGCTTCCGCGAGGAGATGAAGAAGGGCCGGCAGGCGTATGTCGTCTGCCCGCTGGTCGCGGAATCGGAGTCGCTCGACCTGGCCGCGGCGACCGAGACCTACGAGGTTTTGCGTAATGGCCCATTCAAGGACTTCCGCCTCGGCCTGCTGCATGGCCGGTTGTCCGACGAAGAAAAAGATCGCGTCATGCAGCAATTCCGCGCTCGACGAGCTTGACCTTCTGGTGACGACGGTCGTGATCGAGGTCGGCGTCGATGTGCCGAACGCGACGCTGATGCTAATCGAGCACGCCGATCGCTTCGGCCTGTCGCAGCTTCATCAATTGCGCGGCCGGGTCACGCGCGGCACCGTGGCGGGAGAATGCTACCTGTTCGCAGGCATCACCACGGAGGAAGCCCGCTTGCGCCTGCGCGCCATCAGCCGTTCCAGCGACGGCTTCGCTCTTGCCGAGGAGGACGCCCGCCTGCGCGGCCTGGGCGAATTCTTCGGCACCCGCCAGCACGGCCTGGGCGATTTGCGCTTCGGCGATCTTTTGCAAGATTTCGATCTGCTCGAAATGGCTCGGCAGGACGCTATCGAAATCGTCGGCGCTGATGCGGGTCTGCGGAAGCCGGAACACGCGGCACTTCGGCAAGCGGTGCTGGCGAGATACGGGCAAAAGCTCGATCTGGCGGCGATTGGGTGACTCCACTGGCCGCCTTGCGATACAATGAACGGAGAGAACGAATGCACCATCGGGGATTGTGCACATGCCTACTGCCTTGCTCTATCCGCACCTTGAGGTGGACGAAAGCGGCATGGCGCGCATTGCCAACACGCGCCATCAGGTCATTCACCTGGCGGCGGAACATTACCATCTCGGCTGGTCCGCGGAGGAATTGCTTCGGCAACATCCAGACCTTCGCCCCGAGCAAGTCTATGCCGCCCTTGGCTACTTCTACGACCACCGCGATTCCCTGTTGGCGCAGATGGCGGCCTTCAACGAGCGTGGCGCGGCGCGCCTTCACGGTCAAGCCCTCACACGGGAACAACTCCTCAAGCGGCGCGATCAGGCGAAGGGGTAATCGTGGCCCTCACCCTTTACATGGATGTGCACATCCCCGCCGGCATCACAGACGGGCTACGCCGAAACGGCTTGGATGTTGTCACCAGTCAAGAAGATCAAACGCGGACGGCTGACGACGAGGATCTGCTCAAGCGAGCGGCATCTCTGGGCAGGTTGCTCTTTACCTATGATGAAGACTTCCTCACTATCTCGGCGGCTTGGCACCACTCCGGCCAACGCTTTCCCGGAATCTTGTTTGCGGCCCAAACCGGGATGAGTATCGGCCGAACGATTGAGGATATCACTTTGATCCTGGAGGTCTGCGCACCGGAAGAGCTTGCGGACCGTGTGATTTATCTGCCGCTCAGATGACGCCGACTCCTCCGTGGTGCCACCGGCAGACGCGACAGAAGCTCGCTTAGCCGGTGCGCCCAACCCCGCCAAGCGAGCCCCCGCCGATCACGGCAGCGTGTCGAGCGTGCCCACGCGGCCAGGCAGGCGGTCCGGGGCGGCCACGTCGATGATGCCGACCCCCTTCGACGAGTTGAACACGTTGTAGAAAATATTGAAGTTGAAGAATGTCTGCGTCATGAAGCGAGCGAACGCCTCGCCCGGCTTTTCCTGCAAGACGAGCAGGTCGCCGGGGCGAATCGGGATGCGCTCCTGCGGATGCTGCAAGGCGCTGCGCAAATCGACGGCGATCGGAACCTGCCCATGCCCCGGCACACGTCGCAAGACGACCACCAGGCTCGGCGACGGACTTCCCAGGCCAGGCTGGACCAGCTCGCCCGACAAGTTGCTGCCGCCCCAAGCTCCGTTATAAAGCGGGCCGTGCACCATCGCGACCGCTTCGAGCACATCCAGATCGTGATCGCGCGGCAACATGTGCTTGCCCGGCGGCAGCAGGCCTCCCGTGAAGAACACCTGCTCGTCGCGCGCTTCCAGAAATACCACGTCCCCCGTGTGCAGCACCACGTCCGTCTTGCTGAACGGCAGCGGCGCTTCGGGCGGCAGGCGCAGCGGAATGCGCACGGTCTCGCCGACCCAGACATCTTGTGGCTTGGCGCCGGGCCTGGCTTTTTCAAGTTGCTTCGGGTCGATCTTGATATTCTTGTCGCGCAGGTAATCGCGGTAGATGATGATTTCATTGTAGGCATCAATGTCGGGCAAGCCGCCGGTGCGGGCCAAGGCGTGCAGCACATCGTTCTCGTAGGCCGGCAGATCGACGATATTGCCGGTGTTGCGCTTGCTGGTCGGAATCGGTCCGTCCAGCCCAGCCTGGAACGCGGTCGCTTCCTGGCGGAACACGAGCACCTGCGCCTGGCGCGGATGCAGCAACGTGACAAGGATGCGCTCGTTGTCGGCCTTGATGAGTTCCTTCTTGATGTAAAGATCGCGAATGGCATCGCGCGCTTGACCGACGGTCATGCCGTCCACCTTGAGCTTGGGCACCGAAGGCAGGGCGATGAGGCCGTCCTCCTGCACGGTGATCGGATAGCCGGCGGCGGGGGGCAGGCGATTCTGATCGCGGACCATCACGGGCGGCGCCGCCTGCACCGGCAGCAATTGCGTGCTGGAACCCACATAACCGTCGATGAAGACGCCCAGCACATCGCCGGCGGCAAGGCGATAGACTTCCGGCGGCGGCTGCCGCAGCGAGGTGAGCGGGATCGTCTGCCAGCTCGATTTGCAGGGGCCGATCAAATCCGGAGGCAGCAAGCGCACGGGAATGCCGTCGGCGATCGGATTGGTCATGGCGGTGCAGCCGGCCGTCGCGCAGCAAAGCAGCGCCAGAGCTAGCCAGGCTCGGCGAGGTCGATTCGACAGCGTGTGCGTGAAGGTCTCCATCTAATCCTTCTCCGGCGTGGCAAGGATCCCCGTGATGCGCGGTCGCGCCGGTGGCGGCGCGTCCTGGGCCCCCGTGATGCGAATCTTGGCTTCGTCCACGCCCCGATTGATAATCACCGGGCCCCCCGCTTCGGTAATCTCCAGGATGCGCAGCCGCACTGGCTCGGGCAGCGGCGGCGCCCGCTCGACCGCGGGCTGCACCACGCTCGCCTCCGGTGTGATTTCCAGAATCCGTACACGCTTCGGTGCAGGCTGGGGCGATATCGGCTCGACCGCGGGCTGCGGCACGCTCGCTTCGGGCGTGATTTCCAAAATGCGCAGCGCGCTTCGGCGCAGGCTGCGGCGGCATCGGCTCGATGGCCGGCTCCGCCTCCGGCGTAATATTCAGGATGCGCAGACGCATCGGCCCGGTCGAGGGTGCTGGAATCACGTCCGGTTCCACCGGCAAGGCGGGCAGCGACCGCAATGGCTCGATCGACGGCGGCTCAGGATTCACCTCCGGCTCAGATGGCGGCGCCCCTGGGCGGCCTCGGTGACTTTCTTTATCTGCCAGCGCAATGCCTTCGGCAGCGGCGCCCCCGCGTCACCCGGCTGAACCGGTGTCAGCGACAGCCGATCGGCCTCTTCCTGGGCCGGCGCCGTGCCGACCTCCGGAGCTGACAATATCGGCGCCTTCGATCCTTGCTCGGTCCCAGCGTTCGGTAGAACATTCGGCGCAGGCAACGTAACCGGCGCCGCCAGCGGCGGCTCGCGACGAATCGGCAGCGCGTTCAGCTCCGCTTGCAACGACGATGGGCCGACAATCCACCGGCGCGCTCCGCTGTCGCGCGCCATCGCCGCCCCGTGGCGATAACCCGCGAACCAATCTTGCACGGCGCGATAGCCCGCTTCGTTCTGATAACGCGCATCGCGGTAGCGCAACGGCGCGACCAGCGGCGGCTCACCATCGCCGCCGCGGAAGAGATATTCGGCGAACCCGTCCTTGAAGCCGTGTGCATAATCCTGCGAAAAAAAAGTGCCGGCGCCGGCGGCGCAAATCTGCTGCCAGGCCGCCTCCGCCCATTCGCGATTGCGGGCCTTTTCGCGATGTTCCTCGATGGGCGTCTTGAGGCCGACCAGCGCATTGCGGCACGAATCCTCCACGAGAGCGCAACCCGAGCTCGTGATGCTCCACACGATCAGCGCCAGTCCGAGCGCGTGCCTCATGGCGTCATGCCCTTGTGCCGCGGCGAACCGCTCCCGGCTCGCCTGGGTTCAAAAAATCTTCGGGAGAAGACGAGGCAAATAGCTTTTTCGGGCCGATCTGTCAAGCCAGGTTGCAGGGCGTCCACTGGCTCCGGTCAGAATTAGATCGGGAAAAGCGCGGCGAATTGCGGAATCGGGTGTTCAATCCGAACGCGTTCTTGCGCTGGCGTGCATGCCCGCCCTTATTGGTCTGTCTTAACAAGATAGGACACATCGGTGCGAATTTGCGTCGGGTCATCGGACCATTCATGTTTCCAATGGCCGTATATGTCCCAGTTGGGGACGCCAATTTCCAGGTTGGACACGTCGTCCCAATAGAGTGCGACTTGCCTGCCGGCGCCTTTGACGTTTTGCGCACGGAGGACGTTCCACACGATCCCACAGGCTTCCGGAATGACCTTGGCGAATTCCTGTAACGTGCAACGCCGCCGCACCACCGCGAGGGGTCGGCTGGTGAACTGTTCGAGTTGGATGTTGAATTCCATGGGCGGTCCAGACGATAAGGGGCAAGCTGTTACGCCACCCCCCAAGATAGCAATCGGCGCGCGGATGTGTTAGCAAGACCGCTTACTTCCCATCCAGCTTCTTCACCAGTTCCGCGATGCGCTTGGCGTCGCCGCCGGCATCGCTCACGGCGTCAGCGGCGGCAACGTTCCCTGCCTTGTCGATGACAATCGTGTAACGCGAAATGGTGGCCCCACGCGGGGCCTTGCCTTTTTCGCCCTTCTCATTGATCGTCGGCGATTCGCCCCCCTTGCCGACCGGAACGCCGAACGTCTTCGCCAGGTCGCCCTTTTCATCGGCCAATAAGGTAAACGGCAGCTTTTCATGGGCCTTGAACAGCTTGTGGGTGTCAACGGAATCGCCGCTGACGCCGATGACGACGACGCCCTTGCTATTGAGCTTCTCGATGTCATCGCGGAAGCCGCAGGCTTGCTTGGTGCAGCCGCCGGTGAAGTCGGCGGGGTAGAAGTAGAGGACGACGATCTTCTTGCCGACGATGTCGCTCGACTTGAAGGGTTTGCCGTTCTCGTCAACGCTTTCGAACGCGGGGGCCTTGTCGCCGACTTTCACTTTGAGCTCCTTCTTCTTGCCTTGTGCTGCGGCCGGGGTTGAGCCGAGGTAGGCCAGGCCAAGAGCACTCAGGATGAAACAACTCGCCACACATTTCGCCAGCAGTCGCATTGAGGTATCCTCCGATCGGATGTAGGTACGGTGCGAGAATCGAGCCAAGACACAATCGCTTGGCTAACACGGTAGGCTCCGTTACAATAAACCCGTAAGTGACGAACGTCAACAAAATAGACGCGGCGCGAGGCGATTTGATTCGATGCGCCATTGTCACGGCGAACGTCGCGGCGAAAGCGCGACGTGACTACCCCTCAACCAAGGATGTGACATGCTCGGCGTCAAACTCAACCCGGCCCAATTCCTCAATCGCGTCGCCCAGGAACTCGGCAAGCTCGACACCGTCCAGGTACAACAGCTCGCCGACGCCATCTATGCTCGCTACCTGAGCCGAAACCTCGTCTTCGTCATCGGCAACGGCGGCAGCGGCTCGAATGCCTCGCATTTCTGCGAAGATCTCGGCAAATGCACCCTCCGCCGCGAAGATTTCGACAATGACCAAAAGAAGCGATTGCGCGTCCTGAGCCTGACCGACAACACGCCGTACATCCTCGCCTGGGCCAACGATGAGGGCTTCGACCGCGTCTTTGCCGAGCAGCTCAAGAACCTGGCGACTCCCGGCGACTTGTTGATCGCCATCAGCGGCTCGGGCAACAGCCCGAACATCCTCCGCGCCATCGATTGGGCCAACAAGAACGGCCTGACCACCTTTGGCTGCACCGGCTTCTCTGGCGGCAAGCTCAAGAACATGGCGCAAAAGTGCTTCCACGTCGCTCTCGACGACATGGGCATCGTCGAATCGATCCACCTGACCGCGTTCCACTGGATCGTCGATCATCTGCACGCCCGCATCGGATTGGAAATCGATCCAGCCAACCGTTGAGGCAACGCCATGCTCCTCACCACGAAATGCACATGTGGCAAATTGCTCGATGTCGATGACGAGCAACCCGACCAGCCTGCGCAATGCTCGTGGTGTGGAAATCGTGTCACGGCCAGTCCAGCGGATCATTCAAAGGTGGTGGTGCAAACCGAGCAGCCGAAACGCGATGAGCGTGAAGCGGCGGAATTCCGGCGTATTCCTCGGTTTGTCTGGATTCCTGGGACTGCATGTCTGTTAATCTGCGCCTTGGTCACCATCTTGTTGGTGAGGCAAATGCCAGCGCCGGCCGACATTGCTGAGTCGCAGATCAAGGGGCCGCTGACGCAGGCGTGCAACACATATTATCTCAGGGTGGGAGCATACCCGGCCACCCTTGGGGCGCTACTTGGGCCGCCCACGCTCTTGGACAGAGATGAAATCATTGATCCTTGGGGACGCCCGTATCGGTACGATCCGAAAGGTCCCAAAAACAACGGCATAAAGCCTGATATTTGGACGGTCACGCCCGATGGCGTCGAAATCGGCAACTGGCCAACAGCCCGCTGATTCTTGACAAGGCAACGCAATGCTCCTCACCACGAAATGCACCTGTGGCAAATTGCTCGATGTCGATGACGAGCAATTCGGTCAGCAAGCCGAGTGCCCGTGGTGCGGCAATCGCTTCACCGCCGGCGCGCCTGTCAACTCGACGACGGCGGTGCAGGCCGAGGAGCCGTTGCCTGAGCCGAATCCAGCGGAAAGAGAAGCTGAGAAGCCGAAGCCAGTTGAAACACCGAGAATCGATATCGGCCATCCCTGGGTCGTACCTCCGGCAGTTTGGATCTTGATTTTCGGCATTCTGGGCGGCGGCGTTTTGTTGGTAGGGCTCTGCTACTTCGGGATGGGTGCACTTGGGGACTCCGGCATTGACATTGCGGCAGCGCAAATCCACGGCCCTTTGGCGCAGGCATGCGAAGCTTACCGCGCCAAACTTGGCGAATACCCGCAGAAGCTGGAAAAGTTGCTTGAACAAAATGCGAAGGGCGGCCCGTTTCTCGAAACCCCCGACGCACTAATCGATCCGTGGGGCAACCCTTATCAATACGATTCGCAAGGACCTCGCAACAACGGCCTCAAGCCCGATATCTGGACCGTCTCGCCGAATGGCGTCGAGATTGGCAATTGGCCGAGAGATCGCTGACCGCACACATTTTTCATCCAAAGTCAGCAAGGAGATTCTTCGGACCAAAACGGATCGGCTTTTCTCGTGGACCGCGAAGTGAACGCTGAACGGACGCACGCAGAATACCGAAATAACCAACTCGAGCGGTCGGATGTTATATATCGGCTCGCCGCAACTCGATGGATCGTGCTTTAAGCGCCGTTCCGCATCTCCGAGCCTTGTTACCAACTCTTTCTTGTCCCAGCCGGCAGCAACGAGCGCGCCGATGCAAGCCTGAAGCTGCTTGCCGACGACTTGATGGTACGCTACCTTGTAATTCGACGATTGAGGCGACACGACGCAATCCTTTCACTTTGAATCGATAATTGCGAGAAGATCGTCGATTGTCAGCGTGTAGTCTTTCGGGTCGAAATCGTCCCAATCCTTGGGATCAAACTGCTTTTTGAGGTGATCGTAAACGACGGAGCGATAATCGTCGCGCTCCTTACGAAGTTGCGTGATTTCCTCTTGCTGCCTGGCCAATTCGGCTTCGAGATTCTCGACGGCCTGACGCAGCGCATCGACCGCCTGGCGTGCGGAAGTCGGATTGCCGTTCGTGTTAATCGGCTCCATGGCGTCACCTCGGTTCAGGCCGAAAATAGTCCTCTGCTATCCAACCACATTACGCTGACGTTGGCAAGGCAATCTCCGCGTGCCCGCGTGCCGATGTAGCCGGCGGGCGATTTGCTCCAGCGAGCGCGTCTCACCTACGGGGCCGGTCAAAATGCCACCGGCTAAGTTTCAGGAAATGCCTTGAGCATCGCGTCGCTTCGCAATAAACTCAAAGAACCCCCGCGCATTCAGCCGGCCCGACCCCCCGAAAGAGGTAATTCGTTATGCCTATCAGCGTGCTATGTTCGTGCGGCAAGTCGTTGAAAGTCGGCGAGCAGCATCGAGGAAAAAAGGTCAAGTGCCCCGAGTGCGGCAACGCGCTCCTCGTCGAGGAAAGCGAGGCCAAGACAAAGTCGAAGACCGGTGTGCTGGCCAAGGCCCCCGGAAAAAAGCCCGTCGCCCGGCACGACGACGATGACCCGGATGACGAGCCGGAAGAGCGTAAGCCGATCAAGCTCAAGAAAGCCAAGGCCAAGGGGAGCAACATGCTTCTGTATGCAGGAGGCGGCTGCGGCGTCTTGCTGCTCTTGACCTGCTGCCTTGCTGGCGTCGTCGCCGGGGCCTGGTACTTTTTTTTCAACACCTCCGAACCCGATCTGATCTACGTCCACGAGGGGACGGCAGGCTTCGTGTCGATTCGCGTCGCGGATGCCTGGAAAAGCCAGTCAACCAAGGATCTGCTCGGCAAGCTGCCCCCAGACGCCAAGAAAGAGATGGACAAGGAGCTGGCCGACATGGAGTCGAAGCTCGGCATGAAGATCGAAGACCTCGAACGGGTGACCGTGGTCCTGCGCTCGCTCGACATGAAGGGCATGGACAAGAGTTTCGCAGTGGTATTTCGCACCAGCAAGCCGATGGACAGCAAAAAGATCATCGACGCGATGGTGAAGGAGAAAAAGCTGAAGGACAAGGAAAGCAAGCACGATGGAGCAACGATACATGTGCTGGAAGGAGGCCCGCAATCCATGGCGCTGTGTTTCGCGACCGATCGCGTCCTGGTGATGACCGAGAAAGAGGCCACGCTCAAGGATGTTCTGACCAAATCCAAGAAGCCGGCCAAGAACGCTGCCCTGACGCGCGGCATTCAGATGGCGGCATCGGGCAAGCATCAGCTGGTCGCCGCCTTTGAAGTGACCAAAACGGCGCTGGACAACGTGCCAGCGGACGCCTGGAAGCAGGCGCCCAACCTCAAGGATCTGAATGGCGTGATCCTCGCCGGCACGCTCACGAAGGACCTGGCGCTGGAAGCCGTGCTCACGTTCCCCAGCAAGGATGTCGCCCTCAAGGCGAAAGGGGACGTGGATGCCCTCAAGACGCTCGCGAAAGCCGGCATGAGGGCGGGGAATAAGGTGCCTCCCACGCTCACCAAGTTCCTTGACTCGATCACGATCGACCAGCGCGGCAGCGAAGTCGTGGCCAACGCCAAGCTCGACCTGGACTTCGATGGCCTGGGCGCCATGAATCCCTTTGGTTTTGCTCTGGGCGGAGGCGGCGCGGGTGGAGGAGGCGGCCCGATGCGAACTCGAAACATCAACAACATGAAGCAGATCGGCCTAGCCATGAACAGCTTTCACGACGCGAACAAGGCCCTGCCCAACCACGCGATCCTCGATGCAAAGAACGGCCAGCCGCTCTTGAGCTGGCGCGTAACGCTATTGCCGTACCTGGACGAGATCCCCCTTTATCAGCAAATCCGCCGCAATGAACCGTGGAATAGCCAGCACAATATGCAGTTTTGGAACAAGATGCCCAAGGTCTATGAGCTACCCGGCAAGGAGATTCCCAACATGACCTACTACCAGGTCTTCCAGGGGGACCAGTCGGCCTTCCCGAAGCGGCCGGGGCCTCCGTTCAACGAGCGCGGCACCGTTACCCTTGTGAGCATCATGGACGGGACGAGCAACACCTTCGGCGTCGTCGAGGCCGCCACGCCGGTCAACTGGATGAGCCCGAGCGACATTCCGTTTCAAATGGGCCAGCAAGGTCTCATGAACCGCGTCGGCAACCACTGGGGCAACAACACGTTCCACGCCGGCATGTTGGACGGCACCGTCCGCACCTTCCGCCGCAACATGCCCCCGCTGAAACTGCAAGCGTTGATCACCCGCAACGGCGCGGAAATCATCAACTTCGCCGAAGTCGAGGCTCCATGAACATGCAGGGCAAGCCGTGCCGCTTCGCGATCGCATATCGATGATGGATTTCATGTATCTAGGTTTGTGGTCATCAAGATGATTTCGCCGACAAGGACCGATTTGCTTTCCTCATGAATGCCAAATTTGATCGAAAGAGGCCTCACGAATCCTATGGAAACGCGAATGTTCCTGGTATGAAGCGTGTAATGCGGTTCGCCAAATTCACTCGGGGATCGCTTCAAGCGCTGATCCATCTTTTCGACCAAAGCGAGAACTGATTTCTTTGGCCATCCTGATTTCAAAAGGGCGTCGATATGCGAACTCAATGCTTCGCGAACTGCCTCAGAATAGACAACATGATACTCAGGTTCGCCGGGCGGCAAGGCCGACGTCTCCATCATTTGGATTTGATCATCGCCACGAGATCGTCAATGGTCAGCGTGTAATCCTTTGGATCGAAATCGTCCTCGCCAGGCTCGCCGAAATGGTGCTTTACTTGCTCGACCAGCATCTTTCGATACTCATCGCGTTCCTTGCGAAGTTGCTCGATTTCTTCTCGTTTACCGGCCAGTTCGGCTTCGAGATTTTCGACGACCTGCCGCATCGCATCGAGCGCCTGCGCGCGGAACTTGGATTGCCGTTCGCGTTCGTCGGTTCCATGGCGCATTCTCTTTTCGGGCCAAATTGTCCCTCTGCTATCCAACCACATCACGCTCACGTTGGCAAGGCAATCTTCGCGTATCGATACAGCCGGCGGGCGATTTGCTCCAGCGAGCGTGCCTCATCTACGGGCCGGTCAAAATGCCAGCGGCGCTCAGTCGGCAGCAGGTCGGCGCCGAGCGGCCAGGGCTGGAACGGCTGCTCCCCCAACTCCGCGCACACCTTCGCGCTCGACATGCTCACATCGCCGGCGCGCGGTGGCATCAAGCCGGCCTCGATGCGCGGACAGCCCTTGAGCAATTCCGGCACATAATCGCCGACGCGGTTGACCACCTGGGCGATCTGATAAAGCGTCATCGCCGCCGGGCCGCCGCAATGGTAGATGCCGGCCGCGTTACTGACGAGGAACTTCTCGAAGACGGCATTCAGGTCGTCGCAATAGGTGCATGAGCGGACTTCATCGAAATACAGTGTGGCGGGACGCTGAGCCCGGAAGCGCGATTGAATCCAGTCAATCGCGCCGGCATGGTGATTGAAGCTCGGACCCATCGGCAACGAGATGCGCAGAATCGCGGCGCTCGGCGTTTGCGCGGTAAAGATCTCTTCCGCTTGCACCATCGTCTTTCCATATACGGTGACCGGGTCGGTCGGGTCGCTTTCGATATGCTTGCCCCCGCGGGTTCCGGAGAAGACGAGATCGCTGGAGAGATGAACGAGGCGAGCGTCATGTCGGCGAACCTGCTCGGCGACGACGCGGGCGCTCTGAACGTTGATGGCGTGGGCCATGGCGGGATCGAGCTCGCACGATTTCAGGGCGCAGTTGCCGATGGTGTTGAGCACGCTGCGGAAGCCAAAGCGATCGAACAGGCGGGTCATGCCGGCGGAATCCTTGCCGTCCTCGGCGATGATACCGGCGCCGGTGAGGCGGAATGTCCGCTGCGGCCGAACGCCGACGACCTGGCCGGGATATCGGCGGTGGAAGTAGTGGAAGGCGTTGTAGCCGGCGACGCCCGCGACGCCGGTGATGAGCAAGGGGAGCCGCGCTTCGAGCATCGGGATGTTATACGGCGTGCCGCCGGCAAATCCGGTCTTTTCCGTATGTTCACCCAAGTTTCCGCAGCTTGCGCATGTGCCCGCAGATTTTGCTGATTCACGGCGACACCTCCGTGTGTATCATGACTGTCGGGACATCGCCACGGGGTTCGCCGCGAGGAGAAGGCATGACCGGGACCATGCACGCCATCAAGGACTATTACGTGGCCAGCACCGCGATCGTGGCCGGTAATGTGGCGCTTGGACCCGGCGTGAACATTTGGTTCAACACGGTGCTTCGCGGCGATCTGGCGGTCATCACCCTCGAACCGCGCGTCAACCTTCAGGACGGCTGCATCGTCCATACCGATACCGATGCCCCCATGACCGTCGGCGAGGGCGTGGTCGTCGGGCATGGCGCGATCCTGCACGGCACACGCATAGGCCGCGATAGCTTGATCGGCATGGGCGCCAAGCTGCTGTCCAGCTGCGAAATCGGCGCGGAATGCCTGATCGCCGCCGGCACGCTTGTGACTGAAGGCCGACGCATCCCGCCGCGCTCCGTCGTCATGGGCGTGCCCGGCAAAGTGGTGCGTGGCATCACTGACGAAGAACTCGAACGGACGCGAACCATCTGTGCCCATTACCTGGAAATGGCCCAACGCTATGTCCGCGGCGCCTACCCGCCGCCATGGACGCGATGACGCAAGTAAAAAAATCGCAAGTAAAAAAAGTAGAAAGTGTCGGCCATTCCACTTTTGCTTTTACTTTTTGATTTTTTTACTTTTTACTTTTTACCTTTTACTTGGCTTTATGAGCGTCACCCAAGAAACCCGAGCATCGCCCGCGCCGTCGCCCGCCAGTGTGGCCGACATCAGTCTGGGTGCGCCGATGGATCGCCGCACCGATGTCGAGATCAAGCAGGGCCGCGTCACCGCCATTCTGCAAGAGGCCGGCTGCGAGGGGTTGCTCGTCTTGAACCCGGATAATTTCGCCTGGCTTACCGGCGGCGGTACGGCGCGCGGCATCCTCGACCCCGACACTCTTCCCGCCCTCTTCTACAGCGCCGATGCCCGCTGGCTTCTGTGCAGCAATGCCGATTCGCAGCGCATCTTCGACGAGGAAATCGACGGCCTGGGCTTTCAACTCAAGGAATGGCCCTGGCATCTGGGTCGGGCCGCGCTGCTGGACGATCTGTGCCAGGGACGCAACATCGCCGTCGATGTGCCACGCGAGGGTTGCAAGAACGTGTCTCCGCAGCTGGACCTTGCCCGCCGCGATCTGACCGATTACCAGATCGCATGCTACCGCATGCTGGGGCAAACCTTGAGCCACGCCATCGAGGCGACGGGCCGCACCCTGACGGCCGGCGAAACCGAGCGCGAGGTCGCCGGCCAAATCAGCCATCGCTTGCTGCATCGCGGCGTCCATCCCCTCCTCATCTCGGTCACCGGCGATGGGCGTGGCCGGGCCTATCGGCAAGCAGCGTTCACGTCGGCGCCGGTGACGCACACCTGCGTCATGACGGTGGCCGCCCGCAAATACGGCCTGTGCGCCCGAGCCAGCCGGGTGATATCTTTCGGGCAGGCGGACGCCAATTTTCGCCGCGATCATGATTGTGCGTGCAAGATCAGCGCGACGTATGTCGCCGGCACCTGGCCCGAATCGGTGCCTCGCCAAATTCTGCTCACCGGGCAGCGCATCTTTCAGCTCACCGGCGTCGAGCACGAATTCTACCTCGCCCCGCAAGGCCACGTCACCGGCCATGCCCCCGTCGAATTGGCCATGTCGCTGCAAGAAGAGCAACTGCTGCAAGCCCGCTGGGCGATCACCTGGTGCGTCGCCGTCGGGGCAGCCGTGAGCTGCGA
Source organism: uncultured Planctomycetota bacterium (assembly GCA_963767835.1). Classification (GTDB taxonomy): domain Bacteria; phylum Planctomycetota; class Planctomycetia; order Gemmatales; family Gemmataceae; genus SIAQ01. The sequence goes on from CAVYFY010000003.1 coordinate 133,549, forward strand.
CACATTCCTCATCTCCGAAGAAGGCCCGCGCGCCATCACCGCCGCCGAAAATTGGCCGCTCAAGCGCATCCGCATCCAAGGCGCCGAATTCGTGCGGCCCGATGTGCTGGTGCGCTGATTGGCTCTCAGAGTTTGTCAAGCATCAAGCGATCACGTACCCACCTACCCGACAGCCGTGGGTAGCTCGAATTAGCAAAAACCCTGGAAAAAATGCGGCTTTCGGGCGGGTACCCACGATCCGGGGGGAGAGAGGGAGTGGGCGCGGACGGCAACAAATCTTCGCCGGTTCGGAATAATCCCCGCAACGGACCTTGCATTCAGCCGACGATGGCTTCAGCGCCCGCTGGGAAGTCCTCCGCATGGCGCTCGAAGACGCCTCGCAAAAGCTCACCCGCTCGACATCGCCGAGGAATGGCCGGAGGATCTGCCGAAGCCCTGCTACGTGACGCTGGGCAAATAGCTGCAACGCGGCGTGAGCGGCGGCCTGGTGCTGATGGAGGGATTGGGCCGCAAATCGGACCCCTACCGGTCCCCCGCCGCTGAGGCCCGGTGGCGCGCCGATCCGCTGTATGAGTTCACGCAGATGATGAGCGGCCAGAATCCGTTCCTGCCGCTTGGGAAAAAGTAGGCCGCGGATCAGGCGTGATGCACTTCCTGCAGGCCGGACGTGCATTTGGGGAGGGCGAGACTCCTGCCGAGCCGTGAACCCGCCAAGAGCGTGAAGAGTATCGGGTTTCCGGGCGCAACCGGCTCGGTAGGAGCCTCGCCCCTCCCGTCGCAGCCACCTTTTCGTGCGGCACCGGGCCAAAGCCGTCGCGGCTTCGGGAAAATCGTTGACAGGAGCCATCGCACCCGGCTAGATTAAGGCAGTCGCGGCATTTCTGCTCCGTGGACCTTACCTGCGGACAACCACGGAAACCGTGGCCGTGGTCTGTACTCGGTCCACCGCCGGGGGGCAAGATCCATGCCGCTAAGGCCTGCGACCGCTATTGAAACCGCGACCCAGTCTTTGGCGCTTCGCCGTGGTCTGCAGTACAGACCACGGCCACGGTTTCCGTGGTCGTCCGCGGGATTTACATGATGAATGATGTCCTCATTGCGGTGACTATCAGCCCGACATGATTGCGTCCCTGAAAAATGTCCACCTGAAATGGCTCTATATGCCCGCAGCGGTTTTTCTTGCCGCTGGTGCCGTTGCGGGTTTCCTGGCGTCTGCTCAATCGAGCCCGATCGCGACCTATTGCGCGGCCGCATTAATCCTACTCGCAGTGGGGCTTATCGTCTTTCGGCTTCGCGCCGCATCGGCCATCGATCCAAATGCTGGCGATCCCAGGGAACGCATTGAACTGGGCCAGCGCCTTGTGTTGTTCAAACATGATACGCAGCGACGCGAAGCGTGACGAAAGCCATCAATACGAAGGTGAGGAGGTCCGGTCCATGCTTACCATCGCCTGTCCGTCGTGCAAGAACTATATGCAAATCGACGGAATCGAGGAAAACACGGAATGGGAATGCCCAAGCTGCGGTGCCGCATTTCTGGTTCGGGGATCCGCGGACCATCCATCGTTTTTGATCATGCAGAATGCGACCAAGCAACTAAGCGCACGGGAGAACCGCCGGCCAAATCGTCTGCGGTCGCAGGCGATCCTGAAATCAAAGATGAAATGTACATCTACGCGCTCGAGCGACTGGCAAAGGGGCAAAGTTCCCGCGATGTTCGCCGGCAAATCATCGAGGCAGGGTACAAGCCGTCACAAGCCGACCGGATCGTGCAGACCGCGCTGCGATTTCAGCGTGAGCACGAAGCACAAGCGAAGCTCGAAGCCCGCGCCTACAAGGCTGCGGGCCCGCGAAACATGGCGATCGGCGGCATCATTTGCCTGGTCGGCATTGTCGTCACCGTGGGATCCATGGCGATGGCTAATGGAACCGGCGGCAGCTTTATTCTTGCGTGGGGCGCCATCGTGTGTGGCGCGATTCAGTTCTTCCGGGGACTCATGCAATCCACGAGCACTTAACCTCCAAGGCCGTGGCCGGGGTCTGTATCCAGACCCCGGCGAACTGCCAGCAATAGTTGTCCTGCTCCCGATACAATGCTCGATGGGCAGCATTGCTCGGGTCTGAGGATTTCGGGGGCAAAGACAACCGATAATTCGCCGGGGTCTGGGTACAGACCCGGCCACGGTTAACCCGAAACATCGTGGTATTGGCTAATGAGTGCGCTATTGATCGTACCAATCGTTGTCGTTGTAACGTTTGTAATCCTTTGGATTTGGCCACGAAATGGCAAATGGGGGATTAATTGGGAGCCTTGGGTATGCCCGCAATGCGGCGAGCAACCGCCAATTACCCGCATACCAAAAAATCAAAGACAGTTATTGTGGGGCGGCTGGACATGCAGCGAGTGCGGATGTGAGATTGATAAGTACGGTGTCGAAATCAAGAAAAAATCAACACAGTCCTAGCCCACTACCCGAACTTGGCAACGGCGGCAGGCGGCATGGACGCGAGTGCCATCTGCGACATGGAAGACGATAAGCTGCTTGCTGCCGCGCCGGCTCATCGAGAGGAATCGCGGTCGCGTCGCAGTTCAACTCGGCGAAGAGCAATCGGTTATCGCAGGGTAGCCGTGGTCCGCCGCCGCGTCGAGCGCTGTCCGGGAGGATCATGTAATGGCCAGAGCAAACAAAAAAGACAAGGCCACGTATCCGTTCACGCTGATTCTCACCGGGATCAAAGACTTGACTCCAGACGTAGCCGACGCCCTTTACGAGGCTGGCTTTGATGACGCTCTGGTGGGAATGGCTGGGGGAGTGCCCTACATGGATGTAAATCATCGCGGAGCGGAATCTCTGGAGAAGGCCGTTCGTGAAGCCATTCGTGACGTTGAAAAAGCGGGATATCACGTTGTCCGTGTCGAATCCGACGCCGCCAATGCGATCACCCGAATCAATGCGGACTTGCTGACGCTATCATCGCATTCGTGAGACGGCGCCAGACGGGACGCGGCTACGTGGCAGTCGTGCTGGGGCGGGAGTCGAGGGGCAGACGATGAACATACTCTTGTGGGTTTTGCAAATCCTCGCCGCGCTCTTGTACGCATCGTCGGGCGTCATGAAGGTTTTCATGTTCGACAAGATAAGCAAAGATGTCCCGTCCTTTGGCGCGTTGCCGCGTCAAGCCTGGATGATCCTGGGCATTGTGGAACTCGTGTGCACCGTCGGGCTGATCGTCCCCGCAGCTTTCGATTGGCAAGCGTGGCTAACGATCCTGGCTGCCGCGGTGTTGGCAGTCGAGAGCCTCGTTTTCGTCGGCGTGCACGTCAAATACCGCGAGGCCACGCCTATCATCATGAGCAGCGTGCTGGGCCTGATCATGGCGTTCATCGTATTCGGCCGGCTGGTTCTCGTGCCGGTAGTCTGATCGATGGCTTTCACACGCAAAGGGTAGGATCACATGCTTCATCGTTTTCTTCCACTTTCAATCGTTCTGGTTCTGTTCGCCGCCTCCACGTCCAGGGGCGACATGTGCTTCGGCGGTGGATGGCCGCCCAAATCCGAGCCCGCTGAAAAAAAGGACGGCGAAGAAATCAAGGACGCCCCGAAGAAGCAAGCCATGCTCGGAGCCGGTATCGCCCTGAGCGCGGCGTTTGTGAGCACCGGCTTGTATTTTTCTCGCCGCCGCCAAGGATTCCTTTGGCCTTGCGTGATTCTTGTCATCTTGGGAGGCGCGACGTACGCGCTGGGTGTCGTGGCTACAAATGCGATGGAAGCGAGGAGGTAACCATGCAGAAGGTCGTAATCGTTGGTGCGCTGACGGCGCTGTTCTTCCTGTTCACGCCGGCCGCTCGGGCGCAGGACGCCGATGAGGTCGCGAAGCTGCGCAAGGAGAACGAACAGCTCAAAAAGGAGATCGAGCTGCTCAAAAAGGAGAACGAATTACTCAAGAAGGCCAAGGCCCAGCCGGATGGAGCCGCTGATCCGAAGATCGCCAAGGAACTCGAATTGCTGAAAGGAACCTGGAACATCGACTCACAGGATTTTGGCGACAAGAGCCTGCCCAAGGAACTGATGAAGGGATACAAGTTCGTCTTTGCCGGCAACAAGTTGACCTGGGAAGGCGCGATCGGGATGATGAGCCGAATGGGGAAGATCACGGCCCGCGACGGCGCGTTCCCCTGCGAAATCAAGATCGACCCCGGCAAGGAGCCGAAACAGATCGACATCACGCTGCATGACAAGCAACGCGAGTGGACCATCCTGGGTATCTACGAAATCAAGGGCGACACGCTGACGGTGTGTTTTTTCAACAGCCAGACGGGAAGACGCCCGGCTGACTTCTCGACGAAGGGCGGTCAGGGCATAGGCTATATCGTTTTGACCCGCGCAAAAAAGTGAGCTTATCGGGAGGGCCACGTAGCCAGCAGTCACGCCGCGCTCTTGTACGCATCGTCGGGCGTCATGAAGGTTTTCATGTTCGACAAGATAAGCAAAGATGTCCCGTCCTTTGGCGCGTTGCCGCGTCAAGCCTGGATGATCCTGGGCATTGTGGAGCTCGCGTGCACCGTCGGGCTGATCGTCCCCGCAGCTTTCGATTGGCAGGCGTGGCTAACGATCCTGGCTGCCGCGGTGTTGGCAGTCGAGAGCCTCGTTTTCGTCGGGGTGCACGTCAAATACCGCGAGGCCACGCCTATCATCATGAGCGGCGTGCTGGGCCTCGTCATGGCGTTCATCGTGTACGGCCGGACGGTTCTCGTGCCGGCCTTTTGATCGGCGGGCGGGCTCATTTCGAAGCTTTGAGAAAGCCCTGATGCCGCATCCAATCTGCGCAGGACCGCGTCCACATTGAGCACGGCTCGTCGCTGGGGCGGACGGCGAAATCGTGGGCGGCGCCGGCATAGAGGTGCAACTCCACCGGGATGCCGGCGCGCTTCAGGGCCAGATACATGACCACGCTGTGCTCCGGGGGACTGATGATGTCAGCTCCGCCGTGCGCGAGAAAGATCGGCGGCGTCTTGGCCGGAACGCTGAGCCCAGGCGCAAGTTCATTCTTGTCCTTGTGCTTCAGGTAGCCGGAATAGGCGGCGATGGCGAAATCGGGCCGGCAGCTGACCTTGTCGATCTCGTCAATGGGTTCGTAGGCGCGTTTCTCGAAGCTGGTTGCCGTCGCAATTGCCAGGTGCCCGCCGGCGGAAAAACCGACCATGCCGATTCGCTTCGGGTCGATGCCCCAGTCCGTGGCTTTGCTGCGCACCATGCTGACGGCCCGCTGAGCATCCTGGAGCGGCCGTCGCGCTGGCTCGCCTTTCGGCTCATCGGGGCGGCGTGGCACGCGATACTTGAGAATGATGCCGGTCACGCCCATGGAATTAAGCCAGGCTGCCACCTCCTCGCCCTCCAGTTCCCAGTAGAGATCCCAGTATCCGCCGCCCGGACAGATGAGCACCGCGGCGCCGTTATCCTTGTCCTTGGTCGGCCGATAGATCGTAATGGTAGGTTTGCTGACGTTGGTTATGAGTCTTGTCGGCTCCGTGATCTCGACCTCTTTCTTGGTGAGCTTCGGCGACACGCGGACCTTCTCAGGGCCGATGTCGCCCGTCTCATCGGGTGCTTTGCCTGGCCAAAGTTCCACGATCTTCGGCTTGCCGGTCGCCAGCATTTTCTGAACCTTGGCGAAGTCGAATTTCTTGGCCACGTTTGGCAGCTCGGCGCCGGAACCTCGTTGTTCGATAATGATCACCTTGTCCGGGTCGAGGATCACCACCAACCGCCGGGCAACCTCATTGCGGGCCACACCCGGAAATTCCCACTGCCAGGCTTTCTTGTCACTGACTTGCAGCTCTTTGGGCGGATTCTTCTCCTTCGCCAAGGCTTCCGCAGAATACTTGTCCTTGAAAGCGGCGTCACGGGCCAGCGTGATCTCCAATTGCTCAAACCGGCCGCCCGACCAATCGTAGGTCGCTTTTTGATAATGCGTATCGGACTTGTCTTCTGGCCCCACGATTGCCTTGATCCGCCTATACCCCGGAAGGTCGGGCCAAACGAAATGCGGTTTGCTTTCGCCAGCAAAGGCGCTGCCCGGCAGCGCCAACAGAACACACGCGATCAGCATGCCGTATTGAAAACGAGTCATGGATACTCCTGGCTTGATGCCGAGCGGGAAGCAACAGGTGCCGAGCGATCTTACCCCCGCGATGGGTCGCAGGCAACGAGCACGGGCGCGGCAGACCGGGGCGGCGCGCAGCCGGAATCGGCTTCTTCCATAAATCAGCCCACGATCCGCTTGAGCGCGGCCGGCAGCGGCGCCTCCAGCTCCAGCCGCTGTCCGCTCACCGGGTGGTCGAAGCTGAGCCGCTGGGCGTGCAATCCCAATCGTCCGGCCGGGTCGCTGGCCGAACCATACAGTGCGTCGCCGATCACCGGGCAACCCAGCCCTCTGAGATGCACGCGGATTTGGTGCTTCCGCCCCGTTTCCAGCCCGACCTCCACCAGCGCATAGGGACCGTGCGTGGCGAGGATGCGATAGTGCGATACCGCCCGCCGGCCGCCGCTCCCCTTGCGGACGGCGCGCACGCGCAGATCGCGCCCCTCCAGCAGGAAGTTGTCCACGACCCCCGCATCGCGACGTGGCTTGCCTTCGACGACGGCGAGGTAGGTCTTCTTCACCGCGCCCCAGTTCATCTGGAGCTGGTCGCGCACTGGCGCGCTCCGGGCAAACAGCAATAGCCCCGATGTCTCGCGGTCGAGCCGATGGACGACGAACGGCCGACCGAGCCCGCGCGCGGTCAGATGGGCGTTCAGCCGGGCGAATGCCGTGTCGGTTTTCTCCGCGGCAGTGGCGACACTCAACAATCCCTGCGGCTTGTCGATGACGATCAGGGCGTCATCCTCCCGAATAATGGCGATGCCGACGCTTTCCAGGTTGCGGTCGGTGCGCGCGATCGTCACCTGGTCGCCTGGTTGCAGCGGATGGTCATGGCGCGTCGTGGTTATGCCGTTGACCTTGACGTTGCCATGCCGCAAAAGTTGCTTGACGCGCGTGCGGTTCATCGGCCGCAGGACGTTCAGGAGCCAGGCGAGCAGCGGCGCCGCCGTCGTCACTTGCAACGCCGAAAACATGTGATGGACCCAATGTTTTGTGAAAGAGCCGCGACCGATTCCGTGCGTGGCGGCGGCGCGGGCCGGAGTCAGCAGCGGGCGCGATTGCCTTGCCGGTTTTCTTGTGAAAACGATAGGTGGGTTCGATCCTGCAGCCTGCCGTAGGTGCAACTCCAAGAATACGGCATACTGCGAAACTCTGCGAATTCCACAGCAACGGGATCTTTCGAGCCGCACTACCGAGCGCCCGGCAGGTAAGCATGACTTGGCTTTGAACTTCAAACTCGGTCAGAGCGGGCGACCGGATTCGAACCGGCGACGTCCAGCTTGGGAAGCTAGCATTCTGCCACTGAATTACGCCCGCAATCTCCAACGGCCTTCATTGTAACCAAGCCAGATCGATAGGCAAGCACAATCTCGGCCCGATTACTCAACGCGCACCGGAGCGCCCGCGGGCGCGAGGAAGCGCAGGTCGCCGTCGCGGCGGGTGACGCCGATCCGGTCGAGATACTCGCACAAAGGGATCGCGAACTTGCGCGTCGTGCCGAGAAGATCGCGAATCTCGGCGACCGTGGCGCCGGCCCCCGCGCTCAAACGCTCCGTGACGCGGCGGCGCATGTCGGCCTCAACCTCGGCGTGCAGATAGATGTCGCCGGCTATGTGTACCAGGAACCCCTCAGCGGCGCAAACGTCGAAGAGATCCTGCAAGCTGGCGGCATTGCCTGCCGCCTGGCCGGCGAAGCTGGCCGGCTCGGGGGGCTGAAATCGGGCGCCGCGATACGCCTCGACAACCTTGTCCTTGAGCTTGCGCAGGTTCGCGCTCAGTTTCGGCTTGAAGTCGGCACGCGCGATACGTCGGCCATCGCCGACCAGCTTCCCACTCTTGATGAGCCGATCGACCTCGGCATGAATCAGCGCGTCGTCGCCGACGTAATCGAGCTGGGCTTGCACCTTTTGGCGGTCGTGCGAGGTCACTAATGGGAATTCCGCGTGTAGCCTGCCGAGCGCGCTGAGGATGCGTTCGTCGAGCTCGGCAAGAACGTCGGCATGAAGGACGCTCTGCCGGCCGGCGTGAAGCGTCACACTGATGAGGCGATTCTCGGCGCGCAGCTCCTCAATGACTTGCACGGCTTGGGCGGGAGACAAATCAGCGCCGCGGACAAGATCGGCCTGGGTGAAGCCCGCGTAGCCGCCGAATCCAGCGACGATCAGGGCGCGTTCTTTGGCATTGCCGGTCGAAAGTTTTTCGATCCGCTCCAGGATTTCCAGGTGGCGTCGGCGGATTTTCCTGGCGACCGGTTGGAGCACCTGCCCGCCGCCGATGGTGAGCGTTGCGGAAGAGCCACGTAGGACGAAGGGTTGCCCATAAGTGGCGGTGGCGGGTTCCTCGAGAAAAAGCTGGGCCAGGCCCCAACCTCCCGGTTCGATGGCGTCGCAGTCGAGCAAGGCGACCGTGCCCATGATCTCGGAGGCGCCGATGTGCAGCCGCACCGGAGCGCGATGCTTGATCGGGCGCTTCAACTCGGGCAGGCAATGCAGGCGCACGGTGAGGACGTGCGCAGGCTTGAGATAGCCGGGCGTGGCAAGCTCCTGGCCGCGCACGACATCGTTGTGATCGACGCCGGCAAGATTGATGGCGGCCCGCATGCCGCGCTGGACTTCGTCAACCGGCCGGTCGTGATTTTGCAGCGAGCGGATGCGGACCATCTGGCCGCCGGGGAGCCATTCGATTTCATCCCCGACCCGGACGCTCCCCGAATGCACCGAGCCGGTGAAGACGGTGCCGTGCCCCTGCACGATGAAGGAGCGATCGATCGGCATACGAAAGATAGCGGGCAGAAGGCAGCAGGCAGCAGACGACGAAGAATCGGCTGCCTGCGCCGTACCGTGTGCAATTTGCTCCGCATCCGCTGCCTGCTGCCTGCCGCCTGCTGCCTGCTCGCATGCCTCGGCAATCGCGGCCCTCAATTCGGACAAGCCCATTCCTGCCTGAGCCGAGGTAGCAATGATCGGGGCCGATTCGAGGAAGCTGCCTTGCACGAGATCGCGAATTTCCAGCGCGACGACTTCGCGCGTGGTCGCATCGACGAGATCGCACTTGGTCAGGGCGATGACGCCGGTCGTGATGCCGAGCAGTTTGAGGATTTCGAGGTGCTCGCGGGTTTGCGGCATGATCGAATCGTCGGCGGCGATGATGAAGAGGACGAGATCGATGCCGGTGGCGCCGGCGAGCATGTTCTTGATGAAGCGTTCATGTCCCGGCACGTCGACGATGCCGAGCCGGTAATCGCCGAGGTCCAGTGTGGCGAAACCGATGTCGATGGTGATGCCGCGAGCTTTTTCTTCGGGCAAGCGGTCGCAATCGATGCCGGTGAGGGACTTGACGAGCGCGGTCTTGCCGTGATCGATATGGCCTGCGGTGCCGAGGATGAGATTGCGCTGCATGGGAATGTTCTCGATACCGGTTCAATCGCCGGGATCCAACCGTTTGCATTCGGCTGTTCCTGAAGCCATCACGCTGCTTTGGGTTTCTGAATGGGCCGATTGAAGATCGGTCGAATGCGTGATTGATAACCAAACCGACGGCGGCTTGATGCGGGTCGCGGCCCATCCGTTTGCAGAACGTCAACAGCTCGCTCAATTTGCCACGACCGCTCACATCGGCGCGCTTTGCGTAAGCCTGAATCAGGTCGGCCTATCCTGAAGTATTCTATCATCCTGGTCCCGATAAACGCCAGCAAAAGTCGCGGACGTGTTGGCTCCGGAACCAAAACCTCCAATCGCCTTTTGATGCAATGTCAAACCTCGCTTGGCGGTTTTGCGCACGATATGCCACGCGCCATTGCGTCGGACCGCCGTTTCCGCCAAAATGGATCGAAAGGAGCCTGCCGATGTCCGCTCGCTTGAATGAACTGTTGCAGGCGTTTGACGCCACGCAGCCGTTGTCGAGAGCGCGGCACGATTCCGAGCGCATGGTATTTCGATGCGGAAATCTACGCGCTGGAGTGCCGCAAGGTGTTCGCCGGGAGCTGGCAATATGTGGGCCGGTCCGAGCAGGTGAAGGATCCCGGCTCATTCCTGACGGCCGAGATTGCCGCCGAGCCGATCCTGGTGGTGCGCGATGAACACGGAACGCTGCGTGCCTTCCACAACGCCTGCCGGCATCGCGCCGCCCAGGTCATCAATGAGCCCTGCGGGCATGCGGCCAAGTTGCGTTGCCGCTATCATGGCTGGACTTACGATCTCGCGGGCCGCCTGATCGGCACGCCGGAGTTTGCGGGCGTCGAGGAATTCAACAAGGAAGAGCAGGGATTGCCGGCGATGGCCGCGGATACGCATGGCCCGTTCGTCTTTGTGCATCAAGGGACGCCGAAGGAAACCCTAGCGGAGTTCTTGCGCGCCTTTCCCGGAGATGACCAAGGCGATGGCGCTGGAATCACTGCACTTCGTCGATCGCCGCGAATACGTCCTCGATTGCAACTGGAAGGTGTTCGTCGATAACTACCAGGACGGGGGCTACCATGTGAACACGGTGCATCCCGGATTGGCCGGCGCTCTTGATTACGCCCATTACCGCACCGAGTTGCATGGCCACAACAGCGTGCAGATCAGCCCGATCAAGCCGGCCGACGATGCGACCGTCGGCAAGGTCCGCACGGGCACGCACGCCTATTATTGGTGGATTTTCCCCAACCTGATGGTAAATCTTTATCAGGGTGTGATGGACACGAACCTGGTGGTGCCGCTCGGCCCGGACCGTTGCCGGGTCTATTTCGATTTCTATTTTGCGGATGTGGCGAGCGAGGCAGCGCAGCGCTTCAACGCCGACAGCATCGCGGTTGCCCACCAGGTTCAGCTCGAAGACTGGGGCGTCTGCGAGGAAGTGCAGCGCGGCTTGAAGAGCCGAACGTACGACACGGGCCGCTTCAGCGTGAAGCGCGAGGCAGGGGGATATTATTTCCATCAATTGCTGGCGAGGGCGTTACGGGAATAACTGGCTTGCGTTTAGCGCCCGCGTGGCGCGACGCGGGCGCTAAACGTCAAGCAAGGAGATTGTGCACTTGAACCAAACGCGCGAAGACATGACGGTGCATCTGGAACGGGCGGTGCTCGTGAGCGTTGCGCTGCCGAATCGGCCCTGGGTCGGCGCTGATCCGCTCGATGAATTGCGCGGCCTGGCGCAAACTGCCCGGGCCAACATCGTCGGCGAACTCACGCAAAAACGCCAGCAGATCGTGCCGGCCACCTACATCGGCAAGGGGAAGCTCAGCGAATTGACCGAATTGTGCCACGCCAAGGACGCCGAGGTTGTCATCTTCGACAACGATCTGTCGCCGGCCCAGGTGCGCAATCTCGAAAAAGCGACCAATGCCAAAGTCATCGATCGCAGCGAGTTGATTCTCGACATCTTCGCCACGCGAGCCCGCACCATCGAATCGAAGCTGCAGGTCGAGTTGGCCCAGCTCGAATACTCGTTGCCCCGCCTGAAACGCATGTGGACCCACCTTTCTCGCTATAAAGGCGGCATCGGCCTGCGCGGCCCTGGCGAAACCCAGCTCGAGGAAGATCGCCGGCTCGTCGGCCTGAAGATTCGCGATCTCAAGGAGCGCCTATCCCACGTGCAGACGCGCAAGCAGCGCGAGGTGTCGAGCCGATTCGAGGAGCACACCGTCTCGCTGGTCGGCTACACCAACGCGGGCAAGAGCACGCTGATGAACAAGCTGACCGGCGCCTCGGTTTATGTCGAGGACAAGCTCTTTTCCACGCTCGACACGCGCACCCGGCAATGGCGGCTGGCCGATTGGGGCCGGGTGCTGCTCTCGGACACCGTCGGCTTCATCCGCGATTTACCGCACCATCTCGTGGCTTCGTTCAAGGCGACCCTGGAGGAAGCCCGGCAAGCTCGTTTGTTGCTCCATGTTGTCGATGCCAGCAATGTCCACGCCGAGGAGCACATTGTCGCCGTCAAGAAGGTGCTCAAGGAGCTCGATTGCGATTCACGGCCGACGCTGTTGGTGCTCAACCAGATCGACCGCGTGAAGGATTTGTCCTACTTGCAGGTGCTGCAAGCGCATCATCCGCGCGCTGTCGCCGTCAGCGCCAAAACGGGGCAAGGGATCGACGAATTGCGCGACGCCGTCATCGAGATGCTCAGCGCCGATTTCGCGCAGGTGACCATCGACGTCGATGCGGGCAATGGCCGGGTGCTGGCGTATCTGGCGGCTCATGCGGAGATTTATCGCCAGGAATTCCACGACAACCGCATCCGTATGTTCGGCTCCATGCCGCGCCATTTGGTGCGGCATATCCAGGAACCGGATGTGGTGATCACGGCCGAGAAAGTGGTGGACCGCAATGGCGACGCCTGACTGGGCAGCGAATTCACGCGGCGTATTTCCAGTCCTGCCGCCAGCGTGGCGAGACGCTCAACGCACCGTTACTTTCATATCGGGGCGGATCACGCGCAGCTTCTCGATCGCTTTCGTCATGTCCGGGTCGCCGCCTTGCGAGAGGTTGAGGATTCGCAACCCCTTGAATCCAGCAATGTCGTCTAAGCCCGCGGCACTGACTCCCGTGTTGCCGATATCGAGCGTGTGAAGATTCTCCAGGCCGGCCAGATGCTTCAGCCCGGCGTCCGTTACCTTGGTGGATCCCAGGGTCAGGGTGTGCAAGTTCTTGAGGCGCGCCAGTTCTTTCAAGCCCGCATCCGTGGTTTCGGTAATGTCCAGATGGAGGATCTGCAAACTCGTGACGGCGCCGACATTTTTCATGCCAGCCGCGGTAAGATGTTTCATCCACATGAGGTTCAATTCGCGCAAGTTTTTGAAGCGGGCCAGTTCTTTCAGGCCGGCGTCGGTCACGTTCGTGCCGTAAATGTCCAAAGTGTGCAGATTTTCGAGCCGCGCAAGTTCCTTCAGCCTCCCGTCGGTTAACCCCGTGTGGCCGGCCTTCAAGGACAGCAGGCCTGGGTGTGTGGCGAGCGCCTTGAGGCCGTCCTCCGTCAAGGGAACCTTGACCTGATCCGTGTAGCCAATGTCGAGTTCCCGCAGGCTTTTGAGAAGGGCCAGTTCTTTTAAGCTGGCGTCGGTCATCTGGTTGTAGCGAAAGTCCAGGGTTGTCAATTTTTCAAAGCTGGCGAGCTTCTTCAAGCCCGCCGCAGTAATCTGCGTCGAACTGAGATCCAAGATCTCCAATTTCTTGAGAGGTACGATGTGATCCAGGCCAGTGTTCCTGACCTCCGTGTCATTGAGGCTCAGAGTCCGCAATTTCTTGAGGCCCGCAATACCCTTGAGTCCCTCCTCCGTTATCTCGGTTTTGTAGAGGATCAAGGTCTCCAGGTTTTCAAAGCCGGCTAGTTCATAAAGTCCTGCGTCGGTTATCCGTGTTTGGGAGAGATTCAAGTGGCGTAATTTTGCTAAGCCGACCAACTCCCTCAGTCCAGCATCGGAGATCTGGTTGCCTGACAGGTCAAGCGTCTGAAGATCCTTGAAGGCCGCGATGTTCTTGACCCCGGCATTTGTGATGCCTTGCTTGGCCAGGAGCAACACGCGCAGGTTTTTCAGGTCGGCAAGGTCACGCAGTCGGGGATCAAGCTTATTAAACGGGCCGGCGCCGAGCGATAAGCCAAATGGGACGGCCGGCGCTGGCAAGTCCGCAATAACTCCACGCTCAGGATTCAAAAAAACCAATGGCAATGCGGCGTCTTCCGGGCGGCCAATGGGGAACGTGTATTGATGAAATTCACCCTGGCGATAGGAGCCGACCCGAGCCCCAGCCTTTTCCCACGCCTCGCGCACCTTGGGATCAAGCTCCTTGATCGCAGGCTGCGCCGAAGCCGGCAAGCACGGCCAAACCATCGCCAGTGCAAGGTAAACCAGAAATGTAATCCTGCAGTTCATATTATTTCTCGTCGTTGTAAAGCGAATTCCACTTTCGGCATTATACTGTTAAAGCGGATCATCAGCTGGTCGCGGTTGGACCTTGGGAATCGCCGGGCGCGTCTCATACAATAACGATGCCCGGCTTCCCGATTCCCGCCAAGGACCAGGCTCATGATGACTGACGCGATCCAATCCCGCTTTGCCGGCGTCTTGCTGCATCCGACCTCGCTGCCTGGGCCGTTCGGCATCGGCGATCTGGGGCCGGCGGCGCTCAAGTGGATCGATGCGCTCGTTCAGGCGAAGCAGAGCTGGTGGCAGATTCTACCGCTCGGGCCGACCGGGTATGGCGATTCGCCCTATCAGTGTTTTTCCGCGTTCGGCGGCAACCCCTATCTGGTGAGTCCACAAGGCCTGATCGAGGACGGCCTGCTCGATCCGCGCGATCTGCCGACGGCCAGCTTCCCGGCCGACCGCGTCGATTATGGCCCGGTCATCCAGTTCAAGAATCAATTGCTGAGCCGGGCGTGGGAGCAATTTCAGAAAGGGCGCGGCGCCGCACTCAAGCCGGCGTTCGAGAAATTCGTCGCCGACGAAGCTGCCTGGCTCGACGACTTCGCCCTGTTCATGGCGATCAAGGATTCCTTCCATGGCCGGAGCTGGCACGAATGGCCCGAGCCTGCCAAGATGCGCGATGCCGGCTTTCTCAAAAAAGCCCGTACCGAGTTGGCCAAAACCATTGGCCTGCACCAGTTTCGCCACTTCGTCTTCTTCCGCCAGTGGCGCCGCGTCAAGCAGTACGCCAACGAGCACGGCATCAAGATCATCGGCGACATTCCGATCTTCGTCTCCAGCGATTCCGCCGACGTCTGGGCCAACCCGCAACTCTTCATGCTCGACCCCCAGCGCCGGCCCACCGTCGTCGCCGGCGTTCCCCCCGATTATTTCAGCGCGACCGGCCAACTTTGGGGCAACCCGCATTACGATTGGCCGGCCATGGCGAAGACCGGTTTCGCCTGGTGGATCGCCCGCTTCCGCTCCACGTTCAGCCTCGTGGACATGGTCCGCCTCGACCATTTTCGCGGCTTCGAGGCCTACTGGGAAATCCCCGCCGGCAGCCTCAACGCCATCAAGGGCCGCTGGGTGAAGGCGCCCGGCAACGCTCTCTTGCAAACGCTCAAACAAACTTTTGGCGCCTTGCCGATCATTGCGGAGGACCTGGGCGTCATCACACCGGCGGTGGACTCGCTGCGCCGCGCTTACGAGCTGCCTGGCATGCGGATTTTGCAATTCGCTTTCGGCGACCGGGCCGAGAATCGCTTCTTGCCGCACAATTACGAGGCGAACACCGTCGTCTACACCGGCACGCACGACAACGATACGACCTGGGGGTGGTTCCGCGCAACGCAGGAATGGGAACGCGATCGCGTGCGCCGCTATCTGGCCCGCGACGGCAGCGACGCCGCCTGGGACTTGATCCGCGCCGCCTGGAGTTCGGTCGCCCAGCATGCCATCGCCCCGCTGCAAGATGTCTTGAACCTTGGCACGGAAGCGCGTATGAACTTCCCCGGTAAGCCGCAGGGCAACTGGGCGTGGCGCGTCCAAACGCAACAGCTTGATCCCTGGAGCCTGGATCGATTGGCCCAGATGACGGAGCTGTACGGACGTGTTAAAATAGAAAAGAGTGCGGATTAGATTCCCCGTTTAGCGTTCGCAATGTGGCATGCAGCAACCGACACCACGCTGCGAACTCTAAACGAAGAGGGGCGATCAACGGACGTTCATGCGAAACAAGAACCTTCAACCGTATATTTGGATTCTGCTTAGCGGGTTCGCGTTCAGCTGGATGGCCATGTTGACGCCGCTCGCGGGGCGATCGTGCGGTTGGCCGGTTGTCGCGATGGTGCGCTGCGTCATTCCGCTCATGCTCATCTCGTTGTGGGCCAAATGGGATGGCGTGAAGTTAGTCGTCTGGGGTCCGCCCGTCTTGTGGATGCGCAGCCTGGCGGGCAGTTGCAGCCTGGTCGGCACCTTTTCCGTTCTCGCCAGCGTTCATGTCACTCATCTGCAAGTCACCGATATCTATACGATCGCCAACATTTTCCCGATCTGGGTCGCCTTGCTGTCCTGGCCGATGTATGGTCGATTCCCCTCCGGCGTCGTTTGGCTGTCGATCGTCAGCAGCCTTATCGGCGTGGCGCTGATTCAAGGCGCGGAATTGCAAACCGGCAATTACGCGGCGTTGATCGTGGTGGCGGTGTCGCTTTTCACGGCGATCGCCATGCTCGGGCTGAATCGCTTGAAACGAATTGATCCACGCGCGGTGGTTGTGCACTTCTCGGCCACGGGGCTGACCTTCGCGGCGGCCAGTTACTTCATCTTTCCCACGGCGGACCCGCCAGAAGCATTTGCAATGACGCACCTGCTGGAGTTGATCGGCATCGGCCTTTCAGCGGCCGCGGGGCAATATTTCCTTACCCGGGCGTTCACCGCCGGCGATCCGGCTCGCGTCTCGGTTGCCAGCCTGTCGCAGTTCGTTATGGTGCTGTTGCTCGACGTGCTCATATTGCGCAACCCGCTCGATTGGCATAAGCTGTGGGGCATTCCGCTCATTCTCGGCCCCACGGTCTGGCTGATGCTGCAACGCGTCAAGACCTCGGTGCTTGTGCCGGAGGAGAGCGTGGCGGCGCAATCGGAAGCGTCGTGGGTGATCCATGCCGACGCGGCGGTTTCCAGCGAATCGAAATGATAGACGTGAAAAACACGAGCCCGCGGCACACGCAAGGGTTTCAAACTTTCCCCTTGCTCGCACCGCGGGCTTTTGGTTAGCAGATTCGATTACTTGTTGGTCGGCGCCGTGAAGTTTTGCGGCTGACCGCCCTTGATGAGCTTGATGATGCCTTCCTCGGCGGTTGTGGGGTACTGGACCGGCAGGCTGGGCGGCGCGAGGTCGTGAACGGCGACCTGATAGACACCGCCGCCGTGCAGCGCCGACTGGGCGGCCATGAAGCGCTGAATTGCCAGGATCCGGCGCTCGTTCAATTCAGTGCGCGCCCGGACCAGCTTGTCGGGACTGACGCCTTCAACATATGGCAGGTCCTGGGCGTTCTGCAAAAAGAGCTGGAAATCGGGGCAAGGCAGCGTCCGCGAGATGCGCTGCAGCACGGCCATGCCCGCGCCGTTAAGCCGATCGCTCGGGCCTCCGGTTTTTGGATCGGGCTCGAAATACCAGTTCCACACGGTCTGCTCGAGAAGATGTCCCTTGTCGTTCTGAACGTTGAGCATGTCGTAGGCGCTGTGCTTGGCTTGCGAAATGTAACGTTCCGGATAGCAGGGATCGACGAGATCGCGATAATGGTCGCAGCCGACGAGAAGCGAGATCAAGCCGGCGCTGAGGCAGGATCCTGCCACGGCTTTTTTGATGAATCCATTCATCGAAACACTCCTGAAAAGAAGTTGTCAGTCAGTTATTGAGGCTATGGCTGGTAGCTAACGGCTAGTCAAAATCCACCAGCCACCACGAACCGCTAACCACTAATTATTGTGGGGTTTTGAGCAAGTTCTCCATGATGTTGATCGCCGCCGGGCCTACGAGCACGACGAAGACGCCGGGGAAGATGAAGAGAATCAAGGGGAACAGCAATTGCACGGCGGTCTTGGCGGCCTTTTCCTCGGCGATCTGCTTGCGGCGCGTTCGCATCGCATCCGATTGCACGCGGAGGGCCTGGGCGATGCTGGAGCCGAACCGATCCGCCTGGATCAGGATGGCGGCCAGCGATTTCACATCATCGACGCCGGTGCGCACGCCGAGATCATGCAGCACCTCCCGGCGCGGTCGGCCCATTTGCAATTGAAAATTCGCCAGCGAAAACTCCTCGCTGATGGTCTTGGCATGCGTGCCCATTTCTTCGGTCACCTTTCGCATGGCCGCGTCCAACCCCAGGCCGCTTTCCACGCACACAACCAAAAGGTCAAGAGCGTCGGGCAGCGTGAGAAAGATATCCTCTTGCCGTTTCGAGCGCAGGTACCACAGGACGATGCTCGGCAAGTAAAATCCGATCAGGGTAATAATCGCAATGCCCATTACTTTTCGGCTCATCGTGTAACCGCTGGGGACGAGGACGGCGATGGCGATCAACAGGAACACCGCCAGCGAAACGATGCGGATGCCGGAGTAAACCATCGGGGCCGCATCGCTGCGGAAGCCGGCGTTGGCCATTTTCGTTTTCAGGGCGTTTTGCTCCACCTCGCCCACCGGCATGAGCGGCTTGGAGATCGACTTGACCGCGTCGGCGAGTCCCTGGAACTTGCTCGCCTTGCCCGCTTTCAACGGGTCCTCGATCTCCGCGAGCGAGGCCGGCCGGCTCAAGCGCGAAAGCCGATCAAGCGCCTGGCTGTTGCGGTTGGAGATAACGGACAACAATGCCCAGATCCCCATGACGATACCGCCAAACACCAGAAGCGGAATCATGTCTTCAAAACCGAGAGCCGCGAACATCATGGGAGAACCTCATTGAGGGAATCGCAGGAGCTGCCGGCCGTTGACGTTGCATTCCGAAGAATCGCTCTGCCTGTTATTTTCGTCAACCACGGCAATGTTTCTTTACTCCCGCTGGCCAGAAATTTTGTTTTCGCTGTTACCGCCAGGCTTTTCATTTTCTCTGCTTTGCGTTGTGCGCTTCCGTCGCGCCGTGCGAGCGCTAAACGTAAGCCATTACACCTTGATGTTCACGATCTTCCGGATCACGAGGGCGCCGACCAGCTGCATGATCAGCGAGACGATGCTCATCTTGATGCCCAATGGATGCGTCCACAGCTTCTCGACATAGTCGTACTTGATGTGGAGCATGATGAGGAACAAGACGAACGGCAAGGCGATCAGGATGACGCCGGAAAGCCGGCCTTCCGCGGTGAGGGCTTTCACTTGCCCGAGGATGCGGAAACGCTCGCGGATGACGTAGCCGATCTTGTCGAGGATTTCGGCGAGATCGCCGCCGGTCATGCGCTGGATGCATACGGAGGTCACGAAGAAACGCAAATCGAGATTGGGGACGCGGTCGCACATATTTTTCAGCGCATCTTCGATCGGAATGCCGAGGTTTTGCTCCTCATAGACGCGGTTGAATTCATCGGAAATCGGCGCCGGCATTTCCTCAGCGACCACGTGCAGGCCGGCGGCCAGGCTATGCCCCGCACGCAACGCACGCGCCACCAATTCCAGAGCCTCCGGCAACTGGCCCGCGAACGTCTTCAATCGGCTCGAGCGCTTATGCAACAACCAGGCGAACGGCACGAGCGCCAGCAAGATTCCCAGCAGCGGGGCGAAGTAGATCTTGACTCCCGCCAGCCAGCTGGCGGTGAAGCCCAGCAGGCCGAAAATGACGCTGATGGCGATGAACGTGCTCGGCGTGATATTCGCATCGGCCTGTACAATCAGCTTTTGCACGGTCGGAATATTCGGCGTGAGGGCCTCCAAGAGCGATTTCTTGTCGCGCTCGATCGCGGTTTTCTTGAGGATATTGGTCGCCTCATCGTCCTTGCGGCGCCTGCCGGTCAGCATGTCGAGGCGCTCGGTCGTCTTGGCCTGGCCTTCCCCAAAAATGAAGAAAAGCACGCCGATCACGGCCGAGGCGGCGATGAAAACCATTGCGTAGATCAAAAGGGGAGACATGGTACATTTCCTTGGTGTATAGCCGGCGAGCTAGCTCGCCGCTTTGCTGGTGCCCGCGCGGCGAGCAATCTCGCCGGCTAACCGACACATTTCAATCGCGCATCATTACGCGTTCCTGGAACATATTGGTCGGCAGCTTGATGCCGGACGCTTCGAGGCGCGGGATGAAGGCGGGGCGAACGCCGCTCGCTTCGTACTGGCCGTAGCAACGCCCGTTCTGATCGATGCCGAGCTGCTTGAAGCGAAAGATTTCCTGCATGACGATCACGTCCCCTTCCATACCCATGACTTCCGAAATCGCCGTGATCTTGCGGGGACCGCCTTGCAAGCGGTTGGCCTGAATGATCAGATCAACCGCGGACGAAATCTGTTGCCGCATCGCCTTGATCGGCAATTCCATGCCGGCCATCATGATCATGGTCTCCAGACGCGACTGGGCATCGCGGGTCGTGTTGGCGTGCAGCGTGGTCATGGAGCCGGCATGGCCGGTGTTCATCGCTTGCAGCATGTCGAGGGCTTCCGCGCCGCGGCATTCGCCGATGATAATCCGTTCAGGCCGCATACGCAGGGCGTTGCGGACCAGATCGCGGGTGTTGATGGCCCCCTTGCCCTCGATGTTGGCGGGGCGCGTCTCCAGGCGAACCACGTGATCTTGCTGCAATTGCAATTCGGCGGCGTCCTCAATGGTGATGACGCGTTCATCGTGCGGAATGAAGCTCGACAGTGTGTTGAGCAGCGTGGTTTTACCGCAACCGGTGCCGCCGGAGATGACGATGTTGAGGCGTGCCTTGATGCAGGCTTCCATCAACATGGCCATTTCTGGAGTGAATGCCTTGTAGTTCAGGAGGTCTTCGAGCTTGAGCGGGTTGGCGCCGAAACGGCGAATCGACATGCTCGGGCCGTCGAGGGCCAGGGGCGGAATGATCGCGTTGACGCGGGAGCCATCGGGCAGGCGGGCATCCACCATCGGGCTGGTTTCATCGACGCGCCGGCCCACTTTGGAGACGATGCGGTCGATGATCTGCAGCAGGTGCTCATTGTCGCGGAATTTGACGTCGGTCTTTTCAAGCTTGCCGCGACGCTCCACGAAAATCTTGTGCGGGCCATTGATGAGGATATCGCTGATGGTCGGATCCTTGAGCAGGGCCTCGAGCGGGCCGAAGCCGAACGTCTCGTCGAGCACTTCGTCGATGAGGCGTTCGCGTTCCATGCGGTTGAGCAGCGGGTTCTCGGTATCGCACAGACGTTCAACGACCAGGCGAATTTCGCGGCGCAGCGTGTCACCGGCGAGATCGCTGACGCGCGACAGGTCGAGCTTATCGACGAGCTTGCCGTGAATGATGCGCTTGAGCTCGTCGAAGCTCTTGCCGTTGCGTTCGGCGTTGTTGCCTTGCGCTGTGCCGCTGCGGCTCGTGCCATGGTTGGTGGCGCCGGCGCTGCCGTTGAGACCGCGTTGCAATCGGGACATTGGGGACACCTCGCAGTGGTGAGTGGTTGTGAGTGGTGAGTGGTGGGTGGTAAATACCATCACACCGAACACCGACTGCACGATACCCACCAAGAATCACTGAAATCACCACTCACCACTCACCGGAACGAAAAGAAACTGCGCCGTTCCTTCTTGGCGGGCTCGGCGGGCGTTTTGCCGCACAGGGCGTTGGCCAGTGCCACCAGGCTTTGATGCACCTTGCTCTTGGGTGCGTGCGTCAACAGCGGCACGCCGGCGTTGCGGGCGCCGAGCATCGACTTGAAATCGTTGGGGACCTGCCAGTAGATTGGCTTGCCGATGGTGTCCTGCGCCTTCTCCAGCGTGATGTCGCTTTCGTCGGCGCCGACGCGGTTCATGACCACCTTCACCTTTTCTCTGAGCCCGTCTTCCTTGTCCATCGTGTGCAGCATGCGGACGATGTTGCGCAGGCTGGTTAGCTCGAGCTGGGCGATCAAGATGACGGCATCGCTCATGCGCATGGCGGTCAGATCGGTCGGTGTGAAGCGCTTGCTCAGATCGAAGACCAGATGCGAATAGCTGGCGCGCAACAGGCCAATGACCCGGCCCAGGTGTTCCTCGTGGATCAAAGCGATATCTTCCATCTGCACGGGATGCGGCAGCAGGGACAGGCCGCTCTCGTGCTTGCACAAGGAGCGGCGCAAAAACTGCATGTCGAGCCGATCGACATTGACGGCGACATCGGCCAGCGTGTAATCGGGAATCAGATCCAGGGCGACGTCGGCATCGCCGAGGGCCAGATCGAGATCGACGAGAGCAACGTTGTAGCTGGTATCCTGGGCCATGGCACAGGCAAGGTTGACGGCCATGCTGGTGCAGCCGACGCCTCCCTTGGAGCCTACCACCGAGACGACGAGAGAATCTGTGCGGGCGGCGCCGTTGACGGTGTTGCCGGTGTCCCCCACGGAGCGGTTGCTGCGGAGCCGTTGCAAGGCGAGCAGCAGCTCTTCGAGCACGACCGGGGCAGTCAAGAACTCCTTGGCGCCGGCACGCAGGGCGCGCAGGATCGATTGCCCATCGCCGCGGGCGCTGATCGCCAGGATCGGCATGTGCGGGAATTCGACCGTCAGCTGTTGGATGAGCTGGAGCGCCTTGGTGTGATCGGCATCAAGGGCGATGACCACGGCATCGGGGCACGATTGCCGGGCCACGTCGATGAAGAATTCATAGCGGGAACATTCCGCTTCGAGCCAGACCGCCTCGACGCCCAGGAGGAGATTGCGGAGGGGCTCGCGCGTGGAGTCCGAGGGATCCACGATCGCAATACGTTGCACGTCCGTCATATTCCACCACCAAAACAGCGTTGGGGAGCCACGCTGGAACGTCGCCGGCGTACCGGACGGCGATCCATACACGGCAACCATAGCTTTTTTTTTGGCGGGGGGAGAAAAACGAGAGATTTTTTGAGAATTGCAGGTGGGCAAGCAAAAAGGCCCTCCTCGGGCTGGAGGAGGGCCTAGCAATCACTCTTGAGCGGAACTTAGCGCGGCAGTTGCACCGGCGGCAGCTGCGGTCTCGTGTCGAAATCCCGCGACGACGGAATCGGGATCGCCGGCACGCCCAGGCCCGGCGCGGGCGCCGACGGGATCATCGGCACAACTTGCTCCGCGGGCAGACGCGAATTCGACGTTGGCAACGCCGGCACGTCCGACACACGCGGGGCCGTGTTCGCCAGGTTCGACGCGCCGGTCGAGTCCGTACGCTGAATCGAGCCATAATTGGTCGAGACGCAGTTCCCGCCGTTGCAGCCCGTGTTGGAGTTGCAGTTGCCCCCCGCACACGGGAAAAGCCCGGCCGTCGGGGAGTTCTTGTAGGCCGCCTGATAGTTGTGCGGCGGCAAGCCGACCTGGCGCGGCCCACGCGGCGCTTCCAGGAGCAACTCGCAAAAGAACTCGAAATCGTCCGGATCACGCGTTTCGCGGCCCGGCAGGTATTTTGGAATCTTCGTGCAATCGACCCCGTCAACCAGCCGCGGCGTCACCAAGATGATCATCTCTTCTTCCGTCATCGTATAGCTCGAATTGGTGAAGAGCATGCCGAAGCCTGGAATATCCCCGAGAACCGGGACGCGCGACGAGGTGGCATCGACGCGATTCTGGATCAAGCCGCCGATGGCCAGGGTTTGGCCGTCTTCGAGCTGGACGGTGGCATTCGCGGTCCGCTTGAGCACGGAGAAGCTGACGGTGCCTGGGGAACCGGCGCCGGGGATCGGGATGCTGGTGGTCGGCGTGCTGACTTCGGCGCCAACTTCCAGATGAATTTTGCCGTTGCCCAGAACGATGGGCAGGCAGTTGAGGATGGTGCCGAAATCGGCGGAGAGCTGGGCGGTGGAGCCGGCGCCGCTGGCGATGATCTGCACGTTGCCGCCGCTCAGAACTCGGGCCGGGCGGCCACTCAAAGTCGCCACGCGTGGCTCGGCAAGAATCTTGGTCAAGCCTTCGGTGCGCAGGGCTTGCAAGAATCCCATCACGCTGCTGTTGCTGTTGAGCACGCCGAAGGAGAGGTTGTTGCTGCCGAGATTGATGAGTCCGGTGGTGACGTTGGCGGGGGCGAAGGGTGTGAGAAGCTGAGTCACGCCCAGCGGCGTAGCGAAGATGCTGTTGGCGATCCAGTTGTTGCCGATGACGTTCCAGCTAAAGGCGTAGTTGCGGGCGTCGGAGCGGTTGACGACGGCGATGACGCATTCGAGCTGGACCTGCTGCACGCCGCCGATGCGGACGTTGTTGACGACCTGCCCGCCGATGGCCGTGGACAGCTGCGCCAGGGCGCGGGCGTCGTCCGCGGTCAGCACAAAGCCGCTCAGGACGATCGTGCCGGCGTCAGTCGAATTGACCGTGACGGCGGCGGTCGGCAGCGTGCGGGCGATCAGCTCACGCAGTTCCTTGACGCGATCGCTGATGACAACCACCTCGAGGAAATCGACGCTCTTCTTCTCATCGGTAATGCGAACGCGGGCCCGGCCCGGCGACACCGCCTCGAAAAGCAATTGGTCGGCCTTGCCCGGAATCGCCTTGATCAGCAGCACCTTGGGGGAATCATTGTTGGCTTCGGCAATCTTCAACTTGCTGAAGCTGAAGTAGGTCTGCGTGGTACCGACGCCCATAGTGATGACGGTGGCGTTTTGCGTGATGTCGGGCCCCTGAGCGTGCGCGCGCGTTGCGCTGGGGCCGACCAGAAATGCCAGGGTGAGGAGCAAAGCTCCCCAGCCGGCCAGACAGGGCACGAAATGCGTGCGGTGCATCCATTCACCTCTTCTTGGAATATGTAGGGTGAGTGTCGCCACCCACCGAAACCAGGATTAAACAGGTGGGGGCGATTCCTCTCGCCCCACCCCACACAATTGACTTCGGGCAATTTCACGCTGGCCGGCACAGGGGCCGCCGGTCAGGCCGTTGACTCATCATAGATCTTGCGACGATCCTTTACCGTTCGAATTCCGCGGCGTTGGCGCCGGAGCGCCCCCCGGCGCAGCTTCGCGGGTCTCGCCGTTGGGCAGGACTTCGTAGCGATGGTAATACTGGTTCGCGCCATTGCCGATCAGGATCGCGCGAATATCTTTCGGCTCCTCCACCGGCTGCTTCGGCTCAGGCGCTTTCTCCACAACCGTCGGCGGCGGAGACGGTTGCGTCGGCGCGGCTTCGACAACATCCTTTGGCTGCTCAATCTTCTTGTTGTCGAAGATATCGCTGCCGGTCACGACATCCACCGGCCCAATATCGGTTTCGTCCAGCTTCCGCAGCGACAGGCTCAGGATGCCGAGCTCCTTGGCCAGGCTCACCGTAAGCTGATCCTTCTTGGTCAGAGCGAAAGTCACGACCGACGCCGGCGCGACCATCTCGCCCTCACGGGTGGTCCGCGCGTCCGCAGCCAACACCAGCACATTTTGCAAGAGCACCCGGGCTGACGAGGAGCGGGGATCATTTCCGCGTGCCGTGAGGATCAAATTCACGCGCGAACCGGGCAAGGTAGAGAATCCGAATGCCGAGGTGGCCAAATTCACCGGCAAACCCACGGCATAATACCCCTTGGGAATATCCAGAACGTCCTTGTCGTATAGGTTGGCCACGGTAATATGGTCCCCCTTGTTGCGCGTTGACTTAATGGTCTTGCCTTTGACCGCCTCAAAGTCCCTGATCGCGTCCGGCGGCTCATTTTCCTTGAGGACTGGTTTCAACTCGAATGCTTCCTCAGGCCGCACGATGCGTTCACCGACATTCAGGTGGCGCTTGGCCACGAGGATTTCGATTTTTTCCGGATCATCCGTGGTGCGCTCCGCCAACAGGCGGCTGGTCATGTAGCTGGCGCCCAGGCCGCACACGATGGCCAGGCCCGCGAAGATGTAAGCTTTCGGTTTCATGGTGTTACCTCAATGATTGCTGGAGTTCAGGGATCACTTTATTTTCGCGCTGCCCTGTTCTCCGCTACTATTTTCGACCCGGAGATGCAGGGAACTTAAACTTTTCCGGATAATACGGTCGCATCGGAGATAACGACCATGCCGGTCGTGCGGGCAATCTGACGAATTCGGGAAACCCTACAGGCTGAAGTTGTGAAGGTACGCCAGATAACCAAGGAAGCCGATGCACAACGGAACGCCGTAGGGCAGCCGATGCCAGCGTGGGCGTCGTTTGTTGGCCTTGTCCGCGATCTCGCCGACGCTTTTCGCCTTGAACATGTCGCCGAGGATTTCGCGAAGGTGCTGGGCGTTCTGCTGGAACTGGCCTCGTGCCAGGATCATGACGAGTCCGATGACGCCGCCGATCAGGACGCCGGTGATGAAGGCCCAGAAGATAATGGAGGCGCCGTCGATGTCGGCGCCGGTATTGATGCCGTAGAAGGCGCCGATCCATGACCCGAAGCCCATGGTCATCTTGACGTCGCCTGCGCCCATACCGCCGATGGCGTAGACGGGGATGAGGAGAGCGAAGCCGAGCAGCGTGCCGAGGAAGGCCGAGCCGAAGCCGCCGTCGCCGGCGCCGAGGCCGAGGTTATTGGCCAGGCCGAGCAGCCAGCCGGTCAGAATCAGGGGGAAGGTCAGCTTGTTGGGGACCTTGAATTTCCACCAGTCGATGATGGCCGCGGCGAGCATGCCGATGCAGATCACGATGATGGGCCAGTTTTCCCAGCTAAGAAGAGACTTGTCCATGGGGAGTTCCTTTAATCAGGAGTTAGGTTTGGGTCAGGAATCAGGGTCCGCGCGGTCAGTCAGGAGTCAGAAATCGGTCGCTATGGCCCGACTCCTGACTCCTGATTTCTGACACCTGACTTCGGATCAAGCTCAGCTCGAGGCCGAACCGATCTTCTGTCCAACCGTGGTAAAGGTCGTGTTGGCGTTTTGGCCAAGGGTCGTGATGGCCGCGAGGCAAACCACGATGATCAAGGCCAGCATGACCGCGTATTCAACGGCCGTCGGGCCATCTTCACGCTTGACGAAATCGACTGCAGCTTCGAAAAACTTACGCATTGGGGTTATCCTTTCTCTGATTACCCGTTTCCACAAATGTCCTTCCCGCATCGTTTCTGGAATGGATGCGGTCAGGCTTCTCCACTATCCGCTGACCGCAACGTGCGATCAGACAACACTCGTTGATTCGTTACGCGCCCTCACGATGCCGACGACTTGACGGCTCCGTTAAGTGCCACGTTGCTGAATGTGCTGTTCGCGTTCTGGCCCAGCGTGGTGATTGCCGCTAAGCAAACCACAATGATCAAAGCCAACATGACGGCGTATTCAACCGCGGTTGGTCCGTCTTCACGCTCGATGAAGCGAACGACTGCTTCACACCATTTCCGCATGACGTTCCCCTTTTCTCTGTATCCCGGCCCCACTCGGGCATTGCCTCGCAATGGCGGAGCTGATTGGTTAAGCAATTTTGCTTAGGATCAGACATCCCTTCGGCAGCCTGGCGACCTCTGGGTTTTGAACCGAGGCCCATGGCTTTGCGTCACCGCCTCGCGGCGATTTTGCCTTTGTCAAGGACGTTGAGGAGATCACACGAGCGCCGTGGTTTGCCTTCCTTGCCGCGTCGTTTGCGTGACTTGCTTGACACCCAAACGTAGGTTGCATAATCGGCACAGTCAAATCAAAGCGAGATTTTTCCCGCATTTTCCCGAATTGGCACGTGATTGCGCCTCGCCAACTACACAAGCGGCGTCTGGTTCGCATAATACCGATGCTGCAACCTAAACCCCGACGGACCCTTTCCATGCAAATCCGCGGCATCATTCCTCCCGTGGCGACGCCGATGCAGGCCAACGAAGATCTCGATCTGCCCCGGCTCAGGTGGTTTCTCGATCATCTCATTACCAACGGCGTCCACGGCGTCTTCGTGCTCGGCACCAACAGCGAATTCTACGCCCTCGACGAAAATGAAAAGCAGCAGGTGATCGCCACCGCCGTCGAGCATGTGCGCGGCCGGGTCCCCGTTTATGCCGGCACCGGCGCCGAATCGACCCGCGAAGCCATTCGTCTGACGAAGATGGCCGAAAAGGAAGGCGCCGACGGCGTCTCGGTCATCACACCGTACTTCGTGATTCCGAACCAGCAGGAAATCTTCGATCATTATCGCCGCGTAGCTGACGCGACGAATTTGCCCGTCATCCTGTACAACAATCCGGCCACGTGCGGCGGCGTCAAGATTGACGTCGAAACCGTGGCCCGCCTCGCCGAGATTCCGAACATCCTCGGCGTCAAGGATTCCTCGGGCGATTTGCAGAATACGATCGAATTCATCCGCGTCGTGCCGGAGCACTTCAGCGTGCTTATGGGACGTGACACACTCATCTACCCGGCGATGATTTTTGGGGCGAAAGGCGCGGTGCCTGCCACGGCCAACATCGCACCCAAGCTTCTCGTGGACATCTATGAATCCTTCATGCGCGGCGATCATGCGGCATCATTAGCGGCACAGCGCAAGCTCAGTCCCGTCCGCTTGAGCCTGACGCTCGGCACCGCCCCGGGCGGCGTCAAGGCAGCTCTGCAAATGCTCGGCATGTCGATCGGGCCGTGCCGCTCGCCCGTCGGGCCGCTGCCGCCGGACAAGATGCAGAAGGTGAAGGCGTCGTTGCAATCGGCGGGATTGTTGGCTTAAGCGCGATGAGGTAGGCGAGAGACATTTGGAGGCCATTCAAAATGAACGCTGTAGTCGATCCCGACGGACGAATCGTCGTAAGCTTCGAGCTTGCACGTGAGCTTGGATTGAAACCAGGTGACGCTTGGCGATTCGAAAATCGCGGAGGGGAATGGATTTTCAGCATCGTCGGCACAGCGGGACTCTGCTACGTGAATGGCATACTTGTCCATCGCGGAGTGTGCACCGAATCGATCGAAGACGCAGTCGAAAAAGACCGTGAAGAACGCATGAACGAGCTGAGCAAAGGGATTCCCTACACGAAAGAAAATCCATGACCGACACCGCGCAAGCCGAATCGCCTGATCCATGAGACCAGCCCCTACCTGAAGCAGCACGCCCACAACCCCGTCGATTGGTTCCCTTGGGGCGAGGAAGCACTGCGCACTGCCAAACAGCTTGATCGGCCTATCTTTCTCTCGATCGGCTATTCAGCGTGCCATTGGTGCCATGTCATGGAGCACGAGAGCTTCGAGGATCCCGAAGTCGCCAAGATCCTCAGCGAGCATTTCATCAGCATCAAAGTGGATCGCGAGGAACGGCCCGATCTCGATCAAATCTACATGACCGCCGTGCAGATACTGACACAGCGCGGCGGCTGGCCGATGTCGGTGTTCTTGACGCCGGACTTGCAGCCCTTTTACGGCGGCACGTATTTCCCGCCCACCGACAATTACGGCATGCCCTCGTTCAAGAAACTGCTCGTCGCCCTCGCCGATGCCTGGAGGAATCGCCGCGCCGACATCGCCGCCAATGCGACGCAGATTACCGCCGGCATCCGCGAGGCGATGCAGCTCGAAGTCCCGACCGGCCTTTTGACCGATGAATTGCTGCGCCGCGCCGCCCAGATGCTCGAGCGCGCCTTCGACCCGCGCTTCGGCGGCTTTGGCCAGGCCCCCAAGTTCCCACACCCGATGGAACTACGGCTTCTATTTCGCATCGCCGATCGCATGAAGAACGCGGAAGCTCTGGAAATGGCGACCCGCACGCTCGATGGCATGGCGATGGGCGGCATGTACGATCAGCTCGGCGGCGGCTTCCACCGCTACTCCACCGACGAACGCTGGCTGGTCCCCCACTTCGAGAAAATGCTCTACGACAACGCCCTTTTGTCGCTCGCCTATCTCGAAGCATATCAGGTAGCGAATAAGGAAGATTACCGAGAGATCGTCGAGGAGACGCTCGCTTACGTGCTGCGCGAGATGACCGGCAACACCGGCGCGTTCTTCAGCACGCAGGACGCCGACAGCGAAGGTGTGGAAGGCAAGTTCTTTGTCTGGTCGAAACAAGAAATCGAGGCGATCCTGGGCCGCGACGACGCCAACCTGTTTTGCGCCGTCTACGATGTCTCCGACGCCGGCAACTGGGAAGGGCACAACATCCTGCATCTATCGCGCACGCTGGAAATCGAAGCGAAGATGCACTCGCTGCCGATCGACGAGTTGAAGGCACGCTTGAAACGCTGCAAGGAGAAGCTGATCGCCGTCCGCAATAAGCGGATTTGGCCCAGCCGCGACGAAAAGATCTTGACATCGTGGAATGCATTGATGATCGCCAGTTTCGCGAAGGCGGCGCAAGTCCTGGAGAAGCCCGAATACGCCCAGGCCGCGATCCGTGCCGCCGATTTCCTCCTGACGACGATGCGCCGCCCCGATGGCCGGCTCTATCGCACCACCTTGGCGGGATCGACGCCGAAGCTGAACGCGTACCACGACGATTATGCATATCTCGTCGAAGCGCTCGTGACGCTGTATGAAACGACGTTCGAGCAGCGCTGGATCGAGGCGGCGCTGTCGTTGACGGGCGTCATGATCGAGCAATTCTGGGACGACGCCGAGGGGGGATTTTTCTACACCGGCAAGGACCACGAAGCCCTCATCGCCCGCACCAAGGATCCGCATGACAATGCCACGCCGTCGGGCAATTCGATGGCAGTCTGTGCGCTCCTGCGTCTGGCAGCGCTGACGGGCGAGGCGGAGTTGCTGGCCAAGGCGAGGCGCACCCTGCATCTTTTCAGCGGGTTGATGGGAGGCTCGCCGATGGCCGCGGGGCAGATGCTGATCGCTCTAGATTTCCACCTGGGGCCGGTGCAGGAAATCGCCGTGGTCGGGGAAGCCGCCAATCCGGAGGTGATCGCGGTGCTGCGCCAGTTGCGCCGGCCTTTTCGGCCACGCCAGGTTGTGGCCTGGAAAGCGGGCAGCGCGCCAGCGTCGTCGGAAATTGTGCCGCTTTTGAAAGACCGGGATTCGCTGGGACCGGTGACTGCGTACGTATGCGAGAATTTCACGTGCCAGGCGCCGATCGTCGGCGCGAAGGCGTTTGGCGAGCGCGCTTCATAGCGAGGGGGTAAGCGATGGGTCCGCGCAACCTCGAATTTCAGCGCCGGGCCGTCCGCCCCTGGACATGTTTCAGCGAGGGTTGGCGGCTGATTCGTGACGAATACTGGCTCTTCCTCGGTATCGCATTTTTCGGATATTTCATCGGCGGCCTGGCGCCGCTTGGCTTGTTGCTGGCGCCGGCGCTGTGCGGCATCCACCTGTGCTTGTTGCGGCGCGAATGCGACCTGCCGATTCGTTTCGAGATGCTTTTCGACGGTTTCAATTACTTTGTGCCGAGCCTTATCGCCGCGTTAGTCATCACGGCGCCGACCGAACTGCTGACGGCCTTCGCAATCATCACAGCCGACATCATGATGTTCGGCGGCATCATTCTGCTCGTGCCTCCTCCTGGTCCAGGCCAACCTCCTCCGCCCAATCAGGTGATCGGCATCGTTCTGCTATGCCTCGGAGGCGCGATCATCCTGGCGTGCTTTGCGATCGTAGCGGTTATCCAAACGTTGACGATCTTCGTCTATCCATTGATCGTGGACAAGAAATTGCCAGGCTTCGAGGCGGTCAAATTGAGCTATCGGGCCGTCATGGCCAACCCGGGCGGCATCATCGGCCTGGGCGTCTTGCGCGTGCTGATCGACCTGGCCGCTTCGCTAGTCTGCTGCATCGGCCCAATCCTCGTCATGCCGCTCGATCTGGCGATGGTGGCAATCGCGTATCGACAAGTATTCCCGCCCGACGATCCGTTGGCGGCCTTCGAGCCGGATGCGCCATCCGAGGATGACGCGCCGGCCAGCATTCCGGCCCCGTCCGAGGGCATCAAGCCGATCCCGAATGAACGGCCGACGTAGCTGGAAATGCTTATTCCCACAAATCGCGGAACGGCTGGGCCATCGTGCGCAGCGGCCAGATCATCCATCAGAAACACGTGAGCCCGAGGGGGCTCCGCGACTTTACGGCGGCGCCTTGGTTTGGCCCGCGGAATACTGGCACCGAACCGTGATGCCCTAGCGTTATTCGGGCCAGGTCGGCGGCACCGCGGATTGCGGCAGTGCGGCTGGCCTTTGCATTTCGCGTTCCTCGACTTGCAGCACAGGCTGCGACCGCTTGATGCCGTCGTCCGCCAGATCGCCGGGCAATCCAGCAGTCGGACGGCAAAACTTCACCAACGGTTCCATGGACGACACGCCGACAATGGGCAGAGCAGTTTCCGGCGTCGTATCTGCATTTCCGCTCGACCCAATCCAGGTGGGGGCGGGGGCTGGACCAATGCCGATTACAGTGCCGAAAGTCGCGAGCTTGACCGGAAAGTTCCCTCGGCAGACCCGCTCGGCAGGCCCGCTCGCCAGGCTCGGACGGCTGACCCGCTCGGCAGGGCCGCTCGGCAGGCTCGGACGGCTGACCCGCTCGGCAGGGCCGCTCGGCAGACCCGTTCGGCAGACCCGCTCGACGGTTTTGCGCAATTGCGCCAGGAATTCGGCGCTGAAAATTAATTCTGGCAGCACGACCTCGATTTCGAACGCCGGCGCCGGCATCGTGGGTTGCGCGGGCAGGGGTTGCGGCGGTTCGATAAGCACAATCGGCCGCACGATTTGGGCTTCGAGAGCTGGGGGCGGTTGCTTGGGTTGCATGGGCAGCGGAAGATGCGGTTCGATAAGCTCGATCGGCCGCACGACCTGGATTTCCTTGAGCTGCGCGGGCGGCGTCCGCACGCCCTCGATCTCGAAGGACGGCGGCGATTCTTTGGGCTGCGCAGGCCGAAGTTGTGGCGGTTCAATGGGGTCCGGCCGCCGCCCGACCTGGATTTCGAAGGATGGCAACGGCTCCTTGGGCTGCGCTGGCAGCGGGGTCTCCGCAGGCAGAATCTCCGGGACTCCAGGCTGCCCTGTTGCCGGCGGCGGCGGTTCGATTGGCGAGTCAAGCGCTCGCCTGTAGTTGATTTGTCGCGGCGCCGGTTCTGGCGTCCCGTTGATGATGGTTGGCAGCTGCCCCAGAACGAGGGGCGCGATCAAGCATGCGGCCGATGCCGCCACCACGAATGGAAGCCAGAGCCGATGCAACCATGCCGACCGGATGTGCGGTCTGCCCAAGTAACACCTCGTCGCATGAAACGTTCGTGCCTGTATTATCGGAAGAACCCGCGCGGACAACACTGACTTTTGCGAGTCTCAAGATAATTTCGTCCGAATTGTAAATGATGATGCTCGCGCCTCGGCAAGATGCGCGGGTTGCGCAGTATTGTTCCACCACCGTGCTAACCGCTGCGAGCGCGACCTGCCACGTATTGCTGATAACCTTGCTCGTCGTACAGGAAAGGCAGATACGCGTAGCGCCGACCCCTGGAGACGGGCTTGGCTTCATGAAGGAGCGTGCAGGAGAATACCACAGCGCCCCCCGTCGGACAGCGGTACAGACGCGATCCGTACTCGGGAAACCACAGATCGCCGCCTTCATAATCCTCGGCATTCAGATTGATTGTCACGGCGAATTTGCGGTGCGCCGTCGCCGCCGTCAGGTTATCGCGGTGCGCCTTGAAGTGGCCTCCCGTCGCACTGTCGTAACAAGCGACGATGTGGCGCTCCACGCGCGTCGCCTTGAATTGAAACGCCCTCAGAATCTCAGGGATCAAACTGCGCGTCAACCGACTGCAGGCGGCTTGCATGACCGTCTGCTCGACAATTTCATGATCCAGCCGGCTTTTGAAGCGGTGATCGATATGACGCACCGTTTGCCCGCCCACGTCCATCATCGTGCCAAGATCGTGACCGCCGTGCTGCTCATGAAGGCCGATCAGGTCACGGCAGAAGTCGGGCTCGAAAACATGGGGAAGGATGATGATCGGCGCATAACCAGGCGAGCTTTCCAGCGGTGGAAGCGCATTCAAGATTTCCAAAAGCCGGGGAACATAGGTTTCAGCATCCCCATGGAACGGCAAGACCGATGCGACGCGCAGCATGGAGTCGAGAATAATCGTTTGCGGTTGGTAGGCGCCGTCCTTGGAAACCACTTCGTTCATCCGACTCAAATCTCGCGTCGCATCGCAAAAGTAGATTTCTTGCTCCCGTCGCGACCGCAAGTTCACATCGCGCGGGTCGGTGCTAATGCCCATTAACAAAGCATTGTTCGCCTGAAAGGTTTCGCCATGGCGTTCAATGTCATCCAGAACTCGCCGGCTAAATGGGTTTGCCGTCGATTCAAAGAAACAAAGAACCACGTATCGGCCGGCAAGCGAATGAAGCTGGACCGCCGAGCCATCCGTGCTCTGTCCATTAAACCACGGCACATAGTCACCCACGCGAAACATTGCAGGTTCCCCATAAACAGATGCCTTAGATTATACCCGACTCTGATGAATTTGACACTTGGCGGCGCGGAGCCGCGCGCGGCCGGGCCACAAGTCACCGCGCCGGTCGGTGCATTTCCGAGTACAATCCAGGTATCGATTTGGCGTCCGTTCCCACCGTTACTCGCGGCCTTCGCCGGAGATTCTCAACGTGCGCATTTCCCTTTTATTCCTGGCGTCCTTGGTGCTTTCGGTATGCACGTTGCCCGCGCGGGCCCAAATGAAGGACCCGAAGGGGATCGAGTTCTTCGAGGCGAAGATTCGGCCTGTGCTGGTGGAGCATTGCTACAAGTGCCATTCCGAGGATGCACGCAAGAATCGCAAGCTCAAAGGAGATCTGCTGCTCGATTCCAAGGCCGGCATGCTCAGCGGCGGCGCGACCGGCCCAGCACTGGTCGCCGGCAAACCGGGCGCAAGCTTGCTCATGAAAGCGCTGCGGCACGAAGGGGACTTGCGCATGCCGCGTGACGGCAAGCTGCCGCCTGCCATCGTCGCGGATTTCGAGGCGTGGATCAAGATGGGCGCCCCCGATCCGCGCGACGGCAAAGCGACGGCTGCCGTCAAAGAAATCGATTGGAACCACGCTCGCCAATTCTGGGCCTTTCAACCACCCGTCAAAGCTCCTTGGCCCAGGATCAAGGGCGCCGCCTGGCCGAAACGCGACATCGACCACTTCATCCTCGCCGAGCTGGAAAAGCGCCAGCTCAAGCCGGTCGGCCCAGCGAGCAAGCGCGACCTCTTGCGCCGCGCCACCTTCGGCCTGATCGGCTTGCCGCCGACACCGGAAGAATTGGACGCGTTTCTCAAGGACGATTCCCCCGACGCGTTTGCCAAGGTCGTCGATCGCTTGCTCGCGTCGCCGCACTACGGCGAACGCTGGGCACGCTACTGGCTCGATATCTCGCGCTATGCGGAAGACAAGGCGCTGGCGTTCGTTAATTCCCGGCCGCATGCGTATCGCTATCGCGATTGGGTCGTGCAAGCGCTGAACCGCGACATGCCATACGATCGCTTCGTGCGTCTACAAATCGCCGGCGATTTGGTGAACGATCCGGAGCCGGACCCGTTCATCAAATTGGCCGGGCTCGGCTTTCAGGGCTTGGGGGCCGAATATCATCGCGGCTCGGTGACGGCCCAGGTGATCGCCGACGAGCTCGACGACCGCATCGACACCCTGACGCGCGGCCTTCTGGGCCTGACCGTGGCGTGTGCTCGCTGCCACGATCATAAGTACGATCCGATCCCGACAAGCGATTATTATTCGCTGGCGGCAGCATACAACGGCTCGACCTTGGCGGAAATTTCTGCCGGCAACCCCAAGCAGAATGCCGCCCTCGGGGCGTGGCAAAAAGAAGCCAATGAGCGCGCATGGAAAATCACCCAAATGGCGAAATCCGCCAGCGAGATGGCGTTCAACAAGTCCCCCGATTATCTGCTGGCAGCCTGGAAAATCCGCGTTCTGCGGCAAAACAAGATTCCGCACGATGCAGCAAATTTGGCCCGCAAGGAGAAATTGGAGCCATACTTCTTGAACCGCCTGGTGAATTACCTCGATTCGACGGACCAGAAAAAAATCACTCCGCTTTTGCGGCCGTGGTTGATTGCCGCTAACAAAGCCGGCGCCGATGCCAAGCCGCTTAACACGGACATTGCCGTACCGGAAGATCTCGAAACAGCCACACGGGAAGGCTACGAGCGTGCCAGGCGGAAGGCATGGCTCGACCGTGCCTGCAACCAGTTGAATGCCGAGCAATCCGCCTTTTTCAAAACCGTGTTGCTTGACGCCAACGCCCCGTTTGCGGTCAATGCCAAGGATCTACCGGGGCTTCTCGATGAAATCGAACGAAAGAAACTTGAATCGCTGAAGAAGGACGTTGACGATCACAAGAAAACCGCCCCGCCACCGATTCCCAAGATTC
This sequence comes from uncultured Planctomycetota bacterium, assembly GCA_963767835.1. Classification (GTDB taxonomy): domain Bacteria; phylum Planctomycetota; class Planctomycetia; order Gemmatales; family Gemmataceae; genus SIAQ01. The sequence continues at coordinate 169,424 of CAVYFY010000003.1, forward strand.
ATGGCATCCAGGGGGGCGGCACGGCGATGCGCGTCTACAAAGGCGGCAACGTCGAGCGCCTCGGCGAACCGGCTCCGCCCGGCTATCTCCGTGTTCTGAGTGACGCCGCCAAACCGACCGAAAAATTCACACGGCTCGAACTTGCGGAGCTCATCGCCTCGTCCAAGAATCCGCTCACTGCCCGCGTCATCGTCAATCGCGTTTGGCATTACCATTTCGGCCGCGGCATCGTTGGCACGCCGAGCAACTTCGGCCACCTCGGTGATCGGCCGACGCATCCGGAATTGCTCGACACGCTCGCCGTAGGCTTCATGGAAAACGGCTGGTCTCTGCGCTGGCTGCACCGCGAGATCATGCTGTCGCGGGCCTATCAATTGAGCAGCGCCAATGCTCCCGCCAATATGGAGAAGGATCCTGAAAATCTCTATCTTTGGCGGCACACGCCGACCCGGCTCGATTTTGAGGCCTGGCGCGACAGCTGGCTCGCGGTCTCTGGCCGGCTCGACCGCAAGCTCGGCGGCCCATCGCTCGATCTGAACAAGGCCGACAACGTTCGCCGCACGCTCTATGCGAAGATCAGCCGCGTGGAGCCAAACGCGCTGATGACGCTGTTCGACTTCCCCGATTCGAATGTGACGAGCGCTCGCCGCAACGTGACGACGGTGCCGCAACAGCAGCTTTTCGTCCTGAACAGCGAATTCACGATCCAGACCGCGAAGGCGTTTGCAAATCGCCTGGAAAAAGCAGCGCCGGGCGAAGCGGAGCGAATCGCGCTGGCGTTTCGGCTGGCGTATGGCCGCGAGCCGTCGGATGCCGAAAAGCGAGCAAGCGCGGAGTTCTTGCGGGAAGCGGGAACGCCGCGGCAGACGGATCGGTTGAATGCGTGGGCGCAATTTGCGCAGGCGATCTTGGCGTCGAATGAGTTTTGCTGGGTGGATTGAAATGTTTGAGCGTAAGCGCGAACAATTGCTGGGTTCAATGGAGACTGCGCACGCCGCCTATTACGAGGCACAAGTGTTTGGCGGCCCAAGTTTGCATTTCCACCTGCGTGCGCTCCGCTTTGCAATGGACACGGATTGCGACCGATTCGCCGAATACGTATATGCGCTCCTGACGGCTTGGGGCATGCATCGGATGGGGCGCGGAGGATCGACGATGGTGGATTTCGAGAATTTCCACGATTCGCTTAGGCCGCTATGGCCAATCATAAAGGCCATGCAGGAAGCTTCTCCGGAGGGAATTGATGAGGAAGGATGGCGCAACCTCGAAAGGATTTTCCGAAGCCTTCAATGTATGAAAACGGAGACACGCTTGGTGGGCAATTCCAAGGTGATGGCGCATGCGCTGCCGAACTTGGTCCCGCCAATCGACCGTGAATACACGCTCAGGTTCCTCTATGGAAGCACTAACATCACCAACGGCGTTGATGGTGAATGGATGAGGCTTCAATCGATTCTCCAGGATTTCTTCTACCCGACGCTCGAATCGCAGCTATTCAAGGAAAGAAGCAAAAAATGGATGGAAAGCGCGAACGAGTACAAATGGGATACATCGCCGCTGAAGATTGTCGATAATGTGGTAATAGGGTTCGTGAAGCACGGGAAAACCACGCGAAAGCCGCCAGTTCTTGCGAGGCAAGGTGACATCCATGACGACAATTAAAGCAACGATCAAAGGCAGACGCCTGGAGCTCGACGTGCCGGCGGATTGGCCGGATGGTACGCAAGTTGAGATTCATCCGCTTGGTCAGAATGGAAATGGCGTCGATGACACGATGTCGCCGGAGGAGATTGCGCGGACGTTGGCGGCGATGGATCAAATTGAACCGTTCGAAATGACGGAAGCCGAAGAGGCTGCATTGGAAACCGAACGGCGCGGCCACAGGGATCGAGAAAAAGCCGCATTTGCAGAACACGCTGAAGAGTTGCGGAGACAGTGGGAATGACACGCTTTCTCTTGGACACCAACACGGCCGGCCATTACATCAATCGCCGCCACGCCGTCTATGAGCGCGCTTGCGCCGAGGTTGCCGAGGGCAATGCCATTGGTATCGCCGTGCCGGTGCTGGCCGAGTTGGCTGGCGGAATCGAGAAAAGCGCCAGTCGCGACCGCAACATGAAAGCCCTGAGATCGGCGTTGCCGTCCTTGAAACTCTGGCCAATGAATGAGTCGGCTGCATTTGAGTATGGCCGCATCTATGCCGAGTTGGCGCGCCTTGGCCGACCGATTGGCATTGTTGACATGATGATCGCGTCCATCGCGATGACTCTTGGCAACTGCACAGTCGTTTCAACCGATGGGGATTTCCGGGCCGTTCCGGGATTGAGGATAGAAGATTGGACGCGTTCTTGATCGTTATCGGCAAAACATCAACCGGATACAGCGCACATTGTCCGGATGTCTTGGGCTGCGCAGCCGTGGGGAAAACAGTCGAGAAAGTCGTGGCGAATATGAAGAAGGCGCTGGAGCTGCACTTCGAAGGCATGATAGAAGACGACGATCCTCTTCCCAAGCCCGGCGGCGTCGATTCGTACCGAGGCGTGATGCAGGATATGGACCCGGATCAATATTTCCTTGCCCACATCCAGATCGACACCAACCGTTTCGCGGCTTTGAGTCATTCCTAACGAGAAGCAACATGGTAAACAATATTTTCTCCCGCCGCGAAATACTTACCCGCTGCGGCACCGGCCTCGGCATGATCGGCCTCGCCGGCGTTCTCGCCGATCAAGCACGCGCCACGCCCGTCGATCCGCTTGCGCCGCGGCCGCCGCATCATCCGGCGAAGGCGAAGCACATCATCCATGTGTACATGAACGGCGGGCCGTCGCAGGTCGATACGTTCGATCCGAAGCCGGCGCTCGCCACCTACCAGGGACAACGGCCCGCCAGCATTGCCAGTCTGCGTACCGAGAATGCCACGGTAGGGTTGCGTCCGTCGCCGTTCCGGTTTCCGCGCCGCGGGCAATCGGGATTGCCGATCAGCGAGATTTATCCACACGTTGGCCGGTTCGCGGATGATCTGTGCGTCATCAATTCGATGTACACCGACATTCCCAATCACGAGCCGTCGATGTTCATGATGAACAGCGGGCACGTGCAAGCCCTTCGGCCCGCGTATGGCTCGTGGCTGCAATACGGGCTCGGCACGGAGAATCAGAATTTGCCGGGCTACATCGTGCTGTCGCCGGGGCTGCCGGTGAACGGAGCGGCCAACTGGAGCAACCGATTTCTGCCGGGGATTTATCAGGGCTGCCACATCAATCTGCCGCTCGATTTCGATCCGCGCACGGTGTTGCCGTTCTTGCAGAATCAGCACCTCAGCGCCAGCTCGCAGCGCCGGCAGCTCGATTTCATTCAACGGCTCAACGCGATCCAGGAAGAGCGGCGTGGCCAGGATGCCCTGCTCGACGCCCGCATCGCCTCGATGGAAATGGCCTTCCGCATGCAGACGGCCGCCCAGGAGGCGTTTGATCTTGGCGTCGAATCGGCACGGACCAAGGCGATGTACGGACTCGACGGACCGGGCCGCAATGTCTTCGCCAACAATTGCCTGCTGGCACGGCGGTTGGTCGAGCGCGGCGTGCGGGCCGTGCAGATTTACTACGGGGCCAGCCAACCGTGGGACACGCACGACAACAACGATGGCCAGCATCGCACCCTAGCGCGCGGCAGCGATCACGCCATCGCCGGGCTGCTCCAGGATTTGAAGCAGCGCGGCCTCTTGGACGAGACAATCGTCCTGTGGGGCGGGGAATTCGGCCGCACGCCGGCGTCGCAAGGCGGCAGCGGGCGCGATCACAACCACTGGGGCTTCTCCGTCTGGCTCGCCGGCGGCGGCTTCAAGGGCGGCCTGGCCTACGGCGCCACCGACGAGTTCGGCTTCCGCGCCGAGCACAACCGCATGCACGTCCACGATCTGCACGCCACCATCCTGCACCAGATGGGCCTCGATCACGAACGCCTGACTTATCGCTACAGCGGCCGCGACCATCGCCTGACCGACGTGAGCGGCCACGTGATCCGCGACCTCCTGGCGTAATGTTCCGCGCGGAACAATTGCATGCAGTGCTGACCTTGCAGTTTCGCTTCGGACAATTCTCACGACATGCAAGCGAGTTGGTCAACCTGCTCAACGGCCGTGAGCAGGTCAGAACGCATGGAAACTTGCAAAAACCTGGGCTTTTCTGACTTGCCGGGCTCACCTGCTCACGTTCGGGGGAGACGGGTGCAGGACCGCCATTGTAGGTCTTCGCTATCTCACGCCGCTCGCGCACGTTCCCGGCGGTAGGGTTTGCCGACGCGATTTGCGAGGTAGTTTGTCAGGCGATCGTCCTCGGACAACAACGCCGCTCGCACTTGCAGGATCGCTTCGGCGCCTGCCGGGTCGTTCCAGAGCTTCTCCGTTCCTTTTACACGCCAGTTGATTTCCTTTACCAGCGATTCCACCAGCGCCGAGACGATCGGCAATCCCAGCCGACGATAACGCGGATAGTCCATGCGGCTTTCGTTGTTCTGCAAGTAGGTCAACGATTCTTGCAACGCCGCTAACCGAGCCGGGTCTTGGATCGCTGACGACGGCCCCACCAAAACACGCAGGTCCGCCAGCACGTTCGCCACCTGTCCTTGCCACACGGCCGTGATCCAACGCACATACGTCGGCCAACTGTCTTCGCCCGGAGCCACGCTCGCCCGCGCGGCTTGATACACGTAACTGGTGCCATGCACAAAGTCAACGATGTCGGTGAAGTTCGGAAACCACGTGCGGTGAATGGTCCAGTTGTAGGCTTGACCATCGCCCACGAAGGCCGCACGCGGACTCGCGAAGAAATTGCGCCGCTGCGCTTCGGCCGCCACCATCGGACCAAAGGCATCGCTGTCTTCCAGCGTCGCCACCACCGTGCGCACCAGACGTTCCGGCTGCCAGCGCGGCGTCTTGCCAGGCGGCGCGGTCTCGTCCACGCTTGGCGGCGGGTCGGCGTTTTTTGTGGGTTTTCCCTGGTTTTTCACGCCTCCCCGCTGTGCGTGCATTTCATCTACCAGCGTGCGCACATAGTCGCGATTGAGGTAACAACGCGGCACTTCCGGGTGCGGATCAGTCGCGCACTCCGTGCTGTGCAGCGTGCACAAGCAGGCGGCTTTGTCTTCACGCCAATGCGGATCGTGAACGCCAAACCCCTGCGCGGGCGTGCGCGTCTGCACGCGGCCACCATCGACTTCCACCACCACGGCGGCCGGCGTTACCTCGACCGCCGCGGGCAACTCGCGGCGGCGATAGAGCGCGACCTCTTCGTCTCGTTGGCGTGCCAACTCCGCGCCGATCTTCTCGGTCAAGCGGCCCACGTGCCGGCCGGTGATGTCCAACTCCGCGAGCCGACGCAAATACGCTTCGCCCTTGCCAAACGATTTGGCATCGCCGCCCGCAAAGACGATGTTGGCAAGCACCGTTGGCGTGTAGCTATGATTGTCCAGGCCCAGCTCCAGTCGCGAGGGGGAAAAAGGCTCGCCGACAGGACGAGCATTCACCGACCGGTTCATCGTATTCGATGACGCCGCCGCCACGCAAATGCAACACCCGTGGCTCGCGTTTGACCGGGCACGGCGCTTGGCAAGCGGGGCAAGCGATCTCGGCAGGAAGTTGCTGGGCGTGCTGCTCCAACAGGGCTTGCAGCACACCCTGGGTGAGCGCTTGGCCAACTTGAAAAGCGACATCCTCCATCGGTGTGATGTGCGTGTCGGCCTTGAGAGGTTGGCTCTCACATGCTCGCCGAGCGACCACTTTCCCCCACGCCTGTGCGAGTTCGAGCAGCTCTTTTTGCTTATCGTCGGAAATGCTCCAGGATGCCATCGCTTGTCCCTCCATGAACTTACGACACAGTGTTTTTTCTCCCTGTGTATCTTTGTAGGACAAACACCTTGCAGCTGCAAAGACGGTCCTGCACCCGGGGGAGACAAGGCGTTGAGAAACGCCAAATTTTCCGTGCATGCGAATTGACGATTCGATATGATGCGCCGGGGGCTGCGGAGGTTGTGCCGATGATTGCTCGCTTCTTAGC
>CAVYFY010000004.1:0-154191 GCA_963767835.1 uncultured Planctomycetota bacterium
GTCGCGATCGACTCCGCTTGCGTTAGTCGGTTGCCACGCCACTGCAATACCGCCCGCCTCTCCTACGGCATCGGCATCTTCATGTCTTGGAATTCCTTGCCCGAATTTGTGTTCCAGACGCGCAAATGATTATCCTGCCCCAGCACCGTCAGGTAGAGACTATCGGGTGAAAAAACTGAGATTGGACGGCACGCCATTGAGTCGCTGACGATCCTGTTTCTTCTCGATGTTCCAGATCCGGACGTTGCCGTTGTCGTTCTCGGCTTGCGCCAGCAGTTTCCCGTTCGGTGCTACTACCACCTCGGTAGGTAAGTCGGCGGGCGTCGAAAAGTTACTGATCAATTTGCGGTGGCGAGATCCAGGCGTTGCAGCGTCTCTTCCGGTCCGGATTTGACGAAGAGCACTTTCGAATTCAGGTAATATACATAATATACATAAATATACTATCAATGGGATGTTGCCGGAGATTGCCCGTGATTGACAATATGCCGCGCGAAGACATGCTCGTCGTTATCGATCGGATGATCGAGGAACTCTTGGATGCCGCCAAGGTTGGCGAGCCGCCGGTGGATGTGATCGCCCTGGCGCAACGGCATCTCGGCATGGCGGTGGTGCTCGATCAACGGCAACCACAGCGTGGCCGGGCCCAGCGGGCACTTGGCAAGAAGCAGATTTACCTCAAGCCGGAGCCACGTGAGGAACGCCATCAATGGACCGTTGCCCACGAAATCGGTGAGCATCTCAAGAGCGAATTGCTCGAACGACTCGGTATCGCCCCCAACGAAGCCCGAGCGATGGCGGGCGAATCGCTGGCGAACCTGTTCGCCTATCGCTTGCTGGTGCCGACGCGCTGGTTTGCCGACGACGCGAAAGAACTGGAGTACGATTTGCTGGCCCTGAAAAAGCGTTACACGACATCGAGCCACGAGGTGCTGGCCTGGCGCTTTCTTGATCTGCCGGCCCCGTGTGTGGTGACGATTCTCGACAACGATCGGATCTCGCGGCGCCGCTCGAACGCCTGGCCGACGAAGCGTGCGCTGTTGCCGGTGGAGGAGCGCTGTTGGCGTTACGTGACGGAGCATGGTAAGCCGAAGGTGGTACGCGATGAGGAATGGACGATTACGGGCTGGCCGGTTCACGAGCTGGACTGGAAGCGCGAGATATTGCGAAGCGCTGCGCGATGCGGATTGATTCCGGTCACGCCGCTTCTCGCGAACACTCCGTTTGATGGCAGAATCGGTTCAAACCGGGGCCGAAGTCGATTTCGATGATATCGTCATCGTGAGCCGCGCCGAATTGCTGCCGCAGGGAATCGCGCACGCTGATCGCTTCATCGAGATCCTCGCGATGGACGACAAACACATCCCCGGGTGCTTCGACCAGGCTCGCCAGCGAATCGGCCAGATCGGGCCAATCCCACGAGCTATAGGGAGCGCCGGCAAACATCGCGTGCAGGAATTCGCCGAAGCGCTGGCCGACTTGAAGCCGCGAGGGAAGCACGTAGAAGGTGGCCATGAGCGGAATCCTTTCGCAAGATGACACTCCCGTACCTTGCATCGACCATGGCCGCCCGCGCTTTGGAGCACGCGAAGGGATTTGGCCGCGACCGCAGATTGGCTGAGCCACACGACTGGCACAGGCGGCACAGATTCACACCGAAAGCGGGCGAGCGTCAGGGCGTAAGCCCGACGTGTGTGGCGTCCAGTGGATTCTCCGCTTCACACGTCGGGCTTACGCCGCGACGCTCGCCGGGTATCTCCCATGAACATTGATCCCGACTGGTCCCCCTTCGATTTGCCGCTCAGCGATCTGCGGCATCCGTTTCATGTCGAGCACATGCGGATGGCGCTCGATGAAGCGGAAGCCGCAGCTGAGGAGGACGAGGTGCCGATCGGCTGCGTGATCGTGTCGAGGGAACGCGGCGTCATTGCCCGGGCTCACAACCAGCGCGAGATGCTGAAGGATCCGACCGCTCATGCCGAGATGATTGCGATCACGCAGGCGTCGGCGTCCTTGCAATCGTGGCGGCTGGAGAATTGCATCCTCTACGTCACGCTCGAACCTTGCCCCGATGTGCGCCGGCGCGATCGTGCTGGCCCGGTTGCCGATGGTTGTCTACGGGGCGGCCGATCCGAAGGCGGGGGCGTGTGATACGCTCTATCACATCACGCACGATCCACGGCTCAATCACCGCGCCCAGGTGGTCGGGGGCGTTTTGAGCGATGATTGCGCGGCGATCTTATCGGAATTCTTCGCGGCCAAACGCAAGCTCGGCAAAGGCTGAAGGGGCGGGTTGCAACGATTTTGCCGCCGCCGACAATCGTGCGGGCTGCCAAAAATCTCGCAATGGCGCTTCAATGGCGGCGGTGCGTCGTGATAAAATGGATACATGAAAAAGACACTGCTCGCGATGTCGTTGCTGTTGGGGGTGATGACGCAGGCGTTTTCGCAAGCGCCATACAAGATTCACACCTCGCCGAAGTTGCCGGCCCGCGATGCGCTGCAGCGTATGAATCTCGTCATGGCCTGGACCGCCCGGGTCAGCGTGGACGGCGATCGCGATGGCATCTTCAGCGTGCAGATCATTCCAGGCAAGACGAATCAGCTGGTCGTGCAAACCTTCAAGGGAGCGGTTTACCTCTACGATGCCAACACGGGCGATCTGGCGTGGAAGACCACGGTCGGCGTTCCGTATTGGGAGCCGCAACCCGCTGGGTTCAATACGCAGTCGATCTTTGTGACGCGGCGAAACGTTCTGTATGTCCTCAATCGCGCCAATGGCACGCAGCGTGTTTTTACCTACAACGAAAGCCTCAAGCAGGCGGAGTTCGGCTACGAGTTGAGCTTCACGCCGAGCGCGACCCTGGTTGCCGACGAGGATTTCCTTTACGTGCCGATGGGGGACCGCCTGCACGCTATTTACATCCCCGACTTCCTGGCAATCGAAAAGGCACGCAGGTCGCTGGCATTGCGGAAGGACGACAAGGACAGGCCCCTCGAAGAAAAAAAGAACCTGATGCAAGAGAATCTCGTGCCGACTGGGCCCGATTCGCCGCAGCCGGTCTTCTTCTTCGGCTACCGATTCGCCGACCAGATCATGACTTCACCTCCGTTGATCTATGGCGACCAGATCAGCATGCTGACCACCGACGGAACACTTACCTCGGTTGACCGTTTCGCGAAAGGCCCGCGCAAGGAAATCTTCGAATTCCAGGCACACGGCAAAGTGCTTGGCGGCGCGGGGCAATACAACGAGATCGCTTACATTGGCTCCAGCGACTTCAACCTGTACGCCGTCAACATGAATGGCGGCAAAATCGGCTGGCGATTTGTCAGCGGTGCGCCGATCCTGCGCAAGCCGGATGTGAACGACAACGCCATCTTTATCGCGCCGGAGAAAGTCGGCCTAGTTCGCCTCGATCGTTCCACCGGCAGGGAGATATGGACCAACCGCGAGACCGTGCGATTTCTGGCTGCCAATTCGAGCAACGTCTACGCGCTGGATCGGCTTGGCAGATTTTACGTCCTTGACGCCCGTCGCGGCACCGCCCTGGCCAAGTACGACCTTTCCGAATGGACCATTGCGATGCCCAATGAGTGGACCGACCGCGTCTATCTTGCCGCCAACGATGGACGAATCCTCTGCCTGCGCCATCGTGATCTCGCCATGCCGCTCGTAATGAAAACCGAGGAAGCGCCGAAGAAGGAGGAGCCGGTCGAAAAGAAGAAGAAAAAGAAAGTGGACGAGAAAAAAGACGACGACAAAAAAGACGACGACAAGAAGAAGGACGACGAGAAGAAGGACGACAAGGAAAAACAAGCCGCCGCCAGATTTGAAGATGCGCAGGCTGAGTCCACGTGGGGACAGGCTTTCCAGCCTGTCCGCGTCAGGTTGGACAGGCTGGAAAACCTGCCCCCACGAGACGAGCGCCGCACCTGGGCTAGCCTATGACCGGCTGCCGAATTCTTTTTTCCATCGGACTGCTGGCGTTTGTGCTCGCGCCGCTCGTGATGCCGTTCTGCGAGCTAACGGCGCCTGCGGTGTGGCAGTGGAGCGCCGACGATGCGCAACGCCTCTGGCAATTGAGCCTCAACACGTTCGCCTTGACGGCGGGGACCGTCGCTGCCGCGCTGCCGATCGGCGTCGCGCTCGCGGTTCTTCTGTTTCGCACCTCATTTATCGGCCGGCGAGTTCTGCTATTTTCGCTGGGCATCCTGCTATTCATTCCCCTTCCCGTGCTGGTTTCGAGCTGGCAGGGCTTTTTCGGGCCGGAGGGTTTTCTGCCATCGGGTTTCTGGCGCAACGCGGAGGGCCGCCCCTGGGTCTCGGGACTTGGGGCCGCGATCTGGATTCACAGCATGGCCGCGGTTCCATGGGTCGTGCTCATCGTCGGCGTCGGCTTGACGTGGGTGGAGCCGGACCTGGAGGACGAAGCGGCGCAGAGCGTCGGGCCGTGGCGCGTGTTGCTATTGGTGACGTTGCCACGCGTGTGCGCCAGCATCCTGGTGGCGGGATTGTTCGTTGCCTTGCAGACGGCCGCGGAAGTCAGCGTCACCGAGATGATGCAGGTTTCGACCCTGGCGGAGGAATCGCGAGCGCAGTTCGAGCGCGGCGACGGCAGCGGGCTGGCGCGGACGCTCGTGATTTCGTTGCCGGGCCTGTTGCTCGTGTGGGGGACGGTGACGCTGCTGGCATCGCGGTTGGAGCGAGTGTTGCCGCCGCTGGCGCCGTCGGCGCGCGGGCACCGTGCGCTGGAACTGGGCCCGGCCTGGCTACGATTGGTGGTCTGTTTGATGCTGCTGATCGCACTGGCGGCGCCGTTGGCCAGCTTGATCTGGAAGCTCGGAATCGCCGGCATTCCGCCGCACTGGGATACGGCGACGGTCCGGCGATTTCTGCACGCGGAAGCGCTCGTCAATGGCGGCACCATCCTGCAATCGATGGGCACCGCGCTCGTGGGCGGTGCGCTGATCGCTGCATGCGCGCTCGTCGGTTGCTGGCTGGCGCGCGAATCGCGCTGGTTTCGCTGGCTTCTCTTGGGCCTCGCGATCTGGGCATGGGTGATGCCCGCGTCGGTTGTCGGCATCGGGTTGAAAGAACTGATTCAGGACATCGTAGAAGCCTGGCCGACGGGTCCATTGGCCGACTGGCTCTATTTTGCACCGTCGCCGCTGCCGGTGATGTGGCGCAGGCACTACGGGTGCTGCCGATCGCCGTCGTCTTTCTATGGCCGGTGGTGCGCATCATTCCACGCGAGCTGTTTGAAGAAGCGCGGCTCGGGGCGCTGGCGCATTCAGCGAATTCGTGCACGTGGTTTGGCCAATGAGCTGGCGTGCGGCGGGATTGACGGCGCTGGCATGTAGCGCACTCTGCCTGGCCGAGCTTGCCGCCAGCGGCCGCGTCGAGACCGCAGGCTGGAAAATGTTCATGGGCGTGCTATTTGAACGCATGCACCGCGGCGCCGATAACACCGTGGCGGCATTGTGCTTACTGCTGCTGGGCGCGATTGTTGGACTGGCGGCGATCGGGGCGGCGATTGCGGGAGCGCGGGCGTTGGTGAGATATTTGGTCCGCGACAGATGACCGATCATTTTCAACGTCGAAGTGCGCTTGGCGGTTTTGCGCACCTTGAAGAGCCGAACCGCCGAATCAATTAGCGCCTGGCAGGGGATAGAGTGCGCGAAACCGTCAAGCGAGCTTCGACGCTGCCTGCACGCGATTTCACGTCATCAAACTATTGCCCCACCACGAATTCCGCCAACGGCAGCGGGATCGCATCGCCGGTTTCGGCGCTGCGGGCAACCGCTTCTGTGAATTCCATGTACGCCACGCCAGCCTCGAATGTTGTGAATTCAATTGCCCTGCCCTGCCGAATCGCGGCGATGAAGTCGGCTTCCACGGTCCAGGCACGGGCTTGTTCCGCGGGAATCGGGATTTCTTCGAGATCGGCGAGGCGTGCCGCGGATGCGCCCGTGCGCCGGCTCGCTCCGCGGATGCGGTCGGTTAACAGATCGTAGCTGAGCACGCCGTCGCTACCGAACAGATGAATGCTCGCATTTTGGCCGAACGGCGTAGCGCTGCTGAAATGATAGCTGGCGCGGGCGCCGTTGGCGAGGACGGCCAGCACCTGCACGCTGTCGGGGGTGCCGACGGGCCGGCGCACGCCACTCTGCGGATCGATGCGCGTGGCGACATGGGCGTGCACTTGCGCTTGAACCAAGATCGGTGGCGGGACCCAGCGCAGCAGCGTCTCGTGGAGGATGCCGAGCGTCAGCATGTTATAGCCGGACAAAACCGCGTCCTGCCGCCAGGACAGCGGCGCCTCGGCATCGGCCAACGCGGCGTTGAAGTTGCAAACGTGAACCTCGCGCATTTCGCCGAGATTGCCCGACACGATCCATTGCTTGACGACGTCATGCCCCTTGAGGCCGAACGGGCTCGGCACGACCTGCGTCACAAGCGGCGCATGTTCTCGCGCCGCCTTAAGCATGCGATGGGCCTCGGCCGCGTTCATACTGAGGCGGGCCTCGGTCAGCACATGTTTGCCTGCTTGCAATGCCGCCAGCGTGATTGGGCAGTGCAGATATGGCCAGGTGCCGATGACGACAGCATCGAGTTCGGGGTCCGCGACGACCTGCTCCCATTGCGAAAAGGCCCGGGGAATGTTGAATTCGCGTAGCGCCGCCTGCGTCGATTCCGTCCGGCGATTGCAAACGGCAGCAATCTCAACATTTTCGACGCTCCGCAAGCCGGGAATATGGCGCAAGCGCGTGTTGGCGCCGGCGCCGATCAGACCGATGCGAAGGGGTTTCGTCATTGCAAATTCCCTGGCTTTGGCGCCACATCGGACGGCGCGTTTATCGAAGCGTCTGATCTTCGTCCAGCGATGCGCTTCATGAACGAAAGGAACTTCATACCGCCAACGGCTGTAGCGGCACCGAGCAGAGCGCCAAGCAACGCGGCAAGTATTTCTCCCCATGTGAATGCAATAGCCGTCAAGAGCAGGACCTGCTCTGGCTCCGGCGTGTGTTCCGGCGCGTCGAGCAATCCAAGTCCAAACCCCTTCCCACCGGGTCGGCCGCACACGACTCCCAAGAACAGTACCACATACCCAATCCAATAAACAAAGAGCAGAAAACAAACCAGGACCGTCCACACCGCAACGCCGACGAGCAGACCGACGATTGAGGACACTCCCGTGGCAAGAAACTTCTTCACGCCAGCGCCTCCGGTTTCAACTGATGTTCTAGGGCCCATGGCCCAAATGCGGCTACGCAGCTGCGGCGTAACAAGGTTTCTGTGAATGAGGTTGCGGCTTGGGTGGCAGGATCGCGATGCCCGCCTTCAATTCCGCAACCATGTTCGGCGATTGCCATTCCCAATTCAGTCGGCGATCATGCGCCAAACTCACCGTCATCTTTGCAAACACTTCTTTCCACCGACGACTCAGCACCAAACCACGCAACACCAGCATGGCCTCCGCGTTTGCTTCTTTCCAAAAAATGCTGTTCCCCTTCATCCGCAGGTTGATCACCCGACGCACCGCGCTTTCGATCGCACCGCTGCCCAGCGGCAACTTGCGCCGACGGAACCGCGCGTAAGCCAGATGGCCTTCTTCGCCGTGTCGCTCCAAATAGCTGATCGCCGTCAACACCGCCGATTCGTCGGACAACTCGGCAAGCACGAGCAGCTTGTACAACTCATTGACCACTTGCTGCCAACGGCCTTGCTTCAACCATTTCCGCAGCTTCTTGAACACACGCTTGCGCTCGGCATCCTTCAGCAGCGGTTCCAAGGCCAGACTGATATGATGCACCGCGTGGCACCAATCCAAGCCCAATGAAACTTGCGCCTCACGCAAGCCCAGACGCTTGATCACCCACTCCAGACGATCCCAAATCCACGGCGCCCCGTCCGCTCGGAACGCCACCACCTCGGCTTGCGTCGCTCCCAACTGGTGCAACCGCATGGCCAACACTTCCATGATTTCGTCCGGCCCCTGAAAGCTGCCGTCGATGATCGGCTTGGTTCCCTTCTTCATGCGGCCTTGCTCGTCCATCTCAAACACGATGACCAGCTTCGGCTCACGCCACTCGGTCTTATAGCGTCGTTTCTGCGTTTTCGCTTTCCCTGGGCCCTTCTGCTTGCGTGTCGTCTTACGCAATTTCGTGCGGCCGCCGTCGATCATGGCTCCGATCCGTTTGCCAGGCCCAGCACTCGCGGCCAACTTCCCTTCCCGATAGAGTTCCAATTCCCGGCGTCGATAGGTCAAGGCTGCTTGACCGGCGTGTTGACCGATGCCATGCACTTCCTTGATGTTCAGGTGCAGACCGCGTTCCGCCAGTTCTTCACGCACGGTTTCATACGAGGGCAACAACGCGCTCAGGCGACCGATTTCACGTACCAAGGCCGGGCTTTTGCCTTCTTGAATGCCCAGCACGCCCAACTCCGGATACAACCCAGAGCCTTTTTTGCCTCGTCCTTTGCCGGTGCGTAGTGCCGGGCTAAAATACAGCGTCGTCACATAGATCATTAAGCCGCCCAACAAACGCACGCCACGTGAACGCATTTGTCCACGCCGAAATTTCCGCGGCGTTTCAACGGGGATCACTTTTTTTTAGCGTCGTCAGCGAACTCGGCAGGCTTGGTCGCTTGAGCCAATAACCCCGCAACGACGCGGTCAGCCATCTGCTCGAAGGCGTGATGGATTTCCTTTTCCAGGTTGGCGAACTCGGCTGGGTTCTGCTGCAACAATTGCAGCCACTCTTTGGGACGGGCCTGCAAGCGTTGCTGGATCTCGACGAGCACTGGTTCGAGCCCATTCAGCGCGGGGGCTTTCTTGCTTTCCATGCGGATCTCCATGATGTCCCGTCCTCCGTGCGGAAAATCGCTTCCATTCTGGCGTTTTCACAAGCAGCCAATGGTATCATCTTTCGAGATTCGCATCACCCCTTTTTGGGCATGGACCCGATGTTCTATGTTCCCTTATTATAGTTCCGCGTCGCCGTGTAGCGGACTATAATAATTGCGAAGCCGACTCACCCAGGTTTCCAGGAGTTGTTCATGTCGTCAACAGCCAGCAAGACCCAGGCGAACGGCGTCGGCGCGAAGGAACGCCGGCCGATGACCGCCCCCGATTTCTTCGCCGCCAAGTCGCGCGGCGTTCCGCTCAGCGTGCTCACCGCCTACGATTACACGATGGCCCGGCTTCTCGATGACGCCGGCGTGGACGCAATCCTCGTCGGGGATTCGCTCGGCATGGTGATGCAGGGAGAGCCGCATTCACTGCGCGTCACGCTCGAGGAGATGATTTATCACACGCGGCTGGTGGCGCGCGGCGTTCGGCACAGCTTGCTGGTCGCCGATTTGCCTTTCATGAGCTATCAGGTAAGCCCGCAGCAGGCGCTGGAGAGTGCGGGCAGGCTGGTCAAGGAAGGCGGCGCCCACGCGGTCAAGCTCGAGGGGGGCCGACGCAGCGTCGCCGCCATCGAAGCCATTGTTGGCGCCGGCATCCCCGTGATGGGGCACGTCGGCCTGACGCCGCAATCGGTGCACCAACTCGGCGGTTTCCGCGTGCAGCGCGATGCGGCCAAAATTGTGGATGATGCTCGCGCAATCGATCAGGCGGGGGTTTTCGCCATCGTGGTTGAATGCGTGCCAATTGAGGTGGCAGAGAAGATCCGGGCCGCGGTGAAGGCGCCGACGATCGGCATCGGTGCGGGGGCCGGCTGTGACGGGCAAGTCCTCGTCACGCACGATATGCTCGGCCTCTATTCCGACATGCGACCCCGCTTCGTCAAGCTATACGCCGACGTCGGCGCGATGATATCTTCGGCGGTTGCTCAGTTTTGCCGTGAGGTGCGCGAGGGCCAATTCCCGGCGGCGGAACACGCGTTTCGGTCGTGAATCTGTCGCCGAGCACCATAAGGGGCCGCGTTGCGCCCGGTTCAACCGGCCCCTTATGGGGCTCGGCTCGCCGGACAAATCATCGCCACCTACTTGACCGCCGCCATTGGAAATGAAACAATAGCTGCAATCGGATCTCTCCTTACGCTGCGAGGGATGTCATGAGTCGCAAGGCTTTGATCGTCGAAGATGAGCAGGAGTTGGGCCACATCTTGGCCGAACACCTGCGCCACTGGGGTTTCGAGCCGACGCATCTAGTCGAAGGCAAAGATGCCGTTGAGTGGGCCCGCAAGAATCGCCCCGACGTGATCCTGCTCGATTTGATGCTCCCCGACATTGACGGCTACGCCATCTGCGAAACGCTCAAGCTCGACCGTGAAACGAATCTCATTCCCGTCATCATGACGACCGCACTTGCGGAGCAGGAAGACAAGGTCCACGGCTTGCAAGTGGGCGCTAACACGTATCTCACCAAACCGTTCACCGCGGACACACTCAATCAGGCGATCCGTCAGGCGTTCGATTGGCTCGACGATCTCAAACGCAATGGCACCAAAGGGGAAATACGCTTCAATCTGCAAAGCGACACGCATTATCTCGAAGAGCTCAACCATTTGCTCGGCTCGCTATTTCTCTTTAGCGGCCTATCGCAACAGCAGGTCAAGCATCTCACCACTGCCGTGCGCGAGCTCGGCACCAACGCCATCGAGTGGGGGCATCACAAAGAGTCCGAACGCATCGTCACCGTCGATTATCGTATCGATCCGGAAAAAATCACTATCGACATCAAGGACACCGGGCCGGGATTCAATCCGGAGAACCTTCCCCATGCGGCTAATCCCGACGACCCCGTCGGCCACATGATGGTCCGCGAAGCGCTCGGCATCCGCGAAGGCGGGTTCGGCATCATGATGTCGCGCGGCCTCGTCGATCACATGTCCTACAACGACAAGGGCAACGAAGTCCGCCTCGTCAAGTTCTTCTCGCCGCGCGATTCCTTGCGGCCTGAAATCGCGGCCACCGCCACCTGATAGGTTCTTTACATGAGTATTTTTCCAAGAGCCGCGCACGAAGTAAGCGGTTTCTCGCCCGTCCGCTTACCGCGTGCGCGGCTCGTGATTCTTTTGCTGTTGGCTTGTAGCGTGATTCCTTTCACGTCCGGTTGCCGACATGACGCAAGCCAGCGTGTGGTTGTTTATTGTGCCCACGATCAGGAGTTCGCGGACAGCATTCTCAAGGAGTTCGAGAAACAGAGCGGCCTGAAGGTGGATGTGCGCTGGGACAAGGAAGCAAACAAGGCGGTCGCGCTCAAGGAAGATCTCATCCGTGAGGCCGGTCAACCGCGCTGCGATGTGCACTGGAACAACGAAATCCTGGCGACAATCTATTTGGAGCAAAAGGGGATTCTCCAGCCCTACGCCAGCCCGTCGTCAGCCCCCTACCCTGCCGATTGCAAGGCGAAAGATCATACGTGGACCGCATTCGCCGCCCGGGCACGGGCGGTGCTCGTCAACACGGACAAGATGAAGAAGGAAGATTATCCGAAGACGCTGTGGGACCTGACCGAACCGCGTTTCAAGGGCAAGCTTGCGATGGCCAAACCGATGTTCGGCACCACGGCGACGCAGGCCGCCTGCCTATTCCAATCCTGGGGCGCGGAGAAGGCCAGCGATTTCTACCGCAAGCTGCACGCCAACGGCATCGAGATGATGCCGGGCAACAAGCAGGTCGCAGACGGCGTTGTCAAGGGGCAGTTTGCCGTCGGCCTGACCGATACGGACGATGCGGTCGCCGAGATCGAAGCCGGCCGACCCGTCAAAATGATCTTCACCGACGGCGACACGCTTTTCATCCCGAACACGGTCGCCATGATCAAGGGCTGCCCGAATCCCGAGGGCGCCAAGAAATTGATCGATTTTCTCCTGAGCCCGGAGGTCGAAATCAAGCTCGCCCAATCCGAGAGCCGGCAGATTCCGCTCAACCCGCAAGTAAGGCTCGAAGCGATCAAGCACCTTGAAGGGGCGCGTTCCGTGCGTCCGTTGCCGGTCGAATTCGTCAAGGCTGCGGAGAGTTGGAAGCAATCGCAGGAGTTTCTAGTGAAGGAATTTTCACTGCGATAAAACCGAGGATCGGGGAACGATATGTCAACAGCCACGGCGCGAGCCTCGCGGAAGGCGCGGCCTCCCGCGAACCTCATCGAAGAGGACGGTGTTCCCTTGGAAAGCGATTGGCATCGCCTGGCCATGACGCTGCTCATCGAGTCGGTCGGGATTCATCTACACGGCCGGGACGACTACTTTGTCGGCGGCAACATGTTCATCTATTTCAACGCCAAACAAGCACGCGATCAGGATTTCCGTGGCCCCGATTTCTTTTTCGTCTGGGAAGCCTCTCTGAATCCGCCTCGCCCCTACTGGGCCGTCTGGGAGGAAGGTGGCCGCTATCCCGACATCATCATCGAGCTTTCCTCGCCCACGACGGCCAAGGAAGATCACGGCATCAAGAAAAAAACCTACGAGCGAATCTTCAAGACGAGCGAATACTTCATCTATGACCCGGACAAGAAAAAACTCGAAGGCTGGCGTTTGAACGACGAGCAGCGCTACCATGAAATTCCATTCGACGGGCAGGGCCGGCTATGGTCGCAGCAACTCGGCCTTTGGCTGGGGCTATGGAAAGGCAAGTACCAGGGCAAGCAGGCGACCTACCCGCGCTTCTTTGACAAGGACGGCAACATCATTCCGTCGGCAAGCGAGCAAATGCTCTCCGAAAAACGCCGCGCCGAGGCCGCCGAGGCAGAGTTGGCCCGGCTCAAAGGGAAACGCAAGAAGGCGGATTCGTAGCGACAAGCTCGCATGGCACGATCAGTGATGCCCATGCGCGTGATCGTGCCCTTGGCCGGGCGCCGGCGGGTCGAGATTGATGTGGTGCGGCGTCCAGTGAAAGACGCCTTGCAGCCAACCGCAGAACATGGCGATGGCGGCGAGCATACTGACATAAGTCAGTCTGCCACCAGAAATTCGGCAGCCAGCTAAAGCCCGGCAGCGGCGTCGTGGCAAGGCGGGACCAGATGATGGCGATCAGCAAAAGCAATAGCGTCGCCGGCGCCCAACCGCCGATCGCCAGCACGTGGCGCGTCTTCTTCCAATTGACGGCCCACAGACACCACGCGGCCCAGACGATCCAAAGAAGCCAGTGAAAACCCAGCGCAGCCAGTTGCAGGATGAGGACGATCAGCGTCGTGAACAGAATCGTCACGCTATGCATAATGCCGGGGTCGTTGATCGGTTCCATCGTCGTGTCCCTGTACGGATCGGATCTCCACAGGGAACAATAGGAATCAAGCCCCGACTCGGCAATCGACGCCGGTTCAGCAAACCTCGATCTCATTTGCCAAAATGGGCACGGAGGTTTCCGCCATGAGAGCGTGCTGCGCGACTTGCTTGGCATGATAGGTTTGTGTGACGCCGCGCAAGATGATGCCGCAGTTGAAGTGGATGATTTGCAAGCCGCGCACGCGGCCGCTCAGGCGTGCTTGAAGGCGGTTCTCCAATTCTTGAATGATGGCCGGGGCCATTGAATTCATAACGGCTTGCTGGTCCATGACAACTCCTGCGTGATATGATACCGTGTCGTCCAGATCACTGATTTTGGGAACTAGATGCCACGTCCGGATTCTGGTTTTCGATTTGGCTGCCAAGATTGATGAACTTCAATTCAAGGATCACACCCATTAACGATTGTAAAATTCGAATCTCGCGATTCCAATCGGGCTTGGCTTTCAATAGGCCTGCGGATTCGGCCCGTTCATTGATGAGGCGTCGGCAGGGACGGTCGTAGTGGCTGCCCGTACGCGGCTTGTCGGTTCGCAACGGACAACGCACATGGTCCGAGCCATTGCTATGGCGGCCCCGTCCTCGCCGGTTGGTCTTTCTCCCGTTCGAGAATGAGCGATAAACGGTGCCACACGATTCTTCCCCGTTCGAGAACCAGCAGAAACGTGGGGACCAAGATCGGCCGTACGATAAAGGTGTCCAGAAGGACGCCGAACGCCAGGGCGAATCCCAGATGCTGCAAATCTTGCACCGAGGCGGTGAGAAGCGATGCGAAGGTGGCGGCCATGATGATGCCGCAACTCGTTATGACGCGGCCGGTGCGAAGCAGCGCCGCCCGGATGCCGTCAATCGGGCCGTGGGCCCGTTGCTCCTCGGCTACCCGGGTCATCAGGAAAATGTTGTAATCTTCGCCGATCGCCACCAGGATGGTGAATAGAAAAACGGGCACCTTCCAGTCCAGGCCCACGAAGCCCGCTGGATCCAGCCACCAAAACACCGCGAGCGTCGCGCCCAGAGCGGCAAAGTAACTCCATAGCACGCTTGCCATGAGATATAGGCAAACAAGGGAACGACGCAACAAGACGATCAGGATCGTCAAAACACTGGCAATAACGAGAATCTCGATGCGAATTTGGTCGCTGCGGGTGACGTGCCGCATATCGCGCATGTCGGCGGTGGTGCCGAGAAAATAAAGTTGGGCGTGCCGAAGATTTCCATACAACTCCGCGCGGATCGTTTGCTCGATTTTGTCGAGTGCGGCGATCCCCTGGCGCGACAATGGGTCCTGTAGCATGACCAGTTCCAGGCGGGTGACGTGGCCTTTGAGGCCGCCGGCGTCGCTAACGTAATAATGGAGAGCTTGTTTTTGGCCCAGCTCGATTTCCTTCAACGGCGCGGCAGAGGCCTGGCGAGCAGCCCAGCCGATGCCCAGCGGGCGCGACCAGCTGCGGATGTCTGCCAGCTGTAGCGTCGTTTGTTGTTTGCGAATTTGATCGGTCAAGCTCGCAATCTCGATCTGTCCGATGCCGTCGTGAACGAGAAAATCGAGCTCCGGATCATAGATCAGCACGGTGACGATTCCCGCGGCGCCTTGGGGAAAATGTTGCTGAAGGGCTTTGGTGCCGGCCACGCTTGGCGCCGTCGGCGGCAGGCGGCGGACAAAATCGTAATCGACGTAATCACCGTAAAGCATGCCGCCGACCGCCAATGGGGCCAGCATAATGACGCTGACAAGCCAGATGAGCGCCGGCCAACGCATCAAAGCGTTTACGAGAGCGTCCCAGGAGAACCAGGTAAGATGCTTGGCCAACCAGGCTGGCTCGGCCCGTAAGTTGCCCAGCTCTGCACTCGGGTCGGCTGCCGAGAGCGCTCGTGGCCAAAACGCCCAGCGACCGGCCAGGCGCAGTAGCGACGTCGTGAATGTCAGCACCACGCACAAGCTCACGGCAAGGCTGAATGCGATGGCGATGCCTGCGTCGTGGAATTTGCCGAACCTGGCGAAAATCATCATGCCGATCCCGAAAATGACCGTGGCGGCGCTGGCCGTGAGCGCTGGACCGACGTGCGCGACGCTTTCGGCGATCGCTTCACCACAATCCGTCCCTCGTTCACGCTCTTCCTGGTAGCGGGCGATCAAGAACAAGCAATAATCCACGCCAGTTCCATACAAGATGATCGTGATATAGATTTCAATTCCTGTAAACACGACAACCACGCCCGCCTCGGCCAGATGGGCCAGCAAGCTTCTCGCGATCTGCGTCGCCATGAACACCGAGGCAAGCGGGATGATGGCCAGGATTCGCGCCGCGATAAACAACAATCAGAATCGAGATGACGAAAACGATGGTCCAGAACTCGGTTTTGCGCGCGCTTTGATTCTGCCCGACCAGCATATCGCGGCCTACCGTGGCGCTTCCATTAACATCAAGGTTCAATCCGGCGGGAACCTGGCCTTTTTCGCGCCAGTCCCAGAGCAGCGATTGGACTTTTTCAATTATGGGCCAGTTTCGTTCCTCGAGCAATTCCGTGGTCAATTGAATCACCACCATTGCAGCTTGGCGATCATCGCTGACGAGCAAAATGCCGCTGCCCGAATTGCTCGGAATGAGAATGTCGGCAATGATCGACGTCCTCTTGCCCGCAGAGTCGCCGCTTTGCTTGTCCGCCAGCCCGCCCTGCTCGTCCGCAAGCTGCATGAAAGCTGGTTTCATGACCTCTTCGATAAACGTCCAATCCCCGGTGCGCAATTCTTCGCCGGCGCGGCTGACGATCACAACGATGTTACTGAGTTGCTTGTCGTCGAGGAATGCACGCTCGAAAAGCGCTTGACCCCGGCGAGTCGGAGCGTCACTGGGCAGGAAAGTGAACTCGGTGTCCTGCGCGATTCGGTCCCAGGAGGGCGCGGTCGCAAAAAGAATCGCGTACACGATACCCCAGGCGATCAACCAGCAAGGCCACGTGCGCCGGATTGCCGCGCCAAGGAAACGAAACATGGTGCGCCCTCGTGCGCAATGAATTGCTGAACGCTGCGCAAAACGCACGCGCCCACTGGGCAAACTCCCTTTCACGCCAGGAATCGATGAATTTGCCGAACGGACCAAAATCCGGCGAAGCTCAGCAGGCCGGCCACCACAAGGCCGACAACGCTTGCCCACATCGGCACGGGCCGCCCATCGATGACCACCGGCCATTGCCCGATGAGCCGAACCAGGTGCAGCATCGCAATCACCGCAAAGATCACGCTCGACACGATGGCATAGGCTTTAACGTTCATACCAGGCCTCCTTCGCGAATGTCGCTCGCAGCTTTGGCAGTCGAAATTCCAGTGCTGCGAGCCACACAAAGTTCAGCGCCAGCCCCAGCCGGGCTCGTAATAATAGCCGGGGTAATAGTAACCGGGACCGCCATAATAGCTGTAGTACCCGCCATAGTACCCGGGCGCGTAATAGGCCGGATAGCCATAGCCCCAATAGGCCCGGCGATCGCGCCACCGGGCATCCGCCGTCGAGCAAACGGCACCCAACATCAAAGTGGCGGCAACGAGCGACAACAGGAACTTCCGCATCGTACACCTCCTTACATGGTTAGGGCAACGTGACGATTTCTTACACCCACCAGTTGTGCAACCCACGTTCCAATTCTGCTCAAATCGTGGGATATCGCGCAATCCATTCAGTCGCGTCGGCATGATTCTTGCTTTTTGTTTTTCGATTTGTTCCCAATGACCGAGGGGTGCCAAATGAGTATCCTTGACGTGATTATCCTCTTGATCGTGGCCGCCGTGTGTGGCTCGCTCGGTATGGCCATCAGCGGCTATTCGCGCGGCGGATGCCTGATGTCGATTGCGCTGGGCTTCATCGGCGCACTGCTCGGCATGTGGCTGGCCAGGGCGATGTCGTTGCCGGAATTGTTAATGCTCGACATCGGCGAAGTGCATTTTCCCATCATTTGGTCGATCATTGGGTCGGCGCTTTTCGTCGCCGTACTTGGTTTCTTGACCCGAGCGGCCACCCGAAATGATCGCGACGCCTGGTGACGGGCAAATTGCCAAATCCAAGGCAAGTCGCTGCGCAAACCTTTATGCATCTGGTCCAAGCTAATCAAGAGGTGGCCGACCCGCTCCGGGCGGCCTCATCTCCTTAACAATTGCGTCGAGTTGCGCCACGGGAACCATGTCGCCGGGTTCGCAGGAGCGGGTTCGGAAAATCGCCAGCGAACGGCCTGTCAGTTGAAATTCATGGTTCCCGTGCAGGACGGCGCGATCCGCATCGTCGTTCGCGGTATCCAGCATTTGCTCCCAACACTGGCCCACGTTGGTCACCGGAAGCGTGAAAGCCAACGGCTCGTGGTGGGCGTTCAGAAGCAGCAGAATGGTGTCGCCGACGATCGGCTCGCCGTGATCGGTCTCGTCATCGACGCGGTCGCCGGCGAGTCGCACGCCGATGCATTTCGTGTAGCCGGTCTGCCAATCCTCATCGGACATTTCCGCGCCCCCAGGGCCGAGGAAGGAAATGTCCTTGATGTCCGAGCCACGCAGTGCGCGACCCTTGAAAAACTTGCGCCGCTGGAAGACCGGTTGCGTCGCCATGAGGCGAATTATTTTCTGCACAAAGGCGAGAAAATGCTGGCGGCGTTCATCGAGATCCCAGTTCAGCCAGGTGGTCTCATTATCCTGGCAGTAGGCGTTGTTATTGCCCTTTTGCGTGTGGCTCAATTCATCGCCGCCGCGAATCATGGCCACGCCTTGCGAAAGCACGAGGGTGGCGATGAAGTTGCGCTTCTGCTGTTCGCGCAGGCCGATGATGCTGGCGTCATCGGTCGGACCCTCGACGCCGCAATTCCAAGAAGCGTTGTCATCGGTCCCGTCGCGGTTGTCCTCGCCGTTGGCTTCGTTGTGCTTGCTGTTGTAGCTCACCAGATCTTCGAGAGAGAGGCCGTCGTGGCAGGTGATGAAATTGATGCTGTTGTAGGGCTTGCGGCCATCGTCTTGGTAGAGGTCGCTGCTGCCGGCGAGGCGGGTAGCGAATTCGGAGACCTGGCCGCCGTCGCCTTTCCAGAATTTGCGGACGGAGTCGCGATATTTGCCGTTCCATTCGGTCCAGCCGGGCGGAAAGTTGCCCACCTGATAGCCGCCGGGGCCCACGTCCCAGGGCTCGGCGATGAGCTTGACCTGCGAAAGAAGCGGATCCTGATGGATGATGTCGAAGAAGGCGCCGAGGCGGTTGACTTCGAAGAGTTCACGGGCCAGGGTGGACGCAAGATCGAAGCGGAAGCCATCGACGTGCATATCGGTGACCCAGTAGCGAAGGCTGTCCATGATGAGCTGGAGCACGCGGGGATGGGTCATATTGAGCGTGTTGCCGCACCCGGTGAAATCCATGTAGTAGCGAGGGTCCTCGGGCGAGAGACGGTAATAAGCAGTGTTGTCGATGCCGCGCAGAGAAAGTGTCGGCCCCAGTTGATTTCCTTCGGCGGTGTGGTTGTAAACGACGTCCAGGATGACTTCGATGCCGGCGGCGTGCATGGCGCGCACCATCATCTTGAATTGCTGGACGGCATCCTGTGCAATGCTCGTCGCCACATAGCGAGGCTCCGGCGCGAAGTAGCCCAGCGTGCTGTAGCCCCAGTAGTTCGTCAGCTTGCGGTCAACCAGATAGCGATCGTTCAAGAAATGATGGACGGGCAGAAGCTCAACCGCCGTCACGCCGAGATCTTGCAAGTGCTTGATGGCGGATTCGGACGCCAGGCCGGCATAGGAACCACGCAATTTCTCGGGCACCATTGGGTTGAGTTGCGTATAGCCTTTGACGTGCAATTCGTAGATGAGGGTTTTATGCCAGGGAATGCGCAGCGGGCGATCGTCGCCCCAGGTGTAGGAGCTATCGATGACGACGCCGAGCGGGGCGAAGCTCGAGCTATCGCGGTCGTCGAAGGACAAATCCTGTTCCGCGTCTCCCACCTTGTAACCGAACAGGGCGTCGTCCCATCGGGCGGCGCGGCCGATGGATTTGGCATACGGATCGAGCAATACCTTGTGCGGATTAAAGCGATTGCCCTTGGCCGGCTCATAAGGCCCATGCACGCGATAGCCGTAGAGTTGGCCGGGCAGCAACTCGGGAAAGTAGGCGTGCCACACCAGGTCCGTCTGATGACGAAATGCGATTCGCTCCGTTTCCGTCGCGGCGTCAAGGGAGTCAAACAAGCAGAGCTCGACCTTACTGGCGTGTTCCGCGAAGATGGCGAAATTGACGCCCGCCCCGTCCCATGTTGCCCCAAGAGGATAGGGCCGTCCCGGCCAAATACGCATGCAGCCTCCAGGTGTCGCGTTCAGTGCGGTTCGGCATTGCCGACATCGGGGACGTCGATCCCCAAGGCCGTTGCCAGCGCGATTTGATGATCTTGTTCCTGCACCAAGATAATACGAATCTGTTCGGCCATCGCGTATTCTCCAAGCGCTTCGCATTGGCGAAGGCGTTGCCGATAGTTGCGGACCGTCTCATTCTCATTGTCGAGATCGAAGCGCAGCATATCCTCGGCCTTTTCCGAGGTTTTGACCGGTTTCGGCGTCACCTGCGGCATGCCGCCCAGGTAATCGATTTGCTTGGCGATGGTCAAGGCGTGCTGAAGCTCCTCGCCGGCATGGATTTCAAGTTCGGCAGCAATATTCATGTAAGGGGCACCCTTGAGGACTTGAGAATACACCACGTAGGCAATGATCGCCTGATACTCCCGCGCCAGATCCTCGTTGAGCAAATGGATTAGCTCTTTTCGCGTGACCGGCCCCGCTGTCTCGGTTTTGCCTGAGTGATTCGCCACGTTGGTTCTCCTTGTAATGATCTGCGGCTAGTGCCTGCCGGGCTTTCAGCAAATGATATACCGAAGCGCCGGTACCGCGAGGCCCTTGGCGCTGTCAGTGCGGCATTCATTTTGCATCTGCCTTGTTGCCGAGCCTTGTTTTGGAGAACCACGAGCTATGCCGGACTGCGTACTACAAATGCCGTCAGTG
This sequence comes from uncultured Planctomycetota bacterium, assembly GCA_963767835.1. Lineage (GTDB taxonomy): Bacteria > Planctomycetota > Planctomycetia > Gemmatales > Gemmataceae > SIAQ01. The sequence continues at coordinate 20,249 of CAVYFY010000004.1, forward strand.
AATCCGGAATTTTCCGAAACCGAGATGCAGTTGAGTCGTGAGTGGCTGGTGGCCAATGGTCTGGGAGGTTACGCGTGCGGCACGATTGCCGGCGTCATGTCGCGGCGTTATCACAGCTTGCTGATCGCGGCCCTGCCGGCGCCCCTGGGCCGGCATATCATGCTGAATCATCTCACGGAGTTGCTCCGCTTCAGCGACGGCTCCAAGGCGCTGTTTGGCGGCGAGGAACGCAAGGATCAGTCGCTCGAATTGCCCGGCGTGCCCTTCTTGAAGTCGTTCCGTCTCGAGATGGGTCTGCCTGTGTGGCGCTTTGAAGCCGGCGGCGCCGCGGTGGAGAAACGCATTTTCATGCCGCACCAGCAGAACACCGTTTACGTCAATTATCGCCTGGTCGAGGGCAAGGAGAAAGTCCGACTCAAGCTCCGGCCTGCACTGCATTTTCGGCCCTACGACGCGCCGGTTGGGTCCGTACACTACGGAGCCTATTCGCTTCATTCGCATGAGCATCGGCACGAAATCAGCGTGGCTGGCTCCAACCTGCCGCCCTTGCGTTTGTTCTTGCAAGGGCGCCGCAAGGCTTTCACGCTGGAGATTGCCTTACTCGAAAACCTGCGCTATCGCGTGGAGGAGAGCCGCGGCTACGAATCGCACGGCAGCTTGTGGAGCCCGGGGTACTTTCGCGCCGATTTGACTCCCGACGATGATGTGACGCTCATCGGTTCCACGGAGACGTGGGACACCATGTTGGCACTCAGGCCGGCGGAAGCTCTGAATGCGGAGCGTCATCGCCGTGAGCGCCTCTTGGATGACGCGGATGCCAGCGTTCGCAGCGGGCCAGCTGGGCAACTGGTACTGGCCGGTGATCAATTCATCATCACGCCGGGCGGTCGCATCGACGAAGCCGCCCGCGCCCATGCCGCCGGCGATGAAGTGCGCACCGTCATTGCCGGCTATCACTGGTTCACCGATTGGGGCCGCGATACGATGATCAGCCTCGAAGGCTTGACGCTGACAACCGGCCGACACATGGAAGCTGGCTACATCCTGCGCACCTTCGCCCATTACGTTCGCGACGGCCTGATTCCCAACATGTTTCCCGAAGGCAAGCGCGATGGCCTGTACCACACAGCCGACGCCACGCTCTGGTTTTTTCACGCACTCGACCGCTACCTCGCTTACACCCAGGACCACGGCACGCTGCATCTGCTCATGCCCACCCTCGTGGACATCATCGAGCACCATCGCCGCGGCACGCGCTTCGGCATCGGCGTCGATCCGCACGACGGCTTGCTGCGTCAGGGACAGGAGGGCTATCAGCTTACGTGGATGGACGCCAAGGTCGGCGATTGGGTGGTCACGCCGCGGCGCGGCAAGGCGGTCGAGATCAACGCCCTCTGGTACAATGCGCTCAGGCTCATGGAAAAGTGGTTGCGGAACCAAGATGAAAAGCGGTCACGTGAAATGGCCGAAATGGCGAATACGACAGAGCGCTCCTTCAACGAGCGCTTCTGGTTCGCCGACGGCGGCTATTTGTACGACGTCCTTGACGGCGAGAAAGGGGCGGATGGCTCCTGTCGGCCCAATCAGATTTTCGCGATTTCGCTGCCTAATCCGGTCCTGAATAAGGAACGTTGGCCCGCCGTGCTCAAGGTGGTGGCTGAGCGCCTGTTGACGCCGGTGGGTTTGCGCTCCCTGGCTCCGGGAAGCCCCGAGTATAAGGCGAAATACTTCGGCAACCTAAGGGCCCGCGATGCCGCCTACCATCAGGGTACGGTATGGTGCTGGCTGATTGGGCCATTCATTGACGCATGGATTCGCGTTCATCCAGAGGATCGGCAAGGCGCCCGCCGCTTCCTGAAAGGCTTTGAGGCGCATCTCGGCGAAGAATGCATCGGCTCGATCAGCGAAATCTGCGACGCGGAACCGCCGTTCACGCCGCGAGGATGTGTAGCCCAGGCCTGGAGCGTCGCGGAGGTGCTGCGCTCCTGGAGGACGACGGCGCCGCAACAACAATCTGCTTGACTGATCCCGCGGCTTCCCAAAAATGCGCAGCTCCAATGCGCAAGCAATTAAGGCATTAGCTGGTTGGCAATGAGTGCGAACAAATTCACCATCGGAGCCATCGCCACGAGCGGCGGAGTTCAATTCCGCGTCTGGGCGCCGAAGTGTTCGCGTGTTGAATTGATCTTGGAAAATGCGCCGGCAAAAACGCTCGCTCCCGAAGGAAGAGGCTATTTCAGCGGCCTTGTTGCAGAAGCGAAACCAGATTCGCAATACCGATTCCGCCTGGATGGCGGCGGCGAGCTTTATCCCGATCCAGCGTCGCGATTCCAGCCGCACGGTCCGCACGGTCCGTCTCAGGTCGTCGATGCGAGCGCCTTTCATTGGACCGATGAAGCGTGGTCCGGGGTGCCGACCGACCGGCGTGTCATTTACGAGATGCACATCGGCACATTCACGCCAAAAGGCACCTGGGCCGCGGCCCAGCGTGAATTGCCGGCGTTGGCGGATCTCGGAATCACGATCCTGGAAGTGATGCCGGTCGCCGATTTCCCGGGGCAGTTCGGCTGGGGCTACGACGGCGTCAATCTCTTTGCCCCAACGCGCCTCTACGGCAGCCCCGATGATTTCCGCCGCTTGGTCGATGCGGCCCATGCCCTTGACATGGGCGTCATTCTCGACGTCGTTTACAATCACTTGGGCCCGGACGGCAATTATCTGCCGCACTTTTCGGACAGCTACTTCAGCAAACGGTACAAGAATGAATGGGGCGATCCCATCAACTTCGACGGCGCCGACGCCGGCCCCGTGCGCGAATACTTCCTGGCCAATGCTCAATACTGGATTGAGGAATTTCACCTGGATGGACTGCGCCTGGACGCCACGCAGCAGATTTTCGATGCTTCCTCGCCGCATATCCTGGCTGAGATCAGTGCGCGGGTCCGCGCTGCCGGCAAGAACCGGCACACGTTCCTCGTAGGGGAGAATGAGCGCCAGGACGGGCGGCATGGTTCGCTCACCCGAGGCGGGCGGCTATGGGCTCGACGCCCTCTGGAACGACGATTTTCATCACTCCGCGGTCGTGGCGCTCACCGGCCGCAATGACGCCTATTACAGCGATCACCTGGGTAGGCCGCAAGAATTCATTTCGGCGGCCAAGTGGGGCTTTCTCTTTCAAGGACAGCGCTACTCCTGGCAAAAAGCCCGGCGCGGGCATCCCGCATTGGACTTGGCCCCTACGAACTTTGTGACCTTTCTCGAAAACCACGATCAGGTCGCCAACTCGCCACGGGGAGAGCGCGTGCATTCGCAAACCAGTCCCGGGCGCTGGCGGGCGATGTCAGCCCTTCTGCTTCTAGGCCCGGCTACGCCGATGCTTTTCCAGGGTCAGGAGTTTGGCAGTTCCAGGTCTTTTTACTATTTCGCCGATCACAAGCCCGACCTGGCCCAGTGGGTGGCCAAGGGCCGGCAGCGGTTCCTGAGCCAGTTTGCCGGCATGGTCAACTTTCGGCTCGTCGGTCAAGTTCCCGCCCCACACGATCTTGCCACCTTCGAGCGTTGCAAACTCGATCAACGCGAGCGCGACTCCCATGCCGCCTGCGTTGCTCTTTATCGCGATCTGTTGCAGCTACGGCGCAGTGATCCCGCTTTTCGCTCGCCCCGTCCTCGTGCCGTCGATGGAGCGGTCCTAGGGCCAAACGCTTTGGTACTGCGTTTTTTCGTGGAGGGCGGCGACGATCGATTGCTGATCGTGAATTTCGGGTGCAATCTGAAGCTGCGTGAAACGCCCGAGCCATTGCTTGCGCCGCCGGAGAACATGATCTGGTCCGTCGCTTGGTCCAGCGAAGATGGCCGCTACGGGGGCTGCGGCCACGCGGCGCTTGAGAGCGATGAAAACTGGCATATCCCGGGCGAGGCAGCCGTCGTGTTGGCGCCGAAGCGCCGATTTGAACATTATGAGCAAGTCGATCTGCCAAGTTGACTGCATCTCGCCGATGATGCAAAACTGCAACGCAGCAGTGTATCTTGGATTCAACGAATTACATCGCTAAGATAAACCAGGCGCGCAGCTTGCCTGGTTATTTTGTTCGGTGAGCACATCCATATCCAACGTCAGAATGCTTATGCACTCTGCACCCAACGTCCCGTTGACAATTCCTATGGCACCCATCGGAAGCCTTCCCAGGCCCTTGGCACGGCGTTTGCCCGCACAAAGCTCGGGGGTGCTTGATTATGACTGATTCGCGTGAGGAGGACTTGCTGCGCTCCTTGGCATTGAAGAACGCCAAGACCATTATGCTGGCCCGCCAACGGGTCGAAGAAGAGCTTCTCCGAGCCAAAGATTTCTACGACGTCGTGATGGCGAATATGGGCGAGGGCTTGTACGCCGTCGATGCGCGGGGTTGCGTTACTTACATGAATCCGGCCGCGGAGAGATTGCTCGGCTGGATGAATGACGAACTTCGCGGCCGCAAAATGCATGAGGCCACGCATTACAAACATCACGACGGCACCCCCTTTCCCGCTGATCAGTGCGCCGGGCTCCGCGTCCTTCACGACGGCATCGCCTTGAAGGACTGCCACGACTGGTTCATCCGCAAAGACGCCACCTTCATTCCCGTTATTTATGGCTCTTCGCCCATCCGGTCCGGCGACAAGGTGGTCGGCCTGGTGGTCGTTTTCCGGGACGCGACCGAGCAGTTGAACGCCGAGCAAGCTCAACTTAACTTGGCCGCCATCGTTGAATCCTCCGACGATGCGATTGTCAGCAAGGACTTGAACGGCATCATTCGCAGCTGGAATAAAGGGGCCGAGCGAATTTTCGGCTACACCAAGGTGGAAGTCATCGGCAAATCGATTACCGTCCTGTTGCCTGCCGATCGGCTTGAGGAGGAAACGGAGATTCTCCGGCGGCTGCGGCGCGGCGAGAGCATCGGCCATTTTGATACGGTTCGCCGGCACAAATCAGGTTGGCTCATTGACGTGTCGGTCACGATCTCACCAATCCGTGATTCCACCGGGCAGGTCATCGGCGCCTCGAAGATCGGCCGCGACATCTCGGCGAGGCGACGGATCGAGCACATGACCCGATTTATCGCCAATGTCAACGCGGTCCTTGCCGAACTGACCGACTTTGAAAGCACCTTGCAAAAGGTCGCTCGCTTGGCGGTGCCGGTCTTTGCCGATTGGTGCGCCGTGGACATGGCCGAGGCGGATGGTTCGGTACGCCGGCTTGCGCTGATGCATGCCGATTCCGCCAAACTTCAACTGGTAAAAGATATTCGTCGCCAGTATCCACCCCAGCCGTCGGATGCCTTTGGTGTCATGAAAGTGTTGCGCACGCGCGAGCCGGACTGGGCGGCGGAAATAACCGAAGAACTTCTGCCAACGTCGCTGCGAAATCCAGAACATTTGAAGTTGATTCAAGTGCTGGGCTTGCGATCGTATATTTGCGTGCCGCTTCATTCCCGCAGCAAGACGATCGGAGCATTGACCTTTGCTACTGCCGAGTCTGGGCGCAATTACACAGCCGACGATGTTCAGGCGGCCATCGATCTGGCTCACCGCCTGGTGATTGCCATCGAGAATTCCAATCTGGTGTCGGCGCTCAAGGAATCGGACCGTCGCAAGGACGAATTCCTCGCCATTCTGGCTCATGAGCTTCGCAATCCTCTCGCGCCCATCCGCAGCGCCATCGACATCATGCGCACCCAAGGCCCCGCACTGCCCGACGTGCAATGGGCTCGCGACGTCGTCGATCGGCAACTCGATCAAATGACCCGATTGGTCGATGACCTATTGGATGTCTCGCGCATCACGCGTGGGAAAATTGAATTGCGGAAGGAGCAGGTTTCGCTCGCGACGGTGGTGGCGCTTGCGGTCGAAGCGAGCCGGCCGCTCATGGAAACGCATCGCCACGAGCTTACGATTGGCCTACCGCCGGAGCCCATCATTCTGTCAGCCGACCGGGTGCGCCTTGCTCAGGTTTTGTCAAACCTGCTTAATAACGCCGCAAAGTATATGGAAGAGGGGGGGCACATCTGGTTGACCGGCGAGCGGGTTGATGATCGGGTCAGCATTCGCGTCAAGGACACGGGCGTGGGCATCTCGGCGGAAATGTTGCCGCATATCTTTGACATGTTCACTCAGGTCGATCATTCATTGGAGCGCTCGCAGGGCGGACTCGGCATCGGCCTGACGCTGGTGCAGCGTCTTATCGCTCTTCACGGGGGCACCGTTCGCGCCTTCAGTGCCGGGACGGGCAAGGGAAGTGAGTTTGTGGTAAACCTGCCGGCGACAACACCGGACAGCGTCGTCGCTCCAGTTAATGCCAGTTCTGACCTCGACAAATCTTTCGCAAGCGCGCCGCTGCTTCGCATTCTCGTCGTGGATGACAACAAGGACGCCGCCAATGGCCTCGCGAAGCTTCTCCGCATTCTCGGCCACGACGTGCACACGGCGTATGATGGCATGGAGGCCCTGGGCGCTGCATCCATTTTTAAGCCAGACGTGGCAATTCTCGACATAGGACTGCCGAAGCTGAACGGCTATGAGGTGGCTCAGCGCATCCGCGCTGAACGAGGGAATCAAATTATCATGATCGCTGTGACGGGTTGGGGGCAGGAAAATGATCGCCGCCGCTCCAAGGAAGCAGGTTTCGATTGCCATATTACCAAGCCAATCGAATTCTCCGCGCTGAAAAGAATGCTCGCTTCCGTACAACCGCAGAACTGTTGAGAAAGTTCGGCAGGGCGCGGTCTTTAGGTTAAGACCGGACCCGCCGAAAAAAGGCTGGCGTCTTGGTTGCCAGGGCCGCCGCGCCCAGTTCGGAAGCGCGGTGGCCCGGCTGCGGTCAATCCTTAAGAGCCCGGCCCAGGTAAAAACCAAGGCCGAAGCAAATCAGCAGCGCGGGCACCGGATGGTTCCTGACGACCTGTTCGACATCATGGGCCACGCCGCTAAGCTTGGCCTGCTCGAGGTACTGGCCACTGCCCTTGATGCCCTCAGCGACCGCCCTGGAAGCGGCGCCGGTCAGCCCGTCGTGTGGCGTTTTTTTGGCCATGGCGTCGCCGAAGTCGCGGATCTCATGACCGGCGGATGCCGTGATATTATCCGCTTTTTGGCCAACGGCGCAAACTGCTTCGGTGGCCATTTCTCCAACGGCGGCCGCGGCTTCTTTGGCCTTGCCGAGAGCAGCCCCCCCGGCATCTTTGACTTTGTTCAGAGCGTCGGCGCCGGTTTCTTTGGCGCCTTGATATGCCTCCCGGCCCGCTTCGCCGGCCTTGGTTAGCGCGTCCGCGCCGGCCTGCTTGGCCTTGTCCATGTGTTCCGCGCCCGTGCTGGTACGCGGATCAAAAGTGGTGCTAGCCATGATTCGTTCTCCTTATGAGTTATTGCTGTCAAGAATGGTGGTATCACAGATCACCACCGTGGTTGCCTGGCGTCCGCGGGCGAGCTTGGTTTTTGCGTTTCGGGAGCGGCCGGCTCCGGTTCGGTAAAGGGCAAATCGGATTGGCTGATCGGCTCACCCCCAATTTTGCGGGTGACTCCGTCGATGATTGAACGCAGTTCATCGCTTAAGTGCGGTGGAACCTCCTTGACGACCAGTTCGCGGATAGTGCCGATGGCGACGCCCAGTGCCAGGCCCTTCAATTGTTGAAGCTCTGGCTCGATGACGCCCAAGATCCCCTCCGGCTTGGATTCCGGGGGCTCAGGGAGCGGCGACGGCTTGTGATGGCCGTTACCCGTCAGGGGGCGCTTCACCGGTGCTCGCCCTGGCGCCCTTGAGCGAACTTCCCCTTCGCGAGGCAAAAGCGAACCAAGCACGTAGCCGCACAGAATCGAACCACCCACCATCAGCCAGGGCCGCCGTTGCACGTGCGCCGGTATGTCTACGGCTTCCTTGACCGATTCGACGCTCTCATGCATCGTGTCTTTGACGCTGGCAACCGTCTCGCGCACCGCGGACGTGGCTTCGTGCACCGAGCCCACGAGCTTGTCTTCAAGCGTTTCCAATTTCTCCGTTAACGACTCGCGCGTCCGTTCCATGCGTCGGCGAATTACTTCTTCGTCTTCCATTGCAAATTCTCCTTAAGGCCTTCAAGTGCCTTATCGGGCGTCATTTTGACCGAATTCAATTGGGTCAATCCCCACAGGACGAGAATCGTTCCTGTCAAGCCAATTCCGCTGCCGACAATCGCGAACGTGGCCCACAGCGGCATCTCGGGGAACAGCGCGTTTCCGGCGAAGGCAGCGGCTGCGCCAAGAGGACGACCGATGGCGTCATGACCATCATGCCCGCCAGAAGCGGCATGAATGCCTGCATGGCCCGATTTATGTCGTGCTTGAGCTCCACCTGGAACAGCGTGAGCTGCTCCATGAAAAGACGGCGAGCATCGAGGACGATTCCGCCCACCAGCGTGGAAACCTTCGTTTCAGATTCGGCTTCGATATCGACGGCCATGATTTCACCTCCCGCGATTCGGGCGATCAAGATACCTACTCCGACTCCAATCAGCAAAGCCGGTATCGGATTGCGGCGAATGAGATCGGTCACGTCGTCGCCGATGCCTTTCAAGCCGTGCTGCTCCAAATATTGGCCTCCTCCTTCGAGTTTATTGGCGACTGTTTCGCCGGCGTTGTGGAGCATGGCGGCGGTCGGCTCGCGGTCGCGAATTGCACCACCGAGCGATTCCATGCCTGCGCCCATCGCTTCGGTGGCACGCTCAGCTTTATTTCCGATGAACGTCGCTGCCTCTCTGGCCTTGCCAGCGATCGTAGCGCTAACCGATTCCGCTTGTTGGCGCGGCCGCTCTTCAACTCCGGTTCCGGCCCCTTCTGTATTGTTCGTGATAGGAATGTGCATGATAACCTCCCCACTTACAAGTTTGCCGCGCAGGCGCACTCCACATTTGGTTGCATCCCGCGTCAACACCGAAAGTGGATTTCGCAAAATCTATGCCAATCAGCGTGGGCAAGAAATGCTCGCGATTTCGCCGCCGCGTTAGGGTCAACAGCACTTGTGGGAAAAGTGTTTCTCCCAACGGGAAGAACCAGCGCGATTTCACGGGGAGAGTTTGCACCAATTGGCACGATGCGTGCGTGACCGAGGCCAGCGTGTAGTGGAGAGTCGAGCATGACCGGCGAATCTGAATTGCGACGCACTTTTTATCTGCTCGGTTGCCTGGCATTGGTGGGTGGGATCCTGTATTGGGCCAGGCCCGTGATGATCCCATTCACGATCGCCGTGTTGGCCACGTTTGTGTTGTCGCCGATCGTGGTGCGGATGGAGCGTTGGGGAATTCCACGATTGGCTGCGTCCACTGGATCTCTTGTAGGAGCCATGCTGGTTCTGATCGCCATTGGAAGTTTGTTCCTCCAGCAAATTGCATTGCTCGCTGACGAAATTCCCGCTTACAAGACGCAGATCGCGGAGAAAATCGGCACCTTGCGGCAGGCAACGGTGGACTCGGGGATAACAGGCGCGATTGATTTCGCCAACAATCTCGGCAAAAAGCCCGCGGCGGAGAATGTCGCACCCGCGAAACAAGACGAGACCATTGCGACCAAGATCGAGATCCCTGTCATCACGGTCCTGCAGTCCCTGGCTGGGACTGCGAGCGAGATCCTTCTGAATGCGGTCCTGGTCTTCGTGCTGGCGCTGACTGATGCTCATGCGCCGCGAGGACCTGCGTAATCGCGTGATCCAATTGCTCGGCGCCGACAATCGAGTTACCGCGACGCGCGCCCTCGACGACGCCAGCCGGCGCGTCAGCCGCTTTTTGTTTTCGCAACTCTTCATCAATCTGAGTTTCGGAATCGTCGTGGCAATCGGGCTCTACTTGATCGGCATTCCGTACCCGTATGTGTGGGGCGGCTTGTCGGCGCTGCTGCGGTATGTTCCGTTCCTGGGGGGCTGGATTTCTGCGATCTTTCCGCTTCTAATCAGCCTGATCATGCCGACCTGGACGCCGTTCTTTCTGACGGCCGGGTTCTTCGTCGTCGCCGAAATCCTGCAGGCGTTCCTGGTGGAACCATTGGTTTTTGGGCACAGCATCGGTGTGTCAGGCCCGGGCCAGGTTGTTGCGATGCTGTTCTGGGCCACGATGTGGGGGCCGGTCGGTTTGATTCTGTCCACGCCGCTAACCGCGTGCATTTGCGTCATGGGTCACCACTTTCCGGGCCTGCGCTTTTTCGCGATTCTGATGGGGAACGGCGAAGCCGTCGATAAGCCTGACGCGTTCTATCAACGTCTCCTGGCCGGTGATTCCATCGAAGCAAGCACTTTGGCTGAAGAATTTCTCAAGGACCATCTCGACGATGCCGCCACGGCGCTCATTGATGAAATGCTGATCCCCGCTCTACTGGCGGTGCGCAGCGATCATCGGCATGGTGAATTGAGTGACCAGGACCGCATCTCCATCACCGAGTCGGTTCGCGAAGTGTTCCAGGACGTGTTGGTTCCCCCGCCCAAGGAAGTTGACACGCTGCCCCAGACCGACGAAGCAATCAAAACGCACGTCCTGGTCGTTGACTTCCCGTTCAATGACGACGTCGATGATCTGATCATAGAGATGCTGAAGAACACGGTGTCCGCCGACAAGGCGATCTGGTCCACCGTCGCGATTGGCGATCACCCGGTCGAGCAAATTTCCCAGCGTGATGATTTCGAGCCCACTTTGGTCGTTATCTCAACCTCGGCAAAAAAGAATCTGGCTCGAATCCGCGGCGCCGGCCGGACGGTTCACAAGCTCTTTCCCAATGCCCAAATGTTGGTTTGCTGTTGGTGCCTGGACTCTGGAACCGACGCCAGCACGCTGTATTTGAAAGACGCCGGCGAAAGCTCCGTGTGTGCCACGTTCCTCCAGACCCAGCAACTCATCGAGACGGCTGCGAATGCTGAGCGTCGATCTGAAGTAGCAGCCGCATAAGGAAATACACTTCTCATTCCTGTTACCTCGAATTCGCGCCTCCTAACTTCTGCGGCTGGCATACGAATTGCTTAACACTTTCGAAGAAATGTTGGCGCGGCTCGGGCGATGGTCGTTCCGACAAGCCAAGGTTTGACCTCGATTTCGATCGACGGAGAAACGCTATGAAACTCGACTCGCTGCGCGAACTGTTCGTGGACGAACTCAAGGACCTCTACAACGCGGAGACTCAGCTCGTCAAAGCGTTGCCGAAGATGGCGAAAGCCGCAGGCTCCGCGGAATTGCGGACCGCGCTTGAAGACCACTTGAGCGAAACGGAACATCAGGTGGAACGGCTGGAAAAAATCTTCGAGCAGCTCGAGGAAAGCCCGAAAGGCAAAAAATGCAAAGCGATGACGGGCCTCATCGAGGAAGGCAAGGAGATGATCGAGGCGGAAGGCGAGGAGCCCGTGAAGGACGCGGCCCTGATTGCCGCCGCCCAGCGCGTTGAACATTACGAAATCGCCGGCTACGGCACCGTGCGGACCTTTGCCCAATTGCTCGGCTTTGATGACGCTGCCCAACTGCTTCAGGAAACCCTGGACGAAGAGGCGGCCGCCGATCGGAAGTTGTCGGAACTCGCCAAGAGCATCAACATGGAAGCCCAGTCCCCCGCGTGAGCGGGAAGGACTATACCTAAACCACCTTTACACCGAAGGAGATCATCATGAACTGGGATCAAGTCAAAGGCAACTGGTCGCAATTCACTGGCAAGGTCAAGGAAAAATGGGGCAAGCTCACGGACGATGACCTGACTGCGGCCGCCGGCCAGCGCGTTCAGCTGCTCGGAATCCTACAAAAGCGCTATGGCTATGCGAAGGAGAGAGCGGAGCGGGAACTCGATGAGTTTACCCGCACGTGCGGCTGCAATGAATAGCTGATGAACGCTCAATTAGCGCTTCGAAGGCCGCGCGATAAATCAGCGCGGCCTTTGAGCTTTTTACGTTTGGTGCGAGGCGAGACGGTGGTTCGCGCCTCATCTGGTTCTTTGCTGAAGCGGCCCCTCGAGGAATGGAAGACTCCACCGCCCACGCTTCGCGGCAGCGCTTGCATATTACAGCATCTTCCGCCATTGCTTCCAGTTTGCTCATCTTCATCGGCATTGCGGGCCTTGCTTTCGGCCAGGACGCGGTCCAACAAAACATCGTCGGCGATATTGAGGGAATGGCGGGGCCACCTGTCGCCAAGGCGATCCAACGCACGCTCGGCGACAATGCCGGCATCCAGGCTAACAGCATGGTCACGCGGTGTCGAGTTTCAACGCGTTATCGCGTTATCGGTTCAATAAATCGGGCCTCAAAGGCGATCGGCTTTCCGAACTCCCATGAGGCCCCAGACGATGCTTTCAGGTGTGGCTGAACTAAATAGGCGGCCCGGAGCGAATGCCTCCGGCAACCAGCGAGACCAGGAAAAGCACCAGAAAAACGACGAAGCAAATCCAGGCGAGTTGAGATCCAATGGCGGCCACGGGATAAAGACCCAGCGCCCCCGCAATCAAGGCGATGATCAGGAAAAGCAGAGCTAGTCGTAACATTTCGATCTCCTCGTTGTTAATGAAAGGGCGAAATCAGACCATCGGTCACCGCATCAAGGTCTTGCTTGACGGAGACGCGGTCACCCCATTATTGCTTGGGCGACTTGGGCGACTGCAGTCCTTCACTGCGAAAATCAACCGACACCGACTGCCCCGGCTGCACGCGCACCTGGCGTTCCTGCGTCACCGGAGTGCCACCCATGTTCCATCGGGCCTTGATCGTATAGGTGCCCGGGTGTTGTAGCGCCGGCGTGATAAACGTGCGCTGCATGCCGCGCTGCGATGTCGAGGCGTCGTCGAACCATACCTGAGCGTCCGCATTCGGCACCATGACCGTCAGCGTGGCCGCGTTGGGATCGGAGTATCCCGATTGGCGCACACTCATTGATGGATCCTGCATAGCCTGCGTCGGATAGTAGTAGTTTTGTCCCATGTCGTAATACTCGGGTCCGTAGGAATAATAGGGATAGTAGCCGCCGTCATAGGTGTAATAAGGGGAGTATCCGCCACCATAGCCATAGCCGCCAAGGCCATAGCCGAATCCGTAGAACGGGTAATCCCATCCCCAGCCGCCATAGTAGCCGCCATAGCCGCGGCCGTATCCGCCGCGACCGTAATATCCGCCGCCGCCGTAGCCGCGGCCCCCACCGCCGCCGCCGCGGCCCCCACCACCGCCTCGGCGCTGCGCGAACACATCGCCGGCGGTCAAGCACAAGGCGAGAATCGTCACACCCAGAACCAAGAACGTCTTTCGCATCACGTTTCTCCTTTCGAATTTGGAACTGCCACCGCTGACCGATTGGCAACACGCCCCGAGCTATTTGTCAGCAGCATTTTTCAATAATGCCATCCCCATGGCACATGCTCAAAAAACAGCAGAAACAAAAGGACCACGAGTAACAGTCCCAACACTCCGCTTGGGCCGTAGCCCCAGCTCCGGCTGTATGGCCAGGCGGGAAAATCACCGAGGAGTAAGAGAATCAGGATGATTAGAAATAGGGTGCCCATAACAACCTCATTTAAGATGTTCTGTGTCGGCATGCACAACGCGGCGGCGCTGGATCATGGTGACTCCTGCCGGAATGACGGTCAACAACAATGCCGCAACGGAGCAACGCATATACATGCCTCCCAAACGGTGTGACGGGCGCTGAGTTGCAGATTGCAATGTTCATGCCAACGCCAAATCGGCATATGAAGTGAACATTCAGCTGCGGCATTTTCTTTGCGTCCGTGATTACCGATGGCATCAACGGCGGAACGCATTCTTTCTTGGGCCGCACGGCTCAAAGCGTTTCCCAGCACAATCGACGTGGAGTATTTAACAATGATCGGAACCATTGAAAGTCCGCAAAAACCGCCGGGCGAGCCGACGATTCCGAATCCACCGGAGCCGGGCCATCCGCCGCGTCCGGGCGACCCGTCGCCGCCGAAGCCGGGCGAACCGATACCGGGCAATCCCCCGCCCACGGTCCTCGGCAATGACCGTGGGAATTTACCGACCTTTGAGGTCGTTGTTGGTTGCGCACAAGAATGACCAGGAAGGGGAACGCACCTGCCCGAAGTGCTGGCGCGAAGGTCATCGAGATAACAGTTAGTTGTATGAGCGTTGCGGTCCTTTTTGTTACCCTACTCTTAGCTGCTCACCCGATGGCCGACGCCGTGCGTAAAGGCATGAAACCTCGCGTTTGGCGTCGGCCCACCGAGATAAGCCGAGTATCAAGCTCTTTGCATTTTCTTGCCGCAACACTCGAAGCTGACATGATCCGGGTCCGAGCACTTGCATCCCGTGGTAACCTCGACTTCCATGCCGCACTGCTGACAGCGAAAATGTTCACCCACCTTCGGAGTGTGAGTCTCATTTCCGCTCATCGTTCGGCCCGCATCGGCCTTTTCGGTCCTGGCACTCATGACTTCCTCCGCAAAAAAGGTTAATTGTTCCCAAGGTGAAATCTTTCGTGCAACTCTCGCGCCGACGTGAAAAACGGAACATTGGGTTTTTTACGGTACATGTTTTGCCATTAGATCCATCGGCGGACAAGAAACCCGCGCTATCGAAAGAGGGAGAACATCATGAAGGCGTTGAAGACCATTTTGCATCCGACTGATTTTTCCGATTTGTCCAAGAAGGTATTGAGGGCCGCGTTGGCTCGGGCTAAGGGGACTGGCGCCCGCCTGATCGTGCTGCACGTGCGCGAGCCGCAGGAGACCATTGAGGGGGAATTCGGCATGCCGCCCCCGGAGCCGGAGCCCCCCGATGAAGCGGTTTTCGCAGATTTGGAGTCTCTCTTGCCCGACCATAGCGGCGTTCCGGTGGAGACGATGATCGCGTTTGGCGTTGTGGCGGAGGAAATTCTCTGCGTGGCCAATGATCGGGAATGTGATCTGATCATGCTTGCCAGCCACGGCCACGACGGATTTTTTTCCCGGCTCTTTCACGCCAACATCGCGGAGCACGTGAAAAAGAATGCGCCTTGCGAGGTCTTGGCATTAACCGAAGAGCAGATCGCCGAACCCGCCGGCGTTTGATCGGGACCGAACCGCTCGAGCGACGTTTGCAAATCGCCCTTCGTCAAACGTCCGTCAATAGCCCGCGTTTCGAACTACCTTTGCATTCCATTTTCTGGGAGATTCGCATGAATCGGCGCAATCAAATCGCTCGCCCAGCTTTTGCCACTGTAGCGCTCGCCGTGGCGTCATTGACGCATGCTCAGGTGAAACCGGCGCAGCAACCTTCCACGCCGCCGAATTCGATTCAAGGCGGCGTCAATCGGACACCTTGGTTCGCCAACCAGCAGACTCGTACGCAACTCAAATTCAACGACAACCAACTCAACGGCCTGAATCAGGCCTACCAAAAGGCCTGGGACACCTATCAGAAGGGAGTCAGCTCCATCCCCGCGAATTTGAACGCCGCACAACGCCAAGAACGCCTGCGGGAACTGCAACAGGAGTTTTACCAGGGTTTTGCAAGCGCCCCTGACACTTATCTCAAAGACCCGGAGCAACGGCGCCGCTTCGACCAGCTTCATTGGCAGTACCGCGGGTACGGCGCTTTTTCCGATCCATTTGTTTCCGACCGGATGAAATTAACGCCCGCCCAGCGCGAAAAGCTGCAAAGTTACCAGCAGAACTGGTACAACGATATGAACAAGCTAGCGACGGTCTATCAGAAAAATCCCGAGGCGGCGGTCGGCCAGTTCAACAAGATTGAGGCGCAAAATGGCGCCCAGATCAATTCGGTCCTGACACCCGCTCAGCAACAAACCTGGCAGCAAATGACGGGAACGCCCTACACGTTCAGCCCCGGTGCTTATTTATCTCCCAACACGCAGACGCCTGGCACGTCTGGCAAGAAGTGACCTCAAAAAAGGGCGCCGAAGAAAAGGCTAAAGAGCAGCACCGCGAGGACAATTAGCGTCAACACAACGTACGTGTAGTCGCCCTCGCGGAGAAAGCCAATCACGGAAAATACAACGCGTGCGACCGGCGTGGCAACCAACAGGAGCAATCCAAGCTGGATTACGCCGGCGCCGCTCAGGTCCTCACCTTCCGCAAAGATCCTCTTGATGCCACGCCACTGGCCGGCTTCATCGGGAAACGCCTTGTGCTTTGCCTGTTCTTCACCATGCCGGACAAGATACAAAACAGCGCCCAGCAGGACCACCACCGTGGCGCTGAGCACCCCCACCCGCAGCAGATTGCCCAGGAATTGCTCGAAACCAGCTTCGCTGTCGCAGTGTTCGATTTTGGCCATGTCAAAGATTTCCTGTCAGGCCCTTGTAAATCATTTCCAATCCCAGCGCCGACGATCACGATGGCGAAAATAATTCGCAGCATTCGTGGCCGAGCCCCGGGGAGGATGCGGGCGCCGATGACAGCGCCAAGTAGAACGCCAAGCATGACCGGCATGATCAGGCCCGGATCGATGTAGCCCCTCGCGAAATAGATGCCCGCGCTGGCAGCGGCCGTGACGCCGATCATGAAATTGCTGGTGGTCGTGGAAACCTTGAAGGGAACGCGCATGGCCTGGTCCATCGCCAGCACCTTGAACGCCCCCGAACCAATGCCAAGAAGGCCCGAGAGAATACCCGCGGCGAACATCATTGCAAAGCCGAGCCTGACGCGGTGAACGTGATAAAGGTGTGGTCCGCTCGACGCCGATGCGGGCAGCGTGCCATCGAGGCGCAAGCGGACAGCCAACGGATCGGATTCTCCGTCAGTGCTCGATTCAGGCTGGTTGCGACCGGACAGATACGCCGACACCAGCAGCACGGCTCCGAAAACGACGGCAATCACCGAGCCTGACACATGGCCGGCCAGGTGCGCGCCGCCCAGGGCGCCAATGGTTGTGGCGACCTCCAGAAACATGCCGATGCGGATATTGGTAAATCCTTCCTTGACATAGGCCGAAGCCGCGCCGGATGAGGTGGCTATCACGGAAATCAGGGAGGCGCCGATGGCGTAATGGATGTCAATGCCGAACGCAAGGGCCAGTAAGGGCACGATGACCACGCCGCCGCCAAGCCCGGTCAATGCTCCCAGGAAGCCGGCCAGCACCGCTCCAAGCCAGAGCAACAGCGTAAACACCAAAACATTCATGTGTCGGCAGCCCTTCGATCTTTTCCCCTGAGCAAACCGGATGCCGGCGAACGACACCAGGCTACCGGCTGCACCCGAAAATGGCACGTGGTTTGCTCCAGCGTGCGCGACGGTGGACGACAAGCCGTGGACCGATGAAGACTTCACTCTCCAGGATGATGGCGAGCGCACATCATTGTCAATCAATGCTAATCTCGTGCGCCCGCTACATAGCGAGGAGTGAAGATGAGCGACAACCCATCGAAGAAAAATACACCGACGGAATGGCGGCTGATCGCGCGGCATGCCTTACGCGCGTGGCGGCTGATCCCGCCGGCCTGCATTCGTCGTCAAGAGAGTCAATACCATGAGGAGAATGGCGCAATCGCCATGAGGAGGCTAAAATGAACTCCAACGAAAGCAGCATTATCTGCTTAAATTCCATGCTGCAGGGGGAACTCGCGGCCATCGAAACATACCAGCAGGCGATCGCCAGGGTTCAGGGGACCGGGAAAATCGTCGAGTTGCGCCGCATTCACGAAGAACACCGCGAGGCGGCCAACATGCTGCGCAAGCATATCCGGGCATTCGACGGCACCCCGGTCCAGGGCTCCGGCGCCTGGGGGGCGTGGGCCAAGCTCTGCGAGGGTGCCGCGACGCTCCTCGGGGAAACCGCCGTCTTGCAGGCACTCAAGGCAGGCGAGGAACAGGGTGCCGATGATTATCAGGAAGCAGCATGCGACGAAGCATTATCGCCCGATTGTCAAAGTCTGATTCTCGACTGGTTGATCCCGCAAACCCAGGAGCATGTTGCAACCCTGAAGCGCTTGCTGGCGACGAAATAATGGTGAGCCATGGGTCTGACCGAATACCGACGAAAGCGACGCTTCGAGGAAACGCCCGTGCCGAAGGGACGAAAACACGTTTCGTCCGGGCGTTCGTTCGTCGTGCAAAAGCATGCCGCCAGCCATCTCCATTACGATTTTCGCCTGGAACTGAATGGCGTGCTCAAGAGCTGGGCCGTCCCCAAGGGGCCGTGCCTCGATCCCGCGGTGAAACGGCTCGCCATGCAAGTCGAAGATCATCCAGTCGAATACGGCTCCTTTGAGGGCGTCATCCCACAAGGTCAGTATGGCGGTGGGACGGTAATGCTTTGGGATCAGGGCGAATGGGAACCGGTCGGCGATCCCGACCAAGGATACCGGGCCGGCAAGCTGAAGTTCATTCTTCATGGGCAAAAACTGCGCGGCGGCTGGGTGCTCATTCGCACCGCCGGCAGAGCGCAAGCCGATAAGAACCGCCGCCAATGGCTCCTGTTCAAGGAGCGAGACAATGATGCCCATGACCTTTCCGAGACCGACGTGCTCGGGAAAATGCCGTTGAGCGTCACGACGGGACGAGATATGCCGGCCATTGCCGAGGATCGCGACTGGATCTGGGGGGAATCCCCCAAGCCCAAGAAGGCGAACAAGGCTTCCAAGTCATTCGCCGACGCGCCGGCAGGCAAAAACGGCGCCGTCCGCCATGGCGCAAAGATGCCAGCGCAGATCGAAGTCGAATTGGCCACGCGTGCTGATGCCGCGCCGGAAGGGGATGAATGGATTCATGAAATCAAATTCGATGGCTACCGCATCATCTGCCGGGTCGATGCCAGACAGGTCCAGCTGCTGAGCCGTAATCACAAGGATTGGACCGAGCGATTTGCGGCCATCGCGAACGCCGCACGCAAGTTGCCCGTGCAGCAAGCAATCATCGACGGCGAGATCGTCGCCCTGCGCCCGACGGGATCAGCGATTTCCAGGAATTGCAGAACGCTTTCCAGGAGAACCGCGCGGATTCATTGCAATACTTCGCATTTGACTTGCTTTATTTGGACGGCCAGGATTTGACTGGGATGCCATTGCTGGAGCGCAAAAAATTGCTGGCCAAACTGCTGGCGAACAAGGCGCCGCCGGGCTTTCATGTGTCCGAGCACATTTTGGGACAGGGCCCCACCTTCTTGCGTGAAGCCTGCAAAAAAGGGCTCGAAGGCATCATTTCGAAGCGGATCGATCAACCTTATGTCGCAGGTCGCGGGAGCGATTGGCTCAAGATCAAGTGCGTTCAACGCGACGAATTCGTCATCGGGGGCTATACGGACCCGGCAGGTGAGCGCACCGGTTTTGGCGCCTTGCTCGTCGGTTATCACAACACGGCTGGAAAATTGGCCTACGCCGGCAAGGTCGGAACCGGCTATGATGATCGCGCACTCAATGTGCTCTTGAAAAAACTCCAGCGCCTACGCCGAGATACGTCGCCATTCGACGATTATCCACGCGCTCCCAAGGGAACTCATTGGGTCGAGCCGACGCTGGTCGCGCAAATCGCCTTTGGAGCGCGCACGCATGAAGGCATTTTGCGGCACGCTTCTTTTCAGGGCTTGCGCGAGGATAAGTCGGCCCAAGAAGTGACGCGCAAGGACGCACTGCCATTGGCCACGGCTCTCCGCAAGGACAAGGCGATGACGCGGACCAACTCAACAGCCGATCGGTCCGCCTGGTCAGCCCATGTTGAAGCCGAATACGATGCTGCCGGGGAAACCTACGCCGGCGTCAGACTCACCAGTCCCGATAAGGTGCTGTATCCCGAGCAAGGCATCACCAAGCTGGAGCTCGCCGATTACTATCGAAGGATTGCCAAGTGGATAATGCCGCACATCGCGAATCGGCCGCTGGTGCTGGTTCGCTGTCCTGAGGGCAGGCACAAGGAGTGCTTTTTTCAGAAGCATCCTGGCGCGGGCACGCCCCCCGCACTTCGACTGATTCCGATCCGGGAAAAATCCAAAACCGAGCCCTACGTCGTGGTGGATGATGTCGCGGGATTGATTTCGCTGGCCCAGATCGGCGCTCTCGAAATCCACGCCTGGGGTTCGCGAGCCGATCAACTGGAGCGGCCCGACCGCCTGATTTTCGATCTCGATCCCGATCCCACGGTTCCCTGGCGACAGGTCGTGGAAAGCGCACGCCAGGTGCGGGAATTCCTCCGGCAGCTCAGGCTCGAGAGCTTTGTGAAAACCACGGGCGGCAAAGGACTGCACCTGGTGACGCCAATTCAGCGGCGCCACGAGTGGGAAGAAGCCGAGGCGTTTTGCAAGAGGGTTGCCGATGCGATCGCGCGCGCCGATCCGGAGCGTTACACGGCCAACATGTCCAAGGCCGTCCGCCCCGGCAAGATTTTCGTTGATTACTTACGCAATGGGCGCGGCGCCACTGCGATCGTCCCCTACTCGCCGCGGGCGCGGGCAGGCGCCCGGTTTCGACACCATTGAGCTGGGAGGAATTGAGCCCGCGCATTCCTTCCGATCACTTCACGATTCGAAATTTGCTGACGCGCCTGAATTCTCTGAAACGCGATCCATGGGAAGCGATCGCATCCCTGCGCCAATCGCTCAAGGTGCCGATAAAAAAGTTGAATTCACTGATATAACCAAGGAGTGCATCCATGGCGAAAAAGTCTCGACAACCCAGGGGGCGGTCGGTCGGCTCTCATGCGGGTTGGCGCGGAACGCTGGCGTTCGGGCTGGTCACTTTTCCAGTGGAGGCATTCAACGCCTTCGACCGCGAAAAGAGCGACATCCATTTTCATCAAATCCATGCCAAATGCCATAGCCGGATTCATTATCAGAAGGTTTGTCCGGTGCACGGAGAAGTGCCGAACGACGAGATCGTTTCCGGATACGAATATGAAAAAGGCAAGTACGTCGAGCTGGAACCCAGAGAGCTTGAAGCCGTGCGCAGCGAAGCCGACCGGGCGCTGAAGGTCGATGCTTTCGTGAGTCCAGACGCTATCGATCCGTTGTACTTCGATGGCCGCATGTATTACTTGATGCCTGCGGAGGCCGTATCGAACGAGCCGTATGCGGTAATTCTGGAGGCCATGCAGCGTGAACATCGGTGCGCCGTCGGGCATCTGATTTTTTCCGGGAAAGACCAGATCGCGCTCATTCGTCCGCTGGACGGGGTGCTGCAGATGGCCATGCTGAACTTTGCGGCCGAGATTCGCTCACCCAAGAGCATTGCCGATCAGATCACGAAGCCGGCCAACCTTGCGAGACAGGTCCGAATGGCTCAGACGCTCATCACGGAATGGTCGCAAGACCGCTTCGAGTTTTCCAAGTACGAGGACAAGCATCGCGAACGGGTCAAGGAGTTAATCGAGTCCAAGGTGAGCGGGCGAGAGATTGTCACGCCGGTCGAAAAAAAGCCCGCCAAGGTGCTTAATCTCATGGATGCCCTGCAGCGAAGCGTGCGGTCTCATTCCGCCTCTTCGAGCCCGAATCACAAGCAGCCCTCCAAGCGGAAATCTGGCTGATGGGAAATGAACGTCGCCCAAACGGGAATATTTTTGCGCATTGTCAGCAGGCATTTCAACACCTTGTAACGGAGCGTGGAATACAAAATCGACCAGAGCAACGGTTTTGAGGCATGCGAAAGATAGTCGCTTCTATGATTGCATCCAATTGCGTAAAATTGGAACATAAATTGCTCATGAGCGGGTGCAATCCGATTCGTTCATCAAGGTTGAGCCCATGAAGACGCATGAAGATGCTGATCTCGAAAACATGGCGCTTGCAGGCGAGTTGGCCCGGCAACTCTGCCATGAGTTCAACAATCTGCTCTACACGCTCTACTTGCAGATCGAGATCGGCCGAACTTCCAACTCCCCAGCGAACCCCGAGGACTGGCATGCGATCAAGCGCGACGGCGACAAGGTTGTGCGCCTCCTGCAGGAATGGGACCGCTTTCACAACCGGTTTCTCTTCGCGGAAACCGCTGTCGATTTGCATGAGACGATCCGGCGCATGGCCAAGGACGTGGCCACCCCAGGCCGCAACATCGCACTGGACCCCGCGATTAGCACAGACGCGCTGATGATTGCCGGCTCACCCATTGAGTGCAGACATCTCTTACGCTTGCTGGTAGAGGATCTATTTCACACATGGATGGAATCGGAGGGGTTCGCGCCGACGTTATGCGTTCAAACCCGAAGGTTGGACACCAGTGCAACGGTGCGCATCACGGCGGCCGACGGTAGCACGGTCAAGCACGGGCCTGTACGGACTGATTCGGCGTGCTTGCTCGTGGCCGCATGCCGGTCGTTATCGGTGCGCTCGGCGCAACGGTTAAGCGCGATCCGGATGCCGATGGCCGGGAGGTCATCTTGGTCGAGTTCCCGCTTGCGGAGCCGGCCCGGCCGCAGTCAACGGCTGCCGCCGCCGCAACCGCCGCAAAGAAAAAATAGGATCACCACGGGCAGGGGCAGTCCGAGCAGCATTGCAATCAGGCCCCATTTCACGTCGCCCAGCCGTTTCATCCCGCTCTTGACAAGTATCATGACATGGCTCCTTGGAAGGTTGCATGACGCCAATTCCAAAGCAAACATCATGCCGCGAGCAAGACGGACCACGTGGATTCGAATTACAATGAGGCGCAACCGTGCGGAGAATTGCGATGCCTGAAGAACTTTTGGATACATCGAGCGAATCAGCGCCGGACAGCGCCGGCGCCCAGCGGCGCCGTTTGCTTGTCGTCGATGATCGCGAATTGACCTGCAAACAGCTTCAACAAATCCTACAGACCGAGGCTCTGGAGGTGGATTACCGCATCGACGGAGCGCAGGCGCTGCGAGCGCTTGAAGAGGCAGACTACAGCATTCTTCTGACCGATCTGCAAATGCCGCAGATGACAGGCATTGACCTTATTCAGGAGGTCAAGCAACGCCGCATTCCCGTCACCATGATCGTCATCGCGGGGCATGGCAGCATCGGCGAAGCGGTGCAAGCGATCCGGCTGGGCGCCTACGACTTTCTCGCCAAGCCCGTCGATCCGCAGCATTTGCGCCTGGTGATCGAGCGTGCCCTGCGTGAACGCGCCTTGCACGACGAGCTAGTGCAATTGCGTGCGGGCCTGCAGCAACAGTTTTGCTTTCAGAACGTTCTCAGCAAGAATCGGCGCATGCACCAGATTTTCGAATTGATCAGCAACGTCGCTCACACTAATAGCACCGTCTTGATCGAAGGCGAAACCGGCACCGGCAAGGAACAGGTGGCGCGGGCCATCCACACCGCCGCCAGGGAACGCAGCGGAGCCTTCGTCGCCGTCAACTGCGCCGCCTTGCCAGAAACGCTGCTCGAAAGCGAGCTGTTCGGCCATGAAAAAGGCGCCTTCACGAGTGCCATCGGCCAACGCAAGGGACGATTCGAGATGGCGGAAGGGGGCACCATTTTTCTCGACGAGATCGGCGACATGCCGGCGCCGATGCAAGCCAAGCTCCTGCGCGTGCTTCAGGAACGCTGCTTCGAACGCGTGGGCGGCACCCAGACCCTTCACGTGGACGTTCGTGTCGTCACGGCATCCAACCGTTCGCTGCCGCAGCTCGTCAAGGACGGAAAATTCCGCGAAGATTTGTATTATCGGCTAAATGTGATCAAGATCGACCTGCCTCCCCTGCGCGATCGCCGCGAAGATATTCCGCTCTTGGCCGCTCACTTCGTGACGAAGTATACGCGTGCCGGCGAGCAACCCAAGCAGATCGCGCCGGAAGCGATGGAGACTTTGCTTTCGTATTCCTGGCCGGGGAATATCCGTGAGCTGGAGAACGCGATTGAGCGGGCTTGCGTGACCTCACACGACCGCGTCATCCAGGTCGAGAACCTGCCGTCCGATTTGACGCTGCCGCCGAAATCCAATTCGCCGTTGGAGATTGACTTGAGGCGGCCGCTCGCCGATCATTTGCATGAGGCGATCTCCCAGATCGAGCGAGATTATATTTGCAAGGCGCTCGAGGAAACTGCGCGGCCAGATCGGCCAGTGCGCCCGGATTTGCGGGCTGTCGCGGCGGAGCATCACCGCGAAGATGAGCGCTTATCAGCTTGACCGGGCGCAATTCAAGAGAAGCGGGCGTTTCATCCGTAGCGAAAGCTGAGAGTAGCGCCGGGGAGATTTGCTGTCGCGAGAAACATTGGTTCTCTCATTTGTGCGCATCGACCTTCCTCGCGGCGTCGCGGTTGCAAACGCTGCGCGGAGAATACCTTACCACGCTTGTAAGGTGCAGTCGGACATTGCTCGTTTTGCTTCACGACTTGATACTTTCTTCGGCCGGCACCGGCATCC
The DNA here is from genome assembly GCA_963767835.1 of uncultured Planctomycetota bacterium. Lineage (GTDB taxonomy): Bacteria > Planctomycetota > Planctomycetia > Gemmatales > Gemmataceae > SIAQ01. The sequence goes on from CAVYFY010000004.1 coordinate 44,485, forward strand.
CGGCTTCATTGTTGCTTACCCACTCATCCTACCGCCACAATGAATGCGCGTGATGTGTGCGCGTGCAGGGCGGTTGCGCCGTTGTCGAGCGGGCCTGGATCGCCGGCGCCTTATCACTTCAGGCCGGAGGATGACCCCATGACTTCTTTTCTGCTCAGCATCGCGTTGATGGCCCCGACAATCGGCCAACCGGCGACCCCGCAGCCGCGGGGGAACATTGACGAGAAAATGCCAGTGCAAAAAATTGACGGCGACTGGATGGTCGTGTATGCCGAAAAGGACGGCAAGAAACTTGAAGGCAAGGGCTTCACGGAGGTCACCATCAAGAACAACGTCGTAACGTGTCGGCACGAGGGCAAGGAAGAATCGTGGAAGATGGACTTCGGACCGCACAACATGATCCGCTGCACCGAAATGATCAACGGCAAGGTGAACCCAGAACTCACGCAAGACAAACGCGACACCAATGAAAAGGGTTATCACACGCACTACGGGGTCTACATCGCGTCGCCGGACTATTTCTGCCTGAGCCTGAATAAGGGCCGTGATCGCCGAAGCTTCTCATCCACGGAGACCAGCACCGGCGAACGCGGCGCGGCGATCCAAGCTGGGAATATGCAGCGATTCGGCCAAGAGCCGCACGCCTCCCATTTCGTCGTCGTTCTTCGCCGCACCGGCACGCAAACGTCCAGTTCGCGTTAAAGAGTTTTCAAACGGGCGCGGCAATGGGCCGCGCCGAATCGGACCCGCAAACCTGCCGACATTCCCGCGTTCAATCGCGAAATGATACGCGGCTTCGCTCAGGCGCAGCAATGACTCACCAAGGAGAAAACAATGAACGAGAATTGGGGTCTGTGCAAGGAATGCAAGTGGTGGCAGATCGAGCCGAATGCGTCGGTCGCCAATGCGACGACGGGGCTGTGCATCGACGAAGATCTGCAGCGGTTCAAATTGCTCGTATCGGGAAGCAGCGGCTGCAACCATTTCATGGAAGGCGAACCCGCACGCGCCAAGGGATCGAGCGGTCACCCGCCAAAGGCGGAGCCGGTGCGCTAAACCGACTATCGACAGGGTCTTTCCAGCACCCGCGTGCTTGAGTGAGGCCCTGCCCTGCATCACCGACACAAGAAAGCAGACAGGAAATGATTCGCAAGCTCAGGACCGGCAAATACCGCCTCTATTCGCGCAACATCGATCCCCGCACGGGGAAACGCCGCAACCTCGGCACCTTCGACTCGCGCGAGGAAGTGGAAAAACATGAATGCCAAGTTCAGTTTCTCAAACGTCATTCATGAACAATCGCGCCGAGTGCAACTCGCAGGCCCGGCCTCCTGCCTCGCCTTTAAGAACATCAATGCGCGGATTCTAAAGACGCCTGACACGCCGAAGGACCATGGCGGCTTCTTCTTGCCGCTGCGGATTCTTGACGGTGACAATAAAGTTGCCTTTCTCCAATTCGGCGACATACTGGCGCATCCTGGGCGCGAGAAAATGAAGCTGCCGAACGCAAGAACGACGCCACAGATGGCTGCGCCCAGGACCGCGCCGCCAAGAACATCAAACCAATGGCCCACCCCGGCGACTTCGCCAAGGCCAGGAACGACGAGGATGACGAAGGCGCCGACGATGGCGCCGAGGATGCCCCCTCGGGCCAGGGCCAGCACGGCGTTTTCTTCGGGCGCATGCATCTGAGGCGGCGTGGGAACGGCGCCATCGGCAACGTGGCCGATAATGCCGATCTCATCGCCTTTGAATCCTGCCCGCCGCAACTCGTCGATGGCACGTTCCGCTTTGGCCAGGTCGTCATAAACACCGATTGCAGACGGATCATTGGAGGTAGTGATCATAGCCGCACCTCTTTAGAAGACAGTATAAACCGACCCGCGCAGCCCGAGCCGCGCCGGGCTCGGCACGATTCTCCATTACAAGCGGCAAACAGCGTGTCGAACTGCCTTTCTGTGGGGCGTCCGGCTCCATAAGATTCCCCCCGACCTTCAAAGCATATTCACGGGTGGCGGGTGGGGAAAAAATGAACCGCGCTTTTGATCGGTGGCTGCTCGGGGCTGGCGGATTGGTGGCCCTGCTGGTCGTCGCCGCCGTGTTGAGCATCCAGAACATTCGCCAGCTCAGCGATGAAGCCCACTGGGTCGCCCATACTCACGAGGTTATGACCGGCCTTGAGACCGTGATGGCGCTGGCGCAAGATGCCGGGAATGCTGTGCGGGGCTACGTGATCACCGGCGAATCCGAATACGTTGATCTCTACAAAGCCACCGTCGCCGCCCTCGACAACGAGGTGGATTCCGTCACAAATCTGACAGGCGACAATGCCCACCAGCAGGAGAGCATCCCTGAACTGCGGCAGCGCGTTTTGGATGAACTCCGCGAATTGGATCGAATCATCGCCTTGCGGAAGGAGCAGAGTTTCGACGCTGCCCAGACGGCGATTCGGTCGAGACGGGGCAATAGCGAAAATGCCTTGCGCGTCTTCGTGGGACAGATGATTGAGCACGAATATTGTGTGCCCTTCCCTCGCCATGGAATACATGAGCCGCCTCCCACACCCGAGGCAAGACGTGCATCAAGTCCAAAATATCCAGCGTATACGCATCCTCGGGTAAGTACCTCTGCCGATCCGTTTCCAGGGATGCTTGTCCGTCACACAAATGCACCAGCCATTGCTGAGGTTTTCGACGCGTCTTGACCTCCGCTTCCAGGTATTGGAACACCAAGTCTTGACCACGAACTTCTTCGCCATCGCGTTCGCGGCTGAGTTCCGCCCAGTACCGCTTGTTCTGCGCTTCGGGGGGTTGTTCCTTGGGCCGATCCGGATCGCGAAACAACGTCGCCACCAACTGCTCCGGCGTTCGCGCGTGCCGATCGACCGAGTACACACAGCCGATGCACGCCATCTGTTTCTTGTTCGCCTTCTCGCCCTTGGTGCGATGAGCGCCGGCCGGCTTCTCCTCGACGGGTCGCACCATCGGAATGCCTTTGTTATCTTCGGTGACGATCAACAACGCGCCCTCTTTTTTCAAGTCGACCGGCCCTTGGCTGTCGCGAAACACCGGTGCCGCCTCCGCCATTTGCTGATTGGTGCGTTCCAACGTGTCCACCGATTGTGGCAACCGAAGGATCGTCTCAATCACCTCACGCACTTGCCCGAACGCCTGCTCGACACCCAACAACTGATCCCATTCCTGCAACAGATACGACACCTCGCTGGCCGGCAATTGCAAACGCTGATCGGTCGGGGCGAACTCGACCTTCGACTTCGCATATTGCGAATAGACCCAGCGTGACACGGCGAATTCGCCGAACACCGTCAACAACCGACGCGAATGTTGCTCCTCCAAGCGCTGGACCACGCGGCCGTCGTCCAGGGTCGCCGACGGGCCGAAATCTCCGGGCCCCACGAGCTTCAAGAAGGCCTGGAACAGCGTCTTGCCCAACGCCAACAGCCTGTCAAAAAGTCCGCGTTCAAACCGATGCGCCGAAGTGCCATCCTGGGCCGATTGGCAGACCCAGTGCTGTAGGGCATCCAATTGGAAATGATTTGTTGCGGGATCGGCAAGATAAGCGCCGCACCGCCTACAACACCGCCCTGGTAACCAGCTTGGTATCGGGCGTCATGTCGGTGGTTGGAGTTGTTGCCTTCATGCTACTGTTGCGGCGCCGTCTGATGGAGCGCATTGTCGCCGCCGCCGCGCTTGCCGAGCAGGCGGAGCGGCTACGCACCACGCTCGCCAGTATCGGGGATGCCGTCATCACGACCGACATCCAGGGCCGCATCACCGGCTTGAACGCCGTGGCCGAGTCATTGACGGGATGGAAAACCGAGGAAGCGGCGGGCTTACCGCTGGAAACTGTGTTCCGCATCGTGAATGAGCAGACACGCCGGCCGGTCGAGAATCCCGCGGCGCGAACCTTGCGAGAGGGCATCATTGTCGGGCTGGCAAACCACACCGTTCTTATTGCCAAAGATGGCACTGAGCGGCCGATCGACGACAGCGCTGCCCCCATTCGCTGCAAAAAAGGAGAGATTGTCGGCTGTGTACTGGTGTTTCGCGATGTCACTCAGCGCCGGCAGCATGACAACGACCTGCGCAAAAATCAAGAAATCTTCCAACTTGCCCACGGCATCGGCATGATCGGCCACTGGGTGTGGGACGCCGGCGCCGACGAGAACAAATGGTCCCCCGAAATTGAAGCGCTCTATGGCCTGAACCCTGGCACGTTCGAGGGCACCTACCAGGCTTGGGCGAAACTGATCCATCCCGATGACTTGTCCAAGGCGGAAGAGGAGGTCAAACAAGCCTTGAAAACGGGCAATTATTTCACCGAGTTCCGCGTGATCTGGCCCGACGGCACCATTCACTGGCTCGAGGCCCGAGCCAAGGTCTTCAAGGATGCCCAGGACAAGCCCACGAGCTTCATGGGCGTAAATATGGATATTACCGAGCGCAAGCAGATGGAGGAAGCGCTCAAAGACGCCGGCCGCCGTAAAGACGAGTTCCTGGCGACATTGGCCCATGAACTGCGCAATCCCCTGGCCCCGCTCCGCAATGCCCTCTCCATCCTCAATGTCGCTCCCGATAACCAAGAAGCCAAGGATTTGATGCACCGTCAGGTCGGCCTCATGGTGAGGCTCATCGACGATCTGCTCGATGTCAACCGCATCAGCCGCGGGACTCTGGAACTTCGCAAGGAGCGCGTCGAGTTGGCCACGGTGTTGCATCAGGCCGTCGAAACCTTCGGTCTGACCGCAGACTGTTCCTCGCGGGAAATAACGTTCGACCTTCCGCCGCGGCCGATACACTTGAATGCCGATCCCGTCCGGTTGGTTCAGGTATTCGGCAACCTGATCAACAATGCCTGCAAATTCACGGAGCCGGGGGGCAAGATCACATTGACCGCACGGCTGCAGGGGAAGGACGTCTTGGTATCGGTGAAGGACACCGGCATTGGCATCGCGCCCGATAAGATCGACGGCATCTTCGAAATGTTCTCACAGGTCGATCCCTCATTTGAAGGATCGCGGGGCGGCCTGGGCATCGGCCTAGCCCTGGCAAAACGCCTCGTCCAGTTGCACGGCGGCAACATCAACGCCCATAGCGAGGGATCAGGCAAAGGGTGCGAATTCGTCATCTGCTTGCCGGTTTTCGAAGGCCCGGCGCCACCGGAATCGACTAAATCCGTCGAGGCCGCCACGCCGAGTCACCAGCGCCGCATTCTGGTTGTCGATGACAACCGGGACAGCGCCGACAGCCTCGCCATGCTGTTGCGGCTGACGGGGCACGAGACCCTGGCAGCATACGATGGCGAGGAAGCCGTCCGGGCAGCGGAGAGCTTTCGGCCTGACACCATCTTGCTCGATATTGGCTTGCCGAAATTGAACGGCTACGACGTCTGCCGCCGCATTCGCGACCAGTCGTGGGGCAAGCGCATCATCATCATCGCGTTGACCGGCTGGGGGCAGGCGGACGATCGCCGCCGTTCCGTTGAGGCGGGCTTCAACGGCCACTTGGTCAAGCCGGTGCACCATGCAGACCTGATGAAGGTGCTGGCCGATTTGCAGGCAAGGCCGGCGTGATTTCGGAAAAAGAATTTGTCGCCGATGGCGAAACCGTGACGCCCTCCTGGCGCCGACCGACCTTTGGTGCATTCCGCCGCACCGTTAATTCTTCTTAAGCATCACGCCAGCCTTTGGCCCCGATCGCCACGACAGCGTACAAAATCCGCGTCCAGCCAAAACCACTTCAAAAAATGTGCCGCGAGGCAACAGGCCCGTTCCTGCTTGGCCGGACCATTTCGGAGCGGGTTTTGCTGCGCTTGCGGTGCGGCATGGAGTTCAACGATGGCGCGCTGCATGCGAAAGGTGAACCTCGACGTCCGCCACATCACGCAAACCGGCGGCAACTCCCTCTCCAACGCAAGAGTCTTGTGCTTCAAGTGCCACGAATCGACCAGCAGCATCGACGCTTATGAAGCAAGCCCCCCGGATTTTGGCCGCGATACCAAAGAAAAGGCGCTCGCCAAAGCTGGTTATCAGTGTGAATGCACGGCAACGGGCAAATGTCACTAACCGATTCCGCGCCGCCCAGTGAGCGGGTTCGCGGCCTGTCCGTAGCCAAGGATACCCGATATCCAGGCCGCGCATGCCTCATCTGGCCGTCGCATCGGCACGCGAATTCCGCGCCGGCATCTCCCCGTCCAGCAGCGATCTCGGTAAATCACCTGGCATGGGCCATCAACCCGCACTCGACGACTTCCTGCAACTGGCGAAGCAGCATCGCCTCGTTCCCGTCTATCGGCAGCTCGTCGGCGATACGCTGACGCCGGTGACCGCGTTTCGCAAGATACAGGACGGCGACTGGTCGTTCCTCTTCGAAAGCGTCATCGGCGGCGAACGGCTGGGCCGGTACAGCTTTGTCGGCTCCGGGCCATTCCTGCGCTTCCAGGCATGGGGCCGTGAGGTCCGCATTGAGAAGCCGGAGCCGGACAAGGCGATTGTGCTTCAGAATGTGGGCGATCCACTCAAGTTGCTCGAAGCGATGCTGGCCGATTATGGCACGCCGCTGTTGCCGGGGTTACCTCGGTTTTGCGGCGGCGCGGTCGGCTATGCGGGCTATGACACCGTGCGCTATGTCGAGAAGCTTGAGCATCCGCCGCTGGATGATCGCGGGTTGCCGGACCTTTGTTTTGCGCTGTATGATCGCATGGTCATTTTCGATCACATCAACAAGACGCTCGCGGTGGTCGCTCACGCCCATATAGCCCCCGGCGAATCGCCGGGGGCTATATATGCCGATGCGTGCGGGCGCGTCGATGAGCTGGTGCAGCGCTTGCAGCGGACGGACGCCGAGTTGCCGTTGTGCGATATTGCGGCGATTGGCTCGGTGCGGCGCGATTATCGCTCGAATTTCACGCCGGCCGATTTCGAGAAGGCGGTCGAGAAGGCGAAGGAGTACATCCGCGCCGGCGACATCTTTCAGGTGGTCCTGAGCCAGCGATTCGCCACGCAGACGACGGCCCAACCGTTCGACATCTACCGGACGTTGCGCGTCGTCAATCCGAGCCCGTTCATGTTTTATCTGTCATGCGGCCCCGATCTGCGGTTGGTCGGCAGCTCACCGGAGATTATGGTGCGCGTCGAGGGGGACAAGGTGACGATCCGCCCCCTCGCCGGCACGCGCCGACGCGGCAAAACCGAGGAGGAAGATCAACGCCTGGCCGACGAATTGATCGCCGACCCGAAGGAACGGGCCGAGCATATCATGCTCGTCGATCTGGGCCGAAATGATGTCGGCCAGGTCGCCCGCTATGGCACGGTGCAGCTTTCGGACGTGATGCAGGTGGAGCGCTATAGCCATGTGATGCACATTTGCAGCAACGTGACGGGCCGACTGGCGCCGGGCAAGACGGCGTTCGATGCGTTGCGCTCCTGTTTGCCGGCCGGGACTTTGAGTGGAGCGCCGAAGGTGCGGGCAATGCAGATCATCGACGAGCTGGAGCCGCACCGCCGCGGGCCATACGGCGGGGCGGTCGGCTACATCGATTTCTCCGGCAGCATGGACACCTGCATCGCACTGCGGACGATGGTGCTGCAAGGCCAAACCGCCTACGTTCAAGCCGGCGCCGGCATCGTCGCCGACAGCGTGCCGGCCAGCGAACGCGAGGAGACGGAGAACAAGGCGATCGGGTTATTGCGGGCGTTGGAGATCGCGGAGACGCAGTTGCGGTAGCTGGGCGCCGCTCCGTCGCACCTTGCAAGGAAAGGTTGTGTGGTTACTTTCTTTGCTCTCCGAAGGCACGCGAATTGACCACCCCATTCGGCAGCGGCTATGCCGCGCTAGGTTCATTCTTGGAGCCATGATGCAAGTCGAACTCGTACAAGCGACGACGCGCGACGGCGTGCGGCTGGACGGCATGCTGCAAACGCCGGCGGCGGCGGGCGCCAAATTCGCGTGGCCCGTGGACGGCGTCTGTTGTGTGCATGGCACCGGCGGCAACTTCTATTCCTCTACGCTTTTCGACGCGCTCGGCGAACGCTGCCTGCAGCAAAGTTGTACCGTCCTGCGTGTCAACACGCGCGGGCATGACGGCATCAGCAACGCCGTCACCGCCAAGGGGGGCCGACGCCTCGGGGCCGCTTATGAAGTCGTGGACGATTGCCGGCACGATTTGACCGCGTGGATCGATTTGCTGAAATCACGCGTCGGCCCACGCGTTGGTTTGATCGGACACAGTCTCGGCGCCGTCAAGTGCCTGTATGCGCTGGCCCCTAAGGCGGCGCTTGAGGCTGCCTGCGTCATCGCCATCTCACCGCCACGGCTGTCGTATTCCTGGTTCTGCGGCAATCCGGAACGGGAGAAGTTCCTGGCGACCTATCACGAGGCTGACGCGCTGGTACAAGCCGGCCGGCCCGCAGCGCTGTTGGAGGTGCAATTGCCGTTGCCGATGGTTATCACGGCCGCCGGCTATGCCGAGAAATACGGTCCCGATGAGCGCTACAACTACCTGAAATTCCTGAGCGGCGTTCATTGCCCGGCTCTTATCACGCTGGGGGAGATCGAAATCGCCAACAACATGGCATTTCGGTCCGCCCCGCAAGCAATCGCCGAGCTCGGTCGCAATAATGTCATCGTCGCCACGCTTGCTCGGGCCGACCATTTCTACAGCGCCGCCCGAACCGAATTGCTCGACCGCATCGATCAATGGATTCTCGCACAACGGAGATCGCACCCATGAAGCGATTCACCGCCGCCCTTACCGCGGTCCTTTTCACGGCACCGGCATTTGCCCAGGAAGCGAGCCTCGAGATGACGCAAAAGCAAGCCAGCGCGTTCGCCAAGCTCGCCCTCAAGGGGATTCAACGGGAGTATCCGAACAAGCCCGGCACCGTGCTCAACAGCAAGGCCGACATCAAGGGCCCGCGCGATTTTCATCCCGCGTTTTACGGCAGCTTCGACTGGCATTCGTCCGTGCACGGCCACTGGATGCTGGTGCGCGTCTTGCGGCGTTTTCCGAAGCTGCCCGAGTCCAAGCAAATCCGCACGGTGCTCGCCGAGCATCTGACCGCCAAGAACCTGCAAGCGGAAGCCGATTATTTCAAAGAGCCCAATCGCCAATCGTTTGAGCGGACCTACGGCTGGGCCTGGCTCTTGAAGCTGGCCGAGGAGCTGCACGCCTGGGACGATCCGGACGCGAAGGTCTGGGCGAAGAACCTCCAACCATTGAGGGATGTGATCGTCGAGCGCTATCTCGCGTTCTTGCCCAAGCAGACCTATCCCATCCGCAGCGGCGTCCATCCGAATACGGCGTTCGGCCTGGCTTTCGCGCACGATTATGCCCGTGCCGTCAAGCACAAGGAGCTTGTCAAGCTGATCGAGCAGCGCAGCCGCGATTACTATGGCAAGGATGTCGATGCTTCGGCACGCTGGGAGCCGGACGGCGCCGATTTTTTTTCGCCGAGCTTGATGGAAGCCGATCTGATGCGGCGTGTGCTCCCGGCGGCGGAATATCGGACATGGCTGAAGGGATATCTGCCGGGATTGGCGAAGGGGGAACCGAAGACGCTGCTCGAGCCGGCGACGGTGGCCGACCGCAGCGATCCGCAGATCGTGCACCTGGACGGCTTGAACCTGAGCCGGGCCTGGTGCATGAACGGCATCGCCCGCAGCCTCGCCAAGGACGATCCGAGCCGCAAGGTGCTGATCGAAGCGGCGGTACGTCACGCTGATGCCGCGCTCAAGCACGTTGCCAGCGGCGACTATGCTGGCGAGCACTGGCTAGCGTCGTTCGCGGTGTTGCTGTTGACGGAGTGAACCGTCCTGTTCCCGCCGGCGGCGCGTGGTTACAATATCGAGGTCAAGCAACAGCCAAGCCCGCGCGAACGCTAAACGGGGACGCGAATGAGATATTTTCTTGTGGCGGTGGCATTTATTTCATCAGGCGCCATGTCTTTTGGCCAAACCGACGCCCCGCTGCCGCCGCGCGTCGCCGCCAAGGCGATGACGCTGCCGCCCGGCTTCAAGGCGACCCTTTTTGCCGGTGAGCCCGATGTCGTGCAGCCGATCGCGTTTTGCTTCGATGATCGCGGCCGGCTCTGGGTCGCCGAATGCCTGTCGTATCCGAATTGGCAAAGCGATCCCAAGGCCGGCAAGGATCGCATCGTCATCTTCGAGGAAGGCGACAACGGCGCGTTCTCCAAGCGCACCGTCTTTGCCGACAACATCCAGAACATCTCCGGTATCAACTACGGCTTCGGCGGCATCTGGGTTTGCGCGACGCCGAATTTGCTCTTCATTCCAATCAAGGAAGTGCCGGTGAAAAAAGAAGCGAGAACGGGATCCGTAGGGTGGGTCGAGCAACGCGAGGCCCACCATTCCCTTGCAAGCAACGGTGGGCCTCACTCCGTTCGACCCACCCTACAGAAAGACGCCGAAACCAAAACCGTGCCCGCCGGGCCGCCGGAAATCGTCCTCGACGGCTGGTCGCTCCAGGCGAGCCACAACGTCTTCAACAGCCTCACCTGGGGGCCAGACGGCTGGCTGTACGGCTGCAACGGCATCGTCGCAACTTCAAGAGTCGGCCGGCCCGGCACCCCGGATAAAGATCGCGTCCCCATCAACTGCGGCGTCTGGCGCTATCATCCGACCAAGAAGAAATTCGAGGCCGTCGCCCACGGCACCACCAATCCCTGGGGCCTCGATTTCGACGAGCACGGCGAGATGTTCATCACCAATTGCGTCATCGATCATCTCTGGCACGTCGTCCCCGGCGCCCATTATCAGCGCATGTACGGCGAGGACTTGAACCCGCACGTCTACAAATTGATGCCATCGATCTGCGACCACATCCACTGGGGCGGCGGCAACTGGACGAGCAGCCGGCGTCCTCTCCCCTCTCCCCTCGGGAGAGGGGCCGGGGGTGAGGGCGAGCGACCTGATTCCTACAAAATCCACAGCGAAGCCGGCGGCGGCCACGCTCACGTCGGCTGCATGATCTACCTCGGCGACAACTGGCCCGACCGTTACCGCGGCGGCGTCTTCATGTGCAACCTCCACGGCAACCGCATCAACCACGATATCCTCGAACGCAACGGCTCCACCTACGTCGCCCGCCACGGCAAGGACTTCATGCTCGCCAACGACCCGTGGTTCCGCGGCATCGCCCTGCAATACGGCCCCGACGGCGGCGTCTACGTCAGCGACTGGACCGACACCGGCGAATGCCACAACTACAAGGCCGTTGATCGCACGAATGGCCGCATCTTCAAAATCACATATGGCGACGTGAAGCCGTGGAAGGGCGATTTGGCGAACCTGAGCGATCTGGAGTTGGCGAAGATGTTTAAACATCGGAACGAGTGGATGGTGCGCCACGCAAGGCGGGTTTTACAGGAGCGAGCGGTGCGGCGGAAAATCGATCCGAAAGCCATCGCAGTGCTTGAGGACGCTCTTACGAGCCATAGCCCGTCGTGGCACCGATTACGGGCACTTTGGGCCTTGCATGGCGTCAAGGCGATTGATGGGCAGCTACTCGAGAAATTATTCAGCGACACGAACCGTCAAGAGAGTGAACATGTGCGGGCATGGGCTATGCAATTCTGGACAGAAGATCCCAGCTTCGACGAATTTGGCGGTGTCACGCTACGGGACGTGGCAGCTGGTGATCCTTCGCCGCTCGTTCGCCTGCATTTGGCTGGAATCATTCAAAAGGGTAACGAGGACCTCCGCTACCGGGTTGCGGCGCGCACTTCTCCAGCATTCTGAGGACAGCCGGGATTCCTTTTTACCACTTATGTACTGGTACGGGATCGAGCCAATCGCGGGGGCCAAAAAGCGTTCCTCAGAAAGGGCCGTGTTCCTCAGGACCACGATTCCTCTGGTGCGCGAATACATTGCACGGCGTTGGAGCGAGGACGCAGAGCTGGCCCACGGATGGACCAACCCCGACGCTCTCAGTACCCTGTCCTGGAAATTCAGCAGACCCACCGATCAACGCGACATTTTGCGGCAGGCATGCAGGCTGCACTCGTCGGCCGCAGAACAGTCCCTATGCCGAAGCTCTGGGCAGAGTCCTTTCCTGATTTCATCAAAAGCCCCCTCCCCGAAGTGCGGGAGCGTGCCCTCGCCCTGGCCGTACAGTTCGGCGATGAACGCGGCTTCACGCTGCTGCGCAAGATCGTGCCGGATCGCGCTCAGCCTGTCAAGCAGCGCGAGGACGCGCTCAAGACGCTGCTCTTTCAGCAAAAGCCCGATCTGGTGCCGCTGTTGCAAGAACTGCTAAGCGATGAATCGCTGAGAGGCCCCGCCATCCGCGGCCTGGCGGCGTTCGATGACGCCAAGACGCCCAAGCTGATCGTGCAAGGTTATCCCAAGTGGAACGCCGGCGAGAAATCGGACGCCATCCAGACGCTGTCGGCGCGTGGGCCGTTTGCTCTTGCGCTCCTGGACGCCATCGAAGCCAAGGCGATTCCGCGCGGCGACATCAATTCGTACACGATCCGCCAACTGCAAACCTTGAAGTCGCCGGAGCTGGCCGCGAAACTGGCGAAGGTCTGGGGCGAAGTGCGGCCCGCGTCGGCTGACAAGGCGAAACTGATGGCGAAGTATAAGGCTGAGTTGACGCCGAGCATGCTCAAGAAAGCGAACCTCGCCAATGGCCGGGCGCTGTATCGCGAAATCGTGCGCCAACTGCCATCGCCTCTTCGGCGAAGGCGGCGACATCGGGCCTGATCTAACCGGCTCGCAGCGAAGCAATCTCGACTACATCCTGGAGAACGTGCTCGACCCCAGCGCGATCGTGCCCAAGGAATATCAGATCACGGTGGTGACGACCAAAGCCGGCCGAACGTTGAGCGGCATCATCAAGAAGGAATCGGACGCGGCGATCACGGTGCAATTGCAGAATGAAGTCGTGGTGGTGCCGAAAGCGGACATCGACATGCGGACGCTGACGAAGGTGTCGATGATGCCGGAGGGCATTTTCGAGCCAATGCGGCTGGAGGAGGCGCGCGACCTGGTGGCATATCTGGCGTCGCCAGTGCAGGTGCCGCTGAAGAAGTGACCACGTCAAGGACGCGGTGGTGCTTTGTAATCCGGCGGCGGCGGTGTTTTTTCCGGATCGATCTCGCCGCTCTCGACGGCCTCCCAATATTGGATTTTCGCCCATTCCGCCTCAACCTGTTTGCGACGCTCGCCGGTAAGAGGGCGGATGGTCGTGTCGCCGGGGCCATCGACTATCACGGTGATGTAGTCCTGGCTGCCGAACGGGGACTCATATTCCTCGCCGACATTGCGATCGCGATCCATGGCTATTTCTTCTTTCTGATCTTCAGATTCCGCTGCGCGACGAATTGACTGTCGGCAAGCAGCGTCACCTGGTAACCACCGGCAACTGGGAATGAGCAATCGCGCACGTGAAATATGAATTGCATTGTCGCCAGCGCCGCTGGAAACTGGGTGTCGAAAGCCCTCCGGTAAACTTCTTCCGCCGTGTCCAGGCGGTCAACCACTGCTTCAAGCCTAACGCTCCCGAGGCCATCGGTCAAGAGAGCGAACACAGTGAACGGAATAGGATCTGAAGGAAGCTTGACGGCGACTCGATGGCCGAAGCAATTGACGAGCGTCGCGTTGTGCGTCTTTTCCTCAATGAGGACCTGTTCGCACAACGACAGTCCGATTGCAATGGGCAATTTGGCCATATGTTGAACATGTTGAACTCCAAAAATCGCTACACCGGCGGCACCGTCACGGGCTCTGCTGCAATGACAATGCCTGTTTCCGGCGGGGCCCCGTTCGGCCGTTTGCCGAGGATGGCTTCCAGGTCTTCACTGAGCAATTCCTCCTTCTGCAAAAGCGCATCGACCATGCGGTCCATCTCCTCGCGGTGGTGCGAAATGATCTCGAAGGCGCGATCGTCCGCCTCGAGCAGCATGCGGCGAACTTCCTCGTCGATCAGGTGGGCCGTCTCTTCGCTGAAATCGCGTGGCTCTTGCAACTCCTTTCCGAGAAAGACGTGCTCCTCGCCAATGCGGAAGGACATGGGGCCGAGCTTTTCGCTCATGCCCCAGTGGGTGACCATGTAGCGTGCCAGGCGGGTCGCTTGCTTGAGGTCCATCTCGACGCCGGCGAAAGTCTGGCTGTACATCAAGCGCTCGGCGGCGCGGCCTCCCATGGCGACGGCAAGGCGCGACTTGAAATAATCCAGGCCGCGATGCACGCGCTCCTCATCGAGCGTGAACATGGTCACGCCCCCCGCCTGGCCGCGCGGCACGATCGTCACTTTCTGCGGCGGATCGGCTTCCGGCAGGTACCAGCCGACAATCGCGTGGCCGCTCTCGTGATACGCGGTGCGGCTCTTCTCGTCCTCGGTCAGCACCTCGTCGCGCTTCGGCCCCATCAGCACGCGATCGGCGGCGTTCTCGAAATCCTTGCGCTCGATGCGAGCCTTGTTGTCGCGCGAGGCAAGCAGCGCGGCTTCGTTGGCGAGGTTGCGCAAGTCGGCGCCAGTCATGCCGATCATCTTGCGGGCGACCTCTTCGAGGTTGACATCGTCGCCGAGCGGCTTGTTGCGGGTGTGAACCTTCAGGATCGCCAGCCGACCCTGCCAGGTCGGCCGATCGACGGTGACATGACGGTCGAATCGGCCGGGCCGGAGCAACGCGGAATCGAGGACATCGGGGCGGTTGGTGGCGGCGATGACGATGACCGATTCGTTCGGCTGAAACCCGTCCATTTCGCTCAGAATCTGATTAAGCGTTTGTTCGCGTTCATCCGACCCGCCGCCGACGCCAGCGCCGCGCATGCGGCCGACGGCATCGATTTCGTCAATGAACAAAAGGCAGGGTGAGGCCTCCTTGGCGGTCTTGAACATGTCGCGCACCCGGCTGGCGCCGACGCCGACGAACATCTGGATGAATTCAGACCCGCTGATGGAGAAAAACGGCACGCCGGCTTCACCGGCGACGGCTCGCGCCAACAAAGTCTTGCCGGTCCCTGGCGGGCCGATGAGCAGCACCCCCTTGGGAATCTGGGCGCCCAGCTTTTGGAACTTCTCCGGGTTCTTGAGGAATTCGACGATCTCCTGCAACTCGTATTTGGCGTTGGCCATGTCGGCGACATCCTCGAAGGTGGTGCGCATCTTCGTCTTGTCGAAGCGCTTGGCCGGGCTGCGGATGTAATTGCTCAGGAAGTTGCTGCCCAGCGGATCGCGGAAGCGCGGCAGGATCAGGAAGAAAAACAAGGCGCCCAGCAGGGTTAACGTGAATAACGTCGTGAGGACGGGGGCGATCCAGGCGGTAAATTCCCGTTGCGTGTCCTCCGGAATGTGATTCTCATGAATGAATCTGCTGACCTCGCCGCTAACGACGTCTCCCTTCCAGAGCAGGACCGTCACGCGGCCGCCTCGCACCTGCTTCTGGACGGCATCGGGGAGGGCCTGGTTGGGCTTGAATTCAACGATCATTGAATTCGAGTCTTCCGTCATGATGACTTTCGCGACTTTGTCAGCTTTGACGAGTTCCTTGAATTCGGAGTAGCTGATGGGATTGCTGTTGAGGCCGACGCTGATGTAGAGGACGACGCCCGCGAGCAGGAGAATCACGATCCACAGCCAGCCGCCGGGCATGCCCTCGGTGCGTCGCCGGCTGCCCTTGGGGTTTTGCTGCTCTCTTGGGGAGGGCATGGAAATTCCTCACGTCCTGGCTCAGTTCCGAAATTGGCGCGATCCTGCGCCGCCAGCGCATCCATATAAAATACGAATTCCCGCGCGGGCCGACTACTTTTCCATTAGGGCGTCACGGCAATGACATTCGCGTTCCTTCGGCGCTGGTTGCGGCTGGCTCCTAAGCCAAGGCCCGACTTGCACATCCTCGTCTTCACCCGCGCCGCCTGTCCGTTGTGTGACGAAGCATGGGAGTTGCTCAAGCGCCTGCAGCGCCGCTACGGCTTTGCGCTCGAATTGAAGGACATCGACGAATCCGCCGACCTGGTGCGCGAATATGGCGAATGGATCCCAGTTGTGACGATCAACGGCCAGGTGCGCTTTCGCGGATGCGTCAGCGAGGTGTTGCTGCGACGAATCTTGGAGCATTCCGCGTGACCGTTCACTGTGGTGCGAATTCAGAGCTTATAAGGAAGGCAGGAAAGCAGGAAGTGACCACCCGTTTTTTCCGTACGTGTCCATTGTAGCCCAGAATTAGGGGGAAACACCTGCTATATTACGATATTACACCTATCCATTATAGGTGTAATATCTTATCACAAATAGGTAAACTATCTTAGGTTTGCTGCAATCCCTCTGCTAGAATGGACATGTACTTTTTTCCTGCCTTCCTGCTTTCCTAATTGAATTCTCTTATACCTAAAAATCTGAGGAGCGGTGAACGGTTATGTTCCTCGTAGCCAATTCAATCGGATTGCGGCACGCCGCCCAGGCTGCGCCAGATGTACCAGGTGCCAATCGAGCGAAAGGGCTTCCAATCTTGCGTCATGTCCAGCAATGTCTGCTTCTTCGGCAATTCCGCCAGCTGGTAATGTTTCTGAACGCCGGCACGCAGGCCGTAATCGCCGACCGGGAGCACGTCGGTTCGGCCCAGCGAAAAGATCAGGAACATCTCCGCTGTCCAGGGGCCGATGCCGTGAACTTGCGTCAAGCTGGCGACGATGTCGGCGTCTTCCATGCCAGCCAGCTTTTTCAAAGGAACGACGCCATCCAGACATTTCTCGGCGAGATCACGCAGCGAGCGCTGTTTGCCGCGCGACAGCCCGGCAGCGCGCAGATCGTCTTCGCCGGCAGCGAGAATGTGCTTCGGCTGAAAGCGCCCGACTTTCTCCAGGAGCCGAGCGCTGATCGCCAGGGCCGCCTTGCTCGAAATCTGCTGCGACACGATCGAACGAACGAGCGTGGCGAAATGATCGCTGCTGATCTTGAGCGTACACGGACCGACGGCGCGGATCAACGGTTTCAGGATATCGTCCTTGCGCGAAAGGTGCCGCCTCGCTTTTTGGAGCGTACTTGGATCCATCGGATTCTCGATGTGGCGTCGCCAAATGAATGCAACATCGAAGCTCGCTTGGCGGTTTCGCACCCAGGAACGCCGGCGCGGAATTTATCTCTGCAAGAGGAACCGTGCGCGAAACCGCAAGCGAGCTTCGACGTTGCAATCCATGGCGACATGGTGGTGGCATCAATCAAAAGCAAAACCCGCGAATCTATTGTCTTCGCGGGTTCAACGATGTCAACCGTGAATCAATGGCCAATGGGCTAATTGTTGTCCTTCTTCTTTTTCTTCGCCTTGCCGTCGTCGCCCTGAATCGTTGACGTCGAATTGTCCTTGGTGATGACAATCATGTTGACCGTGGGCCGCTGGACTTCCTCGGGTTCCTTGGGGGCGTCCTTATCGGCATCCTTGTCCTGCTCTTTCTTCTTGGGCGGCGTCAGATAGAGCTTGATTTCCTGTCCGGGGGCGAGTTCATCGGCTTTGGCTGTGTAGCCGGGCTTGGTCTTGTCGTCGCCGCGGAGGGCGTCCTTTTCTTCCTTGGTGTAGGTTTTGACCTTGCCGGTGTCGTCGAATTCGAATGGCAGGTTCAACTTGCGGTAGATGCAATTCTCCGTGATTTCCAGGTCGAAATCCTTGGTATTGGTGATGGTGATGAAGGGCTGATTTTTCGGATCGGTGTTCGATTTGGCGAGCTGGGCCGTGAGCTGCGCGTATTGCGTTTGCAGCTTGGCCATGTCGCTGGCGATGCGCTGCTGGGCTTGCGCGACTTGTTTGGCGTTCCCGAACGCGGCCTTTTGATATTGGACCTGCAGGTCGTTGTACGTCTTCATGATCTGATTGATTTGATTATTGTCCTTGGGCGGCTTATATTTCGGATTGGGCTCCTGATGGGAATAATCGACGCGAATGGTCACGGTGCCGGTGTTGATGGCAACCAGCTTGCCGGGCAGTTCCTTTTGCTTCTGGATCGATTTGTAATCGGCATCGGTGGCGGCGGGATAATCGGTGGTGTCCTTGTCCTTGTTCTTCTTTTTCTGCGCAGCGCTTCAACGGAGCCTAGAAGGGCCAAGGCTGTGAGGAGTGCGCCGAAACCCAGCACCCGACTGAAATGCCACATGGTCAACTCCTGCTTGATATTTGGTTTCATCGGCCAAGACAATGATAAAACATAGCTTGGAGTTAGACCCCAGTTTGGCCGAAAAGTTCCGGGAAAGCAATGGCGACGCCTGAGCCGGCGTTACTTTTTCGTAATTTTGCCGCATGAACGACAGCACATCAGAAGAAGATCGCCGGATCGTGCAGGAGATTGCGGGACGGTTCGGCCCGGCATCGTTCATGCGCCGTGCCAAGCTGGTCGAAACGAGCTGGGCCCGGCTGCTGGAACGGGGCGACCACGCCCGGCGTGAACATCTGGCGATGGTCCGCCTCCGCGTCGGCCAATTGCACGCGCTCGCCGGCGAGGACGCGCTGCGCCGTTTGTTGCCGGATGACGCGGACCGGGCGATGCTGGCCCGCCTGCACGACGAATTGCAGCCGGAGTTGCGAATGCCGCTGGAGCCGACGACTTCGGTGCGGACGTTGCGCGGCGCCTTGCGCGACCTGGTGGAAGCAATGGAATCCTTTAACGCCCGCTGGCAGCGCTGGCTCGCCGAGGCCGATCTGACGGCCGTCAACAAAGCGCGCGAGGATTACAATCGCTACTACGTGCTCGAGAAGGAATGCGCTCTCGGCTCCGCGGTGGTGGCCCGGCGCGACTTCAAGCCGTTGCCGCCGATCACGCGGGGCGATGTCGAGGCGCAATTGCCGTTGTTGGAGTTGCCGCGTCTTGCGGAACGCTAACGCTCAGTCGCCGAGATCGTTTCGGGAGCCTTTGAAATCCCAGGAACCGGAGCGGTGGCGGGCGGCGGCGACGGCTGATCCGGCTCTGCCTTGCGCGGCGGATAGGATACGAATGTTAGGCCGCTCTTTCTCTCTTGTTCCTTAATGTCCGCGAAGATCGCGTCGAGGTCATAATTGAACTTCGCCGCGTGGGCGTCGCGAATACGCCGAACCTCATCCACAATGGGATCGTTCATGGCTTTGCCTCCAAAAGTTCTTCGGGCGTGCAGATGATCGGGGCCTTTACCCCATTTCGCTTACAAACTTCTTCGATTACCGGTCGCATCGTCGCATTCGCCAGATGACGGCAGTTCCACGTCAACAGGTACGGAATCCCGTTCATGGCAGCAACGGCAATATGCACCGCATCGTCCGCTGCCTTCGGAGGCAGCGCACCTGCCTCGATCAATTCCTTTGCCAAATCCATCGCCTGGGCCGAGGTCTCCAGAAGGGTCATGGATTCCAGCACTTCAAGCCGTTCCCGTGCGGCTTCCGGATCGCCCGCCCCGGCCTCTTTACGAACCAACTGCGATACACAAAGCTCGTAGCTCTGTCGCCGCGTGTCCCACCATTCGTGAGTGATCTGCTGATGTCCGGCGATCACCACATCGCGGTTGGGCCGGGCCGTCAGGTAGCTCACGACAGTCGTTTCAATGTAGACACGCTCGGCCATGAAAGGTTCCAACCTATTCGCCCTTCGCAAACCCGTGGTGCCGGCCCCGTAAAGTACAGCGATTTGATTCGGCCCAGCTCGTTGTTACTGACCCGTCTTGCGTCCCCGTGTCCAACCCCAGAACGACCATCCCAGGGTCAAAATGCCGACGAACATCACACCGGCGCCGAAGCCGACCATGGTGGGTCCAGCGCCGCCACCGAGGACGAAGCCGGGGCCTGCTCGAACGGGGTTCGAGGCTGTCTCAGCAATGCCGCCTGCCAAGATGCCAACTCCAACGCCCGCCGCCAGAATCCCAGATACGCCGGCAACGATTTGGCCCCAGCTTGCCCTTGGCGCTTGGCGTTCCGGCAAGGCAATGTCTGGCGTTGCCTGAGCTTCAATCGGCGCCAGCATTGACGCGGTCGGAGCGGCTGCGGCCAGACCCGCCACGGCCTCACTGAATTCTTGGGCGCTGCGATAGCGCCCTTCAGGCTCTTTGTGCAGGGCTTTGAGCAAGATCGCATCCAGCCTTGAATCCAAATATGGCCGCACGCGGGAAAGGGCCGCAGGCGGCTCGTGCAGGATCTTGCTGAGTACGGCAACGGGCGTCCCCTCGAAGGGCAGCTTCCCGGTCAGCACCTCGAAGAACACGATGCCGACGCTGTACAAGTCGGTCCAGGGCCCTATCCGTTCGGGTTGGCCGGCTGCCTGTTCCGGGGCCATGTAGGCGGGCGTGCCAATAACCACCCCATCCGAGGTCAGGCGCTGGGACTCCTGTTCCGGCCGTGCCAGGCCGAAATCCGTCAGCACCGCCCGGCCGTGGGCGTCTAGCATAACATTACTCGGCTTCAGATCCCGATGGATGATGCCGCGCTCGTGGACGGCCTCCAAGGCGTCAAGCAGCTGCCGGATCAGGACGACGGCGGCGCCGATGTCGTCGAAGCGCCCGTGCTGCGCCAACCACTCGGCCAAGGACTGCCCCTCGACATAGGCCATGACGACGTACGGTTGCCCGTCGTGGACCCCTACGTCATAGATCGGGCAGACGTGAGGGTGCCAGACCTGGGCAGCGGAGCGAGCCTCGCGCTGGAAGCGCTCCAATCGCATCGCTCGGTCGTGGGGAAGCGTGTCGATCCGGGGCATCTTGAGCGCTACCCGTGCGCTTCAGATGCGGGTCATGGGCTTTATACACCGTGCCCATCCCGCCGGCCCCGAGGGGCCCCAAGATTTCGTAACGGCCGAT
This sequence comes from uncultured Planctomycetota bacterium, assembly GCA_963767835.1. Lineage (GTDB taxonomy): Bacteria > Planctomycetota > Planctomycetia > Gemmatales > Gemmataceae > SIAQ01. The sequence goes on from CAVYFY010000004.1 coordinate 65,272, forward strand.
CTTGTCGGGCGACGGTCCCCCCGAATGATCGGGCGCTGCCGTTTGCTCAGCCGAAGGGGGCTGCATCTTCCAACTCCCTCACACATAAGGTCGATCCGCGTGCCGGGGTGAAAAAAAGGACGCAGCTCAAATTGTGCGACTGCGAAAATCGTGTTACTTGAGCCGCGTCCTCTTCTAAATTCCCCGCTCGTCTCCTGGAAGCGGAGGCGCGGCGGGCACCTTGGACAACACCCGGTCATAAGCCTCACGGCTGCCCCGCGATGCGCGAGCTTCCAGGTACTCCATCTGAGCGCTCGCTTCGAGTTTTTCCCGCACAGCGTCCGCCACCCAGGCGGACTCGCCGCCCGGTTTCTGGCCAGCGCGACGAGCAACTTCCGCTTGCAGTTCAGCAGGCAACTCAACAACAAAACCATTCATTGTTCCACTCCAAGGCGCCGAGCGATGAACGCAGGCCGGCAACCAGCACGCTTGTGTCGAGAATCAGAGTCGGCGACATGCCGCCATTATACCACTTTGACCCCGATTTAGCGGTTCAACTTGATGCGGCCTAATTCTATTGCCCGCATTCGCCAGGGGAATTATGAACGAAATGCACAGGTCACGCACAAATGCGCCGCCGCGTTGTCATGGTTAGCACTGCATGCAATTGTTCCGCGCGGAACATCATTACGGCTCGAACGGCAGCCAGTCGGTGAAATGGCCTCCTCGCCTTGCGCCACCGTCTGGCACGCGCACGTGGGCACCTGCCCGCCAAACCGCTGAAAATGCTGGCTTTTTTCGAAATCCAGGTGCCCAAGCTTGTTGGGCACCTGGCCGGCACGTGGGCAGTTGCCGCTCATTAAACCCCGCGCACCTCATACCCCGGCGGGGGTTCCTCCACGGCGGCGCGGGCCACCGATTCGATCGTGATCGCGGCCAGCGCGGCGCCATAATCGAGATTGATCAGCGTCATGTTGTCGTGCGTGTCGTGGTAGCCGACGCGGTTGATGTCGTAATTTTCCATGAACAGCACCACCGGCACGCCGATGTCCGAGAAGCCTTGGCCGTCGGTGTTGAACAGGGTGCTGCGGGCGTCGTAGTGCGGGCGGATTTCGCCGTGCAGCGGCAAATAGCGGGCGATCGGCGGGATCGTCTGGATGTCGCGCGAGCGCTTCCCCGGACCGGCACGGCGGCGGGACGGCTGCTTGTTCCATGCCTCGGTCGATTGGTTCCACGCCTGATTGGCGCAATGGGCCTGATACGCCAGCCATTGCGACTCGCGCAACGCGCCCGGCGAAATCTGGAAAACGTTGCGATCCTGGTTGACATTGTGCGCGATCATGTCGAGCACGTAAATCCCCTGGATGCGCACGCCGGACAAGTCGTGCCGCAGCCCTTTCGCATGCAGCCCCAGCGTTCCCTCGACCAGCCATTGGCACACCCGGCACGCCCCGAGCCCCTCCGCGGGATATTCCTCGCCGGTCAGGTGCAGCAGCCAAATGTCGCAGGCGAGCTTGCTTTGCCGGCTCAAGTCGAGAAACGCCTGGGCGCCGAGCATGAGGGCGGCGGTGGCGGAGCAATTGTCATCGGCGCCGGGCGCGGACAGGCGGGCGCCGTAGCCTCCCTCATGCCGATCGTAGTGATCGTACATGTACGCGGTGTCGTAGTGGTCGGCCATCAGCACTGCCCGGCTGCGATCGCGCCCGGGGATGACGACGAGCAGGTTCCGCTCATACGCCCGCCCTTCCTGATTGTGCAGCCAGCCGCCCATCCACGTAAACGGATATTGCGTCTCCCAGCGGAACGGCAATTCGCCGACCTGAGCCATGTCGCTCATGCCGCGCTCGGCGATGAGCTCGCCGTAATAGTGCAGCAGATGATCGCCCATGCTTTCGAGATCGCGGCTCAGATGCTTGAGCACCGGCTGCGTGCAATGATCGAGCACGCAGTCGGCGTTGTTCTTGTTGACGAACTTTCCCGCCGACAGGAACGCGATGGTGTTCCAGTACGCTTCCTCGAAATTGCGGTTGGCGGTAAATTGGAACGTGAGCGACGAGGCTCCCCCCCTCACCCCCGGCCCCTCTCCCCCGGCGGGGAGAGGGGAGGAAATGCATGTCCGCAAATGCTTGGCGAGCCGGGCGGCGCGCTCTCGATCGTGCTTCTTGACATGCGACGGCAAACTGCGCAACCAGCCTTCGAGCGTCAGCGATTTGGGGGCGGTCAGGAGCTGGCGGGCGTAGGTGCGTGCGATCGGTTGCGCTTGGTTGCGTTCATGGGCATCGAGCACTTTCAGGACGTTGCTCAGCGTTTTCCAGGGGGGCGTTTCCTCGAGCCCTTGAAAGAGGGCGACGTTTTCCAGATGCGGTTCGCGGCGCAGAAAGCGTGGCCAAAGCGCTACCGGCTTGGCGAACGAATTGCTGTGCTCCTCATACGCGGTCAGGTAGCCGACGGGAGCGCTGTCGATCAGCACGGGACGCTGAGTGCGCGGATCGTGATACGCGACCAGCGGGCGATGCCAGTAGAGCTCGTGCCGGCCGACGCACATCGCGGGCCAAAGGAAGCGATAGCCGAACGTGCCCCCCGCGGCGACCGTTTCCGCGGCGTGGCGGATATCGTCGGCGGACGCGGTTGGGCCGTCCAGAATCGCATGGTATTCGCCGTTCCAGAGCTGGACATTGCGGGCCATCGGCTTGTGATAGAGATCGATGTCCTGCGAGCGCGTGCTGAACAGGACGTGCGGCAAGCGATGCTCGTGGGCGTCCACCAGGTGGTCCTCGAAGCGATGCTTGCGGGCCTGCCGATAGATGCGCTTGTAGGTGTCGCGAATCGGCTTCCAGGCCGGCTCCTTTTTGGTGGGCTTCTTCGGCCCCGTTCCGTCCGGGGCCGCTTCCTGGAACCAGCCCGATTGCGGCACGCGAATCCCACCGCGCCCCTCGTGGCGTTCCAGGAAATGCAGGAGCGGAGCCTGCTGGGCCAGGCGAAGATGCTCGGCCAGCTTGTGATAATGCGGGCAGCCCCAGAAAAGCAAGCTGCCAGGGAACGGCAAGAGATTCAGCTTGCCGGCGAAGTAGTTCCGCTTGACCGCCGGGGGCAGATCGCGAAACGGGCGAAAGGTCAGCAGATATTTGACGCCGCGCAGGGATTCTGTTTCACCGAGCAAGTATTCGCCGGCCCAGGTCGGCCAGGGTTCCTCGTGCGATGCTGCCGACGCCCCGGCTTTGACCGGGAGAATGCGAAGGCCCGCCGTGTAGAGGTCGGCCAGCTGCGCTGCGGATTCGCGGTAAGCTCGGCCCAGCAAAGCGCGGAAGAACTCAAACGCTTGCTCGACCGGAAGTTCCTGGCCTGGGCCCGTGTAAAAGCCCATCCAGAAAGCGCGGGCCGGGCCTTGCTCGCTGTTGCCGAACAGCGTCCAGCGCATGTGCGCCATGAAATCCTGCGTGATCGACAGCGCCAACGGCAACAGCAGCACGAAACGCTCATGCTCCAGAACGTGCGAGCGCTTCGCCAGCTCGGCCGGCCAATACGGATTGTCCCGTAGCTTGTATTCCGAGATGCCGTGCGACTCATGGCCACGGCACAGCGGAACCAGGCGATCCAGGACGTGGCAGGCGATGTCGTGCATTCCCGGCCGCAATGACATTGCCTCCTCGTACTCGCTGATCGGCCAGCCCCACGGATCGTCTTCGGAAACGTGCGTGCCATCCCACGTACCGTACGGCTTGCGAATGAGTCGAACGGGCGGCATGTACTCGGAATTGGGCAGCAGCGGATAGCTCCCCTCGCCGCGAAACCAGGGCCAGCCTTCGATCAGTTGTTTCCATCCATGCATTGCTATCGCCAAGTAAAAAGGAAAAAGTAAAAAGTAAAAAAGTAGAATCACTTTCTACTTTTTTACTTTTTCCTTTTTACTTGGCGATAGCATGATTCGAACGACCATCCCCGCCGACACGCCGGAGTTGCTTGCCATTACGGCCGGTACCGGGCTGTTTACGCCAGCTGATGTCGCCACGCTGGACGAGGTGCTGAAGGAATATCACGCCGAGCATGCCGAGCTCGGCCATCGCTGCGCCACCTATGAGCAAGACGGCAAGATCATCGGCTTCACCTATTTCGCTCCGGCGCCGATGACCGATCGCACCTGGGATTTGTGGTGGATCGTCGTCAGCAAGCAAATTCAGGCTCGCGGCATCGGCGGCGAGTTGCTGCGCCATGCCGAGGAGGGCGCCCGGGCCGAAAAAGGGCGTTTGATGATGGTTCCGACCTCGGGGTTGCCGTCCTACGAATTGACCCGCCGCTTCTACCTCAAGAACGGCTACGAGGTCGCTGGCATTCTCAAAGACTACTACGCCGACGGGCACGACATGTACCTCTTCCGCAAACGCCTTTGACGTTGCTTTTTTCACAAGAATTTTCGCCTTTTTTCATTTTTTTGTTGCAAATGGACCAGGAATCTGCGTAATCTTAACCAACCTCTCATTTTCATCTCGCTCTTTTATGGAGTCTCCCAGATGGCCTCATCACGGAGAAGTGCATTTACGCTCATCGAGTTACTGGTTGTCATCGCCATCATCGCCATCCTCATCGCTTTGCTCGTGCCCGCAGTGCAAAAGGTGCGTGAATCCTCGGCCCGCACACAGTGCATCAACAACCTCAAGCAGATGGGCATCGCCCTGCATGCGTATCACGATGCTCAAAAGAAATTCCCGGCCGGATACTATTCTTCCGGGGTATTTACGTACACGGGCTGGCAACTCCAGCTGCTGCCTTACCTCGACCAAACGAATCTGTGGACCGAGTCCTACGCCTATCTCCAGGAATATGAGGGCGGCACCGATTCCACCTCGTTTCCCGCCGTCAATTTCCAGATGGCCGTCTTCATTTGCCCCACGAATACTCGGCCGCCTACCATGGCTTGGTCAAACGTCCATTATGAGGTTACTTCGTATATGGGCGTTACCGGCACCTCCAGCAATAACCCCATTTCCGGAGATGGCGTCCTCTATTCGGAGGCGCAGGTCAAGCTGACTGGCATCACCGACGGCTCTTCCAACACCGTGGCCGTTGGCGAACGGCCTTGCACCGGCGATTTGTACTATGGCTGGGGATTCGCGCCTTTTGGAACCGGGGCGGGGGACGGAGACACGGTGCTCGGGTCGCAGGATACGGCCCTCGCTTCCACCATGGGCGACCTCACCTCCAACGTCGGCCTCAAACCGCAGCGGGAGCCTTTCAATACGGCCGAAATCGACGGCGCTCATTTTTGGAGCTATCACCCGGGCGGCGCGAATTTTCTGTTCTGCGACGGCACCGTTCATTTTCTGCCTTACGCTGCCAACAGCATCTTTCCGGCCCTGTGCACGCGGAGTGGCAATGAAACCATTAACCCCGAGTGGTAATTTCGCGCTCATGTCGTTGCTGGAGATGTTGTCATGATAGGCAAATGGCCGGCGTTGCTGCTTGTCGTCGCGGCCTTCATTTTTGGCGCGAGCGGTTGCTCGCCACGTAAGGTCGATGTGACGGGGCGCGTGACCTACAACGGCGCACCGCTGAATGTGCGAGGAGGCAAGATCGTGTTTGTCGGGCCCGATGACACGCAGTGCGCCGCTTCCATCAACACCGACGGCACCTACCAAGCGATTGGCGTTTCCGCCGGGCTCAACCGGGTGGCGGTTTCCTACCCGAACCCGGAGTTCAAGCCCCGAAAGCGCGGCGAGCCGGCCCTGGCGCCCGAATCGGTGCCCAGCCCATTTCTCACTCCTGCGAAGTACGCCTCCGAGGCCACGTCCGAATTGTCGGTGGAAGTGACTGCGGGAACCGTTTTCAACGCCGAGTTGAAAGGCTCGGAAGAGCCCTGACGCTCACGCCGCCGCAGCTTGTCCCTTGGCAGCATTCAAGCAGACCGAATCCCAGACGTTGCGATCAAGATACGACGCAAACGGTCCGCGGCCGCACAGAATGCCGGCCAGACGATAGCGCATCCGGCGCGTCCACGAAGTCTCCGGCTCCTTGGCGTACTGGGCGAGCAGCATGCGGTAGCAGGCGAATTGAGCCGGCGTGACCGCTGGCCTCTGCGCGGCAAACGCGACGGCCCACACATTGGCGGGCCGGTTCCTGGCGCCGTGCCAGCCGATGATCTTGCTCGGATAATCTTCCAGCAGCGTTTCATAAGCCGCCGGTGTGAAACGCCAGTAGTCATGTGGAAATTCGTGTATGCGAAAGTAGAACGGCGTCGAAAGAATCAGCACGCCGTCGGGCCGAAGCACGCGCCGCACCTCATCCAGCCCGCGCCAGAAGCGCTTGACGTGCTCGAACGCGTTCAACGCCACCACCGTGCCGACCGAACTCGACGCCTGCGGCAATTGCTCGACATTGGCAACGCAATCAACCCCCGGCCCGGGCCTCATATCGATCCCGCAATAATCGCGACCGGGAAAAAGCGAACGCACATCGGCAATCCGCTCCTGCCCCTGCACCTGGTAAGAACCGATTTCCAAAATCGGGCCGGGAAGCTCGAGGGTCTCGCTAATTGCGCGGGTAACGCCGTGGATGAAGTGATTCATGACCCGTCCGTAGTCCGTGGTCCTTGGTCCATGGTCAAACGCGACTGACCACGGGCCACGGACGTTAATCAAGATTGAAATCCAGATGGTTATCCTGATTCGCTTTCACTTCGCATTGCAGCTGCGAGAGGAGCGGATCCCGGTATTTCTCTGGGATCAAGGAAGTCGGCGCGCTGTCGTAGGTGGCGCTGGCGCCAGTCAGAGAGCCGACGGTGACGCGATACCAGCCGGCCGCGGCGCCGGGAGCGTCGTCGGTGGTGATGATGTAGGAACCGTCGTCCTTGATGCTACTGAACGCGACTTTGCCGCTCTCGCCGCGGCTGGTATCGGGGGTGAAGACAATGACGCCGGTGCGCAGCAGCGCCCCCTTGTAGAAAACCTTGCCGCTGACATGGTTGAGCGTGGCCGGCTTTTGCGTGCAACCAGTCAGGAGCGGCGCGGCCACTGCGAACAGGCAAACCATCAGCATCCGTGCCGGGAACATGGCTTGGTCTCGTTAAGCTTCTGCAAACGGTGGCAAGAATAGCACGGCGGCGGCAATCCAACAAGACGGAGTTGTGTCGCGTGGTGTGGAGGAATTCTCGGATTCGCCTTACTGGACGGCAAGGAAACGCTTGTCAAAACAAAAACTATAAGGAAGGCAGGAAAGACGCGGCATGCGCTGGAACGCCTGGCGAAGTGAAACGATTGAGCCAAGCCAGCGGTGGGATTCGAACCCACAATCTCCGCGTTACGAATGCGGTGCTCGGCCAATTGAGCATCGCCGGCGTTTTAAGGATGACGGATAGACCCAGCAAACGGCAAGCTGGTTCGGGTTCAGCAAATTTTCTCACGTTCGAGCAACCTACTGACCGATGATGAAATGGGAAGTCCTCGCGCAAGCGAGCCCCCTTTGGACTTGACCGGATGCACCGAATCGGTAACAGCGTGCATGCCTGGTAATCGGATCAGAAAGGAGCGAGGTCATGAAAAGATATCTTGTCGCTTTCGCCCTGTTGCTGGCGCTCGGGATTAGCCCGTTTGCCCAGAATGCGCAGGCCTGGGTCGGCGTCAGAATCGGCATTGGCGTGCCGCTCTATGTTGGGCCGGGGCCATATTATTACGGCTACGGCTATCCTTATTACTACTATCCACCGCCGGGTTATGTCGCTCCTCCCGCGGTCGTGTATCAGACAGCACCCGCGCCGGCCACCAGCGTGGTGGTGCGTTCGCCGGGGGAAGCGGTCGCTGCACCGACCGCGCCGCCTCCGGTCGCTAGCCCGACGCCGCCTCCGCCTCCGTTGCCCACCGTCACTAATGTGGTGCCGGTGAGCAATCAGACCACGCCGCAGGTCAATTCTTTGACGCAGCAACTTTCCGACGGCAGTGACACGGTGCGCCGCGATGCCGCCGTTGAGCTAGGCCGCCAGAAAGCTCAGGGCGCCGTGGATGCTCTCATGAACATGCTGGCGAAGGACGCCAGCCCCATCGCCCGGGAAGGCGCGGCGCGAAGCCTTGGCTTGATTGCCGCACCACGTAGCCTCAACGCCCTGATCTTCGCCGCCCAGGCCGACAATGATCGCGAAGTTCGCCATAGCGCTCAATTTGCGGTTGAAGTCATCCGCAATAATCTGCGCGGCCATTGATTGATTCGTCGGCTGCCGGCGCAATAATGATGCCATGCGGACTGCGATTTCCGCATGGCATCTTGTTTTTCACGCGACCGACGCCATGAAAATCACACGCCGCCGCATCCTCATTTTGGTTCTCGTCGCCTGCATCGCCGGCTGGCTTATTCTGCTTGCCACGGAGCGCTATTTTTACGCCGAGACAGAGGATTATGACGAGATCGAGCCAGGCTTGTTTATGGGCGCTGACGCAATGGAACCGCCGCCCGGCACGACTGCGGTCTTGAATTTGTGCGAGAAGGACGACATCTATCGCTGCGAGGTGCACGTGTGGGAACCGATCCGCGATGCCGCGCCGCCCCGAGCATCGCCTGGCTCGCGAAGCAGGTCAAGTTCGTCGAGACGCAGCGGGCGGCGGGCCGGACGACTTACGTCCATTGCTTCCAGGGCGCCAGCCGCAGCGGCCTGGTGGTGACGGCCTATCTAATGCACAAGAAGCACTGGACGCGCGACAAGGCACTGGCATACATCCGCACACGCCGTCCGCAGATCCGCCCCAACCCCGCCTTCATGGAACTGCTCAACGAGTGGGAACGTCGCAGATGACCCGAGATCAGGGTTGGCGGGATGGCGTGCCGAAATTGGCTGCCATCGAGCCGATTGCAGGCGGTGGAAAATCTCGGAGCCGAGCATCACGAATTTCTCGAACGTGCTGGTGGCAGCGCACGCATGACATCGTCATTTCGAAGAACGCCAGGGTGGTGCCATCCATGTTCTTGTCCTTGGCTTTTCGGATCAATGTTTCCGCGGCACGCTGGAAGTCGTTGCTGTGCATCTGGTAGCGTGGCGTCTTGTACATCAGCCATTCCTCCGTCTTGGTCAGCTCGAGCAACTCCTCCGCACTGGCGGTGATTTTCTTGAAATCGCCGATCGCGATCCCCTCGAGCAGGTTTTGCGAGTTCTGGAGTTTCTTCTTCATCAGCTTCTCGACCTTCTTGCCCGAAGTTTGGCTCGGTGCGGGCGTTTCACCGCCCAGGACCAATACGAAGAAGATCCCAACTACGATCAGCTTTTTCATGGCAACACCTTCCTGTCTGTCTTGCTTGCACGGCGCGCCGGGAGAGCATTCTCCTCAAAAAGCGACCCCGCACTCGAATGCAAATCGCGGGCCATGACGAAGAACGGCGAAATAGGGCGATTTCCAATGCGCTGCACGCCTTGCCTGTGCCAAAAACTGAATGGAGATGGACGCTTGTGCCAGAATCGCACAGAAATCAGGAGGCCTTGCGCGTGCCAAGTTCCACGTGGAAACGGTGGCATGCATTATTTCGTAAGCCCGAAAATCAAGCGCGAATACCAGCGCCGTGCGGCGGAGACACCGCTGTCAACTTGATTCAAGAGCTTCCTCGGCGGTCAAAATCATCGCCGCGATTTCGACGAGCTTTCGATTTTTGTCGGATGCCAGCTTCTGAAGTCGGCGGAATGCCGCCGCTTCATCCAAATTGGCTTTCTTCATGAGAATGCCCTTGGCACGCTCGATCGTCTTGCGATCTGCTAAGGCTTGCCGTAGATCGGCCGCCTCTTGACGCAAGGCTTGAAACTGAGCGAAACGCGAGACGGCAATCGCAATGACGGGGGCAAGATCGGTCTGCTTGATCGGCTTGACCAAATAGCCCATGACGTGATCCAATTCCGCACGCTCGATCAAAGCCGCGTCATGGTACGCCGACACCAGAATCACGGGGACTGGCCGATCCAGATAGATCTGCGACGCCGCGTCAATTCCATCCAGTTCGGGCATCTTGATGTCGGTGATGACCAGATCGGGCTGTCTGGTACGACATTGCTCGACGAGTTCCCGGCCATTATGAGCGACAGCCACGACCGTGTGGCCCAAGCGGGGCAGCACGTCCTGGAAATAGTCGCGCATGTCCAGTTCATCGTCGGCGACGGCGATGCGAAGAGAAATATTCATGGGTTGTTACGGGGCAAGGTCACTACGATTTCCGCGCCGCGCTCCACGTTGGAGCCAACCGCGATCAAACCGCCATGGGCGTCGATGATTCGTTTAGCAATTGCCATGCCCAAGCCCGTCCCCTTGGTCTTGGTAGTGAAAAACGGGGCAAAGATGCGTTGCCGTTGCTCCGCGTTCAGTCCTGGGCCGTTGTCGCGGAAAACGATGCGCAGCGCCGGCTTGCCGGCAAGCTCCGCGGGCCCACAATTAACCTTGATCTCGATCGGATCAGCACAGGCAGCGAGCGCGTTGTCGAGGATATTGCGAAACACCTGCCCGAGCCGAAACGGATCGACACGGATGCGCAGGTTAAGTCCGTTTTGCTCTTCGCTAAGCGTCGCCGACTTGCCTTGCGCATCAGCGCGAGGTTGTCCCATGCCTGCCGCCAAATCAACGCCAGGTTCCATTCTCCCAGGTCCAGCTTCAGCGGCGCGGCGTAATTGCGCACCTCATCGTAAAGTTGCTTGAGGTGATCCTGTGCCGATTGAATGCGTTTGATCAGATCGACGGCTTTCGGCTGATTTTCGACCGTGAAGGTCAGCATTTCCAGGCAGGCTTGGCTGCGAGCGAGCGCGTTGCCGCTTTCGTGGGCCAGGCCGGTCATCATTTGGCCAATGGCCGCCAGTCGCTCCGACTGTAGTGCTTGATCCTGAGCTTGCTTGAGGGTGGTAATGTCCTGTCCGACCATGAGGAGCGCGGGATCTTCGTGGTAATTGGCCAGCGCTTGCGAATTCCAGACGATCCAGCGGTAGGCGCCATTCTTGCATACGATTGGGCATTCGACTCCGCATGTGGGAATCTCGGCGCCGGCCAATGTGCGCAAACCCGGGTCGGCCATGAACGTCAAATAGAAGTCCTTGCCGAGCACGTCCGCGGCCATGTAGCCGGTCAGCGCCTCCGCGAACGGGCTGAAATACACGATCGTGCCACTCGTGCGCAACACCACGATCAAGCACGGAGCATTGGCGGCGATGCGGCCCATCGTCGTCTCGCGCGCGCACGTTGCTCCCGGGCGACATATTCCTCTTGATAGGCATCTTCGATGATCGCCAGATCGAGATCCATGAGCACGTTAAGCGATCGGCGGATGTCCAATAGCTCTCGGATCGCCCCGGTCCAGTTTTCATCTAAGGTGGTCAGCAGCCCCTTGCGTAAGCGCGACAGGGCGACGTTTGTGTAGACCTGATCGAGGCCAATCTCGACATGCCGCCAGCCGACCTTCCAGCGCCGGGCAACGTACGCGCTGTCATAATTGCCGGCGAGCAATTCTCGCAGCCATTTCACCAAGGTCCCCTTGAGCCGATTGATCTGCTGCTGTCCGCCCGTGATGACTTTTCTGGCTTCAGGATGGCGCTCGATCTCGGCGTAGAAATCATCTACCAGCCCCGGCAGATGCGAATCGAGCAGCCGCTGCACCGATTGCAAGCGCTGGGCGTCCTCGGCGGTCCAGCCGACGTAGCGCTGAAGCTCTTGGTACCTTGGAAACAATTTGTCGGCGTCCATGGCGTCCCGTGCCCCGTGAGATTCGTGGTGTGAGAAAAACAAAAGCCCACACGACCAATTCGCTTCGGTCCTGTGGGCTTTCGCAACCCAATTCAAACCGCAACAACCCCATCGTGAGTTGTGCATCTATTTCATCCTATTCATCCTATAGCAAGGGTGCAGGACCGCCATTGTAGGTCTTCGCTATCTCACGCCGCTCGCGCACGTTCCCGGCGGTAGGGTTTGCCGACGCGATTTGCGAGGTAGTTTGTCAGGCGATCGTCCTCGGACAACAACGCCGCTCGCACTTGCAGGATCGCTTCGGCGCCTGCCGGGTCGTTCCAGAACTTCTCCGTTCCTTTTACACGCCAGTTGATTTCCTTTACCAGCGATTCCACCAGCGCCGAGACGATCGGCAATCCCAGCCGACGATAACGCGGATAGTCCATGCGGCTTTCGTTGTTCTGCAAGTAGGTCAACGATTCTTGCAACGCCGCTAACCGAGCCGGGTCTTGGATCGCTGACGACGGCCCCACCAAAACACGCAGGTCCGCCAGCACGTTCGCCACCTGTCCTTGCCACACGGCCGTGATCCAACGCACATACGTCGGCCAACTGTCTTCGCCCGGAGCCACGCTCGCCCGCGCGGCTTGATACACGTAACTGGTGCCATGCACAAAGTCAACGATGTCGGTGAAGTTCGGAAACCACGTGCGGTGAATGGTCCAGTTGTAGGCTTGACCATCGCCCACGAAGGCCGCACGCGGACTCGCGAAGAAATTGCGCCGCTGCGCTTCGGCCGCCACCATCGGACCAAAGGCATCGCTGTCTTCCAGCGTCGCCACCACCGTGCGCACCAGACGTTCCGGCTGCCAGCGCGGCGTCTTGCCAGGCGGCGCGGTCTCGTCCACGCTTGGCGGCGGGTCGGCGTTTTTTGTGGGTTTTCCCTGGTTTTTCACGCCTCCCCGCTGTGCGTGCATTTCATCTACCAGCGTGCGCACATAGTCGCGATTGAGGTAACAACGCGGCACTTCCGGGTGCGGATCAGTCGCGCACTCCGTGCTGTGCAGCGTGCACAAGCAGGCGGCTTTGTCTTCACGCCAATGCGGATCGTGAACGCCAAACCCCTGCGCGGGCGTGCGCGTCTGCACGCGGCCACCATCGACTTCCACCACCACGGCGGCCGGCGTTACCTCGACCGCCGCGGGCAACTCGCGGCGGCGATAGAGCGCGACCTCTTCGTCTCGTTGGCGTGCCAACTCCGCGCCGATCTTCTCGGTCAAGCGGCCCACGTGCCGGCCGGTGATGTCCAACTCCGCGAGCCGACGCAAATACGCTTCGCCCTTGCCAAACGATTTGGCATCGCCGCCCGCAAAGACGATGTTGGCAAGCACCGTTGGCGTGTAGCTATGATTGTCCAGGCCCAGCTCCAGTCGCGAGGGGGAAAAAGGCTCGCCGACAGGACGAGCATTCACCGACCGGTTCATCGTATTCGATGACGCCGCCGCCACGCAAATGCAACACCCGTGGCTCGCGTTTGACCGGGCACGGCGCTTGGCAAGCGGGGCAAGCGATCTCGGCGGGAAGTTGCTGGGCGTGCTGCTCCAACAGGGCTTGCAGCACACCCTGGGTGAGCGCTTGGCCAACTTGAAAAGCGACATCCTCCATCGGTGTGATGTGCGTGTCGGCCTTGAGAGGTTGGCTCTCACATGCTCGCCGAGCGACAACTTTCCCCCACGCCTGTGCGAGTTCGAGCAGCTCTTTTTGCTTATCGTCGGAAATGCTCCAGGATGCCATCGCTTGTCCCTCCATGAACTTACGACACAGTGTTTTTTCTCCCTGTGTATCTTTGTAGGACAAACACCTTGCAGCTGCAAAGACGGTCCTGCACCCCTATAGCAAATCTCAGGAAAAAAAGCCATATTCTGTATTGACATCATCGCAACTGATCTTGTAGAATCTCCCCACTGGATTTGCTCGTGAGGGGCAAATTGCACCAAGCTACGAAAGCTCCCCTGGACCACCAGCGATGGACCAGGCGGAGCTTTTTTCGTTTCTGGGCCTCCCTTGAGCGGAAACGCGGATTTTGGTGCCTGTAACGCCAGAAGAATTGCGTCGATCCCGGCCCGGCATTAACGCCGGCCGCGCAGAAACAAGGAGGAATAGCATGTTGGTGCTCACACGGCAGATCGGTGAAGAGATCATGATCGATGGAAACATCCGTTTGACAGTGGTCGCCATCAAAGGCGACAGGGTTCGGCTCGGCATCAACGCCCCGCTTTCGGTTCAGGTGGACCGCAAGGAAGTTCACGACCGGCGGCTCGAATTCGTCAATGAATCGGATACGGCAATCGCGATTAAGTAGAATGACACGTTCACAAGGCTGCGGCGCAAGCAGGGTTCTGCGGACCAAGCCCATACTCACGCTGCGGGCTCGTGGGTTTGGAGGAATGCCTGATGATCGCGTCAGTTCATGATCAGCATCAAGTCACGGCGAATGATGGTATTGAGGCAGCCCTAAATCGCCGTTTGGGCAGCCGTGTGCGGGATTTTCACCTGCTTATCCTTGGCGAACGCTTTGTTTTGTCGGGGCAGGCGACGAGCTATTATGTCAAACAGCTGGCGCAAGAGGCGATCATGGCTGAGGCGGGTGAGACAGCCTTGGTGGTCAACAATATCGAGGTAATTCCGGAATTGGCGTGGGTAGGCGATTGAGCAGTCGCTTGCTGGGCTAGATCCGCTCGATGCCGCGCTGGGGATCGCCTCGCACCGAACGAATTCGATACCATATCTACGTTGTCTGCTCTAACCCATTCATCAATCGCTATAAGACGAGTCGGCTCGCATGGATCGCCGCAATTCGCTGGACACGTTTTTTCGCCCTGCTTCCGTCGGCGTTGTTGGCGCCAGCGCCACGCCCGGCAGCGTCGGCACCATGCTGATGCAGAATCTGCTCCAATCCGATTTCGGCGGCGTGGTTTATCCCATCAATCCCAAACGCAAATCGGTGCACGGCGTTCTCTGTTATCCTTCGCTTCTCGAGGCTCCCGAAGCCGTCGAACTCGCCGTCATCGCCACGCCAGCGTCCAGCGTGCCTGCCGCCATCGAGCAATGCGTCTCGCGCGGCGTTCGGGCGGCCGTCATCATCTCCGCCGGTTTTTCCGAACTCGGCACCGAAGGACGAGCGCTGGAAGAGAAAATTCGCGAAATCGCGCTCGGCAAGATGCGCATCATCGGCCCGAATTGCCTGGGGATCATCCATCCGCCGACCGGTCTGAATGCGAGTTTCGCCTCGGCCATGGCGCAGCCGGGCCGCATCGCCTTGCTCAGCCAATCGGGAGCGATTTGCACGTCAATCCTGGATTGGGCCCGCGAACGCAACATCGGTTTCTCGACCTTTGTCTCCGTCGGGACCATGCTCGATGTGGATTTCGCTGACCTCATCGACCACTTCAGCGACGACTCGAATACGCGCAGCATCGTTCTGTACATGGAATCGGTGGGAGACGTTCGCCGGTTCATTAGCGCGGCACGCTCGGCTGCACGCTCCAAGCACGTGATCCTGGTGAAAGCCGGCCGACATGAGGCGGGCGCGAAGGCAGCGGCCTCGCACACCGGGGCATTGGCCGGGTCGGACGCCGTATTTGAAGCCGCCATCCGCCGCGCCGGCGTCCTACGTGTGGCAAGTATTCCAGACCTTTTCAACATGGCCGAGATTCTCGCCCATCAGCCGTCGCCGCGTGGCCCTGCCTTAGCCATCGTGACAAATGCCGGCGGCCCGGGCGTAATGGCTACCGATGCCCTCATGCTCGGCGGCGGTCAACTCGCTTCGCTCAGTCCCGAATCACTTGCCGCGCTTTCCAAATTCCTTCCACCGTTTTGGAGTCACGGCAACCCGATCGATGTGCTCGGCGATGCGCCCCCGGATCGCTACGAGCAAACCGTCGAGGTTTGCGCCAAGGATCTGAACACGCAAGGCATCCTAGTCCTTTTAACGCCGCAAGCGATGAGTGATCCGACCGAGACCGCTCGTCGGCTGACGCGGTTTGCCAAGGTCGAAGGCAAGCCGGTCCTTGCCACGTGGATGGGAGGCGTCGATGTCCGCGCGGGTCGCAAGGTGCTCGGCGACGCCGGAATCGCCACGTTCGACTCCCCGGAGGCGGCGATCGATGCCTTCCTCAATTTGGTGCAGTATCGCCGAAATCAGGAATTGCTTTACGAGCTGCCCCCCGCTCTGCCGGAAGATTGGCAACCCGATCAGAAGAAGGCGCGCGTGCTTCTGGAAGATATTCGCAAGTCAGGCCGAATGTTGCTCACGGAGGTCGAGGCCAAGGAATTGTTGACCTGCTACGGCATCCCAACGGTTCCGACGAGGACCGCGCGGAGCGCCGACGAAGCAGTGGCGGAAGCCGCGATGCTGGCCTATCCCGTGGTATTGAAGCTGTGGTCGGAGACGATCACGCACAAGAGCGACGCGGGCGGGGTGATCCTCAACGTTGCCGACGCCGCCTCAGTCCGCGCCGGCTTCGACAAGATCAAGGACAATGCTGCACGTTACGCCGATCAGCACTGCCTCAAGCCGGATGTTTTTCTCGGTGTCACCGTGCAGCCGATGGTTCGCGCTGAAGGGTTACGAACTGATTATCGGCAGTTCCGTCGATGCGCAATTCGGGCCGACGATTCTGTTCGGCGCCGGCGGAATCTTCGTTGAGATCTTTCAGGACCGGGCGCTGGGTCTGCCGCCGCTCAACCGCACGCTGGCCCGCCGCCTGATGGAACGAACGCGGATTTTCAAGGCGCTGCAAGGGGTGCGCGGTCAAGGTTCGGTGCCGCTCGATCAACTGGAGATGCTGCTGGTTCGCTTCAGCTATTTGCTGTGCGACTGCCTCGACATCCAGGAAATCGACATTAATCCGCTCCTGGCAAGTCCCGACGGACTTGTCGCGCTCGATGCCCGAGTATTGCTCGGCGCCTCGAAAACCCGCCTGGCGATCGAACCCTACCCGAATCAGCATATCACGGCCTGGCGGCTTCCCGACGAGACCGACCTGGTCATTCGTCCGATCCGGCCCGAAGATGAGCCGTTGATCGAGGAGCACCATCGCGCCCTGTCGCCGCAATCGATCCGGATGCGATTCTTCAGCATGGTGAAAGTGTTGTCGAGAGACAGCTTGATTCGCTTGTGTCATCTCGATTATCTGCGCGAGATGGCCCTGGTCGCGGTGCGAAAGAACGCTGAAGGGAAGTCGGAGATCATCGGCGTGTCGCGTTATTACATGAACGCGCAATCGCACGTCGCGGAGTTCGCCGTCACTGTGCGCGACGCGTATCAAGGCGTCGGGCTCGGCCAGCACCTGATGGAATGCCTGATTGCCGTGGCACGCGCCCGCGGCGTGCGTCAGCTCATCGGCGCCGTGCTGCGTGACAACACACGCATGTTGTCGCTCGCCAAGGACCTGGGCTTCCGCGAAGGAATGCCGATTGACCGCGATGCCGTTCGCGTGGTGCTGGATTTGTAAGGAGACAAGCGTGCCGGACTCTCATCCCAGCGGCGACAAACGCTTCAAGCTGCTTGATGCGGCGATGAAGAAACAGCAGTTCCAGGCGGATGCGCTTCTGGAAGTGCTGCACACGGCCCAGGAGTTGTTTGGGTTTCTGCAAGCCGACTTGTTGATGTACATCGCGCGGCAGTTGAAGTTACCGCCGAGCCGAGTTTACGGCGTGGCGACTTTTTACCACTTTTTCACTTTCAAGCCGCAGGGCAAACACAATTGCAATGTATGCCTGGGGACGGCCTGCTATGTGAAAGGCGCTGCGGGGGTACAGGGCGCGCTGGAGAAGGAGCTCGGCGTGAAAGCGGGCGAAACACGCGCGGACGGCTTGGCCTCGGTGTCGATTGCCCGTTGCCTCGGCGCATGCGGGCTGGCGCCGGTCGTGGTCTTTGACGGGGTCGTGGTCGGCAATCTGACCGCGGAGCAAGCGACCGCCAAGGTGCAAGGTTGGTTGACTCCCTAACGAAGATTTCGGAACCGATCATGGATTTCACTGAACTACACGAGATCGCGCAAGGTGAAAACGCACGGCGTAAACCGACGCGCATTCGCTGCTGCGCCGCCGCCAGTTGTGCGTCGTCCGACAGCTTCGCGGTGAAGGAGGCGTTTGATCGGGAAATAGCCGCCCAGGGTTTGAGCGACCGTGTCCAGGTTTCCAGCGTTGGCTGTCTGCGCCTGTGCTGTGCGGGGCCGCTTGTGCAACTTGATCCGTCGCAAGACCTTTATGAAGAAGTGAAGCCAGATCAAGCTTCCTCCATCGTGGCTTCGCTGAATGGAGGAACTTCGATTGCGAGGCGAGGTGATCCGCAAAGTCCTTTCTTCACGAAACAGCATCCAATCGTTCTGGAGAATTCCGGGATCATCGAACCGGAGCGGATTGAGTCTTACATCGCCGTGGGCGGCTACCAGTCCCTTCATCGAGCCATTCGTGAAATGTCGCCTGCGCAGGTCGTTGACACGATCACGCGCAGCGGTCTGCGCGGGCGCGGCGGCGCGGGCTATCCCACGGGCGTCAAGTGGGGGCTGGTCGCCAAAATGCCGGGGGAGCGCAAGTTTGTCGTCTGCAATGCGGACGAAGGTGAT
This sequence comes from uncultured Planctomycetota bacterium, assembly GCA_963767835.1. Taxonomy (GTDB): domain Bacteria; phylum Planctomycetota; class Planctomycetia; order Gemmatales; family Gemmataceae; genus SIAQ01. The sequence continues at coordinate 83,549 of CAVYFY010000004.1, forward strand.
CCCGGCGCTTTCATGGATCGCAGCGTGCTGGAAAGCGATCCGCATCGCGTTCTTGAAGGCATGGCCGTCGCGGCTTATGCCGTTGGTGCGACCCAGGGATACATCTACGTCCGCGGCGAGTATCCCCTGGCGATCCATCGGCTTCAAGTCGCCATCAAACAAGCTCGGAAGCTTGGCCTGCTGGGGACCGCGATCTTTGATTCGCCGCTCAATTTTCGCATCGACTTGCGCATCGGAGCCGGCGCGTTCGTGTGCGGCGAGGAGACGGCGTTGATCGAATCGATCGAAGGCAAGCGCGGCATGCCGCACGTTCGGCCGCCGTATCCCGCGGAAAAAGGACTTTGGGATTGCCCCACACTCATCAACAACGTCGAGACCTTCGCCAATATTCCCTCCATCATCAGGAAGGGCGCCGACTGGTTCGCGAGTATCGGCACCGCCAAGAGCAAAGGGACGAAAGTTTTCGCTTTGGCCGGCAAGATTCGTTATACGGGCCTCGTCGAGGTGCCGATGGGCATGAGCTTGCGCGAAATTGTCGAAGATCTCGGCGGCGGAGCGCCCAGCGGCGGCGCGATCAAAGCCGTGCAAACCGGCGGACCGTCCGGCGGCTGCATCCCGGCCAACCTCCTCGACACGCCCGTCGATTACGAATCGCTGCAAGCGCTCGGCTCCATCATGGGCTCCGGCGGCATGATCGTCATGGATCAAACGACCAACATGGTCGAAGTCGCCAAGTACTTCATGGAATTCTGCATGGATGAATCCTGCGGCAAGTGCATTCCATGCCGCGCGGGGACCGTGCAGATGTATCGCCTATTGAGCCGAATCGCCGCCGGCGACGCATCGCAAGCGGAGGTGAAACAGCTCGAGATGTTGTGCGACATGGTGAAGCACACCAGCCTGTGCGGGCTCGGCCAGTCCGCGCCCAATCCGGTGCTGAGCACGTTGCGTTATTTTCGAGGGGAATACGATCAATCGCTGAAGAATGGGCGCATGGCGCTGCCGCAATATTAATCGCTTGCGGCTAAGCGCTCGCGTGCCCCGATCCGAACGCTACGCCGCAAGCGACAGAGGGATATTCATGCCCGTAAAAACTCTGACTATCGACGGCAAGCTCGTCACCGCGCCGGCGGACCAGACGATCCTGGAGGCTACCCGCGAGCAAGGCATCAAGATTCCGACGCTGTGCCACCTGGATGGCGTCGGCGATGTCGGCGCCTGCCGGCTTTGCCTGGTGGAGATCGCTGGGTCCAACAAACTGGCGCCATCCTGTTTGACCGCAGTTGGCGAAGGGATGGAGGTGACGACGAATTCGCCGCGCTTGCAAGAATATCGCAAGATGATCGTCGAGCTATTGTTCGCCGAACGCAACCATGTCTGCTCCGTGTGCGTCGCCAATGGAAATTGCGAATTGCAGGAGCTGGCGATCGGGGTTGGGATGGATCATGTCCGCTTCGAGTACCAGTCTCCGCAACTGTCGGTCGATGTGTCGCACGACCAGTTCGGCATCGATCACAACCGTTGCGTGATGTGTACGCGCTGTGTGCGCGTTTGTGATGAAATCGAAGGCGCGCATACGTGGGACATCGCGGGCCGCGGACGTGATGCCCGTGTCATCATCGATCTCAATCAGCCGTGGGGAGACGCTCAGAGCTGCACATCGTGCGGCAAATGCGTGCAGGCGTGCCCGACCGGCGCCCTTTTTCGCCAAGGGGCAACGGTGGCCGAGATGGAAAAAGAAAAAGAGAAACTGCGTTTTCTCATGCAGGCGCGGGAGAAGAAGCAATGGGTCGTCTGAAATTCGCCACCGTTTGGCTCGGCGGCTGTTCGGGTTGCCATATGTCGTTCCTCGATCTCGACGAATGGCTTCTCGATTTGGCCAAACAGGTGGAAGTCGTCTTTAGCCCATTCGCCGACATCAAGGAATATCCAGAAAATGTGGATCTCGTCCTAGTCGAAGGGGCGGTCGCCAATAACGAGAATCTCGAAATGATTCGCAAGGTGCGCACCCGCACGAAGACGCTTGTCGCACTCGGCGATTGCGCCGTCACAGGCAACGTCACCGCGTTGCGCAATCCGCTCGGCGTCGCCTTGGAGATCCTGCATCCGGTCTATGGCGAGAAGTATCCCGATGAGCCGGACATCGTGCCCGTCTTACTTGACCGGGTGCAGCCGGTGCATCAGGTCGTGCTGGTCGATTATTTCGTGCCTGGCTGTCCACCCCCCGCGAACCGAATCAAGGCGGTGTTGGAGGCGCTGCTGGCAGGAAAGGCGCCGGTTCTGACGGGGAATGAAATTCGCTTCGGTTAACGAGCCCGAGCACGCAGCGCAAGCAAGTGCCAACGTGCTCGAAGAACGATTATGACCAAACGCATCATCATTGATCCGGTGACACGGATCGAAGGGCATGCAAAAATCACGATCTATCTCGATGATCGTGATCAGGTTGCCGACGCGCGTTTCCATGTCACCGAGTTCCGTGGCTTCGAGCGGTTTTGTCAGGGCCGCCCCTTCCACGAGATGGCTGGGCTCTCCGCGCGCATCTGCGGCATCTGTCCAGTCAGCCATTTGTTGGCGTCAGCGAAGGCGGGCGACCGCATACTTGCCGTGGCAATTCCGCCCGCCGCCGTCAAGCTGCGCCGGCTCATGAACCTGGCCCAGATCATCCAGTCGCACGCCTTGAGCTTCTTCCATCTGAGCGCGCCCGATCTTTTGCTCGGCTGGGAATCGGACCCCGCGAAACGCAACATCTTCGGCCTGATGGAATCCCATCCCGAAATCGCACGCGGCGGCATTCGCTTGCGCCAGCTCGGGCAGGAAATCATCGAGGCCCTTGGCGGCCGAAAAATTCATCCCGCCTGGTCCGTTCCGGGCGGCGTGCGCGAATCGCTGCCGATCCCAATGCGCGACCGATTTCTCGGCAGGCTTCCCGAAGCGCATTCGGTCGTCCGGCAAGCGCTCGATTTCTTCAAGCAATTTCTCGATGCACACGCGGAAGAGACGCAAGTGTTCGGCAACTTCCCTAGCTTCTTCATGGGCCTGTTGACGCCGGACGGCGACTGGGAAAACTACGACGGCATTCTCCGCTTCACCGACAGCGCCGGCAACATTGTTGCCCAGTGCGATCCCCTGGAATACGAGCGTTACATTGGCGAGGTCGTGGAAAAGGACACGTTCTTGAAGTCGCCCCATTTCAAACCGATCGGCTATCCCGGCGGCGTCTATCGCGTCGGTCCGTTGGCGCGTGTCAACATTTGCCGCCGGATGGGTGTTCCAAAAGCCGATCAGGAGTTGGTTGAGTTTCGCCAGCGGGCCGGCGGCGTCGCGCAAGCGTCGTTCTTTTATCACTACGCCCGCCTCCTGGAAATCCTGGCGTGCGTTGAATTCCTCGAACGGTTGCTGCCCGATCCGGATTTGCAAGCCGAAGAATTGCGCGCCGAGGCTGGCGTCAATCGCCTGGAAGGCATCGGTGTCAGCGAAGCGCCGCGCGGCACGCTCTTCCATCATTATCATGTAGACAAGAATGGCCTGCTGACGAAAATCAACCTCATCATCGCCACCGGCCAGAACAGCCTGGCGATGAATCGCACCGTGGCGCAGATCGCCAAGCATTATGTGAAGGGGGCCAAGATCGAGGAAGCGATCCTCAACCGCGTCGAAGCCGGCATCCGCGCTTTCGACCCGTGTCTGAGCTGCTCGACGCATGCCATCGGGCAAATGCCGCTGCAGGTGGAGTTGCGCCGTGTCAGCGGCGCTCTGATTCAGGAACTACGCCGCGAATAGGAGCCACGCCGTGAAATCAACCGTCACGCTCGTGATCGCGTGCGGCAACGCACTCCGCGGCGACGATGCCGTTGGCCTTGTCGCCGCCGAACGGGTGATGGGTTGGCAACTGCCCGGCGTTCGCGTCGTTTTTTCTCACCAGCTCGTGCCGGAGCTAACTGAGGAGATGAAGTGGGCGGATCGCGTGTTGTTCATCGATGCAAATGCGGACCGAGCCTGTGGCACATTCCATTTTCGCCCCCTGGGGCCGCGCAAGTCACGGCGTCTCCTCGGACATCATGAGTCGCCCGAAAATCTGTTGGCGCTGTTGCAGGACATGGAAGGTCGAGCGCCGCGCGCCTGGCTTTTGTCCATCCGCGCCTCGTCGTTTGAGCACGGCGAGGGGTTCACGGGCGATACTGCAGGATGCCTGGATCAGGCGATGCCGTGGATTCATGAATTCCTGGCGGAGCAGCCATGCACGAAGTCCGCGTGATGCAGGAGGCATGGCGAATTGCCTTGACTCGCACCGAACGACTCGATGGCCAGCGGATTCGTGCCGTCGCCAATCACAAAGCCGTAGCAAAAGGCGAAAGTTCTCGACTAACCGTCAATGGAAGGGCTGGGGAGCTGGGGTCGCGGTGCAACATGCGTCCCAAGCGACCATTCATTTCAGCGTGCAGATCCGGCCGCAAGCTACGCAAGGCGCGGGGTGGATTGTGACGGATCTTTTCAAAAGCATCCGAGAGCTTACGCATGCGCGGATAGGGCGGTTCGCCGGTAAGCAAGCCTGGGCGCTGCCGCGGTCGGCACGGCTGCCGAAATCTATGGCCCGGGCGCCAGCGAACCGCGTTCCGTTTGGCGATTGCAGAGTTTCTGCACTTCAGGCCGGGTTCACGAGAAACTGCGAGCCAAGGAACTACTTCGGCCTCGTCGATATATTCAGCAGACAGTGCCCAGTTAACACGTCTCTCGAATCGCATTTTTCCCTTAAGACGCGAATCCAGTCGGAATTCCGTCGAAAAGATAGGATACGTCGAATCAGTGTCTCTCCTTTTCAGGATCGATAGCATGGCCAAGGAAAAGTCCGGCAAGCAATCCGCAATGCTGCTTGCTCTTGCGTTCTTTGCAACCCACCCCGTGCTCCACGCCCAGGAAATTCCGCCGCCCCAGAGATGGTTCAACGCGGAACCGCAGCCGTCGGCGTGGGGATTCGGAGCATGGATGCATCCTTTGCAGTTGGACGATGTGAACTTGCGTGAGCAGGTCCGCGCTATTCCACAAGACAACAAAGACCGTGTCCATTTCTTCCTTATCAATGGTTTCGATCCGTTCTACTCCGCCAACCTCAATGGCCTGGCCGCGTACTGCCGCTCAATCGGTTTCACCAAAACCACCTGCTATCAGATGCCATCGAGATGGAGAGTCAAGCGCGAGATCGAGACCATCCGGCGCAACGATCCCCAAGCGCGCATTATCCTGTTGGGTTATAGCTTCGGCGCCAACCTCGCCCGCTCGATCACCAACGAAATGCAAGCCGACAACACATTTATCAACTGCCTGATTTACGTGGGTGGCGACACGATCCTCAACACGCCGGACAGCCGACCGCAGAACGTCGGTTTGATTCTCAACATCACGGGCCATGGCGCTGCCTTCGTTGGAAGGGACCTCTTTATCAACGGCGACGACATCGACGGCGCCGTCAATCGCCGACTCGACATCCATCATTTCGGCATAGTTGGCCAACGCGACACCATCAACTTGATCGGCCAGGAGTTAATCTCCCAGGCCAGCAGCGCCACCGCAGGCACGTACCTGCCGGTCGAGCTATCCGCTACCAACCCGTCTTCGCCGCCGGCATGCGTTGGACGGATGCCCTGAACTTCGGGTATCCACACGCGAACCGCCGCGCCGATTCCGCCCGCGCGCGGTGACCTTCTCACATTTACCGAACCGGCGCTGATTCCGGCCCCGCACCGCCCGGCTGCGGCGCGGTGACGTCACTGCGCCGCGCCTGCTCCAGTCATTTACGCGTTTCTCCTATAATAGGCTAAGCGTGTAATCGGGTGCCAACATAAAGAAGGTCCCAGATCCCGACGAAGGCTTCACTCTCGCCGACGGCATGGACAAGCAACTCGCCGGGCACCTGGCGGAAGGGCTGTTCATCGCGAAGTTCCGCAACACTTTCGTGCGGGACGAGATGAACAAGGATTTGTCGATTGTGCCGGCCCGCCAGAACAACACGGAAGACACGTCGGAGTACGAGGAAATCCTGCCATCGTCGCCGCCATGATGCAGTGGCGTCGGCTCCGACACGGTCATGGCAATGGGATTTGCGTGCAGATTCAAGGATTCGGATGAAAATACATCGAGACTCATTAACGGATTGGAATCATGATCGAAGTTTCGCAACTCACGAAAGCCGGTTGCCGAACGCGACAGCGGTCGCTCCGCATCCCCCTGGGCGTTGAAGTATTGGAAGACCGCCTTGTCCCGAGCTATTTCCCGTTGACGTCCAATAGCATTGCCGTATTCGAAGACCAACTGCCCGGCGGCCTGTCCAACGCTCTGGTGCAGTTTCTGGCCACCCACACCGACGGCACCCAGAAGGTATTGGCGAACGAGATCGAACAGTTTCGAGCCATCAACCCGAACTACACGCTCTTGCACTACCAACTCGGCACCGGCAACAGCCCGTATGATTACATCATCAACGATCAGTGGTCGAGCGACTGGTCCTACGTCAATTCCCAGGAGAGCTGGTTTGTCCATCAAACCTATTCTGGCGAACCGCAATCCCAGTCCGACCTCAGCAGCGGCCGGTTGGGAAATTCCACGGGTTGGGACCAAGCGGACATCGCCAACCCCGCCTGGCAACAGTACACGCTGCAACAGGTTCTCCAGAACATGGCAGCCACCGACGCCAACGGCTGGTTCGCCGACAGCTTTCAGTTTGGCATTGGCGGGGCCGGCTACGACAGCCCTATTCCGACGCGCTATCAGGGCACCAACGCCGCCAATCCCGCGGATTGGCCCGGCGGCATCGACTGGACCGATCAGCTCGCCAACTGGTCCCAGACCATCGAGACCGCTTTCGCCCAGAGCAACGCGGCCAACGGTACCGACTACCAATTCATCCCCAACCTCGGTCAACTGGTCACGTCATGGGAGCCGGCCTGGTGGGACAATGCCGAAGGCGTTCCCATCATCGACGGCGCCTTCCTGGAGGGCTTCGGTCAATACACCGATACGTACGACTGGACGTTGTCCATGAACCAGGGGCTCAATTTCACGACCAATAACAAGATCGTCATTATGCAGCCGTACCTCCAGGACACGCCGGACTCCCCCACTGGCCAACAGGAGCGCCAACTTCTACCTGGGCACCTACCTACTACTGAAAGGAAGTGAGACCTACCTGGACATGGATTACGGCAGCTTCCCCCAGTACTTCCCGGAATACGGTTTGAACCTGGGGGCCGCGACCACGCCGTTGCCGAGCGATGTGTCGAGTTACCTGTGGGACGGCGTTTACCGCCGCGATTTCCAAAATGGCTTCGTCTTGGTCAACCCCGGCACAACCACGTACACCCTGCCACTGGGCGGAAATTACCAGGAAGTGCAGGGCCACGGTGGCGGCACATTGACCGATGCTGATCTCGACGCCAACGGCAATTACATCGGCGGTTATCTGACCTATCAGAATGTCAACAGCGTCACGCTTGCAGGTGGGTCCGCCGCCATCTTCCTGCTCGGAGCGCCGCCCAGCATCACCAACGTCGTTGTCAACCAGGACAGGGCTTCCCTGAATTCGGGGCCGACGGGCGGTGTGCAGCGGTCGATGGTTGACGACATCGTCTACACATTCAGCGAGCCGGTGAACATCCCCAGTCCATCTGCTGATCCGAACGTTTTCAGCGCAGGCGTCGCTCCAGGTTGGACCGGAACTGTGCCAACTCTCAATTGGGCGGCCGTCGCCGGGTCGAGCAACACCGAATGGGCCGTCACCTTCAGTGGGGCAGGTGTTACGGGCGGCTCGATTGCCAACGGCGCGTATACGATCACGGTCACCGATCCCGACTCCATCGCCGCGCAGTCCGACGGCCAGACGTTGAGCCTCGCAGCCAGCGGCATTGGTGGCGCTACGCAATCGTTCTACCGTTTGTTCGGCGACAGCAACGGCGACGAGGTCGTCAACGCTGCGGACAACGCGCAGTTCAAGCAGGCCCTGACGACCTACAATGCGGCATTCGACTACAACGACGACGGTATCGTCAACGCCTCCGACAATCTGCAATTCAAGAACGACTTTCTTGTGAACTTCAGCGGCTTCACGGCGACGATCTAAATCAGCGATTGCAGAGTTGCGGCCCTGACGTGGTGGTTGGCCACGATCTGCTAAATGGCTTTCCATCCACATAGGATATGCTGAGAGCCGGCCACCTCCGCGTGAGCGTTGCTGAAACGACGTGCGACATGAAAATCATTTCCCTGCTGCCAAGTGCGACCGAGGTTGTCTGCGAACTTGGTCTCGGTGACGAACTCGTCGGCGTCACGCACGAGTGTGATTTTCCGCCGTTCGTGACGGGCTTGCCGAAGGTCACCCGGACGCTGATTCCGCACGATGCGACCAGCCGTGAGATCGACGCCTTGGTCCGCGACCGCCTGAAAACGCACCGGGCGTTGTACACGCTCGACATGCCTACCCTGGAGAGGCTGCAACCGGACTTGATCGTGACCCAGGCGTTGTGCGAAGTGTGTGCCGTGGCCGAGCCCGAGGTGACCGCCGCCGTATGCATGCTTCCTGGCCACCCAAGGGTGGTGAATCTGGAGCCGATTTGTCTCGACGATGTTTTGCACGACCTACGACTGGTCGCTCGGGCGGCGGGACAGGAAACCCGAGGAGAGGTCGCCGTTCGCAGGCTGCAACAGCGAATCGACGCCGTCGCCGGTCGATCAAGGCACCTGACAACTCGGCCTCGCGTGGTGCTGCTGGAGTGGATTGACCCACCGTTTTGCTGCGGCCACTGGTCACCGGAATTGGTGCGGATCGCCGGCGGCGAGGAAGTGATCGGTCGGCCCGGCCAGCCGTCGCGGACCTTGCGTTGGGAAGAGGTCGTCGCCGCCCGGCCCGAGGTGTTGATGATCGTCTGTTGCGGGTTTTCAGTCGAGCGGACGATGGCGGACCTCCCGATCTTGAGGGGCCAGCCCGGTTGGGACGATCTCCCCGCCGTAAAATCGGATCGGGTGTTCGTCGTGGACGGCGCTTCCTACTTCAGCCGCCCTGGTCCACGTTTGGTGGACAGCCTGGAGATCCTGGCGAATGCGTTGCACCCGCACGTTCACCCGTTGCCTGCGGGTTTGCCTGCGGCTTGGCGACATCAATTGAACGGAAGAACGAAAGCGAATTCCAGTGGGTAATAGCGAATGCGACAGTGTGCCGATGCAGTCGCCGCGCCGGGCCGGGCGGGAGGCGGGAACGGCGGCGGCCAAGCAGCGCGCGGCCGGAGTCGGCGACAGTGACCGCGGCGGGTGCGCGGCGCCTTGCACTGGAGAGAGTGTCAGTCCGCGGGTAATGCAACGGCCTGGCAAAGGGAACGGCGGCGGTCTGACGGTCGCTCCAGGCCCTGGTCGCAGTTCCATCAGCCTACCAGTGGCGGATATCTTGAACGATAAGGAGAATCCGAACCAAGACCAGCTGAAGCGGTCCGATGCGAGAATAGCTGTCGCCATCCAGATCGGAGCCAAGCATGATAACAATTGTCGCGCAAGACCTTCTGAGGACACTGGCGGCAAACGCGCGTGACGCCGACGAGAAAGCCGTTTGGCCCGCTGCGTCGTGGCAGGCTCTGGTCCAGGCGGGCGTGCTGGCCTGGAGCGTCAGTCGCGATCACGGCGGCGATGGATTGGCGTCTTCGGACCTGCTAGCAGGCTATGAACAACTCGCGTCTGCCTGTCTGACGACATGCTTCATCCTCAGCCAGCGCGACGCTGCCGTGCGCCGTATCGAAGCGTCGGCCAACGAGGCCCTGCGTTGCGAATTGCTGGGGACATTGGCACGAGGTGAGCGATTCGCCACCGTCGGGTTGTCACAACTGACCACGTCGGGGCAACATCGAAAGCCCGCATTGGTGGCCCATTCGCAAGGCGATGCCTTCGTCCTTAACGGCGTCATTCCCTGGGTCACCGGAGCAGCCCACGCGGACCACCTAGTCATCGGCGCCGTGACTGATACGGGAATGCAAGTTTTGGCCGTGCTCCCTCATGATCTACCCGGTGTCCAGGTAGGCCCGCCACTGGATTTGATGGCTCTGCAAGGTTCCCTGACCGCAGAGGTAGTCCTGAAAGAGGTTACCCTGGAAAGGCACTGGCTTCTGGCGGGGCCGGCGGAGCGCGTGCTGCTCTCGGGACGCGGCGGACCGGGAGGACTGGAAACGTCATGCCTCGCCCTCGGCTTGGCCGGGGCTGCTATCGATTTTGTGACACAAGAATCTGTCGCTCGTGGCGAGTTGCGCGCCAGCGCCGATAACCTCGAGTTGGAGCGCCGCAACCTGTGCGAGGATTTGCATCGTCTGGGCGAGAAAGGAGGCGATGCGAATGCGGCAACGGCAATCCGGACCTTGGCCAACAGCCTGGTTCTGCGCCGACTCAAGTGGCGTTAACCGTCAGCAAGGGAACAGGATTTGTGCGCGATCACCCGGCGCAACGCTGGGCCAGACAGGCATTATTTTTCCTGGTCTGGTCCTGCCCGCGCCCGACGACGGAAGCAACGCTCGCCCATTTGGCGCCACTCACTGAGTGTTAAATTGCGAATGCGATCGAAGCGGCGCGCGGCGGCGCGGCCGGAATCGGCGCCGGCGCTACGGTGGGAACGGCGGCGGTGTGGCGCGGGCTCTTCTCCGCAGAAGTGCAAACGGAAACAGTGGGCAGCAGCGCGGAAAAGGCTTATATATTACGCCGTACCTGCGCGATCCTTTTCCTAGCCGTCGATTTCCACCATGCCCACGCAAGCGATTTCTATTACGGTCGATGAGGTGGCACGGTTCGTCAAGCGTGTCGAACCGGCCGCATTTCTGGTTCCGGCGCGACTGCTACGGCGCGTCATTAAGCACCATCGCAAAATCGGACTGGCCGTGCTGGTGCCGCATCGCAAGGGCTACGTCATCGAGCGCATGGCACTGCTGAAATGTGTCCTGCCCGCGGAATTGGGCGTGGCGTCGAGTGCGGAACTGCCGCCATACGCTTTCCTGATCGTTCGTCCGGATCCCGAACGGCTCGCCAAACGCACGCTTGACGAGGCCCTGACGAACCATTGGCGAATCCTGTTCCACCTGCGCATCGACCATATTATGCAGCTGAAGCTGGCAAACGGGTCGCTCAATTCGATGCAGGTGCGCACGCGCATTCGGCGACTGGGCTTGGTCGAATTTGCGGAAATCACCGCGGTGCTGCGTCAGGAGAATTATTTGCTGCCGCCGGAATCGAGCGAGGCGGTCTACGCCGAATTTGTGGCCGTCTATTTGACGCTTCGCCGCTTCGACCCGGCGCGGCTGGCGCATTTCTTCCCGGCCATTCGTGATCTCGCCAAGGTCGATGCTCTGGTCGCGGAGGACATCGATGCCGAGGCAATCTATCAAGCGACGCGGCTGGCGGACGCCGAACAAGACATGCAGCTTGGAAAAAGCGTGCCTTCGGACTCCTCCTCGCAATGTCCGCCTGTCGCACGGTCTCCCGCTCTTGACGGGCTCAGCGAACGGTTGAAGCAAGCGCTGGAGTTGTCCGACGTCGATGCCGAGAATTGGCGTGAGGCGCTGCGCGCGCTCGAGTCATCTGGCGGGTCGCGGAGTCAGGAGGCACGCTTGCTGGCCGACCTGCGGAGCGTCTGCCATCACAGCGAGCACGGCGTCTACACCGTCGATCTGGTTGGCTGGGCCCTGTCGCTGGGCGAACTGCGGATCAAACGGCCGCTGTCAGGTCCACAGGAGGTCGCTGTCGTTCGCCTGCTGCGCCGGGCCATCGACCGCATGCGTTTCCTTCGCGTCACGGATGCCCAGCGCCAGGATTTGACACAGCTGCTGGACGACGCGCTGAAGAAGCGCGAGCGGCGCATGCGTGAACGCTTTCGCCCGCTCATCGTGTCGGCGCTGGACGAGGTTGGACTGAAGCCCCCCAGCGTTGCCGAAGAGATCGGGCGGGCCAAGCTGATCGAGGAGCTGCTCGACCGTATCGAGGAGAATGGCCATATGAGCATCGGCGCCTCGCGCGACGCCATCTCACGCAATCAGATGAAGCTGCCTGACCTCACCGGGCCGGTCGAGCTCGTGACGGGCGACCCGCTGATCCGTCTCAATCGCAAGCTGGCTGTCGGGCTTGACGGCGTCTACCGGCGAGGCGAGTTCTACATGCGGCTCTTGCACCGTTTCAGCTCGGTGGCGTTCGGCACCACGTTCGGACGCCTGCTCGTGCTCTTCCTGATCCTGCCATTCGGCCTGGCCTTTTTTGTGCTGATCACGCCCGGAATCGCCGTCGAGGAGGGGGAAAAGCTCCTGCAACTGATCGGGCTGATGGAGACGCCACACGTGCTTAACAGCCACCATCACGGCAAGCACGCCGCGTTTCCCGTCCCCAATGTGTGGGGCGTGGCGGGGCTCGGCATCTTTTTCCTGCTCTTGTTCCACGTCGCCGGTTTCCGCAGCCGCGTCTATTACGGCGTGGGCCGGCTTGGCCACGGCCTGCACGCGCTGTTCGCCGGTCTGGGGCGGCTGATCTACTCGCCGACGCTGCAGGCGATTCTGCACAACCGCCTCTGGCGGAGATTCCGGCGCTTCGTCATCTGGCCTTCGGTGATGGCGACCAACGGCGGCTTGATCGCCTGGCTGAATGACCGTGAGCCGGCCGTGATCGCCGGCGCCGCCGCACTCGGTTTCGCCCTTGGCATTGTGATGCTCAACACCCGCGTGGGACGCGACGCCGAGGAGAACGCCACCGATTTGCTGCTGCGTTACTGGGTCTGGTTCAGCATCGATCTTGTGCCCGGCCTGCTCCATCTGATCATGGACCTCTCACGCTGGTGTCTGGACGGCGTCGAACAGATCCTATACGTGGTCCACGAATGGCTGCACTTCCGCAGCGGCGAAAACCCCGCGGTGATCGCCGCCAAAGCAGTCGCGGGGGTGTTCTGGTTCGGCGTGACCTACATTGTTCGCTTTGCGATCAACTTGCTCATTGAGCCGCAGGTCAACCCGATCAAGCACTTCCCGGTGGTCACGGTGGCGCACAAGGTGTGCCTGCCGATGACGCCCATGCTGCACGACGCTCTGGTCGCCAACCTCGGCCTGGCTCACGCGCGGGCCTGGGCGCTCGCAGGGGGCATCATCACGTCCATTCCCGGCATCTTCGGTTTCATGGTGTGGGAACTCAAGGAGAACTGGAAGCTGTACGCCGCCAATCGCCCGGAGAATCTTCAGCCCACGCCGATCGGCAGCCACGGCGAAACCATGCTGCGCTTGCTCCGCCCCGGCTTCCATTCGGGGACGATCCCGAAACTGTATTCCAAGTTGCGGCGCGCGGAGCGCTATGGGCAGCAAAACACCGCCCGCAAGGTCTTGGCGGCTCTGCACCACGTCGAAGAAAGCATCGCTCGCTTCATCGAGCGCGAATTGCTGGCCCTCTTGCGGCGCAGCGAAAGCTGGGCCGGGCTGACCATTGAGGCGGGGCCGGTTCATTTGGCCACCAATCGGATCGGGGTGGAGCTGCGCTGCTCGGGCTTGGGGCCGAATCCGCTGCAGCTTGCCATCGATTACCAGGGTGGCTGGCTGCTTGCCGGCGTTCTTCGACCGGGCTGGCTGCCCCGGTTGAATGGCGACCAGCGCCGAATGTTGGCGGCGGCACTGGCGGGCTTGTACAAGATGGCCGGCGTTGACCTGACGCGCGAACAGATCGCCACCTGCTTGCCGAATACCACATTCGCCTTCGACGTCACCGACGCCGGCCTGCGGGTATGGACTTCGGCAGACGGCGCACAGGACGTGGTGTACGATCTGACGGCGGGATCCGAGTTGCCGCCCAGTTCTCTCAATGGCGATGTGTCCACGGGATTGCCGGTGCTGGACGCCAGGCGGCTGCTGTTCCGTGATGCATCGTTCAGATGGACCGATTGGGTACATTGCTGGGATGGCAACCACGCCAGCGGCGAGCAACTTTCGTCCGCTTTGCTGCCAGCGGACAGGTTGTAGTTCGAAGCGCGCAGCACTCCCATCTGCAGCGGCGGTATTTGGCGGCGTCAGTGAACGACGACACCTTCACCCTCAACGCCGACATCACCTTCTCTGCGACAGCTTTTCCCAGTGCCACAACCATCACCTTGGAATCCAATCTGACATTGAGAAACACCGCGCATTCCATCACGATCGACGGCACTGGCGCGGGACCCATCACTGTCAGCGGCAACCATGCGGTTCAGGTTTTTCAGGCCAATGGCGGGGTCACGGCACTGATCGAAAACGTCACTGTTTCCGAAGGCTACTTTTCCGGTAGCATCCTCGAAGAAACTGGCGGAAGCGCTGTTACGAACTCAGGGACGCTGACGCTGGAGAATTGCACGTTCAGTGCCAACTACGCGCATTCCGGGAGTTACTACGGCACCATTCTGAACTCAGGAACCATCACGATCGAAAACTGTGCGATCACGGGCAACACGTGTTCCGATGCCGCTGGGGTCGACAACATAGGCATTGCAACGATTGTCAGCTCAACTTTTTCCAACAACAACGCCATTGCAGACCCTTACGGCAACTGCATCGTCAACGATTCCGCAAGTAACAACGAGATCGGCCCTGACCTCGGGCGGCACCGGCAACATCATCAGTCCCGCGAACGCCGGCCTCGGAACTCTCGGCAACAACGGCGGGCCGACGCAGACGATCCCTCTGTTACCCGGCAGCCCAGCAATCGGGACCGGCGGGGCCGTTGCCCAGCTCGGCGGCGCCGTTGCTGCCACGGACGCCTCCATTACTGTGCCAAATGCCAGCGTCTTTTCCGCCAATTCGCTGCCGACCCTCACATCAGGATCTTACTTTGACATTCAGATCGATGGCGAGCAAATGGCTGTCATCGGGCATTCGCAATTTCTACCGACAGCTGCGCCGCCAAAGTCATCAGACGGCCAATATTCGCATCTGACGCTCAGGACATGACTTATGCGCACTGGCATTAGCTGCGCAGCAGGCAGTAATAGGCGATGGAAGCCGTCCTTTTGATACTGCCCAAGGACGGGGTAAACGCGGGAGTGGTGCTTGAGCCATTCCTGGTCGCCAATCTCTTGGCGGCGATGCAATTCATGCAGAGCCTTGGCGTAAACGTCGAATGGTGTGTATTCGTGCGTATGTCGCTCGATAACCCGCAGAATCTCGGCTGTCACGTCCTCGGCGGCAGCCCAATGTTCTTCGTACCACTCTTGCAGTACGGTCACCTGGGCGCCCGTTATCTGGACGCTGAGAGCCGATTCTCGATGTTCGCAAGCCCCTCGGCAAATGCAGTCCTGGTTCGTTTCGAGACTTCATCACCCATGAGGATTCGGATTTGATCGATTGCGCCAAGAAAACTTGGGAAGGGAGGAAGAGATGTAAGAAGCATATCTGAAACCCTTCATCGGAACCTTGCGGGTGGAAAGCCCGTCCGGTAGCGCCTGACCAGCGGCCGGAAGCGAGTTTTGCGTGGGGCGGGGTAACTCGCACCGCGAAGCGTAAACAGCGAGTCCGAAAGCCATGCTATTGAGCGTCGAAAGACCTTTCGCGGGAGCCTTTGCCTTTCGATCACCAAGGGCCAAGTCGCGGCACTGTAATGGTCTGGTGTTAGCGATCCTGCCGGCGTCGGAGTGGAACATGTGCAGACGGACAATCGGGGTTCTCCAGGAACTTGGGAGATCCTGTCGTTTCCTCAGCGAAGTCCCGGCCGGAGATACCGGGTCACCAACTCCAGGCTTCGGCGGCGCACTCGTCCGCCGGGGAGCGAAAGAACGAGTGAACGCTGAGGTACCGCCAAGCGAAGGCAACGAAGCGCGGCGGGATGGGCGGCAGGAAGTCATAGCGCCTTGATAGTACCTACGAAGCTGGCGAACGGGTCCCACCCGAAGCCAGGGGAGGGAAGCGAGGCGTCGGATCAAGGAACCGCTTTTGGGAAACACGGCGAATGCTTCGAAATTCGATAAACGTGTCTACGAAACAGGAGCGGATAGCAGCGCTGGCGAAGCAATCGCCGCTGATGGCGTTCACCTCGTTAGCCCACCTAATGGACATTGATTGGCTCAAGGAAGCGTACCGGCGTACCCGCAAGGATGGCGCCGCGGGCGTGGACGGAGTGACCGCGGACGAATACGAGCAGGACCTGGAGGACAACCTTCAGAGTCTGCTGGACCGCGTGAAGTCCGGCGCGTACCGAGCTCCTCCGGTGCGGCGAGTGCACATTCCCAAGGGCGGCTCAACAACCGAGACGCGCCCCATCGGCATCCCGACGATGGAAGACAAGGTCCTCCAACGGGCGGTCGTCATGTTGCTGGAGCCGATCTACGAACGGGACTTCATGGCCTGTTCGTATGGCTTCCGGCCTGGGCGGTCGGCGCACCAAGCGTTGGAGGCTTTTCGCGGCCAACTGATGACCTGTCGGGGCGGCTATGTCTTGGAGGTGGACATCCGAAAGTTTTTCGACAACTTGGATCATGGCCATCTGCGGTCGTTTCTTCAACTGCGGGTGCGTGACGGCGTACTGCTGCGTCTCATCGGCAAATGGCTGAAGGCGGGCGTGATGGAGAACGGCTGCGTAAGCTACCCGGACTCCGGCTCGCCCCAAGGCGGTGTGATTTCACCTTTGCTTTCGAACATCTTCCTGCACTACGTGCTGGATCTGTGGTTCGAACGCGATGTGAAACCTCGCCTGCGAGCCCGTTCCTTCCTCATCCGTTACGCGGATGATTTTGTGATCGGATTTCGCGACGGTCGTGATGCCCGACGCGTTCTGGAAGTCATTCCAAAACGGTTTGGCAAGTATGGCTTGACGATCCACCCCACCAAGTCTCGGCTCGTGCCTTTTCGGCCGTCGTGCCCTTGGGCCAATGACGGTCGCGGAGAGCCAACCGAACCCGCGGGGACGTTCGACCTGCTGGGCTTCACCCATTTTTGGGGGCGATCTCAGAAGGGCTACTGGGTTATCAAGCAGAAGACGGCAAACGACCGCTTCAGTCGATCCGTGCGGAGCATTGATCTGTGGTGCCGGGCCAACCGACACCTGCCGCTTGTGGAGCAGCAGGCGAAGCTCAGTGAAAAGCTTCGCGGGCACTATGCGTACTATGGAGTGACGGGTAACTCAGGATCGCTGGCACGGTTTTTCCACGAAGTCAGGCGACGCTGGTGCAAGTGGCTTAATCGCCG
Organism: uncultured Planctomycetota bacterium; assembly: GCA_963767835.1. Classification (GTDB taxonomy): domain Bacteria; phylum Planctomycetota; class Planctomycetia; order Gemmatales; family Gemmataceae; genus SIAQ01. Next base: position 100,738 of record CAVYFY010000004.1, read on the forward strand.
CAACCGCATTCGCTCGATGACGTGGGCGAAATTCAGTGACATCGCCTGTCGTTACCCATTGGCTCCAGTGCGTACGGCTCGGTCGCTCTATCGACACGCAGCGAAACCCTGATCTGAGGAACCGTATGCTCTAATGTGAGCACGTACGGGTCTGTGGGAGCCCCGGGTCGGCAACGACCCGGGGCCACCCGGTCCTTCTGCCACTCGTCCTTGAGGGCGAGCAAGGCTCCAATCTCGAAGTAGCCGGTCGCAACGTCAATGGCATTCGAAGTCTGGCACCACCCGTAAAGGTAGCGCAGGACCTTCCAGTCCACATCGCTGTTATCGACGATGAAAACCTCGCTACCGGATTTGCTGACACGGCTGGGCATCAGATGACTCGATTATCTGAGACGCTACTGATGGATCGAGCTCATCATATAGGTAAAGTGGTTCCGCTGGGTGGATGCGGGGACGCAGCGTTGCCTGGAGTTGGTGGAGAAGCATCTGGCGGACGCGCGGAACGAAAGCGAAGAATGATCGAGACACGAAGGGGGAAGCGGACCGGAATTTGCACCGGCCCAACTTTCCCCCGCACTGGGCGAGCCGTTTAGAGCAGGTAGATATTGTTGCCGCTTGTGGAGGCGTAGTTGAAACCGATGAAGGTATACGCGTCGTCCTCAAAGCCGCCGGCAAGTTCGTAATAGACGCCGCCGCCGTCGCCGAGTCCATTTTGGCCGCCGGAGCCTTTTGCGCCGCCATCGGCGAAGTTGAAGGTAAAGAGGGATGTGGAGACGGTCGCCGTGGCGCCGGCCGTCATCGCGAGGCCGCCGCCGAGTCCGTTTCCGCCGTTAGCGCCTGCGCCGCCGGCGCCGCCCTGGGCAACGTTGCCGATGACGACGGTGTTGGTTACCGTTAGTTGAGCATTGTCGGGGCCGAAGCCGAGCAGGTTGCCCCAGCCGACACCCAGCGCGCCGCCATAGCCATTGCCGCCATTATTGCCGGTGCCCCCCGCGCCACCAATGGCGCTGTTGCCGCTAATCACGGAACTACTGATCGTGGCGGTTGAGCCGCGCGACGTGTCAACGCCGCCACCGAAGCCCAAGCCGCCTTGAGCGATCGTGAGTGAGGTATTGGTGCCGGCGCCGCCATGTCCAGCAATGGCCTTGTTGTTGGAGACAACGCAATTTGTCATGTTCATGGTGGCACTGGGGCTGTTGGAAATCCCGCCGCCCATGGCGTCGCTACCGGGGCCAGGGTTGGTGGTCATCGAGCCCCCCTGGGCGGTGTTGTTGGCGATGGTCGAATTGGAAATGTTGAGCACGTTTCCAAAATTGTTTTCGATGCCGCCGCCGACGGCACAGCCGGCGATCGTCCAGCCGTCACTGAGAATCGTGTTATTACCGCCAATCGCCTGGTTGTTCGTGATGGTGCATCCGGAGATGTTGAGCGTTCCAGCAGCGGCTTGAATGCCCCCTCCATCGGCTTCCGAATCACCCGTGGTGATGCCATCGCCGCCGCCGCCGCCCACGGATTGATTTCCGCCGATCGTGCAACCGGAGAGCGTCATGGACACGCCGATTCCCTCGCTATCGAGCCCGCCCCCATTCCCAAGGGCGTTCGGGCCGCCCGTTGCGACATTGTTGGCGACGCTGCAGTTGACGAGGGTCACCGTCGAGGGCTCGGCCTGGGTTGGATCGTAGGAGTTGAGTCCGGCATCGCTTTCTATTGCGCCGCCGATACCGAAAAAGAAACCGCCGCCGGCAGCGACGGCGCAATTGTTGCTAAACGTCGTGCTGGTGGCGGTGAGCGTGGCGCCGCCCGTGGGTCCGCCGAAATTGTCGATGGCGCCGCCCGCGGAACCGCCGATGTTGTCGAGTCCGTTGCCGCCCTCAGCCTGGTTGTTCGAGAAGGTGCAGCCCGAGAGCGTCGCTGTGCCGAGGTTCAAGAGTCCGCCCCCGAGGACGGTGAAGGCATCGGAGGACGAGCCGTGGACCGCCTGATTGCCGGTGACCTTGTCGTTGGTGAGCGAACAAATGAGCGCCGGCTTCGTTGAGAATGCCGCCGCCGCCCCCCGCGCCGGTCCCGCTGCCCTCGAGTAGGTCCCGACCATGCTGGAGGGGAGTGGGCCGCTGAACAGGCCGTTGGCGATTTTCATGTTGGCGAGCGTGACGGTTTCGCCGCTGTCGATGTGGAAGACCCGGCTGGCGTTGTTGCCGCTGATGGTCAGGTTGTTCGCGCCGGGCCCCTGGATATTCAGGTTTTTGCCGATCTCCAATTCGCCGCTCGTCAGCGTGATCGAATGGACCGACGAAGCGAAGTTGATCGTGTCGCCACTGTTGGCGGCGGCGATGGTGTTGCGCAGCGATCCGGAGCCGCTGTCGTGGTTGTTGGTGACGGTTAGCGTGCTGGGAGTCACGCGGTCTTCAAGCATCTCCAGATTTAGACGTGTTGACCGCCTGCGGGCCGGCCGGCGTTGGGGTTGGGTGCGGCCGGAGATTGACGCCAGGAATCGTCGCAAGATGTTGTTCAACATGCTCAGCAGCCCTTTCTGAATAAGAGAAATTGGAAAGTTGTCCCCTCCGTAACCTGCGACAATCGCGGTCACCTTGGAAGCCTTAATCAAGAACTGCCGAAACAGCCGCCAAACCTGACACAGAAATCCAGAAAATCCAAAGAATTCCAAGCGGCTGGGATTTTCCTTGTGCCTACACCCGCCTTCGCTACAATCTGGTTGGAGATGCCAGCAATCTCCGCAAGGGCCGCCCCATGTCATTCCAAACTTCTGATACCCACTGGCTGCGCCTGCTCAAGGACGGCAACGACGCTGCCGCCAAGATCATTTGGGATCGCTATTTCCGACTCCTCGTGGCCTTTGCCCGGCAGCGGATCGGCACCGCCCCAAGACGTGCGGCGGACGAGGAAGACGTTGCCCTGACGCGCCTTCGCCAGTTTTTGCCGGGGCATTAAACAGGGCCGTTTTCCACGCCTGGACGACAGCAAAGACCTCCGCAGTGTGCTATTGCTGTCTGGTCGCCCGCAAAGCCGCGCGTCAGGTCCGTCGCGAACGCTGCGCCAAGCGTGGCGGCGGCACGGTGAGCACCGCGGTCGACCTGGACGACGACAACTCGGATGACCAAGTGCTGGCCCAGTTGATCGACGCCGAACCAACCCCTGACGTGGCCGCGCAAATTGCTGAAGAGTGCGGCCAACTGCTCGGCAGGCTGGACGACGAAGGCTTGCGCAGGATTGCCATGTGGCAAGTGGAAGGATTCACCGTCGAGGAAATTGCCGGGAAAATCAATCGCACGGCTCGCACGGTGGCCCGCAAACTGACGGAGATCCGCGACCTCTGGCGTGAACAAGGGCCGACCCCATGAGGTTTTTTCTTGATTTTGTGTCAGGTTTCGTGGCAGATTCGGTAGTTCTTTTACAGATGGCTGGAATATTTTGGTCGCTGATCGTAGCGGTCTGTCGCGGGTGCAAGGCAGGGGTCGAGATAACACTGATCCTTGGTGTCTGAAGTGAAGAAAGGTCGACTTCATGAATCATTTCAAAGATCTGCCGTCGTTGCCGCCGGGAATGGCCCGCCGGCTCAACTCGGTGTGCGACCGCTTCGAGGAACAGTGGCTCGCCGGCTCCGAGCCGCGCCTGGAAGATTTTCTCCCCCTGGTGGACGAATCGGATCGGCGGGCCCTGCTGCGCGAACTGCTGGCGCTTGAGCTGGAATACCGTGGCCGCCGCGGCCAACAGCCCACGTCGGAGCCATATCTCCGGCGCCTGCCGGAATTCTCCGACGTCATCGCGGCCGCCTTTGCCGCGCCGCAACAGCGGATCCCGACACCCGTCAATCCGAACGACGGCCAGACTGAACCACCAAAGACCGGCGACCAATCGATGGGCCCTGGCTTGAGCGAAACCTCATCGCTAAGTGAAAAGATCACTCCAGATCTGCCGAAGCGTGTCGGCCGCTACCACGTGGAGCACGAGATTGACAGAGGAGGCATGGGCCAGATCGTGCGCGTCACCGATGAAGCTTTTCAGCGGCCGTTGGCCATGAAAATCGCTCTGGAAGGCCTGAGCGAGGACGCCCACGAGCGCTTTGTTCGCGAGGCGCTGCTTACCGGTCAGTTGCAACATCCGGGCATCCCGCCGGTCCAAGAAATGGGGAAATTGGAAGATGGCCGCCCCTATTTTGTGATGAAGCTGATCAAGGGTAGCGACCTGGGAACCTTGTTGCGCAAACGGACTTCGGCCGCCGCGGATCTGCCTCGGTGGGTCGCCATCTTCGAGCAGATCTGTCAGACGATGGGATACGCTCATTCCCGCGGCATCATTCATCGCGACTTGAAGCCCGCCAACATCATGGTGGGAGCGTTTGGCGAAGTGCAGGTTATGGATTGGGGCCTCGCCAAGCTGCTGACCACGGACGCGCCGGCCAAATTGGGTGAAACGCTCTGTGAAAAACAGCAGCCCACCACCGTCTTCGCCGTCATGACACCCAACACGCTCCCGAAGGAAACGCAGCCGGGAACGATCATGGGCACGTCGGCCTATATGCCTCCCGAACAAGCTCGGGGCGAGGCAGAAACCCTTGACCCGCGCTGCGATGTGTTCGGCCTGGGCGGGATTCTTTGCGAGGTTCTCACCGGCAAACCGCCGTTTGCGGAAAAAACGATCTTAGAAAACCAACGCCTATCGATGAAGGGCGATGTCTCGGCTGCGTTTTCCCGATTGGACGCCTGTGGGGCTGATGCGGAATTGGTGGACCTGGCCAAGCTGTGCCTGGCTCCGGACCGTGAAAACCGGCCGGCCCATGCCGGGATCGTGGCCGAAGCGGTCGCTCGATATCAAGCGGCGCTGCAGGAGCGCATGCAACAAGCGGAAATTGACAAGGCATCCGCCCTGGTGAAGGTGCGCGAGGAACGCAAGCGATGGCGCGTGAGCCTGGCACTGGCCGCGGCGGTTCTGTTTTTGATCGTGGGAGGCAGCGCCTCGGCCTTATGGTACCAAGCAGAACGGGCCCGCCAGGACGCAGATAAAATCCGACAGGACGCCGAGTTGGACCTGCGCCGGAAATATTCCGACGAGAAAGTATCCGCCGACGTGGCACTCGCTGAAAAGCGCCTCCTAGACCTTCTTGGCAGATCAGCCGACCAGAACAAACTGAATGTATTGCTCAGCGACATCGACCAGTGGCAGATTGCATTGAAGGAAGCTCAGCGCCTGGCAACGCGACTCAGGTGCTGGCGGATGGAAGCAAGGATTTGGTCGAGGCGGCGCTTGCTGAGCGATTGCGGAAGCTGAAGAACGGCCTGGTGGCCGCTGAAAAGGACTTTCGATTTGGCAAAGCGTGCGACGATGCTCGGCTGGCGGCGGCGACCTCGGTGGACGGAAGATGGGATCGTGGGCAGGCAGCGAGATTGTACCCTACCATTTTCGCGGAAGCCGGGTTGGACGTGGAGCACGGAGACGCCGACGGCATAGTCGACAAAATCAAGCAGTCCCCGATTCGCCTGGTCTATGTGGCGGCACTGGATCATTCGGCGCGCGTGGCACATAATACGAACCCGGCGTTTGTTTCCCGGCTTTTTCGCATTGCCAACGCGGTGGACGCTGATGAGTGGCGGAAGGACTTTAGGAATGTGCTCATCTTGAAAGACTCTGCGAAATTATCAGCGCTGGCGAAAAAGGTCGAATTGCAAATACAGTCGCCAGAAATCCTCCTTTCTCTGGCAAACTGTCACTCGAATCGGGACGAAGGAGCCATGTTGCTGCGGCAAGCCTTGACGCATCACCCGCGGGACTTTTGGATCTTTTATGATCTCGGTTTCCTATCGACCGATCCGGTGGAACAAATAGGTTGCTACCGGGCAGCGTTGGCTATCCGTCCTTTGAGCAGTCCTGCCCACAATGAACTCGGCCGTGCGCTATTTGCCAACGACGATGAGGAGGAGGCCGTCAAGCATTTCCGCGAGGCGATCAGGATCAACCCCAATTTGGTTCAGGCCCACGCTAACCTTGGTGACATCCGGGATCGCAAGAAGGATTGGGATGGCGCCATCAAGCACAACCAAGACGCCCTCAAGATTGACCCGAATTCGGTCGGCGCCCTCTGCGGACTTGGCCGTGCACTCGCCGGCAAGAAGGATGTAAAGAACGGCATCATGCATTTTCGAATGGCTATCGCTATCAACATGAAATCGGTAGGCGCCTACCATGGGCTCGGCAAAATTCTTTTTGAAAACCGCAATGTGGAGGAGGCCATCATACAGTTCCGCGAGGGCCTCAAGATCGACCCAAACGATGCCAGGATTCACGTCAACCTTGGCATTGCGCTTGAAGACAAGAAGGAGTGGGATAAGGCCATCGAGCACTACCGCACGGCCATCCACATCAATCCGAAGCTTGCCGAAGCGTATTTGAACCTCGGCGACGCGCTGAAGGGCAAGGGGGATGTGGCGGGGGCCATCAAGCAATACAGCAGGGCCTTCGAAATCAAGCCGAAATATCCCGAGGCCCATCTTAACCTTGGAAGTGTTCTTTTTAAGGACAAGAAGGACGTGAATGGGGCCATCGAGCAATTCCGCACGGCCATCGAGATCGACCAGAATTATGCGCCTGCCCATTACAACCTTGGCATTGCACTACTTCGCAACAAGGAACTGAAAGCGGCCATCGACGCCTTAGAGAGAGCAGTGGCCATCGATAAGGAACTCGCTGAGGCCTGGTCCACGCTAGGCATTGCCCTGCATGACCAGAAGAACATAACCGCGGCAATCGGCGCCCACAAAAGAGCCGCCGCCATCAATTCTGACAATGCGGTTTATCAGAACAATCTCGGCTATGCCCTGTTCGAAAACAAGAATCTGCCCGAGGCGATCGATGCCTTCAATAGAGCCGTTGCCGCGAATCCAAAACTCGCAATCGCCTTGTTCAACCGCGGCAATGCCCGACGAGACCAGAAAAACTTACCCGCGGCTATCGACGACTACAGGAAAGCCATCGCCATTGATCGGAAACACGCTGCAACCTGGATCGAGCTTGGTAGTGCCCTATATTTGCAGAAGAAACTGCCTGCCGCCATCGACGCCTTCAAGGAGGCCATTGACATCGATCGAAAGCAGGTTGTTGCCTGGTACAACCTCGGAGTTGCCCTTCATGCCCAGAAGGAAGTGCCCGCCGCCGCCGTCGCCTTCAAAGAAGCTATCGCCATCGATCGAAAAAACGCTAAAGCCTGGTACAACCTCGGCCTTTGCCTGCATCAACAGAAGGAGTTGTGCGCCGCAATCGTCGCCTACAAGGAAGCCGTCGCCATCGATCGAAGGGACGTTGGTGCCTGGAAGAACCTCGGCGTTGCCCTGAAGGATCAAAACGAACTGCCGGCTGCCATCGACGCCTTCAATAAAGCCCTCGCCATCGATCGAAAGGATGTAGTTGCCTGGTTCAACCTCGGCAACGCCCTGAAGGCTCAGAAGAAATGGCCCGCGGCAATTGACGCATACGAAAAAGCCATCGCAATCGATCGCCAATTCGCAAATGCCTGGAAGAATCTGGGCGTTGCGCTGGCTATTCAGAACCATCTACCCGCGGCCATCGACGCCTTCAACAAAGCCCTCGCCATCGACCGAAATGACGTTGAAACGCGGTTCAACCTTGGCAATGCCCTGCGTGCCCAGAACAACTTGCCCGAGGCTATCGTTGCCTACAAGCGAGCCGTCGCCATCAATCCGCAATTCGCCAATGCCTGGCACAATCTCGGCGTCGCCCTGCATGACCAGAAGGATTTGCCGGCGGCGACCGAGGCGTTCAAACAAGCTCTGACCATCGACAAAACGAATGCATTGTTCCGCAGCAGCCTCGCCGCCGCCCAAAACAAGCTGGCCATGGACAAGAGGCTGCCCGGCGTGTTGGCCGGTGACGCCGCCAGTGTTGCCGATCTCCTGAATTTGGCTGCTTTCAGCGCCTTCTATAAGGAGAATTACCGTGACGCCGTGAAGCTTTATGAGAAAACTGTTGTCGCCGACCCAGCAGTGGCGGAGCGACCCGGGAGCGGCTACCGCTACAACGCGGCATGTTTCGCCGCCCTGGCCGCCGCAGGCAAGGGAACTGGTGCGGACAAGCTGGATGCCAATGATCAGGCCGTACTACGCAAAAAAGCGCGTGGCTGGCTCCAGGCCGACTTAGCCGAACAGGTGACCCTCCTAGGGAATAATCCCGTCCAGGTGCACCGCCAAATGCAGTACCGCCAACTCGATTCCCGTCTAGCCAACGTACGCGACGAAAAGGAACTTGCCAGGCTTCCCGCCGATGAACAAGCCGCCTTAGTAAAGTTTTGGGGCGACGTCGAGATTCTTGCCAAGCGGGCTCACGCTGGCATCACGCAGACGGAGCACAAGGGCCAACTCACCGACAAGGCCTGGCTAAAAATCTACACCGTCAAGGTGACGGCCGGCAAAACGTATGTCATTGACATGGAAAGTCCGGAATTCGACACGCTCCTTCGCCTGGCGGACGCCAAGGGAAAAGTGGTTGCCGAGAATGACGACATCAGCCCGACCAATCTGAATTCGAGAATTGTGTTCACGCCCGCAGCGGACGGAACCTATCACGTGGCGGCCACCTCATTCCAGGAGGCTGGCCGAGGGGCTTACTCGTTGACAATTCGGGGGCCAAACACCAAGAGTGCAGAATCAAAATGGGACGACATTCGCACCGGCAAGGCCCAGCCCGAAAAACGCTGCCGAAGCGATTGGCTTCGCCAAGCAATCGATCAAGAATCGACATTACGCCCTCGCCACACGCCATTATCGCGAAGCGTTTCGCAAAGAGCCGGCGCTGGCGGACAACCTCGATCTCGGCCATCGTTACGACGCCGCTTGCTATGCGGTGCTGGCTGCCGCGGGCAAAGGAGACGACTCAGCCGACTTGAACGCGGAGCAGTCGGCACAACTGAGGCAAGAAGCTTTGACATGGCTCAAAGCCGACCTGGCAGCCTGGACGAAACGCGTAGCTGACGGCACGGACGCCGATCGCAAGGCGGCCGCGAAAAAGCTCCGTCTTTGGCAACGTGACACCGACCTGACCTGGGTCCGAAGTGGCGGCCTGGATGACCTGCCGGCCGCCGAACGCCCCGCCTGGCAACAGCTTTGGGTGGACGTAGGAGCTCTCCTGAAAAAGGTTGAGCCGCAACGGTAACAATAATTCGCGATGATCCAGAGCCGATCATGCTCTGAGCTTGGGCCGGGCAATATCAATCTCGACCTTCGTTACATCGCCACCTACAGTAATCATGACCTATCACGGCGGCGAGGACGGCAGAATCTCCTCATACTCCGACGTGTCTTCCAGGTCGTTGTAGCAGGCCGGCACATCGACAGGTCGTCGTTCATCTCGTCCCGCGCGAACGTCTTGCGGAACTTCGTGATGAAGAGCCCTTCCGCCAGATGCCCGACGAGTTGCTGGAGGTCCTTAACATCGCTGGCCTGCGCTTCACGGGCCAAATAGCCGAACGGGCGTTCCGTTTGCGATTTGCCCAATCGGGCGCGGATTACCTTGCAAATCGCCTTGGCCCGCTCCTTGTCCTTGCCGTCGGCGGGCGTGAAGCCTTCATCCGGATCGGGAACCCTCTCGCTTTAAGGGGCTTTGCCGGTGACGAGTACATTTCCATTGTAGCGGGCGCTGCCGCGGCTATCCGGGGTTGGGCTGGGGTGCGGCCCGCGCGGCTTGAAACGCCTGCCATTGCTCGGCGAACAAGCTGACGCCTTTCTCCATCCAACGCGTTACCTCCGCCAATACCGTGGTCAGGCAGAATTTCTCCAAGTTCACCCGCAGCGATTCCAGTACACTCACGATCACGCTGCGGCGATGCGCGCCGTTCGCCGTCTTGTTGGTCCGGTTCGCCTTGCGGTCTTGGGCCGAACCGCGCAAATTACGCTCCGAGAGATTGTTCGTCGCCTCCACCTCCGGCACCAGGACGAACGTGAACAGTTCCTCGGCCAGCAACAAGCGTTGTATCTCTTCCACCAAGTTCGCAAACTCGCGCTCGTGCGGCGTCTGGGGCGTCGTCGTTTCCCGGTGACGCACGCACACATCCAGCAGCCGACTCGACAGATCATCGACGCGCTGCCGGCGACCCACTTCGCCCAGGCGGCCGTCGGCGGCGGCGCTTTTACCGTCGCGATAAATCTGCAGAACCTCGTCCAGGAAGCACTGGTATTTTTTCTTATGGGGGTACAAAAGCGCCAGTTTGATCGCCTTGCGCAACAGATGCGCCCAACATTTCTGCCCCTGCGTGAAGCGGTTTTCATACACCGCCGCATCATCGCTCACGCCGATGCCGTCGAATAGGTCCGGCGGCAACATTTGGTCCAACGTGGCATCGTCCTTGTGGCAGCCAAACAAAAACACCCGCTGCAACTGCGATGCGAATGCCCATAGGAAACATTTCTCATTGCCGACTTTCCAGCCCATTTCATCCATGTACACGATGGCCGCGTGCGCCAACAACTCACAGAGCGTATCGAATGTGAACACTGGGGCAAAATTGACTTGGCCGACGCCGTCGGCGCGGATATGATCGCGGTGCGTGAGAATATTGCCGCCCGGCTGGGTTCGAGCGCTGCCAGGATATCTTCGCGCCTGCTCACGAGTCCCCGTGGAACGCGTGAATCGCATGGCTGAAATCTTGCTGATCGATGACGATGGTGATCTGCGGCAGTTCCTCCAGGCAGCGCTGACGGAACGCGGCCACCGGGTGCAGAGTCTGGACCGGGCGGACGCCGCCATGGACGTCTTGGCCAACGGCGAATTCGAGTTGGTCGTGGTCGATGAAATTATGCCCGGACTTCACGGCAGTGAATTCCTCAAGATTCTGCGCATTCAGGGCAATGACGTTCCAGTTATTCTCATGACCGGTCTCGGCACTCGTTCGCTCATTGAGCCGATGAAAGAGCTTGGCGCCATGGTTGTCCCCAAGCCGGCGGCAGGATCGGCCGAGCTCATGAAGGATCTTTCTCTCGCCGTGGACGAATCGCTCAAGGGGGAGGCGGAGATCGCTGACCTGATCGGCCGAACGGTCAAGCTGGCGCTGAAGCTGGGCAAGACCGCTCCGTACATGCGCTGGTTGTTCGATTGCGAATTGCGCGTCCAGGTCTCGGCCGCCGTCAACCATGATGCCGACAAGATCAAGCAGATTCTCGGTGAAACGGACGGCGGGGCGCCGCAGGAGAACTCGCTGCGGTTGCGCGGCGACGTTTGGCATCTGCGTTATGATGACGACAGCGGCGACTATCCACGCAAGGGCAACCAGAGCCTTATCTGGTTGCACAAGCTGGTCGCGGCCCCCAACAAGCTGTTCACCGTGGCCGACCTGCTGGGGGACGCCGACGGCAAGTTGGCGGCCGACGCCCGCATCGGCGGCGAACGGGAAATCGATGACGTCGGCTTCAAGGCGATCAAGGACCGGCTGGAAGAAATCGAGGACACCGTCGAAACCACTGGCGGGAATGAATCCATCGAAAATGAAAAGGCGGACCTGTTGAATCGACTTCAGCAGGCGCGGCGCGGCAAAAATTTGGACTCACCGCTGAAGGCTGCCCATCGCAACATGACCGTGCAAATCCGCACTCTGCGCGACAACAAGCTGGCGAAGGACATGCCGCGTCTCGCCGCCCATCTGCGCGCCGCTCTCAAACTCCACTTCCCGTTCGTCGGCTACTACCCGCCTCCCGGCACATCGGCCTGGCAAACCTGAAAAAAACTATAGCGCAAATCGATTTTGCCCGGCGCAAGGGGGTTTTGCGCCTTTATCCAATGAAAGTACACGATTCGACAGGGAACTCAAACAGGAGACTTGCCATGCCAGCGACCATGCAACCGCAATCCGTGAAGATCGCTTCTCGGGCCACGCAGCGCAATTTAGCGCAGCCAAAATCGGCAGCGACCACTAAGAGTCAGCAGAATCCCGCGCGACGCTTTCTCGATTTCCTCAGGATCGCGCTGTCGGGGTGTGCGGTTTAGAACCTTCTCCAAGATCGTGCAGCCGGCTCCCAGGTTAACACACGTTCCCCCCAGAGCGGAGATGCCATGGCCACCCAAGACGAAACGCCGGTGCGGGTCGTCGAAACCGCCGCTGGTTCGCTGGTCGCGAAGGGCCAAGCCAGCCAGATCAAGGCGGAGCTCGCTTCGGGCGACCGCGATGATTGGCCTGGATGCAATGACAGTCTCACTGAGAGATTCTTGTACAACCTGCGCGTTGCCCTTTCTGCCTGGCACACCTAAATCGCCGTGCGCGATTGGGCAGCATCAAAGGAGACCGTTCATGTCAGCGGATTCATCAGAAGCAATCGAAATCTTGTTGGTCGAGGACGACCCAGGCGATGCGGAGCGCACCATGGCGGCGCTGAACGAGGGCAAGGTGCGCAACCGCGTCGTCTGGGTTCAGGACGGTGAGCAAGCGCTCCAGTATTTGTTTCGGACCGGCGCTTTTCGCGCGCCTGCCGGCCCGACCTCATCTTACTGGATTGGTGGCTGCCCAGGATGAACGGCAGCGAGGTCCTGGACCGCATCAAGAAACACCCGGAGCTGAAGCGCATCCCGGTCGTCATCTTGACCGCTTCCTCCCAGGATGAGGACGTGTTGCGGGCTTACAACAGCCACGCCAATTGCTTCATCACCAAACCCGTGGGCGTTGATGCGTTCATACGCGTCGTGCGATCCATCGAGGAATTCTGGCTAACTGTGGTCAGAATGCCTGCGGCTTGACGACTTCCACCCCTCTTGAAAGGAAACGCATGCGAATTGGCACTCAACTGATGATGACAGGATCGATGCTTGCCATCATTGCCCTGACCGCCGGCGCTCAACATGACGCCAAGGACGCGAAGAAAGTCAACCTCGAGGTCGGCGATCGGGCCCCCGCCTTCGAGTCCAGGGACGCGGCCGGCCTGACTTGGAAATCCGCGGACCACGTCGGCAAGAAGTTCATCGTCGTCTACTTCTACCCCGGCGACTTCACGCCCGGTTGCACGGCCCAGGCCAAGAAGTTTCAGGGGAACATGAACAAGCTCTACGACCAGGGCGCCGAAGTCGTCGGCGTCAGCGGCGATTCCGCCAAGACGCATGCCCTCTTCACGGACGCTTACAAACTCACCTACACCCTCATCGCCGACGAAAAGGGCGAACTCGCCCGGATGTTCGGCGTCCCAGTCGGTCCCGGCGCCAACATCAAGGCAACGTTGCCGGACAAGTCGAAGCTTGACTTCAAACGCGAGGTCACGGCGGCGCGCTGGACCTTCATCATCGGCCTCGATGGCAAGATCGTCTACAAGAACAGCAAGGTCGATCCGGTGAAGGACAGCCAGCAGGTCGAGGCCTTCCTGAAAGGCGTGGACAAGAAGTGAGCAGCGGAACGATCGGCTCGGCAGACCGCCCGGTGATCTATTCGTCCGCGGTCCTGCCGAACAATGGCGTTGCTTGGCGGCGTCCATAGAATACTTCTCTGCGGCCTGGATTGGCCCGAGGTTTAATGAGGGATCCATGAATCTGACGCGTGAGCCTGCCATCGCCGAGCTGGACGTCCTTTGGCTCACTGCGGGCCTGAGCTGCGACGGCGATACTGTGTCCATCACGGCGGCCACGCAGCCGAGCATTGAGGATCTCCTTCTCGGCGCGATTCCCGGGTTGCCACGAATCCGGTTGCATAACGCAGTTCTCGCATATCGCAATGGCGCTGACTTCATGGATATTTTTCACCGCGCCGCCAACGGATTGCTCGGCCCCTTCCTGCTCGTCGTTGAAGGCTCGATTCCCAACGAGAAAAACAAAACCGAGGGCTACTGGGCCGCCTTCGGCATCGACGCGCAGACGGGGCAGCCGATTCCGACCTGCGACTGGATTGATCGCCTGGCGCCGCACGCGTGGGGGGTGCTCGCTGCCGGCACCTGCGCCGCGTACGGCGGGGTACATGCCATGGAGGGGAATGTCACCGGTTGCATGGGGTTGCCCGACTATTTGGGTTGGGACTGGAAATCCAAAGCCGGGTTGCCGATCGTCTGCGTCCCGGGCTGTCCCGTGCAGCCGGACAACTTCATGGAAACCCTGTTGTACCTGCTCTATCAGGCGGCCGACAAAGCGCCCATGATTCCACTCGATGACAAACTGCGCCCTGGCTGGCTGTTCGGTCAGACGGTGCATGAAGGCTGCGACCGCGCCGGCTACTACGAACAGGCCGATTTCGCCCAGGAGTACGGCGACCGGCGCTGTATCGTCAAGCTCGGCTGCTGGGGCCCGGTCGTGCAATGCAACGTCGGCAAACGCGGCTGGATGAACGGCATCGGCGGCTGCGCCAACGTCGGCGGCATCTGCATCGGTTGCGCGATGCCCGGCTTCCCCGACAAATTCACTCCGCTCCTCGACATGGCGCCTGGCGCTCAGCTCTCGACGGCCGCCATCCAGGTTTACGGTCGAACGGTGCGGGCGCTGCGCCGCTTTACCCAGGCGTCGATGAACAATGAGCCTGACTGGCGACATCGTTAACTGCCGCTTGACCACAAACGGTGGGGAGATCCAATGCCCGAGACCACAAAGAAGCTTGTCAACATCTCTTGGGATCCAATCACGCGCATCGTCGGCAGCCTCGGCATCCATACGAAGATCGACTTCGCCAACAAACAGGTCGCCGAGTGCCGCAGTACCTCGTCCATCTTTCGAGGCTACAGCATCTTCCTCAAGGGCAAGGACCCGCGCGATGCCCATTTCATCACCAGCCGAATCTGCGGCATCTGCGGCGACAATCACGCCACCTGCGCCTGCTACGCCCAGAATATGGCGTTCGGCATCCGTCCGCCAGCGCTGGCGGAGTGGATTATCAATCTCGGCGAAGCGGCCGAGTACATGTTCGATCACAATCTCTTTCAAGACAACCTGGTCGGCGTCGATTATTGCGAACAGATGGTCAAGGAGACCAATCCCGCGGTCCTCGCCAGGGCGGAGACGACGCTGGCGTCCCACGCCGCGCTACACGGATTTCGCACCATCGCGGACATCATGCGGGCGCTGAATCCATTTAAGGGTTCGTTCTATCTCGAAGCGCTGCAGATGAGCCGGCTCACGCGCGAGATGTTCTGCCTGATGGAAGGCCGGCATGTACATCCTTCAACCTTGTATCCGGGCGGCGTCGGCACGGTTCCATCGGTGCAGCTTTTCACGGACTACCTCGTTCGCCTGATGAAGTACGTCGAGTTCATGAAGAAAACGGTGCCGCTGCACGACGATCTGTTCGACTTCTTCTACCAGGCTCTGCCGGGCTATGAGAAGGTCGGTGAGCGACGCGTCCTCTTGGGCTGCTGGGGATCGTTCAACGATCCCGACGCATGTGACTACACGTATGCCAACATGGCAACATGGGGCCGGCGCATGTTTGTCACTCCCGGCGTGGTCGTCGATGGGAAATTGATCACGATGGACCTGGTTGACATCAACCTCGGCATTCGCATCCTTCTGGGCAGCTCCTTCTATGACGACTGGCAAGACAGCGACCCCTTCGTCAAGTCCGATCCGCTCGGCAATCCCGTGGCCAAGCGGCATCCGTGGAACCAGACCACGCTGCCGAAGCCGCAAAAACGCGATCTCGACGGCAAGTATTCCTGGGTGATGTCGCCGCGCTGGTTCGACAAGCGTTCGGGCAAGTTTCTGGCACTCGACACCGGCGGCGGTCCGCTCGCCCGCTTCTGGGTCACCGCCCTGGCCGGACTGGTGGACGTCGGCTACGTGAAAGCAACCGGGCATAGCGTCGAAATCAACCTGCCGAAAACAATGTCGTTACCGGAGATGAAGCTCGAATGGAAGATCCCCGCCTGGAGTAACACGCTGGAGCGCAACCGGGCACGCACCTACTTCCAAGCGTACTCGGCCGCTTTGGCGTTGTATTTTGTCGAGAAGGCGCTGGTGGAGGTTCACGCCGGGCGTTTGAAGACGGTCACGGAATTTCGCGTCCCGGAGGAAGCGATCGGGTGCGGCTTTCACGAGGCGGTCCGCGGCGTGCTTTCGCACCACGTGGTTATTCGCGAAGGCAAGATCGCCAACTATCATCCGTACCCGCCGACGTGCTGGAACGCCAGCCCGCGCGACGCCGATGGGACGCCGGGCCCCTATGAGGACGCTGTGCAGAACACGCCGATCTTCGAGGAGAATGGTCCGGAAAACTTCAAGGGCATCGACATCATGCGCACCGTCCGAAGCTTTGACCCGTGCTTGCCGTGCGGCGTCCACATGTACCTCGGCGACGGCAAGGAAATTCAAGTGGCGCATTCGCCGACGTTCGGACGCGTCTAATTCGCGCTTGCGGCGTACCAGCATGCAAGCCGCAAGCGGTATCGGAGAACCGGTCATGGACAGCGCAATTCCAGGATCGTATGCGGCGCGTCGAGGAGCTGATCGCGGCAATCCAGGAGCATGCAAATCCGGTAGTCCGCGCCTCTGCCGTCGAGATGGTTCGCGCCCTGCTGGACATTCATCGCGCCGGGATGGCCGACATGCTTGAGCAAATCGTCGGTCAAGGTGAGCCGGGCCAGGCGATCTTGCATGATCTCCTGCAAAACGAACTCGTGAGCCGCTTGTTGCTTCTGCACGGCTTGCACCCTGTGAACTTGCAAACGCGGCTCCAAGGGGCGCTCGATCATTCGCAGCCCCGCTTGCGCACTTACGGCGCCGATGTGGAACTGATCCAGGCGACCCATGATGTCGTCGAGTTGCGTGTATGCGGCGGCAGCGACGACGTGCATCGACTGCTGGAGCAGGCGATCCTGGCGGCTGCGCCGGATGTTTTGCGCATCGAGTTCGTCAACGCCGACGCCATTGCGAGCCGTTTGCAGTCGTTACCCTTGGTCCGGGAGAACTAGCCGTGGACTTTACGCCGGTGGACCAGATTGCGCGAGCGCTCCTTTACGAAGGATACTTGCTGTATCCGTACCGGATTTCTTCCCTCAAAAATTGCCGGCCGTGTGCCTTTGGTTCCCTTTATCCCAGAGCTTACAGTCAGGCGAATGCCGATATCGAACCCTGGTCGATGCAGATCGAATGCCTCGTGTGCGGCGATGGGACGGCAGTATTGCAAGGAGCGATGCGGTTTCTGCAAACGCGCGGACGGAGCGTCTTCGAACGTCAGGTGGTCGTGCCGGAATTCAACATGGGCGCGCTCGCCGAACGACCTAGGCGGATCGTCTTTTCCTTCGCTGAAGAAGAATCGAATCCGCTCGCGGGGACGGTAGAGGTGTCGGGTGAGCGAATGACGCCGTCGGTGTTCAAGCTACGTGTCCGCGTCCAAAACGAGACGCCGATTGGCGGCGTAGATCACGCCATGCTCTCGACCCATGCCGTGCTCGGCGTTCGCAGGGGCCGATTCTTGTCGTCGATCGATCCGCCTGACGAAGTCCGCGCTTTGGCCGAGACGTGCAAGAACCGCGGCGCCTGGCCGGTGCTGGCAGGCGACCCCGCCCAGGCGAATCGGATGCTCGCCGCACCCATCATTCTGTACGATTTCCCCCAGATTGCACCGGAGAGCCCTGGCGATCTGTTCGATGGCACCGAGATCGACGAACTTCTGACGCTGCGTATCTTGACGCTCTCCGACCCCGAGAAGCAGGCGATGCGATGCAACGAGCACACCCGCATCCTGCTGGAACGAACGGAGACATTGGCAAACGACCGGATGTCGGCGCTCCACGGAACCATCCGGTCACCAGAAACAGCGCGGGGCATGAAACCTGGCGCCCGCGTGATCGTTCGGCCCCGAGGACGAGCCGACATGCTGGACCTCGCCCTCGACGGAAAATCGGCGACGATCATTTCCATCGAGCAAGATTTCGAGGGACGTGTTTTCTATACCGTCGCAGTCAACGACGATCCGGGGCAGGACCTGGGCATCGAAGGCAAGCCCGGCCATCGGTTCTTCTTTCGCCGCGACGAGCTGGAGCTAATCTGTGGAGAGATGTGATGCAGCCCAGCATACTCATTGCCGGTGTCGGCATTATCTTCCACGGCGACTACGCCTTTAGCGGTGAAGTGGCGCGCCGCCTGGCTGGGACCGCGCTGCCCCAAGACGCGCGTGTCGTCGATTTCGACATTCGTGGACACGATCTGGCATTCGCCTTGCCGGACGGCTATCGAACTCGATCTCGATGGGCTCTCAGACGATGGTGATAACGGGATCGATGCCCACGCCATGCATCCCCTGCGCGTGTTGTGCTTGCTCCACGCCCAGGGAATTACACTGCTTCCCATCGGGCTCGTGGCGTGTGAGCCCCTGACGTTCGGCCCCGAGGGAGGTCATCTCGGCTTGAGCGAGCCGGTCGCAGCAACGGTTTCCGAAGCCGTCGCCCTGGTTCATACCTTGCTCGAGAGGATGGTACTCTCATGAAGCACGACGAATCTGTAACTGTGCCTGTGCCATCCACTTTTGCCGATGCCGAACTGATCTTGCAACGGTTATCGCGCGACGAGGCGGACATCGCCTGGGCCAGGTTGTCGGAGGCCGAGGCCGAGAGGTTGCTGAAAACGCTCGCGCCGGGATTCGCGCCGGTCGATCCGGAAATCGTCAGGCCGATTCATACGCAGACGGCCCCGGCGGATTCATCCGAAGAGTCACCGGAACAGACCGACGATCCGCGCCCGTTACCTCGGTTGTCGCAAGCGACTTTGCTTCAGGTCCTGGAGACGGCGCCCGACGCCGTGGTCGTCATCAACAGCCAGGGGGTCATCGTTCAGGTCAACGCCCAGACGGAAAACATGTTCGGTTACAAGCGTGAGGAGATGGAAGGCAAGAAAGTGGAGATGCTGGTCCCCGTGCGCAATCAGCGTGGTCATGTGGCACAACGGCGAGGTTTTTTTGATGAACCGTACATTCGCCCGATGGGCCATTTGGGCAAGCCGCTGTTCGGCCTGCGCAAGGACGGCCGCGAGTTTCCCGTGGAGATCAGCCTCAGTCCCTTGCAAACGGATCACGGGCTGCTAGTCACCAGTACGATTCGCGACGTCACCGAGCGCAAGCGATTCGAGGCCGAGCGTAAGCTGCGCGAGGCAGAGTTGGCCAAGGCAGAAGCACGCTATCGGTCCCTGGTCGAGGAAATCCCGGCAGTAACGTTCGTCGCCCCGTTCGATGAAGGCATCGGCGAGCTCTACGTCAGTCCGCAAATTGTCGACATGCTCGGTTTTACGCAGGAGGAGTGGCTCAACGACCCGGTCCTCTGGCATCGCCAGTTGCACCCGGAAGATCGCGAACGCTGGCATCGGGACTTCGCCCGCACCTGTGCCACCGCCGAGCCGTTTTGCGCGGTGTACCGCTTCATCGCTCGGGACGGCCACACCGTCTGGGTTCACGGCGAGGCCAAGGTCGTCCGCGACAGCGCCGGCCGACCGCTCTTCCTGCAAGGAGTCGCCTTCGACATCACGGAACGCAAGGAAGCGGAGAAGGCGTTGCATCAACTCAATCAATCGTTGAATGAGCGCGTCGCCGCCCGCACCGAGGAGTTGAAACGCTCCAACGACGAACTCGCCAAGATCGGCTACTACACAGCCCACCAGATCAAGAAGCCGATCCGCCGAATCAGCGACATCATTGACGGTCCGTTAACAAGCGGGCAACCGTGTGACCCGCCGGAGGAACGCCTCGCGCAAGTCCAACGTGTGGCCGGCGACATGGACAAGCTGGTCATGGGCCTGCTCAAGTATGCCCTGGCAACGGATAAGGCGAAGTTCATGCGCGCGGATTGCAGCGTTTTGGTTCGTGAGGTCTGCGACGAACTTCGCCCCGATATCGACGGCGTCGGCGCCACCGTTTCCTTTCAATTGCTGCCGTCCGTGTTCGCCGATCGGGAGAGCCTCAAGACCGTGTTCTTCAACCTAATTGAGAACGCCGTCAAGTATCGGGGCCTCGACGCGCTCAAGGTCCATGTGACGGCGCAGTCACAGGGCGACGCATGGCTCTTCAGCGTGAGCGACAACGGAATGGGCATCCCAAAGCACCCGGATCTCCCTCCGGAAATCGCCGCGGACATCGATTACCAGAAGAAGATTTTCGATTTCGGCGGCCGCTACCACAACAGGGATCTGCACGGTCACGAAATTCCTGGCCACGGCATCGGGCTGTCCCATTGCGAAAAAGTGATCGCGTATCACGGTGGCAAAATCTGGGTGAAGTCAAAAGTCGGCGAGGGAAGCACGTTTTTCTTTACCCTTCCCATGGCTCCAGATGTCGGAGAACTTGCACCTGAATGACCCAGATCGGGGGGGCTGACTTCGAGCACATCATGTCTTAGCTCCATCGCCTCAACCATGCGTCGTCGATGCTGCTCACTCGATGCGGGCAGAGAGGATGGCGGCCGAATCACAGCGTGCTTCGGTTGGATCGATTGCGCCAAGAAAACTTGGGAAGGGAGGAAGAGATGTAAGAAGCATATCTGAAACCCTTCATCGGAACCTTGCGGGTGGAAAGCCCGTCCGGTAGCGCCTGACCAGCGGCCGGAAGCGAGTTTTGCGTGGGGCGGGGTAACTCGCACCGCGAAGCGTAAACAGCGAGTCCGAAAGCCATGCTATTGAGCGTCGAAAGACCTTTCGCGGGAGCCTTTGCCTTTCGATCACCAAGGGCCAAGTCGCGGCACTGTAATGGTCTGGTGTTAGCGATCCTGCCGGCGTCGGAGTGGAACATGTGCAGACGGACAATCGGGGTTCTCCAGGAACTTGGGAGATCCTGTCGTTTCCTCAGCGAAGTCCCGGCCGGAGATACCGGGTCACCAACTCCAGGCTTCGGCGGCGCACTCGTCCGCCGGGGAGCGAAAGAACGAGTGAACGCTGAGGTACCGCCAAGCGAAGGCAACGAAGCGCGGCGGGATGGGCGGCAGGAAGTCATAGCGCCTTGATAGTACCTACGAAGCTGGCGAACGGGTCCCACCCGAAGCCAGGGGAGGGAAGCGAGGCGTCGGATCAAGGAACCGCTTTTGGGAAACACGGCGAATGCTTCGAAATTCGATAAACGTGTCTACGAAACAGGAGCGGATAGCAGCGCTGGCGAAGCAATCGCCGCTGATGGCGTTCACCTCGTTAGCCCACCTAATGGACATTGATTGGCTCAAGGAAGCGTACCGGCGTACCCGCAAGGATGGCGCCGCGGGCGTGGACGGAGTGACCGCGGACGAATACGAGCAGGACCTGGAGGACAACCTTCAGAGTCTGCTGGACCGCGTGAAGTCCGGCGCGTACCGAGCTCCTCCGGTGCGGCGAGTGCACATTCCCAAGGGCGGCTCAACAACCGAGACGCGCCCCATCGGCATCCCGACGATGGAAGACAAGGTCCTCCAACGGGCGGTCGTCATGTTGCTGGAGCCGATCTACGAACGGGACTTCATGGCCTGTTCGTATGGCTTCCGGCCTGGGCGGTCGGCGCACCAAGCGTTGGAGGCTTTTCGCGGCCAACTGATGACCTGTCGGGGCGGCTATGTCTTGGAGGTGGACATCCGAAAGTTTTTCGACAACTTGGATCATGGCCATCTGCGGTCGTTTCTTCAACTGCGGGTGCGTGACGGCGTACTGCTGCGTCTCATCGGCAAATGGCTGAAGGCGGGCGTGATGGAGAACGGCTGCGTAAGCTACCCGGACTCCGGCTCGCCCCAAGGCGGTGTGATTTCACCTTTGCTTTCGAACATCTTCCTGCACTACGTGCTGGATCTGTGGTTCGAACGCGATGTGAAACCTCGCCTGCGAGACCGTTCCTTCCTCATCCGTTACGCGGATGATTTTGTGATCGGATTTCGCGACGGTCGTGATGCCCGACGCGTTCTGGAAGTCATTCCAAAACGGTTTGGCAAGTATGGCTTGACGATCCACCCCACCAAGTCTCGGCTCGTGCCTTTTCGGCCGTCGTGCCCTTGGGCCAATGACGGTCGCGGAGAGCCAACCGAACCCGCGGGGACGTTCGACCTGCTGGGCTTCACCCATTTTTGGGGGCGATCTCAGAAGGGCTACTGGGTTATCAAGCAGAAGACGGCAAACGACCGCTTCAGTCGATCCGTGCGGAGCATTGATCTGTGGTGCCGGGCCAACCGACACCTGCCGCTTGTGGAGCAGCAGGCGAAGCTCAGTGAAAAGCTTCGCGGGCACTATGCGTACTATGGAGTGACGGGTAACTCAGGATCGCTGGCACGGTTTTTCCACGAAGTCAGGCGACGCTGGTGCAAGTGGCTTAATCGCCGCAACCGCATTCGCTCGATGACGTGGGCGAAATTCAGTGACATCGCCTGTCGTTACCCATTGGCTCCAGTGCGTACGGCTCGGTCGCTCTATCGACACGCAGCGAAACCCTGATCTGAGGAACCGTATGCTCTAATGTGAGCACGTACGGGTCTGTGGGAGCCCCGGGTCGGCAACGACCCGGGGCCACCCGGTCCGAAGTTAGCCAGAACCGTTGAACACCAACCGAACTGCGTTCTGCACGGTGGACGGGATGAGATGTGCGTAGCGGCGAGTCGTCTCGAGATTCAGGTGTCCAGCAAGGGGCATGATGACCGCCTGCTTTCGCACAGGCCGACAGATACGCGGTCATCGGCCTCGCTCATCACCCGCTCGGCCATGTGCAGTTCGTGTTCGGCTTTCAGGCGTTCGACGGCTTCTTGCCGAAGCCAGGTTGAAGACGAATGCGAGATCAAGTAGTGAAATCGTCCACCACGCCGAGGATGCCACGGCCCTGTTCGATTTCGGCCAGGACGACCTCGGTGGGGTTGGCTGTGGCGCACGATCCCGTGCTGCGTGCGCCAATGGATGCCAGCGCGAGCCACTCCAGCACGAATGCGCGGGCATTTGTCAGCCAATGAGCCATTTCCAACACCCTTGCCAGAGCCCGCCCGCATTCACTATTTAGAGGCGACCAGGAAAATATCTTTGAACGTTGATCGAAACCTGCCGGCGCCGTATTCTGCCGATGGCATCACCAACGGCGTAAGCCAAAGTTGGAAGGAAGATGATTCCTTTGACGAAATCAATGGCGGCAGGATTGACGTTGTCAAGTTTCCCACTGGCCGGTCTGAGGATTGTACTCCGGCACCAGGTCGTGAATCTGCTGGCGATCCGGGACAAAACGACGCACCACAATTTCTTTGTGAGGCCAGCAAAGGAACACGATCACGTCGGCGTCTTGCTCAAGCTGCCCGGTTTCTTTTAAGTCGTTGAGCTGCGGAATAAACTCGGTTCTGCCCTCGATAGCCCGGTTCATTTGGCACAGCGCCAAGAGCACGATATTTTGCGAACTGGCGATTTGACGCAACGTCACGGACATGGCCGTCATCTGCTGATAACGGTCCCTGCCCGTGCGCTGAGCAACTGGGCGTAATCGACCCCGACGCATTCGACCTTGTGCTCCCTGACAACGCGCTCAATTGCTTCCTTGGCGACTTCGGCAGTGCGACATCCTTCAAGGACAAAGCAAGGCGCGTGTGTCTGGCCGTAGGCTTCGATTGCCCTTCAAGCTCCGAACCAAGGTCCAGCCAGTGCTCCTGCGGAATCTCGGAAGCGTACTGGACCGTTCGCTTGCCCAATGCGAACGCCCCCATTTCCTCGCTGAAAATCGCACACGGCATCCCCTGACTTGTCCAGTGGTGAATGCACTGGAAGCCAACCGCCGATTTACCATGTGAGGGGCGCGCGGCCAGGATCACCATTTCGCCTTTTTCGACGCCACCACCGATGGCGGCGTCAAGATCAGCGACGCCAAGCGAAATCAGACTTTCGCCGTCCGTGCAAAGCCGTTCGACGTAGGCGCGAGCAGCGTCGAGCAAGGTGGTTTGGCGTGGCTCGGGCTTGGCGTCCGGCGCCGGCTCAGTGTATTCCGGCACGGCGATGGATGTCCAGCGCTCGGGATTGGCATTACGGAGATAGTTGCGGGCGCCAGTTTGCTTCGTTGACGCCTGCCTTGGCGGGGTGGTCGCTCGTAACCAGGAGGCCCAGCGCCGTCGAACCGCCCCCGTACATATTGGCCGTAGCGTTCACGTCAGCCCCCGCTTCAACGAGAAGGCAAGTAATCTCGGCCAGATTCAGGGGGACTCTCTGGCGATATGTCTCGACGCCGTTCGAGCCGGCGTAATGCAGCAAAGTGGAGCGATGTCCAAAACTCGATCTCCGGTAAATCAGCGATGGATTGCTGGAGAGCAGGCCATGCAGCCTCTTGACATCGCCACTGAGCAACGTGTCCACGGCCAACTCAAAGTCCGAGTCAGGTGGGCTTGCCCCTCGTGCTTCCACGTCGGACCAGTCGGCGAACCATCACGTTTTTGCCGTGTTTCGCCAGGGCGGGGACGGTGGGGACGGTTTGCCCATATAGCCCATATAGAGTGGCGCTCCGTAACGAAATACTTTCCCTGTTCGTGCTACCAAGCTGGCCGCGGTGGGTGCCATTTTGGCCTCTTAGTAGATCGCTTCCTCCATCGGCAGCGCGTCGGGTTGCTTCTCGGCCTGGGTGTCGGCTTCGCCGAACAACCAAGTCCGGACGTACTCGGCAACGGCTCGCAGGCGGGCGTCGTCGATATGTTCGCGGTACACGTCGTCGATGCTTTCGTCCGCGTGGCCCATGACGAGCCGCACCGCTGGGAAATCGCGCGTGGCGTCGGCGATAGTGCGGAAGGTGTGCCTCAGGGCGTAGAAGCCCAGGCCCGGCCGACAGGTGTTCTCCCACGTTTGCTTGGTGGTCGGTTTCCACCCGCAATCGCAGCGTTCGGCGTCCGTGGCGTTGACCTTGCCGCAGGCAGGGCAGCGGGGCCGCTTGAGCAGCTTGCCCATCTCCAGCGTCACCGCGCCAGAGATGCCGCCGTCCGACCACGAGTTGCCGTACTTCGTGATGAACACCCCGGCGGCGTCGGCCTTGTCCTTCGGCGTCGGCCGCTCGGCGAGCGCCGCCCTCAACGCTTCAATCGTTTCCGGCCACAGGAAGGCGCGGCGCTCGATGCCGGTCTTCGGCCTTGGGAAAGTCACCCAGTCGGCATCCAGGTCGATTGCCGATTGCGTCAGGTGCCCGCAATCCGCGTTGCCGAACGCGGCGTTGATGCCGAGCAGGATCATCGCCTTGAGCGGTACGCCGGCGGCGTCGATCAGCGCCCGCAGCTCCTTCGCCTCGAATAGCCGCTTGCCTCTCTTGGCGCGGTGCAACCGCATGACGCGCTTGCCCGGCTTCCTGAACTCGTCGCCGTACCGGACGGGCTTGTCGATAAAGCCCTGGCCGAGCGCGTACTTGAAGACCGTCCGAACCTTCTGGATTTCGTTGCCGAGCCGGACGGGGCCGAATTGCTTTGCCAGGTCCTCCCGCAGCGCCTCGAAGTCGTCGGCTGCGAGGTCAACCACGAGCCGGTCCTTGCCGAACCTTGCGACGAGTCGGTCTGTCGTTTGCTTGTACTCGGCGAACATCCGCGCCGACATCTCACCCGCTTCGATCTTTTGCTGCTTGGCGGTCAGGAACCGATTGCACAAGTCTTTGATGGTCAGCGCATCTCCCTTGACGCGGGGGGGTCGGCCGGCGTGCAGGTCGGCGGCGGCGGCCTTGTACTGTTCGAGGGCTTCCTGCCATCCGTCGCCTTGGAGCCGCGTCAGCTTGCCGTTGACGACGCGCGCCCACTTACCGAAGTAGTGGATTCTGCCGCGAATCTTCTTCTGCCAGGTGCCGCTGGCGTGGGGGGAAAGGGGGAAGTCGGGATACGGTTTCTTGGGCCGCCCGATGGTCGCTTTACGGGACCCCGGCTTCTGGGTAGACTGAGACATAGCGTCACCTCCGACAAAAGGGTTATTAGGTGGCGTCGCTGCCGGCGGGTGATAACCGCCGGCGGCAACTTTTTACTACCTTTCGTTGTACGGGTAGTAGAATCGGTAGTAAATAGGAAAAATGGCGTTTTTCAAGAAAGTGAAAAATCGCGAATAACAACGTAATAACCAAGGTTTGCCCCCGTAGCTCAGGGGATAGAGCATCGGTTTCCTAAACCGAGGGTCGCAGGTTCGAATCCTGCCGGGGGTACTTGTCAGACAAGAGTTTACAGCGAATAATAAATCTCTGGCTGATGCGTCTTTTCTGACCGGTCAGAGAAATATCCCCGCCTCGGCTGCCACCGAAACGGGGGTCCAGCGGCCTTCCGGCACGCCTATGCACCCGGAGGGCATTCCATGCCTCAGTTTCCCAAACCGTTTTTCGTCAAGGCTCGCGGCGTCTGGCGCGTCCAGATCGCCGGCAAACAACACAATCTCGGTTCTGACCGCGAAAAGGCGTTCCGCCGCTACCACGAGTTAATGCAAGCGCCGAAGACCGTCGTGGCGGAACTTGTCGTCGGCGTCATCGACGCCTTCCTCGAATGGTGTCAGCGGCACCGCGCGAAGCGAACCTATGAAGGCCACCTTTGGCACCTTCAACGATTCGTTCAACAGCTTCCCAACGCGGCTGCCATGACCGTGACCGAGTTGAAGCCGCATCACGTCCTTGCCTGGGTGGACGCAAGCACGCATCAATGTCAACTGGTCGCACCGCCTCAACACCGAATGCACGCCGATCGAGCGCCATGCAGTCCTTTATTTCATCGAGCAGGGCCTGCCCGGCTCGGATCCCATACGGACTTCGATAAACGGTTCGCGCCGCTGCTCGGCCCAATACTCGACTCGAAGAGCGGGATCGGCTTCCAGGACCGCAGTCATGCCGTCGCGTTCCTTCTTTTTTCGAGCATGCTTGACGACAAAAACGTCTGGGTACATCCCCTTCGGCGGCGTCGCCACGTAGACGCGCTCTCCAAGATCCGCAAAGTAATCCTCCGGCAAAAGAGAATCGATTGTATCCGCGAGATAGGTGATGAATCGTTGATGGAAACTCTGCCAACGAGACGGTTTTTCCAGAAACGGATTCATGCCAGGAAACGGATTCGCCATTGGCATCGCCTCCAGGGATTGCTGCTATTATGCCAAAAGCACGCCGACGTGCAAAGAGAAAGCCCGAATAACGGCTGTCGTCGTGCGCCCGCCCCGCATAGGATGATGTGAGATATCGAGGTTTGCGCATTCATGCAGCTCTCAGGCAACACGTTTCTGGTCAGCGGCGGCGCCTCCGGTCTCGGCGCGGCTTGTGTGCGCATGCTGGCTAGCGCCGGCGCCAATGTCGTCATCGCCGATCTCAATCGCACGGCTGGCGAAGCGCTGGCGGCGGAACTGGGAGCAGGCGTTCGCTTTGTCGTTACCGATGTCACCGATGAAGCAAGCGTGGAAGCTGCCGCTTCAACCGCCGTGCAATCCTTTGGCGCCTTGCACGGTTCGATCCAGTGCGCCGGTATTGTCCTGGCCGAGAAAGTGCACGGCAAGACCGGCCCCAATCCGCTCGCCGGTTTCATCAAGACGATTCAGATCAACCTGATCGGCACTTACAATGTCGTCCGCCTGGCCACGGCAGCGATGATGCGAAACGCACCGAACCGAGGCGGCGAGCGCGGCGTCGTTATCAACACCGCTTCGGTCGCCGCCTACGACGGCCAGATCGGCCAGGCCGCTTATGCCGCGTCCAAGGGAGGCATCGTCAGCATGACCTTGCCGCTGGCGCGCGAGTTGGCCCGTCACAGCATCCGCGTCATGGCCATCGCGCCGGGCATCTTCGACACGCCGCTGCTCGCCGGTTTGCCCGAACCCGCCCGGCAATCGCTAGCCCAGCAAGTGCCGTTCCCGCCGCGCCTCGGTCGCCCCGACGAATACGCGGCCCTGGTGCGGCACATCCTCGAAAACGAAATGATCAACGGCGAAGTGATTCGTCTCGACGGGGCCCTGCGGATGGCGGCGAAATGAGCGGTTGCACGGCATTGTGCGAACGCTAAATGGGGACCGGACAACATGCACGAAACCTTCGAGCACACCGCCGATCTGGGCCTGCGCATCCGCGCTGCCGATCTCGACACGCTTTTTGTCGAGGCGGCGCAAGCTCTCTTCGGCGCCATCGTCGAAGATTTGGCCACGGTGCGGCCGCTTCAGAAAATCGATGTGCGGGTGGATGGCAAAGAAATCGATTTCCTCCTCTTCGATTGGCTGCGCGAATTGCTCTACCATTTCGACGCCGACCATCTTCTGCTTGGCAAATTCGCGGTTCACGTCACCGACGCCGGCCTGACCGCGAGCGCCTGGGGCGAACCGCTCGATCGCGCACGGCACAATTTGGAGCACGAAGTCAAGGCAATCACCTATCACGGCCTGCGCGTCGAAAAAGTCGGCGAGGAATGGGAAGCGGAGGTGATCGTCGATATTTGACGCCGTGATCCGCGCAAGGTTCTGCTACTTGTGCGTCATGGTATAATGGCTTATCGCTCGCTCGTGCTTGAGGAGAACTCCATGCGCTCTCGAATCGTTGCGTCCGCCAAAGCCATCCTGGCCAAAGTAATCGGTTCCCCCTATTTCGCAAGCGCCGGCATTGTGTTGCTGGCCGCTGGGTTCACTTACCTGGCGTCTTTCCTTGAACCGCCAAGCGTTCAGGCCGCGCTGCCGCAGCCAAAATACCCTGATGCGCCCGATCTGGTCGGCGGCGCCGATTGGTTCAACACCGAGAAGCCGATCCGTCTCGCCGATTTGCGCGGCCGAATCGTCCTGCTCGATTTCTGGACCTTGTGCTGCATCAATTGCATCCACACGCTTCCCGATCTCGCCACCATCGAAGCCCGCTATCCCGGCGTTGTCGTGGTCATCGGCATTCACACGCCCAAGTTCGACAACGAGAAGAAATCCGCCAGCGTTCAGAAAGCGATCCTGCGCTACGAGATCAAACATCCGGTCGTTAGCGACGCTGATCGCAAGATCTGGAACGCTTACGGGGCCAACCATTGGCCCACGCTGGTGCTGATCGACCCCGACGGCAAGTTCCGTGACTTCGCCAAGGGGGAGGGGCATCTCGATGGCGTGGACAAAGCCATCAAGGCGCTCATCAAGGAATTTGAAGGAACGGGGAAGCTCAAGAAGACGCCGATCAACTTCAAGCTGACCAGCGAGAAAGCGATCAGCGGGCTCAGCTTCCCCGGCAAGGTACTGGCCGACGCCGGCTCGAAGCGCCTTTTCATCGCTGACAGCACCAATCACCGCGTCGTCATCACCGACTTTGATGGCAAGAAAATCGCCATCGCCGGCAGCGGCAAGGAAGGCTTCAAGGACGGCTCCTTCGCCGAGGCCCAGTTCAGCGATCCGCAAGGCATGGCCCTTGACGGCGAGATCCTCTATGTCGCCGACCGCAAGAATCACATGATCCGCGCTCTCAATCTCAAGGATGAAACTGTCAAGGTGGCCGCGGGCAACGGAACCAAGAAGATGTACGGCCAAGGCCCCAATTCGGGACCGGCGCGCAAGGTGGCCATCGCCAGCCCGTGGGACATCCTCCTGCACAACAAGCGCCTCTACATCGCCATGGCCGGCACGAACCAGCTTTGGAGCTACGACCCCGCCAAGGACACCATCGGCGTTTATGCCGGCGACGCCTATGAAGACATCAGGGACGGCCCCTTGAAAACTGCTCGCTTTGCCCAACCCTCTGGCCTCGCTACCGACGGCAAACGACTTTACTCCGCCGACAGCGAAACCAGCTCCATCCGCTCCGTTCCTCTTTACGGCGCTACCGGCAACGTCTCCACCATCGTCGGTCAGGGCCTCTTCGAGTTCGGCGACAGGAACGGCACAGGCGAATTCGTCCGCTTGCAACACGCCCTCGGCGTGGCCTACTTCGACGGCAAGCTCTATGTCGCCGACACCTACAACAGCAAGATTAAGATCATCGATCCCGTCCGGCGAGCGTGCGCCACCTTCTACGAAGGCCCCAACAAGTTGAACGAGCCCGGCGGCCTGAGCGTCGCCGCCGGCAAGATGTACGTCGCCGACACCAATAACCACCGCATTCAGGTGATCGACATGCAATCGAGGGAATCATCGACGCTGCAATTGCAAGGCGTCGATCCGGTGCACCGCGAGGTGGGCAGCCCATCGGACAAGAAGTGAGCTTTGAAAATCCGATCCAGCACCAATTGATCACGTTTTCGGTTTCGGGGGTGTTCCGTGAGCTGCCACCCATTGGCGCGCGAGGGTAACGCTCAGTCCCTGCGGTCCGTCGGAAGTTGCCTGGACTTTCATCCCGTCGGCCGTCAGCGTGCCAGTCCAGATGCCATCTGGACCGCGAGTCATGGCGATCTGTGTCCCGTGCGGGAGCGCTTGCAGCGCCTCGCCCTTCGTGGGCATCGCTTCGGCCGCCCGCTTCTGCTCCAGGTTCAGCTTTTCGACACAGGCGGAGCATCGAGTTTTCTGGAACTTCGCCAGCCGCTGCGCCCGATATTTGTCCACGGCGTAGTGCTGGAATTCCTGCAAACAACCGCATGCCCGCGCGATCATCGGCCGCGCCACAATCTTGCCCGTCGGTTCCGCCATTTTTCGTTCTCCTTCGCTGGGCCGCGTTGGTTCATTTTACAAAGTGCCATTAGGATTGGCCCGATTCAGTATTTTTCGCGTGAACTTTGCGGCCATTTCGGTTCTCTTATACCCCATGAGCAACCTGATCGAAATCGACGGCGCCCATGGCGAAGGGGGCGGGCAAGTCTTGCGCACCAGCCTGGCGCTGGCTCTCATCACTGGCAAGGCCTTCCGGCTGCGCAACATCCGCGCGAAACGGTCCAAGCCCGGCCTGCAAGCGCAGCATCTGATGAGCGTCAAGGCGGCGGCACAGATCGGCCAGGCCAAGAGCCGCGGCGCCTGCATCAGCAGCATCGATCTCACCTTCGAGCCCGGCCCCGTTTTGCCGGGCAAATACCTCTTCAAGATCGGCACCGCCGGCGCGACCAGCCTGGTATTGCACACGATCTACTTACCGCTCGCCCTGGCCAGCGGCGAAAGCACGATCACCATCGAAGGGGGCACACACGTCAAGGCTAGCCCTTGCTTTCATTTCCTGGAACGATCCTGGGCCCCGCGTCTGAAATCGCTCGGCATCGACATCGACGTGAAGTTGGAACGCGTCGGGTTCTACCCGCGCGGCGGCGGCTTGATCCGGGCCACGATCGCGCCCATCCAAAGCATCCACTCATTCGCCGGCATGACCACCGCATCCATCGCATCCGCGACCGTTCACGTCGGCGTCGCTGGCTTGCCCGCCCACGTCGGTGATCGCTTGACGCAGCGTGCAACCATGCGCCTGCGCGATCTCGGCATGTCCGCCGAAGTGCGACGCGAGACCTGGCAAGGCGGTCCCGGTTGCATGCTCGGCGTCGAACTGCCCACGCAGCCCGCCACGACTTTCTTCTTTGCCCTCGGCGAGCGCGGCAAATCGTCCGAAGCCGTTGCCGATGAGGCCGCAGCGCAGGTCGAGGCATTCTTGAACGCACAGCCGCTCGGCGTCGATGAGCACAGCGCCGATCAACTACTGTTGCCGCTCGCATTGGCGGAGGGAGCTTCACAGTTCCGCGTGGCGAATGCGTCATCACATCTGCTGACGAATGCCGACATCATCCGGCATTTTCTGGACCGGCCGATTGAAATCGAAGGCGAGGAAGGGGAACCGGGCTTGGTGCGGATCTTATGATGGGGCTGCGGTTTGATCCGCTCAACCGCCGGAAACTGAAATACAATGACGGAACGGCACCACTCAAGGCCCGGCTCCTTTGAAAAGGCAAAAGGCAGAATCCTATGGGAAGAATTTTCGAGAAGCGCAAACACTCCATCTTCAAAACCGCAGCTCAGAACTCGAAGCTCTATTCCAAGTACAGCAAACAATTGTACATGGCGGCGAAGAATGGCGTGGCCGACCCGGAAGCCAATCCGGTTCTGCGCAGTTTTGTCGAAAAGGCCAAGCGCGATAATGTGCCGAGCCATGTGATTGATAAGGCGATCCAGAAAGCCGCTGGCGCGGGGGGCGAGGATTTCCAACCCGTGCGTTATGAGGGGTTTGGTCCCGGCGGCGCGTTAGTCATCGTCGATTGCTTGACCGACAACAATACGCGCACTATCTCCGATATTCGCAGTTGTTTCAGCAAGACAGGGTCCAAGTTGGCTGGCAGCGGATCCGTCGTGATGTCTTTCGATCACGTTGCGGTCCTTTCTTTCAAGGGGGACAATGAGGAGAAAGTGCTGGAGGCCCTGTTCGCTGCGGACGTTGCCGTCGAAGAGATCGAAAGCAAGGATGGCGCCATTACGGTCTTCGCACCTCCCGCCGAGTTCTACAAAGCCAAAACGGCTTTGCTCGAGGCATTCCCAGGCCTTGAGCTGGAAGTCCAGGAAATCACTTTCCTCCCGCAGGCAAGCAAGACGCTCAGCGCGGAAGAGTTGGCCTCGTTCGAGAAATTCCTGGGCATGCTGAACGACTGCGATGACGTGCAGGAAATTTACCACAATGTTTCCCTTCCGAGTTAACCTGCATCCAGGTGGCCCCTATTCCTGCCCGATTCAACCAGTCAACCCGGCAGTCGCGTCGGCCCCAATTCCGTGTCGCGCTTCAGGAATTGGGCGCCGACGAGCCAGAACACACCGCCGACGAGCATGGCCAAGGACACGACGACGAACCCGCGATCCAGATGCTCCTCCCCGGAAATCCAGCCAATCAGCGGCGGCGAGATCGCATCCCCCAAGGCGTGGATGACCAGAATGTTGAGCGCGAACGCGCTGGCACGCATCGTTGGATGCGTGATGTTGGCGAGGATCGTGTTGGTCGGTCCCGTGTTGAAAAACAGGAAGAAAACGGTGAAAAAAATAAACACCCATTTCCACGGATAGTCGGCCCAGAGCACGAGCAACACCATCGGGAAACCGATAATAAGCGCGATGCCAGAGACCAGGAAATACGAGCCGGCGAAGCGAGGCCGCAACCAATCCCCAGCCATACCGCCGGCGAGAGTGGAAATCAGGCCGGCCAGCGCGGTGATGCCGCCGAACATCGTGCGCGGACCGATTGGCCCGACATCGGGTGCGCCGGATTGATCCAGATATTCCGGCATCCAGTACGCCAGGCCGCCGATGGAAAATGTCATCATCGTCATGCCGAGCGTGTTGAACACGTAAGACGGAATTCTCAGCAGGAAAAGATAGTCGGTCAATCTCGGCTTACGCACGCTATCGACCGCGCCCAACTCGGGTTGCTCGGATGGTATGGGCACGGAATCGACCGCGCCTTTCTCCGTCTGGCCACGCGGCGGATCGCGCAAAAAAAGGCACCAAACTCCCAAGGCCAGGCCCGGTGGAACAACGCAATAGAAAGCGTGGTGCCAGTCGAATAATCGCTTGACCGCCTCCCCCAGGGCGTATCCGAGCGCACCGCCGACCGGAATCGCGAGGTAGAACAACGCCATTACCTTGCCGCGCTTTTCGATCGGATACAGATCGGCAATCATCGCCGGAGCAACCGGACCATAGGCCGCTTCGCCGACGCCGACGAAACAACGGGTCAGCAAAAGCAACCAGTAGGCGGCTCCGATCGAAAAGCCCCACGCCTTCCATTCGAGACCCGATGCGCCGCTTGCCAAGCTCCATAGAACCACGCCGAAGCCCACCAAACTCCAGCGTGAGATTCGGTCTGCCAACATTCCAAAAAGTGGCGCGATCAGCATGTAGCTGACCAGGAACGCGGTTGCGAACCATCCGGTCAAGTACTTCGCATTCGGAATTTCTTTGCCGGTTTCCTCGTCGGTAAGAATCTCCTTGCGAATCTCCGGTTCCACGGCCGCAAGCACTTGCCGATCGATGTAGTTGAAGAGATTAATGAGCACGAGCAAGGTGAGTGCGATCGTCGCGCGTCGGGAGGTTCCATCCTGGCTGGTCATCGGCTTGTCTCGTGAGCGAAGAGATTGGTGTACTGCGTACTCT
This sequence comes from uncultured Planctomycetota bacterium, assembly GCA_963767835.1. Taxonomy (GTDB): domain Bacteria; phylum Planctomycetota; class Planctomycetia; order Gemmatales; family Gemmataceae; genus SIAQ01. The sequence goes on from CAVYFY010000004.1 coordinate 134,578, forward strand.
ACGAGAAAGCCTGGCGTGCCGCAATCGAAATGCCAGGACCGTTGACGATTCGCGGATCGAATCGTATCTTGATGCTTTACTTGGAATTTCCATCCGACCGTGTGCGAGGGTTTGCTTCGATGGTTCGCAAAAAGCTTGGGCGCAATCGCAAGAATCGTTGCCGGTTTTGCACGAAAGAGGGCTGCCCGCGGCCCGCATTCGTCGATTACAAGGACGTGCAGGGCTTGAAAAAGATGTGCACGAGCCAGGGCAAGCTTTTCAGCCGCAAGCGCTCGGGCAACTGCGCCGCCTTCCAGCGCGCCGTCAAGGACGCGATCAAGCGGGCCCGCTTCATGGCGCTGATGCCGTACGTCGGCGAGTGATTACCTGGCGAGCCGAGCCCCGTAAGGGGCCGGTTGAGGCGCCAAGCAACTGCTTGCCTCAACCGGCCCCTTACGGGGCTCGGCTCGCCAGATTGATTCAGCCCTTCTTCTGCGCCCCCTGTTTCCGCAACGGCACCTTGTCGCGCAAGCGCTTCACGATCGTCTCCACGTCCTTCGCTTCCAGCGCCCCAGGCTCAAACGACCATTTATCTACGATCTTCATCCGGTCGTAGAACAGGATCGTTTGCTCCATCTTCGGATCGACGCTGTACTTCTGCGGTGCTGCCGGCACGCAACCGACGATGACGCGATCCTTGTCTCCATCTCTCTTGAACGGCTTGGCGCGTTCTTCGAGCCGTTTGATCAGGTTCTCACGGTTGACGGCTTCCTTGATGATCTTATCGGTGTCCTTCTCGTCCGCGTTGTTGCTCGAATCGAGCGCATCGGGACTGATGAAGACGACGCCGACGGAGAACTCGCGTTCCTCGAAATCGGGGACCTCGGTTAGCTTGTTGAGTTGATTGAGCAGATCGTTGAGCGGCCCGTCCTTCCCCTCGGCCGGCTCCTTGGTGAAGATCAAGACGACGGGACTGAGCCCGAATTTGCAGACCAGGCACTGCGGCCGACCTTTGGCTTTGCCGTTGATGTTGAAGCACTCGAATGCCGCCGGCACCAGTTTCGGCTTCGCGTCATCCTGGGCGGCAAGCAGCGAGCAGCCAATCAGCAAAGCCATCAAGCCGGACAGTTTCGCACGCAGCATGGGAATTCTCCGTGGGCCTTTTACCAGCATGATGGTTTCGTGAGCCGATGTCAAGGGACGTGCTGGAATCAGAACTCATACACGAATCTCACGCAAAGGCGCCGAGGCGCAAAGTGGCACAATCGGGAGAACTGTAACACTCACCTGTCGCGGTGCTGGCCATCAAACTTTGCGCCTTTGCGGCTTTGCGTGAGTCTGCGTTTGAGTGTTTGAGCGGTTGACCTTGCGTCAGGCAACATTCTTCCGCGCCAGCCGCAGCAAGAATCGCTCGAACAGCGTCCGTGCCGGCAGCTGGCTGCCGCCGCGCAGGTCCATGTTCATCTGCAAAAGCCAATCATAGAGTCGATCAAGCCGGCGTCGGCCCAGATGGCGCATCTGGGCCTCGGCGGCGCCGGCGAAGTAGGGCTGCACGCCGGCCTGCGCAAGTGCCGTGCCCATGGAAAGGCCCTGGGCGTTGAGCCGCGCCGCCACCGCCAGCCGGCGCAATTGAAAACTGAACGCGCCAAGAATGCGCATCGGCTCCTCGCCGTGATCGAAGAGGCGTTCCAGGATCGCCATCGCGTTTTTCACGTTCCCGGCTGCGACGGCGTCGAAAATCTTGAAGATATCAGCCGCCCGGTTGTTGCCGACCAGCGCGTCCACGTCAGCGAATTCGATGCGCGGCCGGGCGCCGATGTAGATCGATAGCTTGAGCAATTCCTGATCGAGCAAGCCCATCTCCGGATCGACCAGTTCTGTAAGCAATCGAGCGGCGTCGGCGGCCAGCTGCTTTTGGTATTGGCTGACGCACCATTGAATGCACCACGCCGGCAGTTCGGAACTCTTCGGCGCCTTGCACGCGATGGTCGCGGCATCGTCGATCATCTTCGCGAGGCGGGTGTTGGACGCCCACGTTTTCACATCGAGAATGAGCAAGCTCGTCGCCGGCAGATGGGTCAGTTTCTTTTCCAGTTCGCCGCGGTATTTCGTGATAAAGGGATCGGCATTTTCGACAATGACGACGCGCCGCGGATAGAAGAAGGGGACGGTATCGAGATCGTCGAAGACATCGGCGAAGAGGGCCTTGTCGCCAGCATGGACCGACGCGGCCTGATCGCTATCGTCATCGCCGAGCGCGCAGTTGCGCAGGGCACGGATGACTTGGCGCTTGAGAAATGCCTCATCGCCATGCACGACATAGAGCGGGCCAAGTTTCGCTTTGGCGGCGGCAAGAAACGGGAGCGCTTCCATGAGGGCATGATATGAATAGCTGCCAGCAGATAGCAGGCAGCGGATCGCGAACGAACAGCAATTTCCGGCTACCCGCTGCCTGCCGTCTGCTGCCTGCTATGATGATGAGCATGGCACGCACCTTTCGCACGCTCGCCGTTCTGTTGACCCTGGCGATTCTCGGCGCGATTCTCGTCGGCTTCTGGTCGATGTTGACGCCGGGCCGCCCGGCGGACAAGGATGAATTCGTCGTTCATTTCACGTGCGGATTGCTCACCGCCATCGGCATCTTGCTCGTGCACTGCCTGATCTTCATCTACTTTCTCGGCACCGGCCGTTGGGTGAAGGAGGTCACGCTGGCCTATGGGATGCCCGATGAGCCGTGGCACAAGCGGACGCGCGAACTGAAGCGTGCGACATTTCCGCCGGCGTTGTTTTCGATGTTGATCGGCATCGCCGCCGCGGCCGCCGGCGCCGGAGCACAGTTGCAAGCGTGGCCGTGGTACGTGCACATGACGCTGGGCCTTTTGACGCTGCTCATCAATTTGTGGGCGTTCCGCATCGAATTGCGCAACGTCGCCGAGAATGCGGGCATCATCGACGCGGTGATGCGAGAAGTAGACCGCATCCGCGCCGCCCAGGGTTTGACGAGCAACGAGGAGGCGCTTGCGAACGCGGAGGAGTCGCGATAATATTTGATTGGGATTGCTGACGTTTTCGACCCCGAAAGGAGAATCATGACCGCAGAGAATTTCGAGACGGACATTGACGCATTGATGGACCTTCGCCCGTTCAGGCCGTTCACGATTGAGTTGAACACCGGCCAGCGCTTCGAGGTTGATCAGCCCGGTACGCTACTCTGGAAGGGTACGCCCGCCATTTTCAAAATTCCCGGTGGCCCGCTCGCCTTTTTTGATCACGACAGTGTGAACCAAATCATCAACACTCCCGCCCATTCCGCACCGGGCAAGCGCCGGCACAAGTAACCCTGCGACAATATGGAATCAGCCCATGAACACCGTAATTTGCGTTAGTGCCATCTTGATCGTCGCTCAGGTTCCCACCGATCTTAGGGACCGCGAGCGCCATCCGTTGGCCCCAAGCTTGCCACGCTTGACCGCGGAGGAATCGACGAAGATCGATGCCGTAATTGACCGCCTCATTGACGCCGACACCGGCAAAATCCGCGGCGACGATGCCAAGAAAGCTAACGACGACTTCAACCGCCTGGGCCCCGAAGCGATCTTCAACCTCATTGATGGTCTCAATCGCGCCGCCAACATGGAATCGAGTTGCCCGGCCGTCATCATCGGCAAGAAGGTGGGCCGCGTGCTTTCGACTACCGATGATCTCGATCTCTTGCAATTCGCCAAGGAAAACATCGGCGCCGACGTGACCGCGAAACGGCATCTCAACGTGCTCAAGGATTTGCAATCACTGATCCTGTTCCGCAAGGCCGCCGTGCAGCGAACCATCGCCGTCAAGGGGAAATCGCCGCAGACGATGTCGCTGGCCGAGCTGGAAAAGGCGATCTCCAAGGAAAGCGGCGGCAAGCTCAAGACGATATTGACCGAAGCGGAGAAACGGCAGGGGCCGAAAGCGGTCGATCTGCTCGTCATGGGGATCAAGAATGCCGATGCGGAGGTCGCCACATTGAGCCAGGGTTTGCTGGCGAAGAACCTGCAACATCAATCGGGCGATGGGCTCAAAACGCTGCTCAAACATGAGCGTAAGGACGTGCGCATCGGTGCGGCCCAGGCGATTGAGGCGAAAAAACTCCGCTTCGGGGCGGAGTTGATCGTGTTGCTGCAAGACGGCGATGACGACGTGCGCCAGGCTGGCCGATCCGCGTTGAGGGCGATCTCTGGCGTCGATTACGGTCCTGAGCTCAGCGCCAATTCCGATACGCGCCTGACCGCCATCGAGCGCTGGCGCGACTGGTTGGGCAAGCAGAAATAGCATTTCGCCGGGACCGATCCGTCATCATATTCACTCGTTCCACGCTCGAGAGTGGGAACGAGTAGATTCGTCCGGATTTCGGAATTATTCTCTGCCTTTTCCTCTGGACAGACTTTGCACTTCGACGTATACACCCCGCACGAATTCCACTCCTAGTTCTTGGCGAGGACCGAGGCGCAGAGCGGCCCACGAAAACGGGCATGGCAGGCGTGCGCTTATCGGGGGATGGGCGCATCCTTAGGACCGCCGGGCGAAGCTTGGCAAAGTCCGCGCTCTGCGCTGCGGTCACTCGCTGCGAATTTGTTATTGGCAAGGCTTTTCTTCAAGCCTGAAGAGGAAGGGGACGATAACAACGAAGCGAGTGGTTTTATCCTTTTCGGTTCACGCTCGGGGGATCGGCGTTGCCGCCGATTCAAGTGTGGAGCCTGGTAAGACGGGGTAAGGGGTAGCGGAATCTGGTCTCGTCCGAGAGTTCACGAGAAGAAGCAAGGCGCCGGTCGGCGTTGGGGAATGCCGACTTCTGAATCCAGGGGTGGATTCAGTTTCGCGCCCGCACGGATGTCGAAGGAAGCACGTCTACGTTCCTTGACCCAGACATCCCATTCGTGAACCGCGGGGCCATGTCTGCTTGCCTCCTCAGGGAGGAATCATGGTGACGCATGTGGACGTCGATGTTCTGCAACTCTGGCGCGAATACAAGACGGAACCTACCGTCGAGTTGCGGAATCACTTGGTGGAACGATATCTGCCTCTGGTCAAGTACAATGCCGAACGCATCTGGTCGCGGCTTCCCGACGGCGTCGATCTCGACGATTTGATCAGCGCCGGCGTCTTCGGGCTGATGGACGCCATCGAAGCGTTCGACCTGGAGCGCGGCGTCAAGTTCGAGACCTACTGCGTGCCGCGCATCCGAGGGGCGATGCTGGACGAATTGCGGACGATGGACTGGGTGCCGCGCCTGGTGCGCAGCAAGCACTCCAAGCTGGAAGAAGTGCGCAAGGCAGCGGAGGCGGAGCTGGGCCGACCGCCCCGTTCCGACGAAATGGCGACGCGCCTGGGCGTATCGATCGAAGACTTCGAAAAGATCCACGGCGACGCCACCGCGGTCAGTCTCGTCAGCCTCAACAAGAAATGGTACGAGACCGACAGCTACAAGGATGTCCGCGAGATCGATATCCTCGAAGACAAGAAGGCCGAGGATCCGACGCACCGCCTGCAAAACCGCGACCTGATGCGCCTGGTGACGCGCGGCCTGAACCGCAACGAGCGCCTCATCATCATCCTCTACTACTACGAAGACATGACGATGAAGGAGATCGGCGCCACGCTCGACTTGAGCGAATCGCGCGTCAGTCAGATGCATTCGAGCATCGTGGCCCGCTTGCAACAGCAGCTCGCGAAACGGCGGCCGGAATTCAGCGTTTGAAGTTTACGTTTAGCGCTCGCGGGATGCCGTGCTTGCACTGGTCGCGCGAGCGCTAGACTTAATGCATTTCATTACTTGATTTCGCGAATCGGCAAACGCAAGCCGGCCGCCAGGATCGCGACCAGGATATGCTTGGCCAGGAAAGTCGCGGTCAATCCCAGCGCGACGTGGATTTGATAGCACCACGCTGTCGCAAACACTACCAGCGAAGCAATGGCGATTTGCAGAAGATGGCGCTGCACGCGCTGCCGCGGCGATTCGGTCGACATGGCAATTCCTCCCGCAGCATCCGTTTTTTTCCCGTGTAACGCGCCCCACCCACAAATCAAGAATTACGGCGTAAACGTCTTGACCAGCTTCAACGCCCCATTCTGCCAGCGCATCACGTGCAGCGGCCTTTTTGCCTGGCGGTCCGCAGTGATCGTGATTGGGCCGGTGATGCCGTCGAAATCCTTCGTTTTGAGCAATTCCTCGCGCACTCGTTCCGGCGTCAACTGTGAAGACGTATTCGCATTTTTCACGGCGGTGATCAGGATGCGAAAGCCGTCGTAAGCTAGAGCCGCGTTCACGTTGGCTTCGGTCTCGTACGAGCTCCGATACGCCTTCATGAATTCCGTGATTTTCTCCGAGGCCGGGTCGGCATAGAACGCGCTCGCCAGCACGACAGCCGCCTTGGTTCCGGGCGCCAGATCGAACAGCCGTTGATCGCCGTCGTTGCCCGCGTAGATGAGTTGCGGCTCGCTCAAGACAAATTCGCGACGAAAGACTCTGTGATACGCGTTGAAATCCTGCACCGTCCCGGCGAAGATAACCGCCTGAAACTCACGGGCGCACGTCCGGCCAATCAAATCATCCCATTTCGCATCTTTGCCGAAACGCAGCGTCAATACCGCGTCCCCTTCGGCCTTGTCGCCTTGGCGGGTCTGGGCGAATGTCTTCTGAAATGCTTCCGCCAGCGCGGACGAGTCCAGGCGGCGTTCATCGAGCAGGATGACGACGTGTTTCGCCTTGGCATCCTGGGCGACAACTTTGGCGAGCACTTCGCCTTGCCGTAAAGGCGACATGCCGAGATAGAAAACATCGTTGCTAGCACCGGACACAGGTTGGCCATAGAAGGTCAGGATCGGAATCTTGACATGATCGAGAGCGGCGACCTCCTTCGCCGACGTGCCTCCCATAAGGGCCACGCAACGATTGACGGTCTCGAGCCGGACTGCCTGCGATTCGAAGGCGTCGATATCGCCGTGCGCGTCGGTGTGCCGAACTTGCACCGCCCGACCATTGAACGCCTCCGTAAGCGCATTCTCCTTGTTCAATTCATGAAGCGCCAGGCGAATTCCCAGCTCAGCCTCATCACCGGCTTTATCGACGCGCGACTTGTCCGAGACGTGCCCAATCACGATCGGCGGCGGCGTCGGACTTGTATAGCAGCCAGCGATGGCGCAAAAGCTCAACGCGGGAATGAGACGGCGGAGCATCGATCGCATACGGGATTTCCTGAAGGTCCGATTTCTGTGCTGACAACCATTGTAGCGAATGCCGCGCCGAACCATATATATATTGACATCGCGGCAATTTTTTTATCGTGCGCCAATCGTGATCCATCGTGGCACATTACTTCAGATTCCACTCGCTTGCCGACATCGAAGCTGAGGTCCAGCGCCTTGGGCTCGACGTGCGCTTCAGCGATGAGCTCGCTCCGATGTTTCGCCCCGTGCAGATCGGCCCGTTTCGTGTCGGCAATGCGTTTTGCGTCCAGCCGATGGAAGGGTGCGACGGAACGCTCGATGGACAGCCGGACGATCTCGTTTTCCGCCGCTACGAGCGATTCGGGGCCGGCGGCGCGAAATTAATTTGGGGAGAAGCTGCCGCCGTGCTCGACGAGGCCCGCGCGACGCCCCGGCAATTGCTCGTCAGCGACCAGACCGCGCCGGGCCTGGCCCGGATGCTGGAAATCTGCCGCCAGACACATCGGCGCAACTTCGGCGGCGACGGCGATTTGCTCGTCGGCCTGCAATTGACGCATTCGGGCCGGTATAGCTATCGCAAGCCGCTTATTGCCGTACGTGACCCCATTCTTGATGCGCGCATGGGGATTGGTCCGTCGCATCCGCTGCTTGACGACGATGACCTCAAGCGGCTCGTCGATCATTATGTCCGCGCCGCCCGGATCGCGCATGCCGTCGGCTACCAATTTGTCGATGTCAAGCAATGCCACCGCTACCTGCTAAGCGAATTGCTGGCGGCGCAGACGCGCCCGGGGCGATACGGCGGCTCGCTGGAAAATCGAACGCGGCTGGCGCACGACATCATCCGCGCCATCCGGGCCGAGGTTCCGGGGCTGATGCTGGCGACCCGGCTCAATGTCTACGATTGCGTTCCGTATCGGAAGAAGGCCGGCAGCGACATCGGAGAGCTGTGCCCGCATGAATTGCCGCTCGAATGCGCGTGGGGCACGAATTTGCATGATCCGCTGGAGCCGGACCTGACCGAGCCGATCGCCTGGATCGCCGAAATGGTTCACCTCGGCGTGGCGCTGGTCAATGTCAGCATGGGCAATCCGTATGCCACGCCGCATGTGATCCGCCCCTTTGAGTATCCGCCTCCCGACGGCTATGCTACGCCGGAACATCCGCTCATCGGGGTCGCCCGGCACTTCCGCCTGACCGCCGAGATTCAACGCGCGTTCCCAAGTTTGCCGGTCGTCGGCAGCGGCTATAGTTACTTGCAAGAATTCCTGCCGCAGGCCGGCGCCGCCAATTTGCGTGATGGCCGAGTTTCCTTCGTCGGCGTGGGCCGCGCGACCTTGGCCCAGCCCGATTTCGTCAGGCAGATTCAGGAGCACGGTAAGCTCGACCGCAAGCGAATTTGCCGCACGTTCAGCTATTGCACGGCACTGATGCGTTCAAAGGCCAACGAGCTGGGCCAATTCGCAACGGGCTGTCCGCCCTTCGACAAGGAAGTGTACGGGCCGATCTGGGAGCGGGCGAAGAAGAAATGAAGGCGTTCGCTCACCGTTCGCATTGCAGCGCCCGGTGGCCGCTTTTCTTTTTTGGCTTTTTGCGATTCGCAACCTACACTTCATTCGACGAGATCGTTGCAGAAGATCAGCGGTGCCGCCCTGCGGCAAAGAGAAAGAAAGGACCCTGCGCGTGCCAAGCAAGAAGAGGGAAATCGATGTTGGGATTATGCTGGAGCGCCGATCTGTGCCGCGTTGACGCAGGTCGATGTCTTTCTTGCGAGCGGTGCGTCCTGAACCAGGATGATGACGAGACCAAGGAAGATGGCCCCCCGCCTCCGCCAACCAATGCGCGGCCCGGCAGTGAGGAAAAGGTCCGCATCCTGGAATGGCGTGTGCAGCACGATTTCGGGCTTTGGAACCGGGAAGATGCCACCCAATAGCAAATCGTCGCCTGGACGAGAGACAATCGCCCGGCTCATGCACCGAACTTGCGTGTCGGCGTGGAGCGTGAAACGAATTCTCCGCGCCGAGCCCCTTTGGGCACACTGCTTTACGCCGATGCGTTTCACCAAGCCAACCACACCCACCTCTCACGCCACACACTCCCCATCCTGGACTTCAATGCAATGCTGCTGAGCTTGCAAATCTCTCGTTGTACTGACACACGTAAAAAATCGGCGTGTACACGCGTACTCAGTTCGGCAACGATCTGGACAATTTTCAATTTTTCAATTCCAAAACGCCCCGACTCATGTATAATGCACAACCCGACCACAACCAGGATGGCTGTGTCTATTGGCAGTTCAAGGCCAACTGAACGCGAAACTTCATTGGTTCACGATCCCCATGCAGTCGAGTTGCCTTGAAGGCGATGAGTGCGGCCTTGGATTTGGCTCGACCTTTCGCAGTATTCATTTATTCGTAAACCCGCGCAGCTGAGACAGCCGCACTTGTAACTGGCTGAATGCGGCTTCGTCAAAAAGGAAATGATTATGGCACTCTTTTCATCATTAAGTAATCTTTTTGCCACGAGGTTCATGGGCCCTCGACGATCGCGCCAGCAGTGGCACAAGCTGTTCGCGGAGCTATTGGAGGATCGAACGCTGTTGACGGGGCCAACGATCACCACGACAGAGTTGCCGAGCGGGCTTGTCAACCAGGCCTTCAGCACGAGCATTGCGTCCACCGGCGGCACGGCACCGATGACCTGGGCGGTCACCGACGGCAGCCTACCGGCGGGGTTGAGCCTCGACAGTTCCAGCGGAGCCATCGCCGGCACGCCGACGGCAGCGAACTTCAACAGTTTGGCCTACTTCACGGGAACCGGCGGCGGTCACGTTGGCTTGCGGGGATCTCTAACAATAGATAGCAACGGCAACCTCTTCGGCACCACCGAATGGGGCGGCGCCTACGGCGTTGGCACCGTGTTCGAAATACCTGCGGGAACCAACGCGCCGATTACTCTCGTTACCTTCACCACAACCAACGGCGCCGATCCCGAAGCCGGTGTGATCGAGGACAGCCAGGGCAATCTCTTCGGCACCACCGCATCCGGCGGCGCCTACGGCTATGGCACGGTGTTCGAAGTGGCGGCCGGAACCAACACCCTGACTACCCTGGTAAGTTTCAACGACGCCGATGGCTACTTTCCAAAAGGCGGACTGGTTGAAGACGGCCAGGGCAATCTCTTCGGCACCACCTATTTTGGCGGCGCCTCCGACGATGGCACCGTCTTCGAGGTAACGGCGGGAACCAACGCGCTTACCACACTGGTTAATTTCAATTCTTCCAACGGCTCCTATCCCTGGGGCAGCCTGGCTGAAGACAACAGCGGCAATGTTTTCGGCACAACGCGCACGGGCGGCGCTGTCGGCTATGGCACCGTGTTTGAAGTTGACACCGCAACCAGCACGCTGACCACTCTGGTCAACTTCGACTCAAGCAACGGCTCCTATCCGATCAGCGGCGTGATTGCGGACAGCAGCGGCAACCTCTTCGGCACCACCCAAAATGGCGGCGACTTCAACAAGGGCACCGTGTTCGAGGTGGCCGCCGGCACCACCAATCTCACCACGCTGGTCAGCTTCAATACGGCCGACGGCGCCACTCCCCAGGCCGGCCTGATCGTGGACAGCAACGGCAATCTTTTCGGCACCACCTCAGGCGGCGGCATGTTCGGCGCCGGCACCGTGTTCAGCGTGGCCACGGCAACCAGCACGCTCACCACCCTCGTCAATTTCAATAACACCAACGGCGCCTATCCGGCCGCAGGTATGGCCGAGGACAGCAACGGCAATCTTTTCGGCACGACCAATAATGGCGGCGCTTCCGGCGACGGCACACTATTCGAGGTGGCGACCGGAACCAATACGCTGACCACGGTGGTTTCCTTCAACGGAGGCAATAGCGGCGACGGTCCAAACGCAGGCGTGATCGAGGACAGTAGCGGCAATCTCTTCGGCACCACCTACGTTGGCGGCGCCTATGGCTATGGCACCGTCTTCGAGGTGCCCGCGGGAACCAACACCCCCATCACTCTCGCTTCCTTCAACTACGCTAACGGCGAATTTCCAGCCGCCAGCCTTATCGAGGACAACAGCGGCAATCTCTTCGGCACCACCCGCGGCGGCGGCGCATTTCTCGACGGCACGGTATTCGAGGTGGCAGCGGGAACCGATACGATCACCACGCTGGCTTCCCTCAACAGCACCAGCGGCGGATCTCCATACGCCGGCCTGGTCGAGGACAGCAACGGTAATCTCTTCGGCGCCGGCTTTAGTGGCGGCGCTAACGGCGACGGCACGATCTTTGAGGTGGCTGCGGGAACCAATAACCTCACCCCCCTGCTCAGCTTCAACGGCAGCGACGGCCAATATCCCTATGGCAGTCTGATCGAGGACGGCAACGGCAATCTCTTCGGCACCACCTCTTACGGCGGCGCCTCCGGCCGCGGCACGGTTTTCGAGTTTGACACCCAAACCGACACCCTAACCATCTCGGCCTCCTTCAGTTCCACCACCGGCGCCAATCCCTATGGCGGGCTCGTCGAGGACGCCAGCGGCAATCTCTTTGGCACCACCGCCAATGGCGGCGCGAACGGCGACGGCACCGTCTTCGAGGTGGCAGCGGGAACCACCGCGATCAATACCCTGGCTTCCCTGGACAGCGCCAACGCCAATCCCTTCAGTGGGCTGGTCGAGGACAGCAGCGGCAACCTTTTCGGCACGGCCTACTATGGCGGAGACTCCGGCGACGGCACGGTCTTCAAGGTGGCAGCGGGAACCAACACGGTGACCACGTTGCTCTCTTTCAACAGTACCAACGGCGCTGGTCCCTATGGCGGCCTTTTCCAAGACAGCAACGGCAATCTCATCGGCACCACCTACGGCGGCGGTGTCGGCGCCGCCGGCACAGTTTTTGAAATGACATCCGATACATTCACGGTTCGAGTCACCGACTCCCTGGGGGACTCCGCCGACCAAAGCTACCATCTCACGATCTACTCCCCACCATCCATCACCACAACGACGCTGCCAGATGGCATCGTCAACCAGCCCTACAACCAAACCATTGTCGCGACGGGCGGCACCGGGGCGATTACGTTTACGGTCACGGCCGGCGGCCTACCCGCGGGTTTGTGCATCGACAGCACCACCGGAGTAATTTCCGGAACGCCAACAGGCACCAGCGGCAGCCCGTTCAACTTCACCATCACCGCGACCGACTTCGCCGGCGCTGCCGTTAGCCAGCCCTACACGGTCACCGTCAATAACGCCACGACCACTTCGCTCACGTCCAACCCGGTTGGGCCGATCACGCAAGGGGCGCCGGTCACCTTTGCCGCCACTATTACCGGCAGTCCCAGCGTTGGTTCCGTGTCGTTCTATTTCGATTACGGCGCGGCCGACCAGTTCCAGATTGGAGCTCCCGTCAACGTGAGCAGCGGATCAGCAATCTCCGATCCGACCTCCGCCCTTCCCGCCGGCTCGGATACAATCACCGCCATTTACAGCGGCGGGGCCGGCTTCAACGGCAGTCAGGGCACGCTCGCCATTCAGGTGAATGCGGCGCCCCCGCCGAGCATCACCAGCGTGGTCATCAATCAGGACATTCCATCGCTGTACAACGCGGCGGGTCAGCCGGCTCCAGGTTCGCAGCGCTCGATGGTGGATGACATCGTCTATACGTTCAGCGAGGCGGTCAACATCGCCGCCCCCGCGGTCGACCCGAACGTGTTCACCATCGCCGTTTCGTCCAGCTGGAGCGGGACCTTGCCGACTCTCAGCTGGGCGGCCGTCGCCGGATCGGGCGGCACGGAATGGGCCGTCTCCTTCAGCGGCGCCGGCGTTTCGGGCGGCTCGATTGGTAACGGCGCTTACACGATTTCCGTCACCGATCCGGCATCGATCATCGCAGCATCCGATGGCCAGCAACTGAGCCTCGCCGCCAACGGCGTCGGCGGCGCTGCGCAATCTTTCTACCGGCTATTCGGCGACATCAATGGCGACGAGGTCGTCAATGCCGCGGACAATTTGAAGTTCAAGCAAGCCTTGACTACCTACAATGCGGCATTCGACTACAACGACGACGGCACGGTCAATGCCGCCGACAACTTGAAGTTCAAGAACAGTCTGACGGTGAACTTCAGCGGCTTCACGCCGTCCATTTAATAGTGCCGAAAAATAACTTCCCGAATCCGTCATTCCGTAGTGCGGGCTTCAGCCCGTGTTCGGTAGGAACTGGGCTGAAGCCCGCACTACGAAACCAGGGATATTTTTCCCAACTATTGATTAGGACATGCGATTACGCCAACAACTCTCGCACCACGTTCCCGCTGGCTACGAGCGGGAGCGGACGGCCGAGGCGGTCGGGAATGGTGCGCTCCGGATCAATGCCCAGAAGGTGGTAGATCGTGCAGAGAATATCCTTCGGCGAAACCGGCCGCTCGGCGGGATAGGCGGCGTGGCGATCACTGGCGCCGACAACACGGCCATGCGCAATGCCCGCGCCGGCCAGCATCATGCTATAACACTGCGACCAGTGGTTGCGGCCATCCAGCGAATCGCCGCGCCGCTCCGCTTGCGGTGTGCGGCCATGCTCGGTCATGCACACTACGAGCGTCTCGCTCAAGAGGCCCCGCTGCTCCAAGTCATCCAGCAGCGCCGTGAATGTCTGATCGAAGGCGGGACACAACTCGTCGCGCAATCGCGTCGTTTGGTGTTCATGCGTGTCCCACGATCCATCCGACAGGCCAAATTCATCCCACTGCACGCTGACCAGCCGGGCACCCGCTTCGATCAGGCGCCGAGCTTGCAACGCTGCCTGGCCGAAAACGTGTTGGCCGTAACGATCGCGTACTCCGATCGGCTCGCGCTGTAGATCCAGGGCCTGACGCAGTCGCGGCGAGGTGGTCACCGACAGGGCGAGTTGCCGATAGCGATCGAGATCCCTGCCGACATGGGCTTGATCGAGTCGCCGCCATGCTTCGTCAAACTGATCGACCAGCCTGGCGCGTGTGTTGAGCCGATCGAGAGTCATTTCGGGCGCCAAGGCGGTGTCGGCGATGGCGAAACGGCCGCCCGGGAGAATGCCGCCGTGAGGGTCGCCGGGTCGATAGGTCGGATTGTTCGCGGATTCGCCGACGAACTCGAGCACCACCGGATTGTAGCGTGCGCCGAGAAAGCCCGCGAGATAGCCGGCGCGCTGATGCGGCGCCGAACGCGAGCTTTGCACCCATGGTAGATGAATCGTCCGCGGCAAAGGCGGACGAGGCTCGCGCCGAAGCGTCCGCTCATCGAGATATTCCAGCACCGATCCGAAGTAAGGCCAGTGCCGGCCATCGTGGCGATTCAGCTCCATCGGAATGTCGATTTGATCAACGCCGGTGACTGCGTAGGCGACGCCATGAATCGGATACGGATGCGACATCGAACGCACCACGGCAACGCGATCGAGCATCGCTGCCGTGCGCGGCAAAATCTCGCTGATGCGCACTCCGGGCAAGCGAGTCGCTATCGTGCTGAAGGGGCCGCGAATATCTTGCACGGCATCAGGCTTCGGATCGAGCGTATCGAGTTGACTGACGGCGCCATAGAGAAACAGCAAAATGACATTCTTGGCAGCCGCCTGCCTCGGCGTAGCCTGCGCCAAATCCGTCAGGCCAAGCCCCAACAGCGATGCCCCGCCCGCTTGCAAGAAATCGCGGCGCGTGACACCGTCGCAGAGCCGTTTCGGCGAGCCCAACACGCGTAGCATGACCGTTGTACTCCGATCCACTATTCTACCAGTTTCGAGGACGGCATTCGAAAACAATTTGGGACGCGTAATGCCGGACTTCGTACTGCTAATCAAAGCAGTATCGAATGCGAGTACGTGTGGCCACTTCGTCAAGATATTTGCACGTGCGGCGGCCAACTTTTGCGGGGTGAGTGTGGAATTCCTCGTGCGCCTCGATGAATCGCAGATGGCATTGGCGGCGTCCGCGCATAGAATTGGTGAGGATGAAGGACGCAACCAGCGCCCGTAGCTCAACTGGATAGAGCAATGGTCTTCGGATTCTAATAGGAGTTTTCACCTAAGCGGCAAAAACGCGGGAAACCTTGAAAAAACCGTTGTTTTCGCGCTTTTCGGCCCCATCCCCGAAACGTATCAAAACGTACCAAAACGCGCCCTTACGGTAGTAATTACTACCGGCCCGCTGCGCCGGTTCCATCAACCCGGCGGCGGCCCCGCCAGACAATCCCGAACCGCGTCGGCGAAATTCCCCGGTTCGGCCCGATACGCGGCCAGCAACGCCGTCATCTTCGCGCCGTCCGGGTCGTCCAACGCTTCCATCAGCTCTTCCGCAATATCAATCGCGAACCGCTGCGCGTCGGCGTCTGCCGTGGCATCGTTGATTTCTTCGCGACACTGCGCAACGTATTGAACGGCATCGGCGATCAGCCCGTGGTGCGCCTTGGTTGAAGCCGCGCGTTTCGAGAAAGCGGACGAGTTGCGAAAAACTGACGTTCATTGAAAGCCCCGCATGGAAGCCGTTAGCGTAACGGGAAAAAAGGCGGCGCGGTCTAAGGCTCGCCCGAACCCCATTCCGCCGGCGGCTACGCACCGCCCGCCGGTCAATGCTAGGACCGGCTGCCTTGCTCCACAAAAGTTAAAGGGGCGGCACGGGGCCGGGTGAAACTAACGAAGCCCGTCCGCACCGGCGATGCGTGCCTACGGCGCGCACCGGCCATCGGGAACCAACCGACGCCCCTTCGCTCCCCTTCGCGTTAGCGGCCCCGCCGCCTCTGTTCGCGCACGATTTCCGCGTGGTCGATAACCGGCTCGATGAGCAAATCCGCGTCATCGTTGATCGTAAGATTTATGTTGACGGGTCGCCCGCTCGCGGAACAGGGCGCGGTCCAGCATGACGCTTGCATCGCCGGGCGCACCGAGGTCGTCGTCAAAGTCGAAATCATCGCGAGCTTTTTCCCCGCCCGCGCGTCGGCGGGTGTTGGGTTCCGGCTCATTGTCGTAGTCGTCGTCTTCCGCGTCGCCCATCTGGACGGAACCGCCGCCCGTGGCGTCCGCGTTCGACGAATCGGGCTTGTCGTAGTTGAACACGGCTGGCGGGTCGGGAAGGCAATCTCCGACGTAATGGGCCGTAGGCGCGGGCCGTTGCCGGGGCGACCTGCCGGTCCTCTGTTCTTCGACAATCGCGCCCCAATTATAGGCGGGTTCATCGAGCAACAGTTCCGGGTCACGGTGGTTGACGACAAAGGGATTGAGGGGATTGATGACGGGCCGGCAAGCGCAACTGCCGCCCTGTCGTCCGCACCTGGGGCAAGACGAAAACGAATTGATGACGAGTGTTCGTCGGGGTCGGGTCTTCATGGCATTTCTCCTTCGGGCGATGGTTGAATGAGGTTGATTTCGTTTATCTCCGCGATGAATGCTTGCCGCTTGGCTTCCTCCGCTTCCGCCACGCCGTTGTTCGGCTTCCCATTTCCGGCGGGCGACATTTTCCGGCAGGTCGAAGATTTCTTTTTCGATTGCCGCTAGTCGCTTTCGCTGGTCGGCGGCAAGCCCCCGAAGCTGAAAAAGCCCGGCCTTGCCGTCGCCCGGATTAGGGCCGTAATCGGGATGCCATGAGAAGGACACGCCATTCCCCAATAGCGCGTTCTTAATCGCGGCGAACGCCTGCTCAAAAAGGACGGCCCGCGCCGAATGGTACTTGGCGCAATTCCAAAAGCTCGCGAACGCCCGTCGGCGGTTCAACGTGTAGGGGGGTGTTCGTGCCCATTTGTTGGATGTTCGCCCCGTCCGCAAGCAACCATTGACCCGTCCCGGTTCGGACCTTCTGCCCGGCGAAAGTATCGCCGCGATGACGGGCGATAAATTCCTCCGGCAGCTCGATCACAATTGGCATTTTTCGTCTCCTTTCAAATTGCGTCCAGGTTTTTAAGTTCAGCCTCAGATTGGTCGGCGTCGGACAACAGCCAAGCGAGCCGCTCGCGGGTTTCCCCGGCTTGCTCTTGCGCCGCCGAAAGCTCTTCAAGCCGGCGAAGCCGCTGGGCGTGGAAAGCGAGAAGTTTTCGGACAAGCGCAAGCCGCGCCCGCCAGTAGGTAATTTTGATAGTAAGAAGTTTTTCGGGGTCCGAAGGCGGCGGATATTCTGGGCCGCGATGGTTGGTACGCTGTAGGAAAATCCGTCGGAAAACAGCAACCGCCCGCCCGATTGAACCGGCTCGCCATGGACGGCAGAAGTCGCGGAATATTCGGCAAAATCAATGCCGAGAAAACGGTCGCTTTTCGCCCGTGGCGCAATTGCCCCGGCGACCAGTTGCTTAATCATGCTCATGTCGTTCCCCTTTCATCCACCAAGGCGTCCGTCAGCGCGGAGAAAATCTTTTAGTGGTTGCCGATCATCGGTGGCGCACTGGCCACAAATTCGTGTCTTTCAAGCTCGCGCGGAGACGTGCCTCAAAGCGGCCCGGCTTTGCCCGCCGGTCGTGCTTATTGTGCCCGCCGTCACCTTTTTCTTGCCCGCGATTTCATGTCCGATGAACAAGGCGTTGGCGAACGCGGAAAAGAATCGTCCGTGACCGTCGGCGTCGTGCGGACTGACCTAGCTGTATGCCGTATGATTTTTCTCCTTTTGCGCGGAGCTTCAACAGATCCCGCCGAAGCGGTTCGCACGGATAGAACGAAAATGCCTATCGCAGAAAATGACTCAATCGTCAAAGAACAGAATTTCCCAAAGCACGGCGGCCGGCCCGTCGACGGCGCGCATCGAACGGTTCGCCGGGCCGGCGGCGTCAGCGGCCGATAATCTCCGTCTTGCGCCGGCGGTGTTGCGTCATCTGCTCAAGGGGCTGGCTGAGTATGTTCGCGCCTGCCAAGGATCCGAAAGATAGCGGATAGGCGAGCCGAATCTGGCGTCCTTCGAAAGAACGTGGTTTTCGATTTCCCCGATGTTCAACTTGGTGCCGTCGCCGGCGGGCCGCCAAACCTTGTGGTGGGCGAGCTTGATCTTGCCCCCCATGCCGCCGTCCGGTATGGCAATAATGAGAAGCGAAAAGAATCCCTAACGAGCCCCAAATCCAGACCGCCCACAAAAAGAGGCCCGGCTCGCCGCCGGTCATGGGCGCTCGGTTTCGCAAAATGCCGCGTGAACGTCCGCCGGGGTCAGCGCATCGCCGCCGGATGCCGAAAACTCATTCAGCCACAGGGGCGCAAATGCGAGCGGGGGCAGCATCCGGCGTCGCTCTTCCAACCGCTTCGGCGTGATCCAGGGCGGGGGGCCGTTCAACCGGCTGAAGTACCAATCAGGATCGGTGCGGGCGGCTTCGCGAATCTTCCATTGCCAACTTTCGGCCCAGCCACTATTTGCGATGATGCACAAAAAGGTCGTCTCTTTTTTCGCGGCGGTCAAATCAGGCTGTGCCAAAGCCCTTCGGCGTTTTCCGGCCAGTGAGTGATTTCGTCGATCAGGAGGGCGTCGAGCAAGAGGCCATAACTTGAGCCGATATCGCTTGATTCGATGCTAAGGACTGGAGCCTTCGCCGGGCGTGCGCGGGGCTTTGTTCACAACGCGCCGGGCCTCGACCTCAGGATTTCGGCTAGCCAGGGATTCAGCCAATGAGGGTTTTGACCGACTGCCTAAGCAGATCGGCTTGGTCGTCGTCCGCGGCGAACGCGGCCATCTTGATCGGGCGGCGGCGAATGCGAGTAGCCAAACGCTTAGGGCGGCAATGTCATGGGTCTTTGCCGCCCCATTCGACCGTTCCAAATATGCCACGGCCCGGCCCGGCGGCGTCGGCCTTGGGCCCGTTGTGGGCGTCATCGCCGGTCGATTCCGGCAAATTCCGCGCGAAAATCGGCAATGATTTCGGCCCAGCGCTTTACGCTGCCGTCGCATGCCCGGAAAGATCGGCGGCGAACTCGGTCGGGCTCGGCGGCGAGGGACCCGGCGAACGTGCGTGCGTCAATCTGCGGCATGGTTTCCCCCTTCCTTCGCGTTGGCATCGCCGGCGTCGGGGCCGGGCAAAGCCGGGCCGGCGGGGCGGGCAAGGCGAGCGGCATCGCGTTATCCACTGGGGCCGGTTCCGTATCGAGGCCAGGTCGCGGCGATATTCCGGTCGCGGTTGTCGCTGGCCTTCGCTATGGCTTCGCTGAACCGCAGGCGGTCGGACGGGCTTAGCTTGTCGGCTTCATGGCGTAGCCAATGGGCGGCAAGCAGCCCGTGCCGTTCCCATTTCAAAATCGAGTTGATCGCGGCGGCGTCCACGATGCTGATTTCCCCCTTGGCTTGCTTATAACCGCGGCTTCCACCTGGCGGCGCAGGGCGTTGACGCGATGTTCAATGTATTCGCAACCCTTTGGCAAGCTGCTGCCCTTCATGCCGTGCCGCTGGGCGTTGCCGTTGCCCTTTGGCGGGCCGCTACGCCCTTTCCGG
>CAVYFY010000005.1:0-64437 GCA_963767835.1 uncultured Planctomycetota bacterium
CCAGAAATTCGTGCTCTCTTCAAGCTCTCGCGCGAGACGCGCCTCGAACGCGGCCCGGCTTTGCCCGCCGGTCGTGCTTATTGTGCCCGCCGTCACCTTTTTCTTGCCCGCGATTTCATGCCCGATGAGCAAGGCGTTGGCGAACGCGGAAAAGCAATCGCCGTGACCGTCGGCGTCGTGCGGGCTGACCAGTCTGATGCCGTATATTTTTCTCCCTGTGCAGCTTCAACAGATCGTGCCGCAGCGGTTCGCACGGGTAGAACGAAAACCCCTAGGGGTCAGAAAATGACTCAATGGTCAACGAACAAATTCCTCCCGAAGCACGGCGGCGGCCCGTCGACGGGTGCGCATCCGTACGCTTGGCTTGGCCTGGGCGGCGCAGTGGTTCATAAATCTCCGTCTTCGCCGGCGGTGTTGCGTCATTCTGCTAAAGCGTGGCTAGCATGTTCTCGCCTGCCAAGGATCGAAGCGCAATAGACAGGCGAGCCGATATTTCGCGTCCTGCGCGAGAATATGGTTTTCCATTTCCCCGATGTTCAACTTGCTGCCGTCGCCGGCGGGCCGCCAAACCTTGTGGTGGGCGAGCTCCACTCGGCCCCCATGCCGCCGTCCGGTATGGCAAGAATGACGAATGCGGAAAAATCCCTAACGAGACCCAAATCTAATCCGCCGATAAAAATGAAGCCCGGCTCGCCGCCGGTCATGGGCTCGGCTTCGGAAAATGCCGCGTGAACGTCCGCCGGGGTCAGCGCATCGCCGCCGGACGCCGAAAACTCATTCAACCACAGGCGAGCAAATGCAAGCGGGGGCAGCATCCGGCGTTGCTCTTCCAACCGCTTCGGCGTGATCCAGGGCGGGGGGCCATTCAACCGGCTGAAGTACCAATCGGGATCGGTGCGGGCGGCTTCGCGAACGTTCCATTGCCAACTTTCGGCCCAGCCACTATTTGCGATGATGCACAAAAAGGTCGTCTCTTTTTTCGCGGCGGTCGAAATCAAGCTGTGCCAAAGCCCTTCGGCGTTCGCCGGCCAGTGAGTGATTTCGTCGATCAGGAGGGCGTCGAGCAAGAGGCCAAACTGGAGCCGATATCGCTTGATTCGATGCTAAGGACGGAACCTTCGCCGGGGTGTGCGGTGGGCTTTGTTCACAACTGGCCGGGCCTCGACCGTCAGGATTTCGGCTAGCCAGGGATTCAGCCGAATGAGGGTTTCGACCGCCTGCCTAAGCAGATTGGCTTGATCGGCGTCCGCTGCGAACGCGGCCATCTTGATCGGGCGGGCCGCGAACGCGAGCATCCAAACGCTTAGGGCCGCAATGTCGGTTGTCTTGCTCGCGCCTTCAGACCGTTCCAAATATGCACGGCCCGGCCCGGCGGCGTCGGCCTGCGCCCGTCGGGGCGCATGAAGCGCCGGCGCGAGGCGGCAAAAATCCCGCGTTTGAAAGTCGGCAAGGATTTCGCCGTAACGCTTCACGCTGCCATCGCATTCCACGGAAAGATCGGCCACAAATTCGGTCGGGCTGGCGGCATATTTGGCGAACTGCGTGCGTCAATCTGCGGCATCGTTTCCCCCTTCCTTCGCGTTGGCATCGCCGGCGTCGGGGCCGGGCAAAGCCGGCGGCGGGGGCGGGCAAGGCGAGCGGCATGGCGGTTATCCACGGGGCCGGTTCCGGCGCGATCCAGGCCAAGCGCGGCGACATCCGGTCGCGGTTGTCGCTTGCCTTGGCTATGGCTTCGCTGAACCGCAGGCGGTCGGACGCGGATAGCTTGTCGGCTTCATGGCGCAGCCAATGGGCCGCAAGCAATCCGTGCCGTTCCCATTTGAGAATCGAGTTGACCGCCGCCGCGTCCACGATGCTGATTTCCCCCTTGGCGGCGATAAGCGCGGCTTCCACCTGCCGGCGCAGGGCGTTGACGCGGTGTTCGATGTACTCGCAACCCTTTGGCAACTTGCTGCCCTTCATGCCGTGCCGCTGGGCGTTGCCGTTGCCCTTTGGCGGGCCGCTACGCCCTTTCCGGCCCTTGAACGCCGAGCCGGGGCCGTAGGCGGGCTTGCCGGCGGCGGGCGCGGGCGTTGCCGGCTTCGCGGGCTTGCCGTTGCCTTCGTTGCCGGTTCCGTTCATGGGGGTTTCGTTCATATAGGTTTCTACCTACGTTCAGGGCGTGTTTACTACCGGGCGGGCGAGCGCGGGTAGTAAACGGTTCGGCCTTGATCCGGTTTCGCTAGGCAATTTCCTAGTGCTGGCCTCGCATTTTCCGCAACGGTGACTATAACCGCTCAACCCTTTCCGCCAGCATCGCCGGAAGGCGTTTCGTTCGGCCCTGTGCCGCCGTTATCGTAACGGGAAATCATCCATTGCCTTGCCTTTGCCTGTTGCCTTGCCGGATCGCGCCGTTTACCCTTTTACCCTTTTACCGTTCAATCCCGGTTAATCCCTACGCGATAGGCCATATTTGGAATTAACCGGAAACAGGCGTCAAAAGGGTAAAAGGGTAAAGCCTTCATTCCGCCTGCGCGTCCAAGACCTCATGGCAAGTCCAATCGCTTTCGGGCCGATGGCGTAGGGGCGCGGCGGCATTATTGCTGCCCCCCAAACCGATTCTTCATTGGATGCTCTTTGAGTGAAACCGAACCAGGCACGGCCGGCGGTATTGGTCCGCCCCCTCTTAAAGCCCTTTTCAGTCAACTGATAGCGCGCGAAATAGTTTTTGGGTAAGGCCATCAGGAAATTCCTTTTTGAACGCCTCATACAACTCCCCCGCCGGCGTCTTAAGGCCGCCCTTAGCTCGCAGCATTCGTCTACGAATTGCTGGACCTCATCCATGTCGTTTTCGTATCAACGGGTAGCGGGCCTGCACAACCTTCGGCTCGCGCATTCCGCCCTGTTGCCAGTCGAGGCAGCCCGCCATGCCCAGTTCAGTATGCCCGGCAGTTCCGCTTCCAGCTTCGCCGCCAGCTTCTTGTTCTTGCCTCGGCATCGGGGATCACCACGTCGAAGGGGATCAGCTTGATGCGTCGCCAGATGCCGTGATCGGTTCCGACGATGACCGGCTTGTGGTTGGAGAGGAGCCAGATTTTATGGGTCGGCGCGAATTCCCAGTCTTCGCGCATCTGCCGGGCGGCGAATTCGGTCCCCACCCGTCAGCTCTTTCGTCAACGCCTCGGCCATGTGCCGGCCCGCCTCGGTTTCCGTGCAGACGACGAGCCGCTTGCCGAACAAGTCCGCCCGGTCAGTCGGATGCGATTCGCCCTTCTTCGCCATGAGCAGAGTGGGATCGGCCTTCATCGCATAGTCTGGTCCCATCATCTTCGAGAGCGTCTCGGCCTTGGTGGACTTACCGTTCGCGCCGGTCCCGTGGCAGAATTTCAAGTCCTGTTCGTCAACCAAACCCGTGAGGGTATAGCCGACTTGCGCCTGGCATATAGCCGATCAAGTCGGCGTTGCCGGCGAAGATCGTGTTCAGGAACTTTTCCCAGATCGGGCACGTTGCCGCCGGATCGAACGCCACCGGCGCGAGCTTGGTGATGAAATCTTCCTTGCGGTGTTCGCGCAGTTTGCCGGTGCGCAGGTCGATGGTCCCGTTCTCCACGTTCAGCAGCCACGGGTCCGTATCGAGGGCTTCGATTTCTATGGGCACGTCCGGCTCGCTGCGCGCCAGGGCCACCATGTTCTTGATGCCGTGGTTGCTGTTGCTAATGCGGGCAAAGGAATACATCGCGCCGAGCGTATCCTTGTCCACGTTGCCCTTGCGGAACGCCTCGCCGATTTCCTTGAACAGCCCCGCCCCGATTTCCTTCGCGAACGCCTCAACGCGAAGCGTCCGGTCGATGGCCCAGCGCCGCCCGTCCCAGATGATCCATTTGTCCCAATGGCCCACCCAGCGGATGCGGTCCCCGAACCCGGCAATCAATCTGGCGGCGTTGGTTGCCTCGGTCCTGCCCGCCGCCGTCGTCAGCGGCGGGAACGCATCGGGCGGGACCGGCTGCGCGGCCTTGATTAGCTCCAGGAAAGCCGCCGGGCCGTGGGCGACCAAGAAATCATCGGCCCCCTGTTTCGTCCCGTTCGGGCCGGGCGGGATTTCGACGGCGGAGACTTCCTTATCCCCGGCCTTCCGCAGTTGCTTCGCGAGCCGCCGCCTTGACGAATCCGCAAGATGCCTCGCTTTTGGTTTTTCATCGTGGTCGAAAACGATGTAGAATTTTCGGCCATTGCAAGCGATAGCCGCCAAATCGTCGATCAACTCCTCGACGCCGCCCTTCTTCCAGTTCCAAATGCCGCCGATGCCCACCGCCGCCAGGCCGAGCTGCGCAACCGCAAGCGCCTTTTTTTCGCCTTCGACGATGAAGATGTCGCTTTGGCCGTAGTTGAGGTTTTTCAGGCTCGCCTGCGGAAAGTAAGCCCGTGCCGGGGAACCCGCCGGCTGATCGTATTTCTGCTCGCCTTTGGGAACGTGAAGCCGGCGGCGCGCAAAACAGTTGACGGTTCCGTCGATGCCGCGATAGGGGAACACCAGCGCCTCGTCCTCGGTGCGCAGGTTGTTCGCACGAATCGTTTCATCGGTCAGACCGGACGCGCGGAGATTGTTCAGGTCCGCGTCGCATACCGCCAGGGATGGTTTCAGTGGCTTAGGCATTTGTACCTATTTGTAAAACTCGATGACTTCCGCCGAGCGTTTCCTTCGCTCCGCCCTGCGCAGGGGCGGCGTGGCTGTTCGCCCTAGCTCGAATTCGGCCAACGCCTCTTGCGTGATGCGCCAGCGTGGTTTCTTGCCGCCCGGACGACGCCCCACGTTAATGGCCCGCAGCTCGCCGCGTGCGATCCAACCTAAAACGGTGTGTTCGCAGACACCGTATCGCTCGGCAACGTCGGCAACGGTGTGCGTCATCGGCGGTGCCCCTTCCGGTGGACGCGGACGGGCGCGACGTTTGACCTTTTCACGGGCCACGATGGACCGGCGCAAAGTCGATAGCTGTGCACGCTCGGCGTTCAAGTCGGCCAGACGTGCTCGATTTGCTCTAGGCTCAAATTGCGAAGGGTCGCAATAGCATCGGGCATGGCGGTTGTTTCCATGCACGAAGTATCGCGTTTACAAACCGGCATATCTACGGATTTGCTACGGCCTTGCTAAGCCAATTTGCAAGCGGGAACCTTTGCCGGTTTCAGAGTCGATTAGGGAAAGGATTTCTGGGGGCAGGTACTTCTTCAGGCGGTCGGTGCGGCAATCGTCCAGCTCGGGGTCGAATTGTTTGAAGTCTCTCTTTGCGATCCATACGCCCGGATGGTCGATAAGTACCTTCAACCACCGGACTGCTAGAGGACTCTTTACATCAAATGCCTCGCCGTCAAGCGTGGCGGTCAGACATTCGACATTGGCGACCAATCGGGGCGGCGACGATTCTGCGGCGGCTTCGGGCTGTTGGACTGACGCGGAGTTTATGTGCCGTCAACCGATACGATTGCTTGCGCTTGTTGACGCAATTCTGCTCGGCCCTTGCCAACGCCGAGCCGAATGTCGTCGAGCCGGCGACGTTCTTCTTCGGGACTCAGCGAATAGATTCCTTCAATCTGATCGGGAATTTGGGATCAGAGAAATGTATTGAAGCTCGCCCGTGGTTGGTTTCTGGAGATCTCTCTTACGGGACATGATGCACCACCTCTCAAAGACGGGCCGCTCCCGGTTCGCGCCGCCGTGGTGCTGGCGGCGCTTGCCGGGAACGCGCGGCGGGGATCAACCGCCTACCCAATACCGTTCATTTTACCATAGGCATATTAGCCCGCGAACAGCTTGAGCCGGGGCGGGTCGTTTTCGCTTTGGGAAGAAAGGCCATAGCGGGCCTTGATTGCCGCAATGCCGGCATCAATTAGGGCAAGCGGGTCCTGCCCGATGGCGTGGTAGAAATCGGGGTTCTGGTATGCCGCCCATGCCCGCGTAATGGCTTCTTTATGCTCGCCGAGTTGGGGGAACTTTGCGGCGATGCGAAGCTCGCCGATAGTATCGCCGGATTCTAGGCGGATTTCAGGTCGGATAGCTTAGTTTGCGGGGCTTGTCGGTGGCCTCGGTAGCGGTTCCTTCATCGCCATCGGTTCCGGCGGGGGGCTTGCCGAACAGCCATTGCCGAACGTGCTCGGCAACGGATTCAAGGCGGGCGTCGTCGATGCCTTCGCGGTAAACGTCGTCAATGCTTGCGTCGGCGTGCCCCATGACCAAACGGACGGCGGGGAAATCCCGCGTGTTGTCCGCGACCGTGCGGAACGTGTGCCTCAAGCCATAAAAGCCTAAGCCGGGGCGTTGGATGCCGGCGTCCTTCAAGATGTCGCTCATTTCGTGCGTGATGGTCGTTTTTTCCTTTGCCCAGCTATGGCCGTATTTCGTGACGAAAACCAAATCGGCATTGCCCGCGTCTTTCGGCGTCGGGCGCGGCAAGCGCGGCCTTCAACGCTTGCACCGTTTCGGGCCACAGCTTCGCCTTGCGGTCAACCCCGGTCTTCGGGCCGGAAAGGCGAGCCAACCGCCGTCCAGGTCACGCGGGCCGGCGCAGCGTCCCGCAATCGTGGTCGCCTAAGCCGGC
Organism: uncultured Planctomycetota bacterium; assembly: GCA_963767835.1. GTDB lineage: Bacteria > Planctomycetota > Planctomycetia > Gemmatales > Gemmataceae > SIAQ01. The sequence continues at coordinate 6,570 of CAVYFY010000005.1, forward strand.
GTTGACGGCCAGCAGAATCATGGCCTTGAGTTGCGGCCCCGCCCGCCGAGCAGCGTCAGAACTTCGTCGCGTTCAAACATCCGCTTGCCGCCGGCGGCGCGAATGCTTGCAAAGGACGCTGCGGGAGGGCTTCTCGAATTGCCCCCCGAAGCGAACCGGCTGCGTGATGTCGCCGGATTCTTACCCGTACTTGAATACCGTCCGCACGCGCTGGATTTCGTTGCCCAGGCGCACGGCCCCCATGCCTTCGCGATTTCGGCCCGCAACCGCTCGAAATCATCCGCCGCAAGATCGTCCACCAGCCGGTTGCCGCCGAACGTGGCGACGAGCCGATCCGTGGTTCGCTTGTATTCGGCGAATGTGCCGGCGGCGATTTCCTTGCCGTCGAGCAGCTTTTGCTTTGCGGTCAAGAATCGGTTGCATAGTTCCTTGACCGTAAACCCCGGCCGGTTTCCGTGATCTGGCCGTCGATGACCTTTCCCCGCGATTCCCGCCCTAGTTTGTGGTCGTCTTGCTGGGCCTTGAAAAGTGTCAATGCTTGCTGCCAACCCGCTTCGTAAGGAACGGGTCAATACCCCGTTGACAACCCGGCCCCATGCCCGTAGTGGCGGATGACGCCCTTGACCTTCTTGCTCCAATAGCCGAGCGGATGCGCGTACAGCGGGAATTCCTTGTACGGCTTTTCCGGGCGGTTGCCGGCGGGTTTACGCGAACGGGGTTTTCGGCTAGAATGTTCGGACATGGCGCTACCTCCATCGTTAAGGGTTCAGGTGGCGTCGCCCCCGCTGGCCGCTAACCGGCGGGGGCAACTTTTTACTACTTTCGTTATCCTATCGGGAAAACGGTAGTAAACAAGGTAGTAAAGCGAAAAAATGCGGGTTTTCTTGGGAACCGGGAAAGGCTAGGAAATGGCTTAAGAATCAAGGAAAAATGAACGAAGCGCCCGTAGCTCAACTGGATAGAGCAATGGTCTTCGGAACCATAGGTTGGGGGTTCGAATCCCTCCGGGCGTAGTGACTTACGACGAGGCTTGGCCTGCTGGTATAGAATTTGGGTACAGAATAAGAGGCCCCTGCCTGGTTGCAACGGGCAGGGGCAGGGCCAGGGTCCACGCGCGTTCAATTTCCCCCTGATTGACCTCCGAATATCACTTTTTCAAGCGTCGCGTTGTTCCACGCGGCTTGCTGACGCCTACAATGGGTGCTTCCCTCTAACCCTTCCGTGTTCTTCAGTAGGGTCAGCGCGGTTCGGCGAAAGATTCCTAAGTTGGCTTGAGCATGGTCCGCTCGCGCGATTGCGGTCTTCACGAAATGCCACATCCAACACCCAGTGCAGGCCGTTCTCGATCCCCCAATGGCCTCGCACCGCCGCCGCGATCCGCTTCACTTGCGCTGGTAATCGGCACCCGGCATACAGTGGGGGGATGGTGGGCGCGCCGCCTGGCGCGAAACGGCAATGTGCGGACGATTCACACGAGCAAAGCCCTTGCGGCCATCGAGACGCAATGCTTCGTGAAGAAATGATGAACGCGCCGATTTTGTTTGCATCGCGGCAATTAGCTGGTTATTTCTAAACGACGTCAATCACTTTTGAGGCCCAACCTTTTACGGAGGAGAATGATGAGGTCGCTCTTAACTGGCCGTTGGATTCGCAACCGGAGAGTATTCGAATTGCCCTTGAAAGCCTCATCGACTCACCTTGCCCGTCACCTCCAGCCGAATGCGCGTGAGTTTGCGATAATAATCTACTGCTATTAGCCGCTTGGGACTCGAGGTGGCTGGCGGCGTTCAAAAGCTGGTCGGGGAGATTTCCTAGCGCAACTCAGCGAGGAGGAGAGCTGTCATGTGCAGATTCAAATTGTCGCTCATCGCATGTTTGGCGTTGGCCGCCGCGGCATCGGCACAGGAACGGCCATTGCCGAAACAGGTTGATCTCGTGCCGCAGTTCAAGGAACGAGGGCTGGCTATCCGCGACCAATTGGGCCGTCCCAGTTGCGGCTCCTTCGCAATCACCGCCCTTGCCGAGTTCGAATCGTGTCGCGATCAAGCTGTCCCGGCGCCGGCGCTTTCGGAGGAGTATCTGTGGTGGGCCTGCGACCAGGCCGCGGGTCTCAAAAAGGATCACAGCGTCTTGTTCCAAAGGTTGGTCAATGGGCTCAATGTCTTCGGCATTTGCACCGAGGAGTTGATGCCGTACGCGAAGAAGAAGGATGCCCCAAACAAGCCCTCCATGGCGGCGATCAAGGACGCCGCAAAACGCGCGGAACGCTGGCGGGTGGTGTGGATACGCCATTGGGCCGTGAAACGTGAAGTGAGCCCCGGGGAGTTTCATGTGCTCAAGCAAGCCTTGGCGAACGGCCATCCAGTGGCCTGCGGCTTGCGTTGGCCGAAAAATTCGAAGGGCGATGATCGCTTGCTCCAAGTGCCTCCTGCCGACAAGGTTGAAGATGGCCACAGCATCGCCATCGTCGGCTACGAAGACGACGCTAGCATACCGGGCGGCGGCCTGTTCCGGATTCGCAATAGCTGGGGGCCGAAATGGGGAATCAACGGCTACGGCGTCATGTCCTACGCCTATCTGCGCGCCTACCTCAATGACGCCTTATGGCTTGAGTGGGGACCTCCTCGTTCCGAAGTGCCGAAGGAGCGTTTCCAGGTCGATGTGCTCCCGGTGCGTGCCAAGGCTCGATGCGAGCTGACCACGCAGGAAATGAAGCCTTGGGGCAGCGGTATGTGGAGCCACGGCAAGCAGCTATTCTGCCGCGCCGAGGCAAAGGGATTCGTGGAGGTCGAATTCCGCGTCAAAGAGGCTGGGCGCTACCGCCTTCGCGTGGAGGGGACCGTGGCCCCGGACTATGGGATCATCCGAGTAGCCCTGAACGGAAAGCAAGAAGGGCCGCCGTTTGACCTCTACTCCGGTAGGGTCAGCCCATCGGGTCCGCTGGAATTGGGCATTCACAAAATGGCCGCGACGGAGCACCGAATGCGTTTCATGGTGGTGGGCAAAAACGCTGTGTCCGAGAACCATTGGTTCGGTGTAAGCAACATTGATCTTTTTGCTGCGCCGCAAAAACCTTGATGGCGCGATTGCCGCGGCCGCATTCAAAATGGCTCGGCCAAAGAAAGTGAAAAGACGTATGCGAAAATCTTGGAATGTCTTGATCTTCCTCCTCGCTGCGCCGATGAGTCACAGCCATGGCCAGGAAAAAAGCATCTCGCCGGACCTGAGCAAAAATCGCGGACGGCAACGGCTGGACCATACATAACGCCACGGCCGAGGCGGCCAAAGTCGAAGGGAAGTCGGGCGTCCGCCTTAAGGCCAAGGCCGATTCTGTGACCGGGATCGCGGGCTTGGTCATCGCCGACGGCGTGAATTTCACCACCGGCTCCATCGAGATCGACTTGAAGGGAAAGAGCATTCGGCCGAGCTTCCTGGGTGTCGCGTTCAACGTCGCTGACGAAAAGACTTTTGAAGCCGTCTACTTCCGACCATTCAACTTCAAGGCGGACGGGGTATTCAAGACCCGTGCCGTCCAATACATCGCTTGGCCGAAATACACTTGGAATGAGCTGCGCAAGAATCGGCCCGGGAAATTCGAGGGCGCCGTGATCCCGATGCCATATCCCGATAAGTGGTTCCACGCCCGCATCGAGATTGAGACGAAGCAAGTGCGGGTATATATCAATGACGCAAAGGAGCCGTGCTTGACCGTGGAGCGACTGGCGGAAAGTGGGAAAAACCGTCGGGTGGGGCTGTTCGTGGACACAGGGGATGGTCTGTACGCCAATTTCAAAGTTATCCCGACCAAGGAACCGACCACTCTCTTGCCTCCCGCGTGGCACGGCAAGTGGACCGGCAAGCTGGCCATTGCCGACCAAACTGACAAGCCGTCTGAGGTTCCTGTCGTTCTGAAGATCGAACCGATCAAGGACACGCGCGAAGTGACGTGGACCATCACCTATGGCGACGCGGATTCGGCGCCTCAAACAATCTTCACCGCCGCCGAGATATAAGCACAAATCCAATCCAATCACCGAATTCTCAGCGCGCTTCCACACCGGCGGCCGATGCGAAATCGACTTCCATCGCCGACAACGCAAGATGTCGTGGTGGGCCGAACACGCTTTTGCTTCAATCTTCTTCGCTCACTCGTTCCGCGAAACACGGAGAACCCTCATGAAGCAACTACTTTCACGTTCCATATCCCACCAGACCGGCTGACGCGTTTCGAATTCGCGGAGGTTGATGCGGACTGCAGGGAGCTTAAGGCAATGATGAGCGTCGGCCAGCAATGGTCAAAAGCTGTCAAGGTCGATCGGCTGGCCGTCGTTGCGCGTGCACAAGGCGTGGAACGTTGCGGGATTGATGGTGTAAGCGACTAATCGGACCGTGCCGTCGCAGAGCAAGCAACCGAATGAGCCGGCATGCGCGGAACCGAAAACGAAGCCGCATGACCAGGCCGAGGTACGATCTTGCACCGGCGGCACATAGTAAAGCGTGCCGCCATAGGGATATGCCGTGGTGTATCCGGAGATGGTCGAATTCGTGCCGCTGAAGCAGATCGAGTCGTTGTCCCAGCCGTTGCACCAGCCCTGGTCATCGATACACGAGCCGCCGCCGGTGGTGCGATTGTTGTACCACTGGTAGTAGAGCCATTTCTCGCCGATCAAGAGGGTATTGGAGGCGCCGTCGGTGATGGACTGCATGGTTATTCGGTTGCATCCGGTGGGACTCGGCGCGGGCACGAACACGCCGTCGAGGCTGTTGTCTTCCAGGGTTTCGGTGTTCCAGATGCCCCAGCTGCCGCCATTGCCCGCGTAATCGCTGACGGCAATATTCTGCACGACGGTTTCGCGCCCCCGCGTCGGGCAATACAGAAATGGCATCGGCGTCTCGATGATGTACCCCTCCGCTCCGTCCGGCAGGGACCATAGCGGCGTCTGATCGATATAGGGAAGAATCTGGTAGCACCAGCCCCAAGCTTGCGTTTCGTAGGTGGCGGGAATGCTGCCGATGAGCGTGCGGTTTGCTCCCGGCGCCAGTCCCGCTGCCGGGAAGGCCTTCAGGGCGTCGTGGTGGGCATGGCAGGCGAGACCCATCTGCTTCAGGTTGTTGGTGCACTGCGTCCGAGCCGCGGCTTCGCGGACCTTTTGCACAGCGGGAACCAGCATCGCGATCAGAATGGCGATGATAGCGATCACAACCAGCACCTCAATGAGCGTGAACGCAAATCGCCGCTGTGAAACGCGAATGGTCACCGGAACCTCCCTCGAGCGAGCAGCCCGAAGCAACGCCAAGCTAACGGGCAATCGGCGTGGCTGGAATCGACGGTCAGCCACTGGTCTCCGATTTGCCTATTCTAACGGAACGTCACCGATTTGTGCCAGCTTGTCTGAGTCAAATCAAAATCCCAAGTGCAAGTTCTTCATTGTACCTGGCCTGGTGTTGGCATAAACTCATTGCATTGCCCGACAAACTCATTCATCCGGAGCAACCGATCATGCGCTTTCTTGCCGCCGTCTTGACGTTCACGTTCGCCATTGCCGCCGCACAGGCCCAGGAGCTTCCGAAGCTGAAGTTCAACGAGGTCGCCGAGATTGCGCCCGGCGTTTTCTTCCGCTATTCCGCGATCAGCGCCACCGACAAGAACGTCGTCTTCGGCGGCTCCAATAACATCTGGATCGTCTTCGAGGATTATGTCCTGGTCTACGACGCCAATTTCCCCAAGGAGGCCGACGACGTGATCGCGGCCATACGGAAAACTACTGATAAGCCGATCCGCTATGTGCTCGATTCGCACCAGCACGGCGATCACGCCTATGGCAACGCGGTGTTCGCCAAGGCCGGCGCCACCGTCATCGCTCAGGCCAATTGCGGCTCGCTGGCTGCGCCTTCACGGGCCGCAGGAATTCGCCGACGCGGGCAAGGGCAAGATGGGCCGCAAGGACATCGCCGACAGCTATCTCAAGGTTCCCGATCTGATCTTTGACGAGAAGCTCGTCTTGTCCGACAGCAAGCAGCACGCCGAACTACTGTTCCTCGGCCACGCCCACACGCCCGGTGACGCGTTTCTGTATTTGCCGAGGCACAAGATTCTCTGCACCGGCGACGCCTGCACCAATGGGGCGTTCAATTTCATGGGGCACTCGGATTCGGCGTCGTGGATTCGCGTTCTCGAAAAGGCGCAGCAGCTCGATGTCAAGCTCGTCTGTCCGGGCCATGGACCGATCGCCCACAAGGACGTACTCGGCAAGCAGAAACGCTATTTCGCCGAATTGCGGGCACAGGTCAAGAAGGGAATCGACACGGGCAAAGATTTCGACGACATTCTCAAGGGGCTCGACATGCCCTGGCACAAGGAATGGACCGGCATCGAAGCGAACACGCGCATGCCCGAGACGCGACACGTCTTCGATGAGTTGACCGGGCGAACCATGCCGTGGGATCTGATCGAAGACTTCGGCATCTACGAAGGGCCGTCGCCGACGAAAAAAGACAAGGGGTGGACCGTGCCGAAGAAGATCGTCGTCCCCGCGGTGATGCCGGCCAAGCTTGCGGAATTGAAGCGGATTGCCCCAGAGGTGTTCTTCATCCCGGTCAAGAGCATCGAGGAAGCGGCCAAGGAAGCGGTCGGCGCCGACGCGGTGCTTGGCTTTTGCAGTGCCGACATCGCCAAGGCCAAGAGCGTGCGTTGGATTCAGATCGGCCATGCCGGCGTCGAAAAGGATTTGGTGCCGGAAGTCGTCAACAGCGACATCTGCGTGACCAATTTGCAGCGGTTGCACGGCCCCAATGTCGCCGATCAGGCGTTTTGCCTGCTCCTGGCGCTGAACGCGCGGTTTCTCGTCCCGCCCAGGTACGGTCATGGTGCCCGATCCGGAGGCAAACAAAAACCATTTTATGTGGGACTTCCCCAAAAAGCTTCCGAAGCCGCAAGAGCTGCACGGCAAGACCATGCTCATCGTCGGCATGGGCGGCATCGGCACGCAAATCGCGCGGCGGGCCGAGGCGTTTGGTATGCGCGTGATGGCCGTGGATCCAAACGAGAAGATCGTCAAGCCGGCTTTCGTGTTCAGCCTTGAGCCGCCCGCAAAAATGATGGAACGCATTCCGCACGCCGATGTGGTCGTGCTGGCGTGTCCGCTGACTAAAGAGACGAGGGGCATGTTTGGACCGAGCCAGTTCGCGGTGATGAAGAAATCCGCATATATCATCAACATCGCCCGCGGCGGCCTGGTGGATCAGGAGGCGCTGATTGCCGCCCTCAAGTCGAATGGCATTGCCGGCGCTGGCATGGACGTAACCGATCCGGAGCCATTGCCCGATTTGAGCCCGATGTGGAGCATGGGCAATGTCGTCATCAGCCCGCACATCGGCGGTCAATCCGACGGCGCCCGCGATCGGCAATGGCGGCTCTTCCGCGAGAACATCCGCCGTTTCGTCGCCGGCGAACCGCTCTTGTGCGTTGTGAACAAGCAGAAGGGGTATTGATCAAAACTCCTTGCGCTCCAGCACTAAGGCCCCTTCCCTCTCAACAGCGCACGCCACGGCGTCCAAGAATTCGTCGGCCTGGCGTTTGATTTTGCGCACGCCGCCGCTGCCGCTGCTCAGCCAGGGGGAGTTCATTTCCAGGATCAACTCGTTGGCATCCGGATAGGATTCCACGCAAACTTCAAAGACACAGCGCGGCGCCAGAGCCCCCGCCAACACGCCGATGACGATATTCCCTTTCGATGCCGTGAATCGCTTGGCGCACTCGCCCAGCGGCGTCAACGAATAGCCGAGATCCTGAGCGGTGCGCCAGGCGAGCCTTAAGCAAAGTTGCGGGTCCATATTCGTAAGCAATTTCAACCCCATATCAGCCCTCCGTCGTTAATGCCATCATACATATTTCGCTGGCAAACGCGCTTTCTTCGACTCCCATATAACAACACCATGAGCGGGAACGGCGACATCATCATCGTGGGCGGCGGCGTTATTGGTCTCACCGCAGCGTATTTCCTCGCCAAGGAAGGGATCTCGGTCATCCTGTGCGACCAGGGCGCTCTCGGCCAGGAGGCGAGCTGGGCCGGCGCGGGAATTCTTCCCCCCAGTGACATGGAGCACGCTCAGCTTCCCGTGGATCGATTGCGGGCGCTCAGCGGCGCTCTCTTCCCTGAGCTTTCGCGCGCATTGCACGAGCGCACCGGCATCGACAACGGATTCGTGCGCTGCGGTGGCCTGGAATTCTCGCGCCAAATGGGCGTTGCCGATGCCCATGAATGGCGCGGACTCGGCGTTAAGGAGAAAATCTTAACGGAAGAAAACGTAACCGACCTGGAGCCTGCACTTGCGCTCGGACTGGGCCCGGCGATCTTGCTCGAAGGCATGGCGCAATTGCGAAATCCGCGTCATATGCAAGCGCTGGAGGCAGCGTGTCTTACGACCAAGAAAGTCGCCTTCCGCAGACACACAAGGGCGGAAAGCCTCGTCGTCGAGGGAAATCGAATCAAAGCAGTCCGAACGGCGAGCGAAGTGCTTTGCGGAGACATGTTCCTGATCGCGGCGGGAGCATGGACGGATCGGTTGCTGGGCCCTCTTGGTTGCCGGCTGAAGATCGAGCCCGTGCGTGGGCAGATCGCGCTCTTGAATCCTGGCTCGGTGGTCCTGCGGCGCATTTTGCTGTGGGGAGCGCGCTACCTCGTGCCGCGGCTGGATGGGCTCGTGCTCATCGGCTCGACGGAGGAACATGCCGGCTTCGACAAAAGCACGACCGCCGCCGGGATCGGCAGTTTGCTCGAATTGGGCATGCGATTGGTCCCGGCGCTGGCGCAGGCGGCAATCGAGCGAACCTGGGCGGGATTGCGGCCCGGCAGTCCGGACGGCTTGCCGTTCATCGGCCCGGTTCCGGGAATCGAAAATCTTTATGTCGCCGCCGGTCATTTTCGGGCGGGCATTCAGCTTTCGCCGGGCACGGCGTTGCTACTAACGGAAATGATCCTGCACCGGCCGCTGTCGATGCCGATCGATGCGTTTCGGCTGGATCGCTGAACTTGTGGATGTCGCCATGGAGCAAGTCGAAGCACGCAGTGTAACGCACCAGCTGGCCGAGGATTTGGCCTGGCTCGAAGCACATGCGCGCTCGCAGCCGCAACACATCGCCCAGGCGGCGGAGTTACACTACGCGGCGGCGCTGGTTCGCAATGTCATCACCCCGTATCTGGAAGGACACGGCGCGCAGCCGCTTCATGTCGCCGTCGTCGGCGGCGCGGGGGCTGGCAAGAGCACGGTTGCCAACATGCTGTGTGGGGCCATTCTCGCGGAGTCCAATCCGCAAGCCGGCTTCACGCGCCATCCGGTCGCTTATGTCAATGGCCATGGCCCGATCGCCTGGCCGTCGAGCCTTGGCTTTCTCGGATCTTTGCAACGGCTCAACAAACCCGAGCCGTCGAGCCTGGACGCCGATGTCTATCAGGTGCGCCGCGTCAGCCAGGAGGCGGGCGAATTCGGCGTTCTTGAAGAGTTCCTCGTTTGGGACTGCCCCGATATGACCACCTGGCAAGCGACCGGCTACGTGCCGCGCTTGCTTGAAATCGCCGCTCTCGCCGACGTTGTCGTCTATGTCGCTTCCGATGAGCGTTACAACGACGCGGTGCCGACCGAATTCCTTCGGCTGCTCTTGCGGTCGGGCAAGATGGTCGTTGTCTGCTTGATGAAGATGCGTGAGATGGACGCACCGGCGTTTGTCACTCACTTTCAGCGGGCGGTGCTTGATCAGATGCCTGCCCGCCCCGTGGCAACCTTGACCGTCCCGCAACTCACGCACGCTCAACTCGTCAATCCGAATCGCAATGCGCCGGCCTACCGCGTGCCGATCGTCAATCAGATTTTTGTGCTCGGCTCCCCCGCGAAGGTTGCCCGCCAGCGCACGGTCGGGGCCGCCACCGCGTATCTAGCCGGCCATCAGCAGCATCTCTTGAGCGTGGCCCGCGATGATCTGATCGCCCTGGAAAGTTGGCGAAATCTGGTGCGCGAGGGGCAGGTGGAATTCGACGAACGCTATCGCCGTGAATTCCTCACCAATGAGCGGTTCCACCGATTCGATGAAGCCCTGGTGCGCCTGCTCGAATTGCTGGAGCTGCCCGGCGTGGGCCGATTTGTCAGCAAGGGGATGGATGTGCTGCGCTTGCCGTGGACGATGTCGAAGAAGCTGTTCACGACGGTGTTGGCTCGGCCGGAGGCATCGAGTTTGCCGGAGCAACGGGTGCTGGAGGATGCCCTCGCCGGCTGGACCGATCATCTGCGCAAGGAGGCGACGCGCCGGGCACAGACGCATCCGCTTTGGCAGCACGTTCACGACGGGTTCAACATGGGCCTGGCCGACACGATCAAGGGCCGCTTCAACGATTCGCTGCGCGGCTTCGAGATCGGCCTCAACGACGAGGTCGAACGCACGGCGCGGGCCCTCTACGAGGACCTGGAAAAAAAGCCGGTCGCCTTGAATTCGTTTCGCGGCACCAAGTTCGCCCTGGAAGTCGCCGGGATTGCCGCCTCCGCCACCGCCATCTTCCACGGCGGCGCTATCTGCGTCCTGCTCATTCCGCTGTCGGCGTCCGTGGTGCAGATGCTCGTCGAATTTTTCGGCAAGCAATACGTCGATTTCCAGCGCGAACAGACGCGCGACCGGCAGCAAGCGCTCGTCACGCAGCACCTCTCCGCGCCGCTGGCCGAATGGCTGACGCAATGGCCGACCACGGGCGGCAGCGCCCACGAACGCCTGCAGCGTATCCTGCAACGCCTGCCGGCGAATGTGCAGCTTTTGCAGGAGGCCGTCAACGCCGCGTTGGAATGAGGTTCAATTTGGCCGGCGAGCTTTCCCGCCGGCCAGACGCGGTAAACGGATGCTGTTCATTTCGACAACGGCTGCAAATCCTGTTCGACCTGTTTTTGCTTTGATTTTTGCGGCAGGAAATAAAGAGGCAGGCCGGCTAGAAGGATGCCCAGGCCGATCAAGGCGCCCTTCGCGTCGTGTAGGATCGTCCCGACCACCATGAACGCACAAAAGCCGCAAAAGATGATCGGCACGACGGGATAGCCTGGGACGCGGAACGGACGGGCGATGTCGGGATCCTTAAAGCGCAGGATCATCAGGGCAATGCCGGTTAAGCAGAAGAACATCCAGAAGACGGCCGCAGTCAAATTCACGGCTGCCTCAAAGCTGCTGCGATCTCCCTTCATTGTCCAAACGCCAAGAATGAATCCCAGGCAAATGACGCCTTGCACGATCAAGGCGCGCACCGGCGTTTTCCAGCGCTTGCTCCAATAGCTCAGTGTGCCGAACAAGCGATGATCCGCGCCGAAGGCCCAGTAAATGCGTGCGGTGGTGAAAATGCTGCCGTTGATGGCGCCGAGGGAAGAAACCACGATGAGAATATCCATCGCCCGCGCTCCGTAGCCGGGCCAGAAGCGATCCACAAGCAGGGCCGCGCAGTTCTCTTTTTGCAGGTGCTCCTTGTCCAGGCCAATCAGGTACGCAATGTTAATCAGGACGTAAATGGCCGTCACGATCAGCGATCCCATGATTAACGCTAGCGGGATGTTGCGCGTGCGATTCTTCGCTTCGGAAACGATGTACGCGGCTTCGTGCCAGCCGGCGAAGGTCCAAAGAATCAGGATCAGAGCGCCAGCGATCGAGCTCGCGGAGTGCGTCAGCGGCGGCGGCGCATCGATTTCACCGCGGCCCCAGCCAAAACCGACGACGACAATCGCGCTCAGGCCGAGCATCTTGGCGAGCGTCAAGACATTTTGGGTGTGCGTGCCGAAGCGCACGCCCAGCACGTTCACGAGCGTCAAAGAAACCACGGACAAAGCCGCCAGGATAAAAACGCCGCTGCCGGCCAGATCAAGTCCCAAAAGTGCCGCGGCATGAAATCCGAAGATGTAGCTGACGACGGCGATGCTACCCGAGCGGATGGCCGTGAGCTGAGCCCAGGCAAACAGAAATCCGGTCGTCGGACCGAAAGCGCGCGTCAGGTAGACGTACTCGCCGCCGGAGCGCGGGTAAGTGCTGGACAATTCCGCGAAGCAGAGGGCGCCGATCAGCGTCACCAATCCGCAGCCCGCCCACAGCACAATGATGATCCAGGGCTCTTGAATATCCTTGAAGACGAGCGGCGGCGTTTCAAAAATGCCCACGCCGATAATGATGCCGACGACAATGCTGACGGCATCCCATAGGCCGAGCTTGGCCTCGATGTGCGCGTCATGCGGGTTCGCTTCGGCCGGCTGAATTGGCGTGCCGGCTTTGATGTTGGTGTCCATGCCGCGATTGCTCAGGGGTCCTGAAGAATATCCGTATCATGGTATCCGCTAGGTCGCGTCGAGTGCCAGAGCAAATCGCGAATTGCGGCGAGCGCACGAAAAACCCCTTCAAGCGCGTTGGGTATCTTGAAGGGGTCGCGGGTTGACGGGACGCCACAAGCGGCGCGTTATGAGGCCGGCGGCATCTTGCGGAGTGCGGGCGCCGGCCCGTCGTACGTGATGGTCGGGGCGAAAAACATCGGCACGATCGTCTTCTTGAGATTGTGGTAGCGCGTCCAGGTGTAATGGCCGCCGCCGCCGGAGAATTCCATCGTCCAGCGATACTGGCGGACATTCCGGTAGGCCTCGAAGTCTTTTTTGTCGCTGGAGGCAAGGCGGAATCCGGTCAAACCGGCGGGCTTGCATTTCATGCCGTCCGCGGTGCCGACGGTCTCAGCCATGTGATCGAGCAAGGAGTCATCGCTGCTGAAAAAGTTATCGATGCCGCCGCGTGAGGATTTCAGTGCCCGCGTCAGGTCGTAGGTGCTCGACACGGCCGGCGCCACGACGATGATGCGATCGACGCTTTTCTCGGGGAGCATTTCGGCCGCGCGCAGGACGACGTGCGCCCCGCCGCTGTGGCCGACCAAGAAGATCGGCAGATTCGGCGCCTCCTTGCGGATCGCCTGCACCGTGCAAGCAATGCGGGCGGCGGCCTTGAGTTGCGCTTCCTGATCAACCACGTCCTCGTTATGGGAGAGATGCGTACCCCAGGTGACGGGCTGAATGCGCAGCCCAAGACGCAGTTCGCCATTCAACTGCAGCAGGTTGTCGGTGAGGTGCGTTGAGCCCGCCTCGCCGTTGACGATGAAGACGAGCGGCTGACAGCCGAGGTTGCGCGTCGGGCCCGGCCCACAACAGGCGGGCGCCGGCGAGGCCGGCTTGACGGCTTCGATTTTCTTCTCCTTGGGTGGTTCTTTCTTGTCCTGGCCAAAAGCGGAGCCGTGCAGGAGCCCCAGCAGCGCCAGACCGAAAAATGCGAAGCTCAAACGCCTCATGTTCTCTCTCCTTGCGGTTGAAAATCCCATCGCCGATTTCGTGTTCTCTCGTGAAGTTCCTTACGGCAATTGTAAATTTTTTTCCGATTCGGCAGCGGCCAACCTTGACGCAATTCGCGCCCTTTTTCAAATAATGCCGCGCTGCATGTCGCATCTTCCGAACACCTTGCCAGGCGGCCGCGCGCACTCGCTTCGCCAGAACGCAAAAGACGCAAAAGCAGCAAACTGACGTGAGAAACTTCGTTCAGCGCGATTCCGCGAGCCCCAGAATCTTGCGCAGCGATGTGACGCCAATCTCGGCGACTTGGCTGGGACTAGCGCGCCAGAACGTCGGATTCATCAGTTCCAGCGACACCCAGCCTTCGTAGCCCAGACCGCGTAAGGTAGCAAGGATCGGCTCGAGCTGGAAATCGCCGTCGCCAGGAAGGATGCGGTCGGCGTCGGTCGCCAACTCGCGAGGCACGCCGGCCAGATCGGCGATCTGCACGTGAGCCAGACGCCCCAGATTCAAGCGGGCGAAATCCTCGAACTTGCTGGGGCCGGTGTAGTAATGGAAGATGTCGAGATTGACGCCGACGTTTGGTTCGCCGCACTCCTCGATCAAGGCCAGCGCCGTGTCGAGACTGGCGCAGAACGTATTCCTGCCGCGAAACTCCAGGCCGAGCGTGACGCCATAGCCCGCGGCCCATTGAGCGGCTTGTGCGAGCGATACAACGGCGCGCTCCAGGCCGGCCTGGTCAATCTTGTCCACGAAGTCGGCGACCACCAGGAGCGTTTTGATGCCGAACTCCTGGCAGATGTCGAGTCGGCTTCGAAACTGGTCGAAGTGGGCCTTCCGCGCATCCCCCTGGGTCAAGAGCAAGCCTCCCTGATACGCCGCGGCAGCTAGCGTCAACCCGCGATCAGAAATCAGCTTGCGCGTGTCAGCAGCAGAATGGGTGGCGAGATGATTTTCCAGCTTGGTTAGCCAGACTTCCATGCCGCCGATCCCCGCATCGGCGCAATGGGCCACATCCTGCGCAAAATCGCAGGGCATCGTCGTCGCTTGACTGAGGCACGGTTTCATAGTGAGTGGTGAGTGGTGAGCGGCGTATTCTCGCCACTCTCCACTCCCCCTGCCTTATTCGCGGATGCCGGTATAGAGGCGAAGGTTATTGGTGAGGTCTTGCACCAGGTTCGAGCGTTTGAGGAACAGCAGGGCAAAGCAGGTGTTGAGGGGCGGGTTGTTGCCGTGATAGAAGGCGGATGGCCAGGCACCGTCGCCTTGCTGGTTGTGGACGAGGATTTGCGCGCCCCAGCCGTACCAGTCCTTGCCGCCAATGGTTTTCAGGTCGTAGAGCATGGCGACGCGTTCGACCGACCAGAGGAAGTAGAGATTCTGCATGGGGAAATTGGCGTTTTTCTCGGTGCGCGGTTCGCCGATGTTGCGGGCGAGCGCTTGCAGGCCGGTTTGAATCTTGGGGTCTTCCAGAGCGGGCTTGACGACCAGATCCTTGGGGTCCTTGGGATTGAAGCGGATGATTTCGGGGGAGGCGCCGTGTCCCATGGCCAGGCCGAGCAGGCCGACGCTGGTCATGGTGTTGGTGGAGGCATCGCTCGGCCCATAGCCCCAGCCGCCGTCGCTGGCCTGAGTAGTGGTGAATCGCTGGAACGCGGCGAGCAGGGCCGGATCGGTTGGCACGTCATGTCGGCGCGCGGTCCACAGAGCCAGCAGGGCGAACTGCGTGTTGGAATTGTCCCCGGCGCCGCGGCGAAGCGTCACCTTCCCCTTGGCCGCCGCGTGGTTGCGAACGACGGTCAAATTTTGCAAGTTGCCCTGGAGCATGTCGGGCCGGATCGGAGCGACTTTCGGCGGCGATTTGACTGGCTTCTTCGGATTGGCCGCCGGGTTCGGCGCCATGACTTTGTCTTCCTTGAACGCACCTTCCAACTCGATCGGATTGCGCAGCGGATCGGCACGCGCCGCGCCCGGCGTCTTGCCTTGCAGCGGATCGAGCAGGTTCGGCTTCCGGTTGGACTGCAAGAAGTTGAAGAGCTGCAGCATTTCCTGCGGGGTGAGTATCGGGCAGTTATAGGTCCAGCCGCCGCAATCGTTCTGTCCGGCCAGAAGCCGCAGCGCCAGGCCCTGGATGAGGATGCGGTCGCGCGGCTCGCCGAGGCGGTCGAGGAAGAGAATGGCGAGCGACAGTTCATAGGTGAAGTTGAGGTTGCCGACGTTGGCGCGGACAAAAAAGGCCGCGCGCTGGACGGCGGGATCCTTGGCTGGAACCTTGCATTCCAGGAGCGTCAAGCCGCCGATGGCCGCGTGGCCAACGGCGTAGCCGTTGTTCCCGTTGTTCCAGGTGCCGTTGGGCATCTGGCTCGATTTTAAGTAGACGACACCCTTGTCGATGGCCTGGTTGATTTTTTGCTGGGTCAGCCCCAGGGCTTCCGGATTGCCGCCGTTGACGGTCGCGATCGGCTGCCAATTGGGCTCGTCCTCGCCGACTTGGACCTTGCGTTTGAGGAGTTGCTTGGTTTCTTCGCGAAGCTTGAGGCGAATTTGCTCGTTTTCCTCAGAGGTCAGTACGGCGTTGCTCGAGCCCTTTCCATCCGGCGGCGGTGCATCATCCTTGGCATCCGGGCTTTCCGGTGCAGGCTTTTTGCCATTATCGGCCAGCTGTGGCCCCGGTTTTTCCGTGCTGACGCGGGTGAAGGCGGTAAATTTCACGATGGCAAAGACGATGCCGCCGGTCAACAGAAATCCCAGACCGAGCGCCAGCGCCAGGAGTGCGAACTTGCCACCCGTCTGCGAACTAGCTCTCTTGCGGAGGGGCGGCGGCACCGTGAAATCGGCGTCGGGGTTGGCCTTGGCCGCAACTGGGATCGGCTTCGCGGTGATCTGGGTGCATGCCGACTTGCCTACCGGCACGCTGGGCTTCGCCCTCGGGGCCGGCGCAATTTTCGGCATCGACGCGGTGGTCGCCTCGGACAGCGTCGGTGCATCGGCAGCGTGAATGCTCGAAGCCGAAGCCCCTACCGGCGTCGCGGCGAAATTCTGCATGCAAATCAAGCACTCCACCGGCGTGCCCGATGCGATTTCCGAGCCGAAAGTCAGCGTTGAGCCACAATGCGGACAGATAAGCTGGGTCGAAGTGGCCATGGTCCGTCGCGCCTCCTGGATTGATCGTTCTGGGCTATTTTATCACGGTTGCCCACGCAATTGCCAGTAGATTGGGAGAATTTCTCAGCTTGCGACGGGAGCGCATAACGTGAAATGAATTCCCACCCGGCAACGCCTTGGCGTTCGCCAAGTTACGCCGATGCGTTGCACGCACCCACACAGCACACCCACCCACGTGCCACTTTCATTTCGGCTATCAAGGCGTTACCGCCGGCGAGAGCCGCAACGTCCACGTTGCCTGGCCCGACTCTCCGCGATGGCTGAATGTGATCTGATCGAACATGCCCAACAGGGCGATTACGTTTTCGAGATGTTGCTTGGCGTTATTTTGCGGCAAGCTGCTGAGAATGTGATCGCGGCGATGCTCCAGGAGCCGGGCCAACTCTTGCGGTGAGATGCGCACCAGTGGCGTCTCGCGGCGGTCGCCCGGCTTCCTCTCGCGTGCTTTGAATCGTTCGATCGCCTCGGGGGCGCTGGCGACGAGCAGGAAGCCGTCTTTCAAGGCAAACGCCGGCGCAACGCCTGGTGGAAATGCTTTGTCACCGGCGAGGAATTTCACTTCAATGTTGCCCTGCGAGACAGTTTCGAGTCGGATCGGAGCGTCCGGATGGTTCTTGTTGTGCTCGAGGACGGCGATCTTGGCGAAGAATTCAAGTGCGGTGGCCGCTGTTTGATCGACCGGTTGCTTTTTCGAGCCGGGCTTCATCGCCAGCGCAATGACTGCTTGCGGGACCTGCTTGGTGTCCTTGGACGGCAGCACGCAGACGCCCCAGTCAGGCCCAATGTTCGGCAACAAATCCTTGAAAAGATCGAGTTGAATAATCGCGCCGAGGCCGCCCTGCCAATCGCTGCCCAGCTTGTTACGGTCCTTCTCCGGCATCAGCATTTTCAAAGTGTCCGCGAGGTCGGCGAAATCGGTCTGGGCTGCGACCGTCACAATGCTCTGCTCCGGGAAGCGGTCCCACAATGGCGAGGCCGGCGCGGTCTGCGTGAAGGTGGACTGTGCCCATTTCGGCAGCGATTGCGCGTTCGCCTGGATGCATAGCCTTGTTTCCGCTGCATCCTGGATCGCCACGGTGACAAATATGGCGTCGAGCGCTCGCCAGTAGATCGGAAACGGATCGTCCTTTTTTCGGTTTGCCAGTAGCTCCGCATCGAGAGCGCGCGGATTGACGCACATGGTGAGAAACGCTTGCTCCGCCCCGGCTCGTTTGAATCGCTTGACCCAGCGCGACTCCTGCGCGGGCTCGGCGCGCCGATCGAGGAACGCGTGCAGCAATTCCTCTTTGCCCGTGAACGCGAGGAGCGAATCCTTGACGAAGTAGAACTGCGTCTTGCCGTCTTGCTTGCGCCGATGGTAGGTGTTGCCGCGGTATTGCAATTCGGCAAGATCCTTCAATTCGCCGGACGCTTTCTGCGCTTCGTTAAGCCGCTCGATGAACTGGCGGAGGCGCTCGGGCTTGGGGGCGTGCAGGAGGAACAGGCCGCGCTCCTCGTCAGGTTGATTCTTCGGCCCGGGCGTGTAGGCGAGGATGAGGGTGTCGCCAAGGAGATCGTCGCGCAATGTCGGCCAATCGAGATCGAGATGCTTCTTCAAATCGGCCTGGACGCGGTCCAGTTGCCGCATCTCCGGGCCGTCGAGCAGAGATTTGCCAAGCGGCGAGGCGCGGAGGTTCCTTAGCCAATCCGATTTCTCCCAGCGCGTCGCGTTTCCCTTCAGGTCGTGCATTACAAAGCAAACGGCGAAATCGTCTGGAATCAAGGAGAGCAGATCGTAGCGAAATGGCGCGGGCTGGGCGGCAGCGAAAGGGGCGGCGACAAGCCAAGTCAGCAGAATCAAGATTGGGCGGGTGATTGCATTCATTGGTGGTTTGGGTTTCCTGATATCAAACGGTCAAATCTCGTTTCAGCCTGGTGAGCCCGAATCTGGTGGAGGTGATGAATCTTGGCCTCGCTTCCACGGCTCCTGCTCGGACTGAACATTGACGATGAGCCGACGGAGGAACCAGTATATTCCTAGAAATACAAGTGCTCCACCAACAGTGAGTAACCAATTCAACATAGGTGGTACTTCAGTTGGCTTCGTCAGAGCCGTAGCCCCGTGGGAACGCTAAACGAAATAACGCAAATCAATCTCTTTGTTCGCTGATCTCCGGCATCGGTAATTCACGAGCGAAGAAATCGAGGGCCTTGCGGGCATTGCGCGTCACGGTGCGGACGCCGTCGCTGACTTCTTGCCCAGCCTCGCGCACGCTCGGGTCGATCATCGGCAATTCGTTCACCGGCAATTTTTCGACTGCGTCCAGATTGGTTCCCACCAGCACCACTTGGGCGTGATCGCGGGTCGTGTCGGCCAGGCGCTCGGTAAACTCCGTCAACGCGGTGCGCTTCTCAACATTCTTGACAATGGAGGATTCCTTTGGCGGCGCGGATTTCGGCTGCTCCTTCTTGACTATGCCAGGATTCGGGGATTCCTGCTGCGGTTCCTGGCGAGGTATCCATTGATATGCCAGCAACAAAATCAACATGATCGACGCAGCCAAGGCGACCGTCAGGAGCACGCCACGGCGCGTCCTCTCGCGACGCCGGCGCCGGTCCCGGATCACCGCGGCGGCCAACGCTTGCGCAAAACCAGGCCCCGGCTTGATCTGCGGTTGTTGCTGGAGCCCTTCAAGCAAGCAGACCGCACCCGCGTGCAACTCCCGGCAGGCGGCGCACTCGCTCAAATGCCGATCCAGCGACTCCGAGCCGGCGAGGCGCTCACCGTCGAGTCGCTTCTGCAGGAGATCCTGGCATTCAAGGCAATTCATGCTCGACCTCAGTAATCATGCCACGCTGACGCAAGCGCTCCAACACCTCCAGGCGAGCGCGGTGCAGCCACGTTTTCACCGTTCCGACCGGCTTCTCGATCGCCTCCGCGATGTCTTCGTACGGCAAGCCACGCTCATGGAACATCACGAACACACTGCGATATTCCCAGCGCAACTCGCGCACGGCCGCGTTGATCTCGCGCAGTAGCTCCAGGCTGTCGTCCGCAGGCTTGCTCGCGGCGGTTTCATGCAGGTAATCCACCACCTCCGGCCGTTTCGACCGCGCCACCATCCAGGTTCGGCAACGGTTCACCGTGATCCCCATAATCCACGGCTTGAGCGGCCGATGGGCGTCCCAGCGTCTCAAACTGCGGAAAATACGTAAGAACACCTCCTGCGTAACATCCTCGGCGTCATGCCGATGACGCAGAAGCCGCACGCACAGGCCGAACACATCGGACTGAAAGCGCTCCACGAGGGCATGGATGGCGGTTTCATCCCCTTTGAGGCAACGACGAACCAGGTTGGCGTCCTCGGCCGACACGTTTTCGCCTCGGGGTCTGAGAAGATGTACCTTCAAGGAGGGCAACGGGTTTCACTTCTTCAATTCGTCGTCCAGCCGCGCATATTTGAGGTAATGGGCAATTCTATCGTTCGAGCGCCTTCTGCATCAATTCGACAACTTCGTCCACGCAGGCATCGTGGAGGCGTTTACCCTTCGTCTTGAGGCCTTCCGTAATATGGATGGCGACGTCCTGCATGCGCTCGTGTGTCTCCTGGGAACCGCCGACGAGGAGGAAGTCTTCCCCCTTGGTGATGCGCTGGTGTTCGTCCTGGTTGTCGAACCCCAGGCCGATCAGGCCGAGGGTTTGGATGGCTTTCTTTGTCGATTTGCGGGCCACGCGCTTCTCCGTTTCGTAGGTAGTCTCATCAGAGGGTGCCCATCCACTATAAAACGTGCGTCCCCTGCGGGTCAAGGCAAACCGGCCACAGATCCGAAGCCTCGCGATGGGCCCAGCGATTCGTGGGGCTCTCATCCTCGGGCTTCGCCAGTGGAGATTCGATGACCTGGCTTTACGCGGCCGCCATTCTGCTCGGCTCCTTGCTGCTATTTCTGGTGCAGCCGATGTGCGGCAAGATGTTGCTGCCGTCGCTGGGGGGGACGCCGGCGGCATGGAATACCTGCATGGTCTTTTTCCAGGCCGGGCTTCTGGTCGGCTACACATATGCCCATTTCCTGCCGCGCTGGCTTGGCATTCGGCGGCACGGGTTCCTGCACCTGCTGCTCCTCTTTGTCGCTTTCTTTACGCTGCCGATCCGCCTGAGCGATGAGGCGCCCGACGGCTGGCATCCAGTGCTGTGGCTGCTGGCGGAATTGGCGATGCGTGTCGCTTTGCCGTTTGTGCTGCTCGCGGCCGGGGCGCCGTTGGTGCAGCGCTGGTTCATCTGCCGCACGCCGCGCGATCCTTACTTCCTCTATGCGGCCAGCAATTTCGGCAGCTTTCTCGCTTTGGCCATCTTCCCGTTTGTGCTGGAGCCATTTTTCCCGCTGCCGGAACAAAGCGACATCTGGCGTTTCGGTTTCCTGGGGCTGATCGGGCTATTGGCGTTGTGCGTGCCGTGGGGCCAGGCTTTCCAGCCTGGACGAGGCATCGAAGCGCGCCATGGCCAGGCTGGAAAGCCTGGCCCCACGGTGGAAAAAGCTCCCGATGGGCGAACGCGCGGCCGCTGGATTGTCCTTGCCATGATCCCGTCGAGCCTGCTGTTGAGCGTGACGACGCATTTGACGACCGACATCGCTGCCATTCCGTTGCTCTGGCTTATTCCGATGGGGCTGTATTTGTTGACCTTTACGATTGTTTTCTCTGGGCAAAAAATCTTAACCCATGGTTTCGTCGTGCGCTGGCTGCCCCTGGCGGCGATCGTCCTGTTGATCGTGCTTCTGTCGGAGGCCGCCGATCCCTTGCCGCTTGTCACGGGGCTGCACCTGGCCGGCTTTTTCTGGCTGGCGCTGGCGTGCCACGGCGAATTGTCGCGCACCCGGCCTGCCCCGGACCACCTGACCGATTTCTATTTCTGCCTGGCCGTCGGCGGCGTTCTCGGCGGGGCGCTCAATGCCCTTTTGGCGCCGCTCATTTTCCCCGGACTTTGGGAATATCCGCTGATGATCGTGCTGGCGTGCGCCGTCGTCCCGCACGGCGCGCTTCGGCCGAGCCGGCACGATTGGCTTTGGGCCGTCGGCGTCGCGGCCATCAGCGCCGGGCTCATGGTCGGCCTCGGAAACCTTCTGGCGTTGAGCGTCCCGGCCATCGGCGCCGCATTCCTCATTTGCTATCTGTTGCACAATCATCCCGCGCGCTTTGTGCTCGGCCTGGCCGCCGTCGTTTTAGCCAGCGGCCTCGACCCCGGCGTGAACGGCGCATCCAATCCATCGCGAACGCAGTTACCTCGGCATCCATCGCGTCACCACATTCGATAACATGCATCGCCTGGTACACGGCGACACCGTGCACGGCCAGCAGAGCCTCGATCCCGAGCGCCGCCGTGAACCGCTGACCTATTACTCCACCATCGGCCCCATCGGCGACGTCTTCCGCACGCTCGACGGCGACCCGCGTCTGAACCAGGTCGGCGTTATCGGCCTGGGGACCGGCTCGCTGGCGGCGTATGCACGACAGGGCCAGCACTGGACTTTTTTCGAGATCGATCCGGCCGTCGAGCGCATCGCCGAGAACCCGAAACTTATTTACATTCCTGAGCGATGCGCGGGCACGTGGCGCCGACATCCGAGTCGAGATCGGCGATGCCCGCTTGCAACTCAAGAAATCGCCGCGAAAGTTCGGCCTGCTCGTCGTCGATGCGTTCGGCTCCGACGCGATCCCGGTCCACCTCTTGACGCGCAAGGCGCTTGCCATCGATCTCGAACACCTCGAACACAACGGCCTGATCGCCTTCCACATCTCCAACCGATTTGTCGATCTCGAGCCCGCACTGGCCAACCTCGCCGCGGATGCGTCATGCGTCGCCGTCATCCGGCGGCAGCGTGTGCTGACCGATCCGGAAAAAGCGCGCGGCATCATGCCGTCCGATTGGCTGGTCATCGCTCGCGATGCCGACGATCTGGAACCGCTCATGAAAACGGGCGCCTGGCGCACGGCGAAAGCCCAACCCGCGTGGCAGCCGTGGAGCGACGATTTTTCGAATCTGTATCAGGTGCTGCGCTGGCGAAGCGAGGAGTAACGATTCATAGCGCGGTCGAGAATTGCATTAATTCCTGTGCCTATCAAGGTTTCGCAACATTCCTCGCGCGAGATGCTGACACCCAGCCCCATGCGCTAGGAATCTTCGTGAAAATGGGCACAAAGCCCTCGGAAATCCAGGAGTTATGTTTGTTCGCGGGATTATTCCTGGCGCGATTGAACCAAGCCCAGGCGCAGACGCGCATTTTACACCTTCGCTTCAGGCGCTAACCCGCTATCCGCTACCCGTTTGCTCATTGACAGTAAGGCCACCTACGATTACGCTGTCTATTCGATAGCGCCATCCTCAGTGTCGCTTGAGGAATAACTTCCCAATATCGTTATTCCGTAGTGCGGGCTTCAGCCCGTCATCGGCAGAAACGGGCTGAAGCCGGCACTACGAAACCGGGAAGCTATTCCCAAGCGCTGCCTAATTGTGAGCTCCGGAACGCGATCATGGCACAAATTTGGTTACATCTTGACCAGGCCGATGGGTATTTGCCCGCGGTTTGCATGTGCTGCGGCGAACCGGCGACAGTGACACAGACCAAGCGAGTGAAATGGCATCCGCCCTGGGCCCCAGGCATCATGGCGCTGGCCATGACCAGATATGCCACACTGCAGGCGCCTTTTTGCGACAAGCACAAGGGGCACTGGTTCAAATGGTCGATGGTGCTATGGGGCTCGTTCTTTTTGTTTCTGTTGCTCGGCGGCGGCTCGCTTATCATCGCCCTGAATTTGCCTCGCGCGATGGACACGGCCTTGCTCATCGCCTGCATCGGCAGCGGTCTCCTGGGCATCATCTGGCTCGGGATCTTGATCATGTGCATGAGCTATTCAATCCGGACCGCGGAGATCACCGACGAAGAGATTTCCTTGGTCGGCGTGTCGAAGAAATTCGTCGAAGCGGTCGCCGAGGAAGAGCGTGCGCAAGAAGCGATTGCGGCAACGGCGGCGCGATCGGGAGCGGCCGGGCCACTGGCGCGATGAAACCGACGATGATGATGATGATGATGACATACCAAGGCCGCGCCGACGGCGCCGCGACGACTGATTCGGAATAATTCACACGGGAATGCAATATGGCTCAGGTTCGTTTGAGTGTTCAGGAGGCGGATGGATACCTTCCGACAGTCTGCATGCGCTGCGGCCAGCCGGCAACCACCACTGTCACGAAAAAGATGCACTGGCATGCGAGCTGGGTCTATTTCCTGATCCTGCTGCACATCCTCATCTACGCGGTCGTTGCCTCAATCATCACGCGGCGCGTGACGGTGCAGGTGCCGCTTTGCGATAAGCACAAGGGGCACTGGTTCAAGCGCAACCTGTGGATGTGGGGCACATTCTTCCTGTTCGGTCTCGCCGGCGTCGGTGCGCTCGTCCTCGCCGGCAATCTGGATCGGAACCTGTCCGACCAGGTCATGCCATTCGCGTGCATCTTCAGCGCCTTGTTGCTGGTCGCCTGGGTCATCATCGTCGTCGTTTGCCAGATTACCGCGATTCGCGCCAAGGAGATCACCGACAAGGAGGTTCTGCTTGGGGGCGTGTCGGAGCCATTCGTCGAAGCGGTAACGGAAGCGGACCGGGAGCGCCAGGAACGCCGCGCCGCCCGCCGGCGTGAAAGGGAGCGCCCGGGCCACTGGCGCGATGAAGCCGACGACATCGATGACTCACCGCGGCGCCGACGGCCGGCGGATGATCGCATCGAAGAATAATCATTCCTCCGCCGGCAATGGCGTCGCTCCCGGCGGCGGCTTCCCCTTGCCCGCCTTGATGTACTCCGCACGCCGGGCCGCGTATTCCTCCGGCGTCAATATCTCCAGATCGGCCTCGGCCTGCGCGTGAATCTGCTTCAGGAACGGAATGCACCAGCCGCACCCCGTTCCCGCGCCGCCGCACTCCGAAAGCTGGCTCGGCACCTTCGGCTGGCGCTGGCGGACAAAATTGACGAGCTTGCGGCGCGTCACGTGAAAGCAGTAGCAGACTTTGGCGTCGAGGTCCATTATTTCTTCTTTTCCTGGGTTTTCTTGGCGGTCAAGGGTGAATTGCGATTAAGCTTTTCGGCCGACGCCTTGCTCCACGCACGGATGAGGTCACTTACCGGACGGCTGACATACCGTGTCCGCTCATAGGTGATGCCGACGGAATCGTTGAGGAAATCCTCCACATCCCGTCTCACGTCGTGCAATTTGTCGATTTCTGGATCGGAGTTGTAAAGCCCCCGAAACGATTGCTCTCCGTTGTCGGTCCACAGAAATTCCTTGTTGACTTTCACGGTCATCAATCGGCCGCTTGAGATGTTGGTAAGAACAGGCTCGTGCCAAAAGGTGCCCTCGATTCCGTCCCTTTTGTTCGGGTCATTTTTCAGGTTGGCTAAGTGCTTTTGGTCGCGCGCGACCATCACCCATTCGGAGCTGAAGCGGTGGGGCTCGATGCCGTCTCGTGAATCTTTTCCGACGATGCAGGCAAGCTTAAGCTCGTTGGCAGCACTTGCGATGATCGGCGCCATCTGGTAATAGCGATTGGACGTGTGGTAACAGACAATGCCGTCGTCGGTGAGCTTGCTCATCAGCAGTTGCAGCGCTTCCTTGGTTAGCAGCTCCTTGTGGACTTCGATGACCGGCAGCTTGTAGGTTTCGACGACGATCACCTTGTAGAACTTGTCCTTGCTGTGCTTTTCGAGCATTTCTCTCGGTTCGCCTTCGAAAAGTTTCACCTTGGCGCCGCGATCTATGGCGTCTTGTATGAAAGTGAAATAACGCTTCCCTCCCTTGTCCGGCAACGAGAGCTTCACCAATGCCGGCACACGCTCAGTGAAGTGGAAGGTTTGCCCGGCTTGCGCGTAGGCGGCCAGCGTGCCGACGTCCATGCCGAGCACCATGACCGGTGGCTCAGCCTTCTTGGGGAACGATTTCGCATCTTTCAGAACCAAGCCGATCGGACTTTTGTCGTGGAAATAGGTCGTCGGCAAGCGCGGCAGGTCGGGTTCCGTGTCGGATTTGTGGTATTGCTGGCCGAGATAGACTCGATTGTAGAGCAGGTAGGAATAGGTCTTGTCCTTGTGCGTGCGGGTCTTGACCTCGATGCGCGGCGCTTTGAAGACCGTGTCCTCCGGTTGGCCGACTGTCCCGGCTCCCGCAAGGCAAAGTACCATTAATGCTGTGTTCATGTCCGATCCTCCTCCTCGTATGTTATCTGATAACCCACGAAACGAAAGGAACCGATGACTCCGCTCGATGATGCGTTTTCGCCGCCGTTGCTTACTGTCGATCTACCAGGTATTGGCGGCAAAATCAAAGCTGTTCCCGAAGATTTCGAGGTCGAGGAAATTCCCGCCTACGAGCCGTCGGGGCAAGGCGATTTCCTTTATCTCTGGATCGAAAAACGCGACATGGGAGCAGAATATTTCACGCGCCAAATCGCCAAGCGGCTCGCCGTCCCGCCGGGCGAGATCGGCACGGCCGGGCTCAAAGATCGCCGGGCCGTCACCCGCCAATGGGTTTCGCTTCCCGCGTCGGTCGAATCACGTTTGGCGCAACTCGACGGCGAGGGCATTACCGTCCTGCGCGTCAGCCGGCATGGCAACAAGCTACGCCCAGGCCACCTGCACGGCAATCGCTTTCGCATCCTGATACGCGATGTAGCGCTTTCTGACCAACTCCCCTCTCCCTCCGGGAGAGGGGCTGGGGGTGAGGGCGAGTTCCAAGAAAAGCCAGAAATGCACCCTCACCCCTGCCCCTCTCCCGGGGGGAGAGGGGTATCGAGCCTGCTTGCAGATTTGATCGAACGCATCCGCGATCACGGCTTGCCCAATTTCTACGGCCCGCAGCGCTTCGGCCGTGACGGCGAGACCTTGCAGATGGGTCTGGCACTCTTGCGCGGCGAGAAATCGATTCACAAGCCGTTCCTGAAAAAGCTCGCCTTGTCGGCGGCGCAGTCGGCCCTGTTCAATCACGTTCTTGCTCAGCGCATGCGTGAGGGCCTGTTGCGGCGCGTGTTGCCGGGAGATGTCATGTGCAAGATTCCGTTTGGCGGGATGTTCGTCGCGGTCGATCTCGAAGCGGAGCAGCGCCGCTTCGATGCCCGCGAGATCGTCAGTGCCGGGCCGATCTTTGGCCGCAAGACCTTCGCCGCCAAGGACGAGGCGGCCCAGCGCGAACAGGCGGCGCTCGCGGCATTCGCGCTCGGCGCATCTTCCTTCGAAGGCTTCGGCAAGCTCTTGCAAGGAACGCGGCGGCATAATCTTGTCTACGTGCCGGATCTCTCAGCTGCGGTCGAAGCGGACGGTGTGCGTCTGAGTTTCACTTTGCCGGCGGGAAGCTACGCGACGGTGCTGCTGCGCGAAATCATGAAGGCGGATGCGGACCTTGAAGAAGTCGAATGAGCCGATAGCCGCGTTCGGTGAATAATTGCGAATCGTAAAGTGCATTCGCATCGCCTCTTGTGGCGCACCAGCTGGCAAGACTTGCGAGCCGGGCCGCGTTTCAGCTGCCTGCACCGATCGCAAGCCCGGCGCGCGGCTGCAAAATCCATTGCAGGCTTTTCATAAATTGATTTGACGTTGACACGTCAAATTGTTTCAATCTGTGTGGGGGATCGTAACCAAAGGAGGTTCGTATCCATTCTGGCAAACCTTAGACGATTGGGGGACCACTGTGTCTGCGAAACCGAATGTGGATGATTTCACGGTTCCAGAGAAAATTCTCGTCGCCGCGGATCACCTGGAGAAGCAAGGGCAATCACCATTCACGGCCGAAATGCTGATTGTCGCCTCCTGGCTGAAGTTTCCGAGCACCTTCGGCCTGAAGGGATTCACGGACAAGTATCCGGACTCGAACAAAATCCTTTCAAGCATCATGGGGGAAAAAGGGCTGGCCCGGCGCGGCTGGCTCGTCAAGATGGGGCAAAAGCTCTACGCCATGACACGCGAAGGCCGCAACGTGGTCCGGCGCGTCATGCTGCAGGAGGAGGAGGCGCCCCCAGCGGGATCCATGCTCCGCTTGAACCGCGATCACGATCGCTTTCTCAAGGTGCTGTTCGATTCGAGCGCGGTGCAGAAATTCGAGGAGAACCGCAAGCACGATCTCACGTTCGCCGACGCCAGCCGATTCTGGGGCATCGGCGAAAACATGAAGGGCGATCAGATCGAAGCCCGGATTGAAGAGATGGACAGAACGCTGGCCGAGCTGGATCGCGTCTTGGCCGACGTGGACGGCGAGACATCGGGCGGCCGTCAAGTGACGGCGGGCGACATTCGCGTCATGACGAACATCCACCGCTACATGGAGGATCGCTTCGAACGCCACCTCAACCTGCTGCGCACGCGCGGCCGGTGATTTTTCGCTTGCGTTTAGCGCTCGCAGTTCCCTGCGAGCGCTGAAAGCGAGCGGCAAGAGTTTTTCTCCCATCTCCCTCCGGGAGAGGGGCCGGGGGGTGAGGTGTTCAATCAGGTTTTGAGGGTTCTGCCCTCACCCCCAACCCGTCTCCCGAAGGGAGAGGGGGGTAGATGATTTCCTGCCGCTTGCCTAAACACAAACCTTTTCACGCCGCCTCCGCCGCATCCGTAAACCGCAATTTCGATCCCGCGACATAATCCGCACTGAGCTCGATGCTGCACCATTTGCGTTCGAGCCGTTCCGCGACCTGGCCGGTCGTATTGCTGCCGGCGAACGGGTCGAGCACCAGCTGCCCCGGTTGCGTCAGAAAGCGAATGAAGAAATCGGGCAGCTCCGGCGGAAAGCGCGCTGGATGGATCGGCAATTTCGCCGCCCGGCACTTGAAAAGATATTCGTCATAGGAGCGCGTGTTCGGCACGGTCAGCACATTGGGCGGAATCGCGCCGCCGTTGTCGCGCTGGAAGTGCGGGCCGATCTCGTGTTGCGACGGTCTCATCGCCGGCTGATAACCGTCTTTCAAGAGCCGTTTCATCGACTTGCTGTACGGCACGAGCACCTGCCGATTGTCGGCCTGCGGCTCCTGCGTCTTCGACAGCCACCAGATGTGGGTCACGGCTTCCTTGACGCGCGTGCGGCGGATGGTCACCCATTCGGCCGGTGTGGGCAAGCGCGACGGGTTGTACCAGTAAAAATCCTGAGCCAGATGAAAAAGCTTGCCCAGGCGAATCAGCAGCTCATAGGGAAAAAGCGAGCGAGTGCCGCCGCGATTCCATGCCCCGCCGAGCTCCATGACGAAGCTGCCATCGGGTCGGAGCACACGTTGAATCTGCTCGACGATGGGCCAAAACCACTGGATATAATCCTCGGCGGTGACGTTGCCGTAAGCCTTTTGGCGGCGCAGGCGCGAAGGGAGGCGAGGTGAAGACGAGCGACACCGATTCATCGGCGACCTGCGTGAGAACCTCGGCCGCATCGCCGAGATAAGCGCGCCCGAGCCGTGTGGTGTACGCGGGCGTGATCCGTTCCTTGGCCACTGGCTGATCCTCCGTGAGGGGCGGAGGAATAGCACAAGGGGGCGTGATTGCCAAGAGAGGTTTCTCAAGCCCCAGGATAAGCGCAGCGTTCCTGGGGTTCGAACCCCAGGAACGCTGCGCTTATCCTGGGGCTTTTGTGTTAACCCGTCCTACCAGTGTGAAATCGGCCCCGCCGGCACCGCAATCTCCGGCATTTCGCCAGCTTTCCAGTGCGGCGGCGGTCCCTTCGCTCGCAGCGTCGCCACGATGTCCTCGAAATCGGCGACGCGCTCCAGCATCATCATGCCGCCGGTGCAGCTCCTTGCCCGGTTTCAGCACGCGCGAATACCAGCCGCCGCACTTGCGGAACGTCAGGCTCGCATGGCGTTCGCCGCGTTGCTGGACGAGAAGTTGATAATGCCGGGCCATGAAATCGAGCCGGCGCTCATAGCCGGGGATCGCGCCGATGTCGCCGTCGCGCTCGAAGGAACAGAGCTGGGCGAAAATCCACGGGTTGAGCAACGCGCCGCGGCCGATGCCGATGCCGGCGCACCCGGTCTCGGCGAACATGCGTTCGGCGTCGGCGATCGAGCGGACATCGCCGTTGCCAATGATCGGCATGCTCTCGACCGCTTCGACGACCGCGCGAATGCCGGCAAGATTGACGCGGCCGGAAAATCCCTGTTCGCGGGTGCGGCCGTGAATGGTGACGGCAGCGACCCCGGCCTGTTCGAATTCGCGGGCCAGCTTCGGAGCGGTAAGCGTCAGTTCGTCCCAGCCGAGCCGCATCTTGACGGTGACGGGGATACGGACGGCCTCGACGATGGAGCGGACCAGAGCGGCGGTTGCGCCGACGTTGCACATCATGGCCGACCCGCCGCCATTCTTGACGACCTTGGCAACCGGGCAGCCCATGTTGATATCGATGGCGGCGGCGCCATAGTTCTCCAGCCATTGCGCCGCCTCGCACATTTCGCCGGCGTCGGCGCCATAGATTTGCACGGCGAGCGGAGCGTCATCGGCACACGTTTCGATGAATTCCTTGGTCTTGCGGCTATTCAGGAGCAAAGCACGGGTGCTGACGAGTTCGGTGGTTGCCAGCCCGAGGCCGCCCAGCTCACGCACGGCGACACGGAACGGCAGATTGGTGTACCCGGCAAGCGGCGAAAGGAAATAGCGCGATCGCAGCGTGAGCGAGCCGACGCGCAGTGTCTGCACATTGAGCATTGCCATGGTCATGAATTGGATTCCCGCCCGCTCACGTCGAATACAACCAGCGTCCCAGGATGATACCCGGAATCAGCAGGATCACCAAGAGCAGCCCGAAGCTGCCGACGAATGCGCTGACCAATAACGCGTCGAGGATCACCAGTCCCAGCACCGCTCGCTGGATGACTGGCTGCACACGCGACGGGTCCGGACGACGGATTGCTCGCAGGATTGCCACGCCGAGGTAAACGCCGAATGTGGCCAACAAGTACGGGAAAAAAAGCGAGGGATGATATCCTTCCGGCGCCTCCATCGCGACAGCCGGCACGGTCAGCGCTAGCAGCAGGCCGAGCAGCATGACCATCGCCGCCGCGATCAGCATCGGTTGCTTGCTCGTCTGGGCTTCCGTGCGAGCAAACCAGGTGACGCCGACGATATAGATGCCGATCACCATCGCAACCAGCCAGCCCCACGCAGGAGGCCACGCGCCGAGGATCGACAGCCCAAGAAGTATGTTCAAGAATCGGCAGGTCCCCATCAAAATCGGCCCGGCGAACGTCGCCTTGAAGACGCCGTTATAAAGAAAAATGGCAACCACCAGCATCACGGCAATCGGAAACGCACAAATGCGCCTTGACGCCTCGGGATTTAGCGGCCACAAAACATTGACTACATCCACCAAGCCAGCCAAAGTAAGCGCCGCTGCCATGCAGCCGATCGCCAGCAGAAACGCGGTCCGCATCGGCACATTGCCGCACGCCAGCGGCCGATTGGGGCGCTCCTTGCGGTCTTGCGTCACGTCGAAGTAATCGTTCCAGATCATGCCCGACCAGTAGAGCAGCGTTGATGCGAAAAGCAGGCACAAGAACACGTACCAGCGGCTCAGGATCAGGTCCGTCGCAAGGGCGCCGAGCGCGATGTCAGCCATCGCCGTGAACGTGTTTGGCAAGCGCACCAGTTGTGCGTAGGGGTATAGGTTTTTCATATTTTCATGCAAGCCCCACCATAAGCGCAGCGTTGGTGGGGGTTGAATCCGCGACGCGCTACCCGCGCCAACGCTGCGCTTATGGTGGGGCTTGGCGGAGGATTTCTTGAACGCGCATCAAGGCCGTGCGGGCCGCCTGGTCGGGATCGTCCACGTAGGGGTAAAGCTCGATCGTCACCCAGCCGTCGTATTTTATGGCCTGAATGGCGCGAAAGCACTCCTCGAAATCGATGGCCCCTTCGCCCGGCACCAGGTGATGATGCACGCGCGTCGCCGCGATGTCTTCGAGATGGAAGTGGCGAATATATTTCGCCACGCGCGGAATGGTCGCCGCCGGATCGTCCTTGACGCAATAGGCATGGCCGATGTCGAAGTTCAGCCCGACCGCCGGCGATTGGATGTGCTGCATGAATTCCAGGAACTGATCCGCCGTCTCGATCAGCAAATCAGGCTCCGGCTCCACCAGCAGCAAGACTCCTTCCCTTCTCCGCGTGCTCGGCGACCGGCTTGATCATCTCGACGAACAGCTTGAGTGCCGCCGCCCACGATTGCCCCGCTTCGACCGGCCCGCCCGGCTCCGTCGTGATGCACGGAGCGCCGAGGTCCTTCGCCATCGTCAGCGCCCGCTTGGTGTGGTCGATGCGAATCTGGCGATAATGCCGATCCGGCTCGATCCAGGACGGATGCCAATACTTTTGCCGCGGATCATTGACGGCATGCATCATGAACGCGTTGATGTTGGAGATTTGCAGGTTGTTTTCGTTTAGCGCTCGCCGAATCTCTTGCTTTTGCTCGTCGAGCATGAACGCGGGCCAAGCGTGCGGCACATCCGCCATGATCTCGACGCCGGCGTAACCGATCTTGGCGAGCCGGCGGACAGCTTCGGGGAAGGAGAATTTCAGGTAGGCGTTGGTGCTGAATGCGAGTTTCATTGTTCGTCCTGACGGCCATCAACAGCAAATCAAAAGCTGGGTTCCCAATAATTTTTCTCGCGGACTGCGCCATTATTAAGGCTGACGAGAATGTATCGGGCCCCATCTTCCCAGCGGTAGTATTTCTCGCCGGCGATAACGGGTTTGATTCTTTTTGGCGAATCCACGGGCGCGTCCCAATCAACGATCCCCGGCAATTCAGATTCCCTTACTTCAATTCCGGGGCTTCCGAGAATCGCCTCAACTTCACGCAACGTCATCCCTGCGGCAATTTTTTGGAAATTGCAATGCGAAAACTGGCCATGGTAACACCAGAACACCGACACCAAGTAAATGGTTCCGACGATCGCCAGCAGCACCCCAACGATCAATGATACCTTTCGCATTACGTAGGCCGCCTCTCGGATGGCAACAACGAATCACTGCACAGGATCAAGCACTCGTCGCCAGCGGCGCGGCACCTCGGCGAATGCGGCATTGTAGGTTGCTTCCAACGCCACAGTCACCGCTTGCTGCGGCGCCAGAAAAAGCGGCATGTCCGCGAGCGCATCGCCAACGGCCACCTGAATCACGTAGGCTCGCAAGGTGTTGCCCGTTTCGTATGCGGCCAGCGTCAACGGCCTTTCGGTCGGCGCCGTGTACTCCTGACCCGCGACTTCTTGCCAAATCTCGCCGTGAATGCCCTGCGGATCGCGCTTGCCCGGCGGAAAAAGGTCGATGATCAGCAGATGAATCCCCTTGGCCAACAACTCGGCCGCCTTCTCGACGAATGCCCGCATTGCATTTCGCGCGGCCTTGTTGCCCGGCGACACGATTTCCACCATTGCCACTACCCGATCGCCGCTCACGTGCCGGATCGTGACGGTTTTTTGCTTGCGGCGATAGAATTCCATATCGGTCTCGGCGATCGGCGTGAGTTTCGGCACCGTGAGTACCGCGCTGGTGGTTTGAGCTCCACCCAAATCGGCGTCCTCCCACTCTGATCCTTGCAATGTCAGGACATCGGGACCGAATCCAGCGGCATGTTGCTCTGGCAATGCATAATAATCGGACGGCAAAACGCCGCGATTAAGCGCCCGCGCAAGTTCCTCGATCCAACCGTGGTGGAACGCATGAAAGATGCCGGAGTCCACCCGTGTCCAGTCGTGAATCGGCATAGGTTACCTCCTGCCGTCCATTATATGCGGGATATGCGGGGTTCACGACATGCGGGGTTCACGCGCTTCTCGCTTGACCGCAATACTCCGCCAGCATTTCCATCTGCTTGAAGAAATCGTGCTCGTCGCAGCCCATCGGGCTCGCGTTTTGGCCGTCATGGCACTTCTGGGTTCACGACCGAAAGACCCTCAGCGATGGCCAACGAGCAAAGGCCATGGTCGGCACAAACGAATTCGATTGGCTGACCGGGTTCGTTGAGGTCGATCGCCACGGCCAGTTGAAGAGCATCGAGCGTTCGAAGATTCTTGATTAACCCGATCCGTCGAATCAGCCGCTCGGCCGACTGGAAGTGAGCGGCAGTCAACCGGATTACTTGCAAGCGTCGCGCCGCCACATCACCGCGAAAACGGCGCGTCAAATTCTGAAAATCCGCAGCGTCGAGTTCGCCGATCCGGACCTTTTTGGCGAATACCGAGTGCAATTCGACAACCGACAAGCGGGAGATTACTTGGTCGGCCTTCGGCCAATCAAGAAGCGCATCGACCTTTGCGGTCCCTTTCTCGGCATGGTAATGCTTGCTGATGGCACTCGTGTCAAAGAAATGTGTGGCCATCTTAACGCTCGTCTCGCTCGGCTGCAAAGTCGGCAGTCATGTCGCCCGGAATACTCGCGAGGCCGGCTCGAACGTCGGCCAGCGCCACTTCGGGCGAAGTGTCAGCTTCGCAATCGGCATGGTAATCGGAATCAAGTAGCCGATCGAGTGCCGATTCCGCCGTTTCGGTAACGCGGATTTCCACGGTTTTGCCAACCAAATGCTTAAGTTCCGGCAACACCAGCGTCTCTGACTCTATCCGGGTCTTGATTCGGATGGGGATCATCGGCTTCCTCCGTTTTCTTACAGCCAAATTCTACCACACCCGAACACGTCTTGGAACCGCGACTCGCGGCGACGTTCGAGCCTGGTCACTTTGCCGTCCCCGCATACGCCGCCAGCATCTCCATCTGCTTGAAGAAATCGTGCTCCTCGCAACCCATCGGACTTTTGAAGAAACAGGCCAGATCCTTGAGCACGCCGACTTCGCCACGGCGCTGGGCCAGGAGCGTCAAGCGCACGATGTCGATCAGGAGCGGGGCGGCTAACAGGGAATCGCAGCCTTGCCAGAGGAATTGCAGGATCATCTTCGTGCCGAGGAAGCCCTGGAAATGGATGTGGTCCCAGGCGGTTTTCCAGTCGTCGAGCGATTGGATGTACTCGATCGACACGTGCGTTTGCGGCTTGTAGCCGACGATGGAGCTGACGACCTGGTCCTTGGTCTGAACCTTGGACGCCTTGTTGGCGGGATCGTCGAGGACGACGCCGTCGCGGTTGCCGAAGATATTGTGGCCGACCCAGCTCAGGATTTTGAAGTTGCGGTAGGCGAACATGGGGGCGAGGACGGTCTTCATGAGCGTTTCGCCGGTCTTGCCGTCCTTGCCGCACACGCTGGTCTTGCGTTCCTTGGCAAGATCGAGGGCGGCGGGGAAGGAGGCGCCGAGCGACGGCGTGAAATTGATGTACGGGACGCCGAGATCGAGGGCCGCCCAGCCGTACAAGGCGCTGGCCGGAATCGAGGCGTCCCTCGTTTCGAGAGCGGCCCGGAACTTGGCGATGCTGCCGTAGCGATCATCGAGATTCTTCGGCGGCTCCGTCGAGGAAACATTCGCGACCACGAGCTGGTCGAGCTTGTTGCGCTCGCGGAATTCCTTCAGGTCGGCCTGCACGCGCTCGATCGCTTCCTTCGGCGTGCTGACGCGCTGCACCTCCGGCATGTCGGCGAGCTTGCTGATGGTCGGGCCGGAGCCGAGCACGGTGCCGGGGCGGACGTTGGCGGACCATTGATCGAGATCGGGTTGGCAGGCTCGGATCAGCGCCTCGTTGAAGACGTTGGAACGCTGGTGCAGATCGCGCACGGCTTCGACATAGTTGCTGCGGCGAATGTCGTGGCCGCCCACCACGAATTGCGGGAAGTCGTCGAGATCCAACCCCTCAAACATGGGCGTGGCCGTCACCAGGCTGGTGGTGTCCGTGAGATTGCGGCTCAAGGCGGAGATGCCGAGCGCCGCCGTGGAACTGACTCCGCCGACGGCCCCGATCAACCAAAGACCAACGCGACGATTACTCATCTGAGGATTCTTTCACCATGTCTGCTCAGGTTTTCGCCAACCTGATTTGCGGCAGCGGAAGCGATGCGCCAGGCGGGACTCGAGCAGCACTCCCCTCTCCCCGCCGGGGGAGAGGGGCCGGGGGTGAGGGGGCACTCTGCGCTGGAGGCGGCACGACCGATATAATCAATTGTCCAAACTCGCACCGCACAGGTCAAGCACGCGATCCCACGAAACAGCGTTTCGCTTCGCGGCCGTAACGCTAAAATGGTTCACTGCTGAATAATGATAACGCCGACTTTCACAAGAGCAACAAACATGCCGAATTCGACAGACTTCGTCCCAATCGAGGAAGCTCTCGCGGAGCTCAAGGCGGGCCGCATGATCGTGCTGGTCGATGATGAGCAGCGCGAGAACGAAGGCGACTTTGTCATCGCCGCGGAATTCGCGACGCCGGAAGCGATCAATTTCATGGTTCGCAACGGCTGCGGCATCCTCTGCCTGGCGATGGCGGGGCAAATCTGCGATCGGTTGCATCTGGAGGTCGCCGGCGGCACCAGCATCGATGGACCGACTACCGCCTTCACCCAAAAATTCGACGCCCGTTTTGGCATTACCACCGGGACCAGCGCGTTCGACCGCGCCCGCACTGTCGCCGTCGCCATCGATGACAGCACCGCGCCAGCCGACCTCATTCGCGGCAAGGGGCACATGGACGGCTTGCGGGCCAAGGAAGGCGGCGTTCTCGTGCGCGCCGGCCATACCGAAGGCAGCGTCGATCTCGCCCGCCTCGCCGGCTTCAAAGAAGCCGCCGTCATCTGCGAGGTCATGGACCCCGATGGCACCATGGCCCGCTTGCCGTACCTGCGCAAATTCTGCCAGGAGCACGGCATCAAAATGTGCACCATCGAGGACCTCATCAAATTCCGTCGGCAACGCGAGCGCCTCATCCACCGCGAGCTCGTCGTCAAGCTGCCGACCAAGTTCGGCGACTTCGATTTGATCCCGTACACCTCGGTCGTCGATCCGGAGCCGCACCTCGCCCTGTGCATGGGGGGCGTCGGCATCGAAGTCAACGGCGTCATCCCGATGCAGGCCGAGCCGGTGATCGTGCGCATCCACAGCCAATGCCTGACCGGCGACATCCTCGGCAGCCTGCTGTGCGATTGCGGCCCGCAGCTCCATCAAGCGATGGCCCAGGTCGCCCAGGCCGGCAAAGGCGTCGTCCTCTACATGCGCCAGGAAGGCCGCGGCATCGGCCTGTTGCCCAAGCTCAAGGCGTACAAGCTCCAGCAAGAAGAAAAGCTCGACACCGTCGAAGCCAACCAACGCCTCGGCTATGCACCGGACCTGCGCCAGTACGGCATCGGCGCCCAAATCCTCTTCGACCTCGGCGTGCGTGATATCCGGTTGCTCACCAACAACCCGCGCAAGGTCGTCGGTTTGGATGGATATGGCCTGCGCATCGTCGAGAGCCTGCCGATCCAGACGGAGCCGAACCCGCACAATGCGCGGTATCTCAAGACGAAGAAGGACAAGCTCGGGCATCTGCTGGATGAGGTGGAGTAGCGATTTTGGGCCGCGGTTGGCATAATATCGGTGAGTTTTCGGCCACCAATTCTTGAAAGGAGTCACCATGAAATCGCTTCGCATTCTCTCCCTAGTCGCGCTCTTTGCATTTTCGGCGCACGCCGCCGCTGGAAAAACCGAGCCTCGCTATAAGGGCAAGCCGCTTGCCTATTGGGTCGAGCGGTTGCAAACAGGCGCTACGGACACCGAGCAGCAACAGGCGGCGCTGGCGGTGGCAGCATTTGGAGCGAATGCCGATTCCGCTGTGCCGAAGCTTTTGGAACTTCTGGATGATCGCTCGCCGGAGTACCGCCAACTGATCGCCGAGGTTCTCTGTGAGATTGCAGTGGACGCCAAATCGGTCGTGCCCGCGATGATCAAGTTGCTAAAGGAAGACCGTGCCCGCGACCCCAAGCTGGTGATCGAGGTGTTAGGGACTGTCGGCCCGAAGGCGAAAGAAGCTGTTCCCTACCTGAAGGATGCGCTTAAACGCGACGACGCCAAGATTCGCCTCGCAGCTGCGGGGGCATTGTGGTGGGTGGCAAAGAATCCGGACGGCGTGCCTGCCCTCGTGGAGGTGGTCAAGGGCGAGAAATCGGGATGCGACGAGAATACCTTTCTCCGCGCGGTTGACTTGCTCGGTGAGATTGGGCCAGGGGCTAAATCGGCTCTCCCGTGCGCTGCGTGCCAACAAATCGTTGTATGGAGGATGGTCCGGGCGCGTCGAAGATGCCATCAGAAAAATAGAGGCTCGCAAGGACAACAAGGGGAATGCGGCACCAGCGAGCCCGCCCGCGTTTCCTCGATAATTCCAAAGTCCCGCGAACCTTTCGCGCAACCGCTGCGTCCTATCAGCGTCCATTCAAAAAGGGAAGAACCATGAAACGCCAGGCCTTAGCTCTTGAACGCTTGCAAGAACCGCGGTTGCTCGATGCGCAACCGTATCCGCTCAGGCTCTGACATCGGCTTTCCCGTGCACGCTGTACTGCGAGGGGCCAGGTGTCTTGCCAAAGATGCCTGGCCCCTCGCGTTTTTCCGGCTCGTTCGTCTAGCGGCACAGGACGGCTGTCTTTCACGCAGCAAAGACGGGTTCGACTCCCGTACGAGCCACTGATTGCTTGCGTTTAGCGCTCGCTGAATCCCGCGAGCGCTAAACGCAAGCGGCTGGCGGGGTCGTGATCGTAACGGCAGCGGACCTGACTTTTAATCAGGTGGTGAGGGTCCAACTCCCTCCGACCCCAATTGACAACAAGGCAAAAGTTAAAATTAAAAAATAGCTGACTCTACCGGATTGCGGGTGCGAAAGGAAGGGTGAAAAACCGGGCTTCACTGCGGTGGGCATTTTGCGCATTCTTCTGTTACCAAGCAGGAGGAATGAGCATGGATGCTCCGAAGCGAACCCGGGTGTTGAATCGTAGTCGGTCGGCCGATCCGTCGCAACCCCAACGCGGGGAGAAACAGATCGTCATCCCGATGACCCGCGAACAGTTCGAGCAATGTTGGCACGACGCTGGCAAGGTGCGAAAAATAGTCGATTCCATCATGGCTGAGTGCCCTGAATTGCTTCCGCCTTGCTTGCTCAACGGCTACGCTTTTCATGGCTTCGGTCGGCCATCGAAAAAACTCGACGGCATACAGTTGCGAAAAATCAGGCCCAAAGGCGGCAGCGAAGCGTTTCACCTGAGGCCCTGCTTCGTCATGAGCTACATGACCGCAACCACCGACGCAATCGAATTTCCGCTGCTGTTGGCGTCCTTCGGAGTCCCCTGCTGGGTGTTGACGCAAGGCTTTGGCCATAGCGACATGTACTGGCAGCGATTGGTGGAACGTTTGGGCCGAAACAATCTCGTCGGCACTACGGTGCGCGATCCTGAGCGCTTACCCGAACACCTCGCTGCCGACGAACACCATGTCGATTGGAACGGTGCGAAAGGCTATGTGGCGACCACGGTGGCGGAAGGTTGCATCCTCGGCGTCGGCCTGACGAAGGCCGCGGACGACGAGCATCTCACCGCCGCCTATGGTGAGTTCGCGGCGGAGGCACGCAACCTGGATCCTGACTACGCGCCCAAGACCGTCAACACCGATGGCTGGGCGGCCACGCAGAACGCGTTCCAGGCCGGGTTTTCAAACATCGTGGTGATTCTCTGTTTTCTGCATGGCTTCCTGAAGATACGCGATCGCAGCCGCAAGAACCATGAATTGCATCGCAACGTGTGGGAGGTCTATTGGGCCAAGACGTCCGAGGAATTTCGTAGCCGCATGGAGACGTTTCGCACGTGGTTTGAGTCGCAAACATGGACAGCCTCAGTGCGAGAGATGGCGGCCAAGTTGTGGAAGCGGACCGAGGAATATGCAGTGGCGTACGATCATCCGGGATGTCGGCGCACGAGCAATGCGGTCGATCGGCCGATGAACCGAATGCATCGGCTGGTGTACGCGGGCCGAGGCCTGCATGGCCACCAAGCCAGCTCGCAGCGACGCCTGCGTGGCTGGGCACTGCTGTTGAATTTCCGCCCGTTCGCAAGACGCAGTGGCAAAGTGCGCGAGCATCAAAGTCCCGCTCATCGCCTGAGCGGCAAGCGCTATTGCGAAGATTGGCTCGAAAACCTACAGGCATCCGCATCGCTTATGGGCCGCCGCCAGCCTTCACCCGCAATCCGGTAGAGTCAGAAAAATTGAAAGTAATGCCCTCCAGCCATGCCACTTTCTACTTTTTTACCTTTTACTTTTTCCTTGCCTCGGAAGGTAGGATAGAGGCGAATCCGCCAGCTTCGGGAGCTGGACAACGTGGGTTCAAATCCCACCCTTCCGACTTTTTCCGGTGTGGTGTAATGGCAACACGCCTGGCTTTGACCCAGGAGACGCTGGTTCGATTCCCTCCGCCGGAGTTGTTCGCGCCTGGATACGCCAACTGGCCGAGCGGCTTGGCTTAAACCCAAGCGTGTGTGGGTTCGAATCCCACTCCAGGCAAATCAGGAGTCAGGAATCAGGAGTCAGGAATCAGGAGTCAGGAGTCAGGAATCAGGGGTCAGGAATCAGGCGCGAAGGCCCTGATTCCTGACTCCTGACCCCTGACCCCTGGAATGTCCCCGTGGAGCAGCCCGGAGTGCTCGTCTCCCTGTCACGGAGAAGGTCGTGGGTTCAAATCCCATCGGGGACGCTTTCGACGGCACGGTACGCCAACCGGCAGAGCGGCCAAGCTCAAACCTTGGTATGTGTGGGTTCGAATCCCACCCGTGCTATCTGCAGGGGTCAGGAATCAGGAGCCAGCATGCCGACCCCTGACTCCTGACCTCTGACTCCTGGAAAAGGTCGAGTACGCAAATCCGGCAAAGCGGCCACCTTGAGAGGGTGGTGATTGTTTGTGGGTTCGACTCCCACCTCGACCAATGGCTCCTCTTTTCCATTAAATGATGCCCATGTCCCGCGCATCGAGGCAACCGGGCTGACGGCATCATGTTCGATTGGTATCCCCCCTACGAATATCACTTCGCGCGCACGCAACTCGTGCTCTTCACGCTCGGCATGGGCATGACCTTATCGCTCACCGACTTCATCGAGATCGTGCGCCGGCCGCGGTCCTTCGCTTGCGGCCTGATTGGGCAGCTTCTTGTAGTTCCCCTTGTCGCTGTGATCATCAACGCGATCGGCAATTTCGAGCCCGGCATCGCGATTGGCTTGATCCTGGTCGCGGCGATGCCCGGCGGCGCCCTGTCCAAATTCTTCGCGTATCTGGGCCGAGGCAACATGGCGCTGTCGATCTCGCTGACCGGAGTCACCACGCTGCTGACGCTCGTCAGCGTGCCGTTGATGCTGCAACTGCTTGCCACGCGCTATATCCCCGACGATTTCGCGATGCCGGTCGAGGCGATCATCATCGATGTGGCGCTATGTCTGTTATTGCCGTTGGTGGTCGGTCTGGTCATCGCTCGGCTTTGGCCGCGGCATCATCGCCTGCTGTCCAAGATTTGCATTCGCATTGGCCTGGTCGTGGTGATCGTGATGGTCGCAGGCTCGCTCGGCAGCGGACGGATTCATCCCTCGCAGTATGGCTGGCCCGTGCCGATC
The DNA here is from genome assembly GCA_963767835.1 of uncultured Planctomycetota bacterium. Lineage (GTDB taxonomy): Bacteria > Planctomycetota > Planctomycetia > Gemmatales > Gemmataceae > SIAQ01. The sequence goes on from CAVYFY010000005.1 coordinate 47,594, forward strand.
GCGATCATTGTGTTCTGCCTGGCGGGGCAGCAGCTCAACATGCTGCCATTTCGCGTGTTCGGTTGGCCACGCCCGGACCGCATGGCGGTGGGCATCGAAATCACCATGCGCAACATGAATCTCGCGCTCCTGATCAAAGCGAGGATTTTTCCGCCTGGCAATGTCCTCGGCGATGCGGTGTTGTTCGTGGTCCTGTTCTACGCCGGCGCCGCGATGGTCATCGGCTTTCCGCTGGCGCTCAACCATCATCGGCAGGCGCGGAATGAGTCAGCGGTCACGTGATCCACAAATCGTGGCAGGCCTGTTCGTAGCTTGGTTCCAAGTCGAGAGCAACCACGAGCGAATCCGCTAACCACAGCGGCAGCGTCGGCAGCGGCTGGCCGACGGTGACGGCGTGGGACCATGCCTCCAGTCGCGCCCGCGTGCCTTTCGTGACCCAGCGGCAAGAAGCCGCATACGTCGCAGGGCCGTCGGCGGTCATGACGGGGTCCGGATGACCGACGAACGCCATCAACTGAGCGTACAGGTTAAAGCGACGAATCGTGACGAGATCGACGACGCTGACGGCGACCCCCTTGCGCAACAGCGCACGCGCACTTGGCCACGAAGGAGTCCCGCGACTCCGGCCGATCCTTGTTTGCAGGGCTGACGAATTCGATCGCGGCCACCAGTTGCCGTTCTCGTTCGACATCGAAGACGCGAACCTCGTATTCATACTCGTCGGGCGGTTCCGTATCGACCGCGACGGCTGGCAGGGTGGCGGTCCAGGCCGCGGTCGCCGTCGCGATGGCACCGTTGCCGTTTCCGCTTGACACCGCGGCTCGCGGCGTGTCGTCCGATTCCAGCGCCCCCAAGTCGATCTCCATCAAGGTTCCGAGGTGAACACGCGGCTCGGCGACAAAACCGGGCGGGAGCAACTTGCGTAACTGCTGGACGATGCACGTCGGCCACGTGGCGTGAAAGCCCTCCCACGACGATTTCTTGCTCACTGGCGGTCGAAAATGATCGCGTAATGGCATAGGAAACTCCTTCACCACCATTGTATCAGGAGCCAGGGAGGTCGCGGTTTATGGATAAACGCCGCGAGGAATTCTCGCGAATTCGGGCTACAAGGCCGCATGTTTGTGCCGTATACATAATGATATCTACCCGCGTGCACTGAGGCATTGATGGTGAAGAAACTGATCGTCCTGGCCGGTCCGGATGAAGGCCGTGAGTTTGTTCTGGGCGCCGAGCCGATACTGGTGGGCCGCAGCCGGGCGACGCTGATTCACCTGACCGATCCGCACGTGTCGCGCGTGCATTGCCAGGTCTTGCCGGAAGGCAACCAGCATGTCCTGGTCGATTTCGACAGCGTCAGCGGCACGTTCGTCAACGGCAAGGAGATCGACCGCCACATTCTGCAAACGGGCGATTTGGTGCGCATCGGGGCGACGCACATGCAGTTCGTCGTCGAGGCCGACAGCGAAGTGCCGCGCCCGGAAAAGGCGTCGCCAACCGCGTGGGCCAAGGCGCGTAGTTGGGCAGACGATTTCGCATTACGAGATCACCGCGCCGCTCGCGGGGGGCAAGACGGGTTACATTTTCCACGCGCGGGACACGCGCACCGATACCGCGGTTGCTCTCAAGGTGCTGCATCCCGATTTCGGTCAGGACGAGAAAAAGGTCCAGCACTTCACCGAAGCGATGAAGGCGATTATGCCGCTCAGCCATCCGCATTTGTTGAAAATCCTCGGCGCGGGCAAGACGGGCAATCACTGCTGGGTTGCCACCGAATACATCCCCGGCGACAGCCTCGCCTCGGTCATTGGCCGCATCGAAAAGACCAACCTCGATTGGAAGGCGGCCGTGCGCGTCGGCACTTATCTGGCGAGGGCCCTCGAATTTGCCCACAGCAAGGGGATGGTCCATCAGAATGTAACGCCGCAGAACATCCTCGTGGGACGCAAGCCGCAGAACACCAAGTTGACCGATTTGATGCTGGCGCTGGCGACGGAAGAGAACCCGACGCGACCGATTTCCGCAGCCGGACAGCCGTCGGATTCCCTGCCGTTTATGTCTCCCGAGCGCACCGATGGCCCGAAAGCCGCGGTAGACGCCCGCACCGACATCTACAGCCTGGCGGCAACGCTCCACGCCATGCTGACCGGCAAACCACCGCTGCAAGGCGCGACCGTCGATCAGTTGATCGAAAAAATCCGCCTCGATTCACCGCCGCGCCTGTCCGCCTACAAGCTGGATGTCCCGGAAGACCTCGAAAAACTTCTGCGGCAATGTCTGGCAAAGCGATCGCAGGATCGCCCGGCCAGCGCGGCCGACTTTCGCAAAGAACTCGAGAAAATCGCCCAGGAGCACAAGATTCCCTTGTAAGCCCCAGGATAAGCGGAGCGTTCCTGGGGGTTGAACCCCAGGCACGCTGCGCTTATCCTGGGGCGTGGTGAACAACATCCATGTCCCTCCAGCTCGACTCGGCCCTGAAACTGCTTGCCCGCGAACCGGCCGCCCCGCTTGATCTGGCGGAGCTCGCGCTGTTGTTGGCACGTGATGAATTCCCCGATCTCGATGTCGAAGCGCATCTGGGCGAGTTGGCGGCGATGGCCCGCGAAGCCGCTCCGTATCTGCGCGGACATCTCGCCCACCAAGTCCAGGGGCTGTGCCGCTATCTCTTTCACGAAATGGGCTTTCGCGGCAATCAGCGCCATTACTACGATCCGCGCAATAGCTACTTCAACCAGGTGCTCGAACGCCGCATGGGCATTCCGATCAGCCTGTCGGCGGTGACGATGGCGGTGGGCAGCCGGGCGGGACTCGACATCGCGGGCATCGGTCTGCCGGGGCACTTCATTGTGCAGGCCAAGGCGCGCGGCGATGAAATCCTCATCGACCCATTTCATGGCGGCCGAATTCTCTCGTTGGCCGACTGCGAAACGCTCGTGCAGCAAGCAACCGGGGCAACGGTGGAGGGGTCGGCATTGTCGCTGGAGCCGATCCCGCTGGGGCTGATGTTGCAGCGGATGCTTAACAATCTCAAGGCGATTTATCTGAAGGGCAACGATTGGCCTCGTTCAATCCGCGTGCTGGAGCGCTTGTGCCAGCTTTGCCCGGAGGACGTGGTGCAGCGCCGCGACCTCGGCGTCTGCTTCATCCGTCACGGCCAACCAAACAAGGCGATCGATCACTTGCGTGCTTACCTTGAACACGCCGCCGAAGCCGACGATGCCGAGCAGGTGCGGGCGACATTGAATGTGGCGCTTAAGACGGTGGCGCAGTGGAATTGATGGTACGAGCCGGAAGCGTAAGCGACGGATGCTAACCCGGATATTTCATCGTTTTGACGGAAGTTGGAATGGCGCGATGGCTCAAGGTTTGGTAGAGAAGGGAGTTAGCACACTTCCACTCCACTTGGCCAGGAGCCTTCGCGATGACACAGTGTAACGAAACACCCGTACCATTTACCAGCCTCGATCGTCGCAATCTCACTGCCGATTTTGCGGGCGGGTCCATCACCTCCGATGCCGGCGCACTGCTGCTCCGACAGGTCGATCAACAGCTCGGACTCATCGATGCCCTCAATCGTGTTATTCCCGATCCACGCCAGCCCGCCCTCATCCTGCATCCGCAGCGTGCTCTTTTGGCTCAGCGAATCTTCGCCATCGCTTGCGGCTACGAGGATCTCAACGATCATCAGCAGCTTCGCGACGATCCGCTCTGGCAAGCCGTTACCGATCATCCCGGTCCCGACGACGCTCCCCAACTCGCCTCACCGCCCACCTTGTGCCGACTCGAAAATCGCGTTTCCCGCAAGACTCTCTTCCATATCTCCGCCGTACTCGTCGAAACCTTCATTAAGTCGTTTCACCTAGACCATCCCCAAGCCCCCGAAGAACTCATCCTCGATTTCGATGCCACCGACGACATCGTTCATGGCCATCAAGAGAAGCGTTTCTTCCACGGCTACTACGACAACTACTGTTTCCTGCCCCTCTACGTTCATTGCGGCGATCATCTCCTCGTCGCCTATCTGCGGCCTTCGAACATCGATGCCGCTCGGCATACGGGACCGATCTTGAAGCTTCTGGTCCAGCGGCTCCGTCGCGAATGGCCCAACGTCCGCATCGTGCTGCGCGGCGACAGCGGTTTCTGCCGACACCGCGTCATGAACTGGTGCGAGCGTAACGGCGTCTTTTATCTGCTCGGCCTGGCACGCAATCCGGTGTTGCAACGCAACGTGCAATTTCAACTCGATCAGGTCGCCCAGCTACACGCCATCGACGGCCAGGCCTATCGCGTCTTCCATGAATTTCTCGACGCCGCCGGCACCTGGAGCCGACTGCGTCGCGTCATCGCCAAGGCCGAGTATCTGCCCGGAGCCAAGGACGGCAAAGCCAACCCGCGTTTCATCGTCACCAATCTCACGGACGATGGTCGTGAGTTGTATGAGGACAACTACTGCCAACGCGGCGACACCGAAAACCGCATCAAGGAACAACAGCTCGGCCTGTTCGCCGACCGCACGAGCTGCCATCGCTTCGTCGCCAATCAGTTCCGCGTGCTGTTGGCGGCGGCCGCGTATGTGTTGATCTCGCACCTGCGCCGCCACGCCCTGCGCAACACCGACCTGGAGCGAGCAGAGGTCGGCACCATCCGCTTGAAGCTCTTCAAGATTGGCGCACTGGATTGTACGCAGTGTGCGACGGATCGTGGTGAAAATGTCGAGCAGTTACACCTGGCAAAGCCTTTTTCGCATCGTCGCGCAACGCTTGAGCGATACGCCACCGAACAGCGCCGAGCCAAGCCCCCAACTCAGTCCGTAACCAATCGGTCGAAGTCGTTCGCCGACCAAATCTGCAAGCCATGCAAAGGCCCGACACACTGGGGGAAGGGGGCAGTCCGCGCATTCAGCACCTCCACAAGCTTTCCCCGCGCACGAGCCAAGATCCCATCCAGTCAGACGGCACGATGAAATATCCGGGCTAACCGTCGCTCACGCTTCCGGCTCGTGTGTTCACTTCTGCCGCGCCTTTCGCACCTCATCCAAAATCCTCTTGGCCGCGGGGTCGTTGCCGTAGAGCTGCTCGAGGCCGCTCCAGATGCGTTCGGCGTCGGCGTGCTTGCCTTCCTTTTGCAACTTTTCAGCTTTTTCCAAAGCGGCGTGGACATTCTTGAAGCGGTCCTGATCCGCGTCGGCATGGTCCATTTCCGTAAGCGCTCGCCGGGCCCGCTCAACCCACAGCTTCTCCGTTTCCATTTCCGCGAACACGTCGATCAAGCTGCGCCAGGTTTTCCGGGCGGCGGCGAGATTGCCCTGCTTGGCCAGCAATTCGCCTTGCTGGAAGAATCGCTGGGCTTCGCTGGGGGTCTTGGCGGCTTGATACTTTTGCCGAAGTTCCGCGACTTCTGCCTTGTATTTGTGATCCGGATGATCGCGTTCGAGCGGGTCGAGATAATCGGTCCAAGCTCGCTGCATGTCCACTGTGTCGCCGGACCGCATCAGATCATCGCCGCGATGGAAAAGTTCGTCCGGGCTCAAGGGCCAAAGATTCCAGACGAAGATGCCGATGCACGCGAACAAGAGGATAACGAGGACGGCCGGGCGATTGAAGAACCGGGTCACGACGTTGCCGGTCGGTTGATCGTCAAATTCGGAGTGGACCAGCCCGGACATTAGCGGCGCTGAGCCTGGGAGTGCATCGGCGTCGGCGCGGTTCTCGGCTTGCGTCGGTTGATCGCCGTTGTCGGCGCTGGTCTTGGCGATGGAGCGCTCAATTTTCCTATGGAGCGTCTTGAGCTGTTTGTAAAAGACTTGCGCATCGGCCGGCCGTTTCTCCGGGTCTTTTTCCAGAAGCTGGCAGACCATCTCGTCGATCTCGATCGGCAAATCGGGAACGTACATTCTGGGCCGATCGAACTGGGCGTAGCGGTGCTTGTGGAGCAATTCGAGGTAGGTGTTGCCGAGGAAGGGGGGCCGGCCGCAGAGAAGCATGTAGAGGACGCAGCCGAGACAATAGAGGTCGCTGCGTTTGCCGACGACTTTGCCCGCCGCCTGTTCGGGAGAGAGAAATTCCGCCGTGCCGACAATGCCGCCGGTCGCCGTCAAATGGTTCTTGGCGAAAACCTTGGCGATGCCGAAATCGGTGATCTTGATCTCGCCCTGCGCATTGACGATGAGGTTGGACGGCTTGAGATCGCGATGAATGACGCCGTGATCGTGGCAATGCTTGAGCGCGGGGGCGACCTGGGCGGCAACCGACAGCACATCCTTCCAGTTGAGGCGGCCCTGCTTTTCGAGCATCTGCTCCAGGTTGCGCCCCTCGACGTATTCCATCGCGTAGAAATAATGGCCGTTCTCCAGGCCCGATTCGTAAAAGCGCACGATATGGCGATGCTCGAGCTGGCTCAAGGTTTCGATTTCACGCTGGAAGCGCTGCAGAAAGCCGACCTCCTGAGCAAGTTCGGCGGCGAGCACTTTAATTGCGGCTTGCCGGCCGGTCAAACCTTCCTGAGCAAGATAGACGCGCCCCATGCCGCCGCGGCCGAGTTCCTTGATGATCACCCATTTGCCCAGTCGATCGCCGATCATGCGTTCCGATTCCCGACGAGTGCTTCATGGGCGAGCCGAGCCGCGTAAGCGGCCGGTTGTTCGGCGCGTCAACCGGCTCCTTACGGAGCTCGGCTCGCCGTTAGAATTTCTGCGCGAGCTGGTAGATTTCCTCAGCGTCGAGGACCTTGTCGTTGGACTCGAACAGCGACGCGATGGCGGCCTTGTGCACCTTCATTTTCGTGTCGCCAACGCCAATCGCGCCATAGCAGACGACGCCCCCCTGCTCCGCCGCCTGGTCCGCGACGCCGACGCCTTCAACACCCAGCGGCGGCACCGCGTTGAGATCAATAGCGACCTTGAGCGTTGCTGGCCGCATCGCTCGAGGCAGCAGCACCACCCCCGCGGCGCCGGCGGCAATGACGAGCGTGCACCCCTGCAACGCGGCGGTCAATTCCGCTTCGCTCGCCGTGCCGACGGGATCCAGACGCGCTTCGGGAACCCGGCCGACGATTTCCTTGCAGACGCTTGCCGCCCGCGCTTGTTGCCGGGAACCGACGCGCACCTCAGCGCCCTCCCGCGCCAACAATCGGGCCACGCGCTGCCCGACCGGCCCCGTTCCGCCAAGTACCAGCGCCTTCGCATCCTTGAGATTCATATGGCGGCCAGCGGCGCGGACGGCGGCGGCGGCGGTCGTGTTCGCTCCGTTGGCATCCAGCATGATCGAGCAGCGCAACCCAAAGTTCGGCAACATCGCCTGGAGCGCCTCGGCCATCAGCTTCTCGCTCAACGCGACATCGCTGCCGCCGACGAAGATCGCGGTGCTTTTCAGGTCTTTCGGCCCGCGCGTGAAGATCGCGCCGTGAACCAGCACCTGCACCTGTTCGGGCTTGACGCCGGCGTAGCTGAAGATTTCCTCCGCGCCCGCATCGACGGCGACCACGCGATCGAAGACGCTGGCCTGCGCGTCGCTGTCGAGTTGGATTAGAATCTTGCGTTTGTCCATATTTCGCTACCGAATAAATAATGCGATTATTCGTCGTTTTGGAGTACTTCTCACAAATGACGCCCAGCCCACTCCGGCGCCGGCTGTGGATCGGGTTCCAGGTCGGTAAAATCGCCAATCAGTTTATCATCTGTCTTCTGGCGGCGATATAGTCGTCCACCTATCGAATAAATGACACGGCCGCGATGATCACGCCCGCACCAATCGGCGTCAGGAACGTCGTCAGCCGAGCAATGCAAAGGCGTATCTGCATCGACGACTCGTAAGCCGCCGAGTGGAAAATCAGCCAGCGGAGGGTCCAGAACACCCCGTAGAGCAACGGACCGGTTATCTGCAAAGCGGCCCCCACCGCCATAGGTCGTCCCCTGCGGCCAAACAACCAACGCCTTCAGCCACGGCGTACGACTTACCGCAGTCCAGGCGTGAGTGAATTTAGTTCCAATGTGGTCTCCTTTGGCCACGAAATAAATCAGCAACCGTCCGTCCGGGGACAAATCGCATTTCTCCCCGTCAACCCGGCCCTTGATCCATGCTCCGTGCGAAAACCTATCGCGTCGTGTGTCCCACTGAATCAGGTGGCACCAGCGAGACGGCCCGCGGTGAATGATAACCGCAGTCTCTTCATCCCTTGCCGAAATCGCAAATAATTTCACCATAGCTGCAAACCTTATTCATCCGCCAGCTTGCACAGCACCTTGTCGATCTTCTGCAAGGTCCGAGCGCTCGGCGCGACGCGGCCCTGTTCGATCCGGTTCAATGATTCCGGGCGGATGCCGGCACGGCGGGCAAGCTCTGCCTGAGTAAGGCCGGCCTTGCGTCGATGCCGAATAATCCTGATGGCCAGGTCGATGCCGAGAACTTCGAGCGGATAGTTGCCCGCAGCGTCCGGTTCGGGCAACAACGGTTCCCATTCCTCCGCTTTCCGCACAAGACGATCGAATTCGGATTCTTCAAGGATTACCATAGGTTTTCCTTTGACGACGATGCGCTCGCAGTTGATACGGCGGCGCGACGTGCTCTTGCGAATCTCAGTCGTCATAGAAATCACCCCGTTTTCCGATCTTATCCACCGTGACCGTATCGCCCTTTACGCTAAAACGCGCACGGTATTCACCGATACGTAGGCGAAAGCTACCCGCCAGATTCCCAGAGAGCGCCTTGACGCCACCGACCTGCGGCCAATTCTTCAGCCGATGCAAGCCTTTCCAGATTCGACAATGTACTTCCTTGGGAAGCCGTGCCAACTCTTTGCGCGCCGTGGGAGTGACGGTCACCGTTGCCATATCTCATCATCGCGCCAGCCCGCACGAAAGTCAAGTTTCTTGACGTGATTGTATTTGCCCATTTCGCGCTTCGCCTAATGCATCCGGCGCCACACGCGGAGGCGGTAAACTTCACCGCCCGAACAGCGTGCTGTTGTCCGTCAGCGTGATCGTCTTCGTCCGTGCCAACCCCGTCGAGGATTCGATCCGCACCGGCAACCGCCTGCCCTCGGTGCAGCGGGCCCTCCAGATAACGGCCGATTCCTTGCCCGGCGCGACTGGTTGCGTTATTTCGCCGCACGTCAGTTGCAGGCCCTTGGGCAACGTGAGCGTCAGGGTTTGATTCGCCAGCGGATCGGACACCTTCGCCGTGATCGTGAATTCCTTGCCGGGGCGGATGTCGCCGGTGATGTCGAAATTGAATCGGCCGGCTTGATCGCTGGGCGGCTCGATGATGACGGTCTTGCGCTGGGTGACGCCGGTGGTCGATTTGACGGCGACGAGGAATTTGCCCGCCTCACGGACTTTCACCTGCCAGGCCAGCGGCGTGTTGGCCGATGCCGTCTGCGTTGGCTCACCGCCAGCCAGTTCCAGACCGGCAGGGAGCACGAGCGACAGTTTCTGGTCCGGCGCGGGATTGACGACCTTCGTCGATACCGAGAATGTCTTGCCCGGAGCGAAGTCGCCGGTCAGCAAGATCTGGAATGCCCCTTCCGCTCGGCCCGGTTGCACGATGGTGATCGTCTTGGTCTGGGTGACGCCGGTGCTGGACGAAACGCGGACCGGATATTTGCCCGGCTTCTCGACGCGGACTTGCCATTGCAGGACCGATTCCTTGAGGCCGGCGGGGGGTGCGGGCACGCGCTGCGTCGCCTCGCCGCCGGTTCTTTGCAAACTTTCCGGCAAATGCAGGGTGAGCGTCTGATCGAGGAGCGGATCGGTGACTTTGCCGAAGACGGTGAACATTTCACCGGGTTCATAGGAGCCACGCAGATCGAGGGCGAGCTTGCCGCCGGCTGGGGCTTCGCTACGGGCGATGGTGACGATCTTGGTTTGGGTGACGCCGGTGCTGGATTTCACCTTGACGGGGAAGACGCCGGTTTCCAGAACCTTGGCCTCCCAGGACACGATGCTGGTGTTACCGACGGTCGCCGGTGGGACCGATTGTTTCGCGTCGCCTTTGATGCGTTCGAGGCCGGCGGGAAGTTCGAGGTCGAGGGTTTGACCGGGAGCGGGCTTGTTGACATAGGCGGTGATGGTGAAGCTTTGGCCGATGTCGAAGTTACCGCCGAGGGTGACGGCGAGCGTGCCGCCGGGATCGGCAACGGTGATGGAACCGAGGCCGTAGGCGTAGCCCATTTCGCGTTTTTGGCCGGCGGGCAGGGCTTGATCGGGCCAGACCATAATGATGCAGGAGTCGTTGCCCATGTTGGTTGCGAAGGGATTGCTGAGGTTGCCGTTTGTGTTCCAGTGGCACAGAACAACGCGCGACGGAGCCTCGACGCCGCCGCCTACTTTCAGCGAGATGTGGACGATGGTGCCGGGGTTGCGCAGGTTTCCGGTTTCCAGCGCTTGCACGAAATCGGGAACCAGTGCGGAGCGAGTGAAGTCGGCCGAGGTGTTGACCAGGCCCTTGCCGGGAACCGTGAACGGCACGCCGTCGTTGTTGCCGATCAGCGTATCGACTTCGAGGCGCAGGCCGGCATTGATCGGTTGCTTGCCGGCGTTCTCGTAGATGTAACGGACGAGCAGTGTGTCCATGAGCCGTTTCTGCCGGCCGCCGACATCGACGGGTTGCTTGCTGGGGACGATTTCGAGAATCTGCGTGATCTTGAGTCCTGGCACGGGATGAGAGGTAGAACTCGATCCACGGCGTGTCTCGCGGCCGGCGTCATCGCCCCAATCGCGGAAATCACTGCCGGCGAAGCGCAGAATCCTGCCATTGACGCGCACATAAGTCAGGTTCGTCTCGCCGGTCGGTGAAAACGTCAACAGCTTGTTGGTGGCGGTGTCGGTGAGGCCCCATTTACGTCCGGAGCCGTAGGCATAGGACACGCGCAATTTCGGATCGATCGGGGCACTCTTGCCGCCTCCCTTGGGGCCGACTTCAGCGGGCTCATCCTTGATCTCCACCTTTACCGGCGCCGCCTTGACCAACCGCTCCTCCGGCTCATCCTCGATCTTGTAGCGGGCCACCGGAACCACGGTGGGTCCATCGTCCGGCTCATCCTGAATCGCGACCTTGAACTGCGGCTCATTCGGTCCAACCGCCGCCTGCTCCTCGGCCGCCTCTTCCTTTACCTGAACATGCCGGGGCTTGTCGCTGAGGACATCCGCGGTCACAATGCCGAAAACCACCAGAAAGAGCAGCGTCAATGGGGCCAAATGGGTCAGCAGCTTGACCGGATCGAAGCGCGCCGATGCTCCGTTGGCGGCATTCCCAGGGCCGAATGCGAAATCGGCGTTGTGCGCCGGCTTCGCCACGGGAATCGACGCCGGCGTGGCAACCGTGAGCGCCGCCGCCACCCGCGCCGTCTCGTGATCTCTTTCCGCCGCGACTTCGACCGGAATGTCGAATCGCTGCTGGCCGTTCGCGGTCACCTTGAGAACCGCCTGCACCGTTGCGCCGGCCTCAGCCGGGACGCTGATCTCGAGCGGCAGGACGACGGCGTTGCCATGCATCTGCGCCGGCTTGACGGCAAGCCAATTGGCAGGGCTGACCGCATGAGCATAGACGGCGCGGTTCTCCTCGGTGCGCACCTGGACGGCGTGCTGAAGCCGGTCGCCGGGCTTGCCCTTGAGTTGAATGTGAGCCGAATTGATGAAGACCTTCGGCGGCTTGCTCAGGCCGAGCGCCTCGAAGAATTGCTGCACCGCCGCCACGCCGTTGGAAGCGGGGCCTTGCACCGGATAGGTCCAGCCGTTGCTGCGATACCATTTCGCGACGGCGCCGTTCTCGAATAACGGCGCCGCCTGCCTCGGGGCGTGCTTCGCTTTCTCGGCGACTTCGCGCGGCGTGCGGGCGCCGGCCAGCACACCTTCGGCAAAGGGCACGATTGGCACGCTGGCGATCACCTTGAGCGTGAACGTCCCGGCATTCGATTCGACCAGCAGCGTTCCTTCGAGCGGTTTGGCCGCGCCGCGCAGATGCTGCCCTTTGACCTGAATCGCGATGGAAGCGCCGTCACGGAATTGAAACAGCTTTGCTTCGCCGGTCTCGGCCGGTCCGAACCAGTCGCAGGTGGATGCGACGGAGCCGAAAATGAGCCGCGTCCCCTTATTTTCCAGGCTGATCTCGAATTGCGAATGGACGCCGACCTTGAGCGTGCCGAGATTGATGAGCTTGGGCTGCACTTCGAGCTTGGGAAGCGAGATGCTGGACGTGGGCAAGCGGCCGAGGAACTGGTCGAGGCCGCGATCGCGGTCGGGAAAGGCGGCGGCTTCCTGGGCGGCGTGGGCCAGGTCGAGACGTCCCAGGCCGGCGAAGAAATTCTCCAAAAAGCCTTTGTGCAAGAAATCGAGGGCCACGTGCCAGTGCCGCTGGCAGCCTCCCGCGAATTCGTCGTAATTGTCGCAGACTTCGCCGCTCGGAAAGACAAAGGGCGCCAGAAAGGTCTTGCGTGCCGACTCGGGCAGCGCTCCGGAGCCAAGCAGCGAGGCGCCGTCGAAATAGCAGAACCGAGCGTCGGCACAGTTGGTGCGGGAACAATGCGGACAAACGCGTGCCATGGCCGATCCTGCGATGCCGCTTGGCAGACATCGCCTCCGTTCCGAAGGTTTGACGTGAACGGGCCGCAGAGCGGGCTAACTAACAGCGTATCTGCATTCGTCGGTTAAGCAAGCGGATTTGCGCGGCAGAAAGCAGCGCGATCATCACTGCGCCTGCGGGCGCCAATCTGGTTGTTCTGCTGGTGAAGCGCCGGCAGCTTGAATTTCGACCATTCGGGAAGTTCGGGAAGCTCCACGCTGGCGACGAGAATCCCAAGACCGAACGCAACGCAAACCGCCGCGCCGAACACCAGCCAGTGCCACCACGGATGCTTCGCCGGCGGCAGATTCGGGTCCAGACCATCCGCCCAGCGCCGGCCCGGCGTTACGGCGTCGAATTGCCGAACCGCGGTCACGATCTGGCTGATCTGCTTGCGGGCCGTCGGATTGTCCGGATCGACTTCGAGCACTTCCAAATACGCCCAGATCGCCTGGCCAAGCTCCCCCGCCTGAACAAGATTCTCGGCCCGCTGCAAACCGCCTTGCAGATGGCCCACGTAATCCACCAGCAGATCAAGGTCCGCCTGGCAGCTGGGGCAGCGCCGCGAAATCTCACGCAACGGCTTCGTACACTGGGGGCAATTCGGCATGGCTGTCTCCCGCATTCGTTTAGCGCTCGCCGTGCGAAATCCGATCGCGTGACGCACTGCGAGCGCTAAACAAGGACGGCTTACAAAAGATATGCATAATTCAGCAGCCGATCGTTCAGCGCCGAGCTGGCGTCCTCCATGCGCTTGCGGTCGCCGGACGCCATCGCTTCCCGGACCACCCGACACAGCTCCTCCAATTCGCGCTTGTCGGCGGGGTTCTCGACCTTGGGGATCACATCCTGCTCCGTCTTCTTCAGGATTTCCAGGGCGTCGCGATATTCCGACGTGTTTTCGAGATCTTCGCTGCGTTTGATCAGCTCCTCGTTGATGCGCTTCATCTTCATGATTTGGCCCGCGTCGAGCTGGTCGGCGCCGGTTTGCTGGATGGCGAAGCGCTTCTTTTGCCCGGTATAGATGTCGTGGATTTGCACGGTGAGGATGCCGTCGTCGCCGTATTCGAAGGTGACTTCAATGGCGCCATCGCGCTGCTGGCGGGGCGGCTGGAATTCCCATGGAATCTCGGCGAGCTTGACATTTTCCTGGTTGCCGACATCGTCGTAAACGTCCCCCTCGAAGACGCTGATGATGACGCGCTCGGCCGGGTCGGCGACGGGGTGATACGTTTTGGTGAAGGAGCACGGGATATCGACGCCGCGCTTGATGATCGGATCGAGATAAACCTGGCGTTTCTCGTTGATCGGGTTGGCGCACAGCGAATGTTCGAGCTTGACGGAATAAGCGTGATTGTCAAGCCCTGGCGCGCCTTGAAGAATGGCGGAGACGATGGCGGCCCCTTGCGCGACGCAGGTCATCGGATCGACCTTCGCGAATGGCTCCGCTTCCTTGCCGCCGAGCTTTTCGGAGACGAAGCGGCGAATGAGCGGAATCTTGCTGGTGCCGCCGACCAGGAGAACCTTGTCCACGTCCTTGGGCCGCATGCCTCGCAGGGAAAGCGCTTCGTCGATCGCCTGCCCCGACTTGACGACCAGCGGCATGATCTCTTTTTCGAAGGAAGCGCGATCGATTTCCTCTTCGAGCGACAGATGCCGGTCCGGCACCAACTCGGCCTTGCGGGCGATGGCGACCGGCTGATCCGAGAGCTCGATCTTGGCCTTCTCGACGGCAAGCATGAACTGCGTCTTGTGCGGCGAGTTGAGGATATCGTAGCCGGTCTTTTCGTGGAAGCGGCGGGCCAGAAGATTACCGAGGATGGCGTCGAGATCATCGCCGCCGAGCTTGCCGATGCCCTTCGAGGAGATTTCCTCGAAGACGCCGTGATGGATGCGGAGGATGGTCACGTCGAGGGTGCCGCCGCCGAAATCGTAAACAAGGACGGTTTGGTCCTGTTGAGCGTTCAGGCCATAACAAATGGCGGCGGCGGTCGGTTCGTTGATGAGCGTCAACACCTGCAAGCCCGCGGCGCCGGCGCACAGCTTGGTGGCATGCCGGGCCAGGCCCTTCGAGTTGGCGGGGATGGTGACGACGGCCTTGTTGAAATTCTCGTTGAGGGCTTTCTGGGCGTCCATCTTCAGCTTGGTGAAAAGCATGGTCGCGATCTGCTCGGTGCGCAGATTTTGGCCGACGAAGGGGACGCGCTCGCCAGAACCGAGGATGCGCTTGACGGAGCGGATGGAGCGCTCCTCGTCGAAGTTTTCCTTGGCTTCCTGGCCGAACGCCAAGGAGCCGTCGCGGCGCATGGTGACCACCGACGGGGTCCATTTGGCCCCTTCCGCGTTGGGCAACACATCCGCCTGGCCGTACTGAAAATTCGCTACCACCGAATTGCTGGTTCCGAAATCGATGCCGATGTAGGGCATTGGTATCAATCCGCATTATGGTCCTTGGGTTCTCTCTAGCACGATATCAGAATATATGGCCAGCGGGGAGTTCTCCAGTGGTTTTTCTATCTAACGTGTGCGGTTCGGGGATGGGGTGTGCGGAATGGGCGCTCAGTGAGTGCGAAACTGCCAAGCGAGCATTTTTCTTGCATCCCGCTGGATGCGCCGGAGATGCTCGCGTGGCCGTTTCGCATACGTGTCGCCGTTCACGTCTTCGGCTTATGCACCAGAATCGGCAACGGCGAACCGCGGATCACCCGGTCCGCGACGCTGCCCAGGAGCAGCCGCGAAAAGCCGCCCCGGCCATGCGTTTCAATGGCGATCATGTCAATCGGCGGCTTGGCGGCGTCGAGAATGGCGACGCTGGGCTGCTCCTCGACGCTGACGCGCGTCTGCACCTTCAAGCCGTCGCCGCGCAGCCGATTGGCGACCGTTTCCAGGTAAGCGCCTGCGTTCTTCTTGAGTTCCGCGTGCATCGACTCCACGCGATCCATGATGTCGGTGGCGACGCTGCCGAAAATCGCCGGCTCGGCGGGGAGCGTCACCGGATAAACCGGCGTCACGACCCGCAGCAGCGTGACGTCGGCGCCCATCGCCTTGGCAAACGCCACCGAAGATTCGAGAATATCCTCGGCCAAGGGCGTGCCGTCCAGGGAAATCAGCATGTGCCGGATCAGCTGCTCCTTGCTCAAATCAGGCGCCTCCTTGCCGGGATGAACCGCGATGAGCGGAATCGGCAAGCTGCGAATCAATTCATCGGTGATGCTGCCGAGCCAGAATCGCCCCATCGGCCCGCGGGCATGCGTGGTCATCACGACCCAGCTCGCGCGCAAGCTGTCGGCCTGCTCGCGCACGACGGCGGCGATGTCGCCATCGACATTGCGGATCGTCACCGGTGCGGACACGCGATCCTGCACCTGCTTCTGGATGGCGTGCAAATACTCCCGTTCCTTGTTGCGCAACTCCTGATCGAGCGTGTTGTCGAATACCTGCAACTCGGCATAGGTGGCGTCAAGCAGCGAATGGACGTGGATCAAGTTCAACGAGGCGTCAAGGCGCTTGGCCATGCTCATCGCCAAGGGCAAGGCGTGTTCGCCAAAGGTTGAGCCGTCCAGCGGCACGAGAATGGAGCGGATCATGGGATTCTCCTTTCGCGGTTGTGGAGAGAAGCCGGACGCAAAGTAAGCAAAAGGAATGCCAGAAACCAGTGTAATTAAGGCTGGGTTATTGTACTCTAATGGTTATCGGGGAAAGCGCGATTGACGGCGAGGGCACAGCCATGCGAGACCGCGCGGACGATCGGTATGAAGACTACGACGACCGCCCGCGCAGCAAGAAACGACGTCGGCGTGGGAATGACAATACCATTTTGCTGATTGTCGGCGGCGTGCTCCTGCTGGGTTTCATCTTCGTTTGCGCCGGTGGCGCCGCCGTCGTGGCGATCGTGCTCCTCAAGCGCAGTGCCGACAGGGTCCTACTTGATCATGCCGGTAATCTGACGGCAAACGATCCAGTCGATCCTTTTGGGGGGCCTGGGATCAATACCCATATGAAAGTTTTCCAGGTCCCGATGCGCCCGGGCAAAACCTATATCATCACCATGGACAGCGAGGATTTCGATGCGTACCTGCGCGTCGAGTCCCCGATTGGACAAAACGTGGCGGAAGACGACGATAGCGGCGGCAACTTGAACGCCCGCATCGAATTCCGCCCAGGGCAAGCCGGCATGTTTCGCGTCATCGCCACCAGCTTCAAAGGCGGCATCGGCCGGTTTCGCCTGAAGGTCCAGGAAGCTGATTGACCCTGCGGATGGTCCTTGAGGAAAAATCGATGACCAAGGTT
>CAVYFY010000006.1:0-544546 GCA_963767835.1 uncultured Planctomycetota bacterium
GCAAAGCTGGCCCTCGAAGACGGCGCCGTCTACACCGGCCGGAGCTTCGGCGCCGTCGGCGAATCGTTCGGCGAAGTCGTCTTCAACACCAGCATGACCGGCTATCAGGAAGTCCTCACCGATCCGTCTTACAACGGCCAGATCGTCACGATGACCTACCCGCTCATCGGCAACTATGGCATCAACGCCCAGGATCGCGAATCGATGTTGCCGCAGGTGGAGGGATTCCTCGTGCGCGAATGCACGCGCATTCCCAGCAACTTCCGCTCGCACCAGACGCTGGCCGGCTATCTCGCGGAGCATGGCATCCTCGGCTTGGAAGGGATCGACACCCGCGCTCTGGTTCGCCGGCTGCGCATGCGCGGCGCGATGATGGGCGTCCTGTCCACGGCCGATCTCGACGATCAATCGCTGGTCAACAAGGCGCACGGCGTGCCGAGCATCGTTGGCCGCGATCTGGCGCGCGTGGTGATGCCGGAGAAGGCGTTTGCCTGGCGCGACGGGTTCAACAGCCCGTTTTGCACGCAGGAATTGCACCGGAGCAAGAAGCCGCACCGCGTCGTGGCCCTCGATTTCGGCATGAAATGGAACATCCTCCGCTGCCTGGTGCAGATTGGCTGCGAGGTGACGGTGCTGCCCGGTACGGCTTCCGCCAAGGAGATTCTCGCCGCCAATCCCGACGGCGTATTCATTTCCAATGGCCCCGGCGATCCCGAACCGCTCGGCTATGCCATCGACAACATCCGCCAGCTCATCGACAAGAAACCGATCTTCGGCATCTGCCTGGGCCATCAGCTCCTTGGCCTGGCATTGGGTGCGAAGACATTCAAGCTCAAGTTCGGCCACCGCGGCGCCAACCAGCCGGTGCTGAACAAAAAGACGGGCCGGGTCGAGATCACCACGCAAAATCACGGTTTCGCCGTCAGCGCGGAATCGCTGCCCGCCGAGGTCGAGCCGACGCACATCAATCTCAACGATCAAACGCTGGAAGGGATGCGGCACCGGCGCCATCCGGTCTTCAGCGTGCAGTATCATCCTGAGGCATCCGCGGGGCCGCACGACAGCACGTATCTGTTCGAGGAATTTCGGAAGATGATGGATTGAGCTGGTTTCCTCCCCTCTCCCTCCGGGAGAGGGGCCGGGGGTGAGGGTGTTCAAGCAGATTTTGAGGGTTCTGCCCTCACCCCCCGGCCCCTCTCCCGAAGGGAGAGGGGGAGGAAAGGCCGCAAGCGGTTACTTGAGCGCATGCTTCTTGAAAAACTCCCACATCGTATCGTTTGCGGAGAATTTCTTGGTCGAGGGGCCGAAAATCGCTGGTGAAAAAGCGCCGGGCCAAGTGTGGCCCCCGTTTTCGATGGTGTAGAGGATGACCTCGGCCTTCGCTTTGCCGCCAGCGAATTCCTTGCGCTTCACCTTCAACTTTTCCTCCTTGACGTACACCTCCGTTTCGGTCGCTTTCTCCTCGCAGCCGTTGGCTTTCGCGCAGGTCAGGATGGTGTCGTCCACGGAGCGAAAACGCAGGAAACTGGGAATATCCTTCTTGTTGGGCGGTCCATCGAACGGGACCAGCAAATCCTTGGTTCCGTGAAAATGCATGACGGGAACCGGCCGTTTCGGCTCATATTTCTCGATCGCCATGGTCCCTGCGACCGGAGCGATGCAGACGATGCGCTCCGACATCTCCGCCGCGACCCGGTAGCACATCATCGCCCCGTTCGATAGCCCGGTGACATAGACGCGCTTCTTGTCCACGTTGCACACCGATTCGACATCGTCGAGCACCTTGCCGAGGTACTTGATGTCATCGGTTTTGTTGATGTCGCCGGGGAACAAGCCGGCGTTCCAGGTCTGGATGAGGCCGGTGCCGTTGGGATAGACGACGATGAAGTTATTGTCGTCCGCGGTCTTGGAGAGGCCGGTGCCAAGCTCCATGAGCTTGGCGATCATGGTGGCGCCGTGCAGGGCAAGCACCACCGGCGTCGGCTTCTTCGCATCGTACTTGCTCGGCACATGAATCAGGTGGGTGCGTTTCAGCTTGTCCACGGTGATGGTGCGCTCGTGCGTGCCGGGCGTGAGCGGCTCGGATTGGCCGACCGTTAGCGCGGCCATAAGAAGAAATGAGTATTGCATCTTCGCTCCTCATTTTGACGTTCCAAGGAGCCGCGCACGCAGTAAGCGGCTCCACGAAACCCAGCCGCTTACTGCGTGCGCGGCTCCTTGATACTACCGACAATCCCTGGTGATGTTTCGCGCTATCGCTGACCAGCGCGAATTTTCTCAATCCTTCCTGCCCGGCAGGGCCCCTGGCACAAAGACCGGCGGTGGCATGCCCATCAGGCGGCGCAGCTCGTTGCGCTCCAGGTCCGTCGCCGCCAGATAGGCACGCCGCCAGCACGATTCCGCGAGCGCCATCTGGCCAATTTTTTGGTACGCTTTCCCCAATTTCATCAGGCTTGGCGGATCGACAAAGGGAGCATGGGCCGCTTTGCGGTAATAGATGATTGCCTTACCGGGCTCGGTCCTCATTAGCTCGTCGGCGTGCTGGACCATGAGATCGCGGGCATCGGCGCCTGCTTCGAGCGCCTGCCGAGTGAATTTTTTGGCGAGATAGTTGCGCTCGAGCGCCGTGCACAGGGAAACGACCTCGCGGGCGAGATTGGCGTTCTTCGGGCATCTCTTCATTTCGACCGCGAAAAGTTCGAGCGCCTCGTCGATGTCGCCGCGATCGGTCAGCTTCCTGGCCTTGAAATAATCGGCATAGTCAGCCTGCAGCACGATGTCGGCGTGGGTCGGCGGATAAACGAGCAGCCAATCCATGCCTTGGCTGGAGCGTTCACGAATGTCGCGCGCGGTTAGCAGCCGCCCCGAGTAAATGGCCCAGCCGTAGGTGTCGCTGAAAGGCATCACGACCTCGGCGACATTGTTGACGGGGGGCAAGCGGACTGGCTTCCATTCGCCGAAGGGGACCGGCTTGATGCGCCATTTCGCGCCGACCGTTTTGCGCAGAGTCTCGCCGTAATAGGCGCCGACGCCGAGAATGTTGACCGGATGCTTGCCGGCGCCGAGCTCGATATGGTCGATCAGGTTCGTGAGTCGATCGAGAGACGCCGCGGTGCCGTCGAGGACGACGCCGGTTTCCTCCTTGACCGCAGCGGCGAATTCATTGGCGAGCGTTTCCAGCGATGCCGGCGTGGGCACGTATTGCGGCAACGGCGTTCCCTTGAGCGATTTCTCCAGGCGCCGGGCCAGGCGTTCCCCCGCGGGCGTGCTTCCCGCGATCTTTGGCGCCGGCGGCAGGGCGTTCGCCAGTTCCTCCGCAGCGATACGGAAAATCCCCTGCTGCGCCGTCGGCAGCAAATGGTCGCGCACCTCCAAGAATAGATCCGGCCCGGCGCTCCAAAGATGGCTGAATCGGCCCGTCCGCGTCAGGTTGGTCGCGGCACCGGTTTCGACGTCGATGCGCTCTACGTCGAACAGGAAGCTCACGCCGCCCGCTCCGGGATCGCGGATCAGGCGGCGCAGGGCGTAGATCGATTTGCCGTCCGCCGACCAGACCAGCCTTTGATAGTCGGCGACATCCTTGTTGAGTACGCGCAGATCGCTGCCGTCGGGATTCGCGAGGTAAAGCAAGCCACCGAACTGCTGGGTGCGCGGCATGTCGCGATTGGCGATGACCGCCATTTTCTTGCCATCGGGGGACAGCGCCGGCAAACCGACACGGATGAGGGGCCAGTTGAATAGCGTCGTCTTGGCAGTGTTATCGAATGGCACGATTTCCAATTTGCGCGTTATGAGTTGCAATCCAGTGTTGCCTCGGCCAAGTCCGTCGTCATCGCGGTAGTCGAAGAAAGGCCGTTGGTTACTGGTGACGACGTAGAGCCCCTTGTTGCCGGGTGCGAAGGCGATGGACACGGCGTTGCTGGCGCGCACTTTTTTTGTGAAACCGAAGCCCAGCGGCGAGACGGTGATATCATCGCCGACCTGCCAGGCCAGCCAGCGGCGATCGGCGGAGAGGGCGACGCTGCTGGGCCGCATCCCCTTGATCGGCGCCGCCTCGCGTTTCTTGCTGGCGAGATCCTCGAAATAAATCTCGTTGTTGGAAGCGATGAGCGCCTGCTTTCCATCAGCCGTGAAGTCGATGATTTCATGGGACCTGGTGCCGGGATAGAGCCGGGTCGCTTTTTTCAACAGCCGAGCCATTTGCGGATCGCTGTCGCGATTGCCTTCGTAGCGCCGGATCGGGAAAGCCAGCGGCTCAGCAAGCTTCGATTGGGACTTCAAGCGAAACGATTCCAGGAGCGACTCGAACTCAACCGTCGCATCATCGAGGCGGCCGGGCGTGGTTTCGAGCACGATCCAGGCGGCAACGCCGTCGTTGATGGTCGCCGCGATCAGGAAGATGCGCGGGCTGCCGACGTGCATGCCCTCGATTTGCCAGCCCGGCCATTTCCCGGTCGCCGTGGTGAACGTCATTGCACGCTGCTTGCCGGCGCCCAAGCGCGGCAAGTAGACGCTGGAGACTTGCTGCAGTTCCGCCGTCAGGCTCGTCTGCGCCTCGTGCAGCGTAATGAAGAGCCAGGCGTTCCCTGGTTGATATCGGAACGTGATGTAATCGAGTGCCTGGTTCTCCGCCGGATTGTCAAAGGTGTCTTCACGCCAGCGCGGGCGAGCCAACTCGAATGACGCCAGGCCGCCCGACAACACGGTTTGCTTCGGCGTTCCGTCGTGAAGCTTGATCCAGGCGGCCCGGTCCTTCAGGAAGGCGAATTGCTTCAATGCCGCCAAATAATCCTGCTCGAATTCCTTGGATTCCCCGCCGCGGTGGGCGCCGACGACGCGATAGGCGAGGCCCTGGTGGTTGAAGGCGCAAACGTGGAATCGTTGCATGCCCTGGTCGGTGGTGTCGTCGAAGCGAAAGTACTTCGCTTTTTCGCCGGCCACCGTCATGTCTTTTTGGCCAAAGATTCGGCGCAGCTTGTTGGTCGCGCGGTTGACTTCAAAGAAGCGCATGGTTTCTTCGAATGAGAAATCCCCCGGCTCGACAAAGACGAACATCACGTTGTCGCCATTCTCGACCTGGAATAGGGCGATCTTGGATTGCTGCCCATCCCCCCAGTTATCGGAATAAGCGATCTTGAAGTTTCCCGCAGTCGAGGTGAATACCTTGCGATCGGCAGCCGCTTTTCCGGGGCGGACGCGCTCGGCCTCGGGGAGCGAAAAATCTTTCGGCAACATCGGCAGCCAGCCTGGCACGCTCTTGACCGCCTCGGCATCCGCGCCGTCGATAATGTGCCAGCTCTTCCCCTGATCACGGGTGACGGCGAGCAGATAGGATTTCAAGCTCGCCGTCCCCTCCACGCTCTGGAAGCTCAATTTCGTCCGCACCACGGCCAGCCAATCCGGGCCCGCCTTGACGATCTGTGTGGGCGGCTCGACTTCGAATTTCTCGAGCCGCAACCCCTGATGGCGATACGCGGTCGTCTTCTTCTTCCACGCCGCGGCGAGCCGATTCTTCGAGCCGATCTTCTCAGCAAGCTTCGGATAGGTCAGCTCCGCCAGCGCGGCATGATTATCGGCCTGAAACGCCTTGGCAAACGCGCTCGCGCGCTCCTGTGCCGCTTCGAGCAGCGAGGTTTCCTGGGCCGTCTGAGTGATGCCAAGTAAACATAGGGTGAGCACGGTGATCGGCATGGCGACATCCCTTGCGATTGAAACAGGAGATAATAAGAAGGCCTATCGTGATTTTATGGCGCGAGCGGAACAAGAGGGGATCGAAATGAGTGTAGCTTCGCTCAACCTGATTCACTTTCTCGATTTTTATTTCGCGCTCATGTTCTTCGCCGGACTGTGGCGCCGCTTCGGGCAGTATCAGAATGTGGCCAGGCTGGCCTTGTCGATGCCGGCGCGCTGGCCGAACCTGATGAAGCTGGTGAGTCAGTATCACACGCTGTTTTGGTCATGGTCGATGATGCTGCCGGCGATTCTGGCTCTGGTGTTGTGGATCGTGCAGATGCTGATGTCGCGATTGGTCTTGCCTGCGGCGGGCTCCGTGGAAGATGGCCTGTCGATCGCCCGCCTGCTCGAACATTGGCCGGCGCTTTTCATCGTGGCGCCGCTCGGCATTGGCATGTTCGGCTTTGATTTTTACACGCTGTATCTCGTGGGCCGGATCGATCGCGCTCAGCTCGAAGGCTATTTCGATCAGGCGGAATATTGGCTGCGCTCGCGCACGGCGGAGGTGGTGCGCGTTGTTACCTTTGGCCATATCAATCCGCGCAAGATGGTGGCGGTCGAGGTCGAGAGGGCATTGGTAGCGGTTGCCGACATGCTCAACTTCACGCTCTGGTGGGTCATTGTGCAGACGGGGCTGCGGTTCGCGTTTGCCGTCTCAATATGGCTCACCTGGGCACTGACTCGCTGAATGATACTCGAATTAACCGGGGCATCTGTAGGGTGGGTCGAGCAACGCGAGGCCCACCGAACTGTTGCAAGGACCGGTGGGCCTCACTTCGTTCGACCTACCCTGCGGCTTCTGAGGGTTTGACGGGCGGCCAAACAATATAATGATCGCCATGAGCGACGAAATCTCGCCGGCGGTTCAGGATTACCTGAAAGCCATTCACAGCCTGGGCGGAGCGGAGCACCTTGTGACGCCGATCGACATTGCGTCGCGCCTCCAGGTGAAGGCACCGTCGGTCACGGGGATGCTCAAGCGCCTGGAATCGGCAGGACTTATCACCTACGGCGTCGGCCAGGGGGCGCAGCTCACCGAGACCGGCATCGCCCAGGCCCGGCGCGTCATCCGCCGGCATCGGCTCGTCGAATTATTTCTGACGCGCGTGCTTGGCCTGGACTGGAGCGAGGTGGATGCGGAGGCCGACGCGCTCGAGCATGCGATTTCGCCGCGGCTGGAGGCGGCGATCGCCGCGCATCTGGGGGAGCCGCTCGAAGACCCGCACGGCCATCCGATCCCGAGCGCCAAGGGGGATTTGCAGAAGCGCGACCTAAAACCGCTGCATCATTTCCGGGCCGGAGAGCGCGTCCTCATCCGCGAGGTGCAGGACGACAATCCGGACCGGCTGCGCCACTGGCAGAATCTGGGGCTGATCCCCGGCGCGGTCGTGCAATTCATCAGCTATCAGCCGCTCGACGACATGTTCAATCTGCAAGTTGGCGTCAAAAGCATTCACGTCGGCAGCGCGGGACTCGCAGGCCTGCGCGGCGAATTGGCGGCCGCCTAACCCGGATTAATCACCGCTGAGACCGCGGAGATCCCTGAGAAAGTGCAAGTGCGGCGATCAAAGGAATTACGATAATCGCGGACACCGAGGGCTGAGACTAACTTGCCGTTGGCCTTTTCGACACAATTCCGGCCCTCTTCTGTCTCTGCGTTCTTCGCGATCTCTGCGGTGAACAATCCCGGCTAACGGTTCGGCGCCGGTTCCAGCGCCAGCGCACCCCCCAGCACCAGCATGCGCAAAAACGGATTCGGCGGCGATGCGAATGTCACCTCCATGCCGCCCGCCGTTTTGGCGAAGCCAGCCAGCGGGCGGCCGATGGAGTCGAACAGGTGAACACGCTCCGGCGATTCGTGTTCGATCCAGGCCAGACGTTCACCGTCGGACGAGACGATGGAATTTGCATGGATCGTGCCGACGTGGCGGTTGTCGGCGTCATCGACTTCCCAGATTCGCAGCATGCCCCACGAGCGCGACACGCTCATCAAATGTGAGGCGTCTTCGGTTTCGAACACGTCGAGGTGAATCTTGCGAAACCACGAGAACCAGGTGCCGCGCGGATCAGCGCTGAGGCGAGCGAACCCAAGTGAGCGGCCTGTGCTGTCGGCGATCGTGCGTTTCCATGCCAGACCGCCGTCCGGTTCGGCTTCCTGCGTCCAGCCATGCACCAGCAATGTTCTCTGTTCCAGCATCGAGATTCCCACTTCGCCGCGTACGGGGCTTCCTGACAACAATATTAGCGAAACCGCTGTTTGCTTGCCGCGCATCCGCGAGCTAGGATTGCTACAGAACTTCAAAGGGGCTTCCCGTCCCAGAGTAATCCTCTCATGAGCGTGATCGTTTGTGCCGTCACGGCGATGTCCGTGGCGCTCATCTATTCGAATTGGCGCACGTACCAGCAAAAAAACCAGAGTCGCCAAAGGAAGTTGCGCGAGCGCGTGGCTTACATGCTTTGGGTGATGGCCATCGGCATGCCCGAACCCAGGTGAGAGCGAGGTATTGGTCTCTCGCGATCAGCTGGCCACGGCTATGGACCACAAACATTTCCTTATAATGAGGGAATGCTCGCCAAACGCATTATTCCTTGCCTGGACGTGGAGCGCGGCCGTGTCGTCAAGGGGATCAATTTTCTGAATCTGCGCGATGCCGGCGACCCGATCGAAGCGGCGCGCCGTTACGAGGAAGATGGCGCCGACGAGCTGGTCTTTCTCGACATCAGCGCCAGCCACGAAGGCCGGGCGATCATGCTCGATGTGGTCCGGCGCGTTTCCGAGCAGATTTTCATGCCGTTCACCGTCGGCGGCGGCATTCGCACTCTCGACGACGCCACGCTGCTGATTCAAGCCGGCGCCGAGAAAGTCAGCATCAATTCCGCGGCCGTCAAGAATCCCGAGCTCATCACGCAGGTTGCCGGCAAGTTCGGAAGTTGTGCGACCGTGGTAAACATTGACCCGCGCCGCATGCACAAAGATGGCCGAGTGACCTGGGAAGTTCACGTCAATGGCGGGCGAATTCCGACGGGCCTCGAGGCGGTTTCCTGGGCCCGGCGCGTGCAGGAACTGGGCGCGGGCGAAATCGTGTTGACCTCGATGGATGCGGACGGCACCAAGGCGGGCTACGATCTAGAGATGACGCGCGCGGTGGCGGAGGCGGTGTCGATTCCGGTCGTCGCGAGCGGCGGCGCCGGTTCTCCGGAACACCTGTATCAGGTTCTCACCGCGGGAAAAGCGAATGCCGCTTTGGCCGCCAGCATTTTCCACTACAATGAATACGGCATCCGCGCGACCAAGAAATACTTGGCCGAGCGCGGCGTGCCGATCCGTTTGAGGTAAGCGATCTAGTTTGCGAGGGGTGGCGACAGGCTTTCCAGCCTGTCCAACTTAGAATGCCAGGCTAGAAAACCTGGCCCCACATTTGAAATCGTCGCCGAAGATCTTTGCAGGAGCAGACGCATGTCAGCAAATCCCGAACCCTCCCATACCAACGGCGATTCGATCAAAATCCCCGACGAGGCGACAACACCCGCGGCCGATCCGCGCGTGCCGGCTGGACCGAGGAAGGAACCGGAAGTCCAGAAGCTATTTCGCATGGTGATGAAGCTGCAGGCGTCCGATTTGCACCTGAAGGTCGGCCAGCCGCCGATGATGCGGCTGCGCGGCGACATCCGCCGCACCGAAATGCGCCCGCTCACCCAGGAAGACATGGAGCGCCTGTTCTACCCGATCCTGAACCCGAGGCAGCGTAAAATCCTCGACGAAGAAGGGGGCGTTGACTTCTCCTGGGTGGTCGGACAGGATGAGTGCCGATTCCGCGTCAGCTTGTTCAAGCAGCGTGGCAAGCTGTCGCTGGTGTCGCGGCGCGTCAACAACGTGATTCCGAATTTCGCCGAGCTGGGTCTGCCGCCGGTCATCGAGAACTTGTGCAAGTTCCCGGAAGGGCTGGTCATTCTGGCGGGCGTCACGGGATCGGGCAAGAGCACGACCATCGCCTCGATGCTCGACTATGTCGCCGCCACGGAGCCATTGCACATCCTCACGGTCGAGGACCCGATCGAGTTCGTCTTCACCGACAGGATGTCGTACATCAATCAGCGCGAAATCGGCCTCGACTCGCGCGATTGGCACAAGGCCCTCAAGGATGCCGTGCGCCAGGATCCCGATGTCATCCTCATCGGCGAGTTGCGCGACATCGAAACCTTTGAAGCCGCCGTCCACGCGGCCGAAACGGGTCACCTGGTGTTCGGCACGATCCACGCGTCCAGCGCCGCCACCACGATCAACCGCATCATGGACCTTTTCCCGCCCGACAAGCACCCGGCTATCCGCCAGGCCCTCGCCAATAACCTCAAGGCGGTGGTCGCCCAGAAGCTCGTCAAGGGCATCAAGAAAGGCCGCGTGCCGACCAACGAAATCATGATCGTGAATTCGATGATTCGCAAGTTGATCGCCGAACAAGAAGACGGCAAGATTCCCGACGCCATCCGCATCGGCATTCAGGAAGGGATGGTCGATTTCAACACGAACCTGAACGAACTGTGCAATCGCGGCGACATCGAGAAAGCCGT
Organism: uncultured Planctomycetota bacterium; assembly: GCA_963767835.1. GTDB lineage: Bacteria > Planctomycetota > Planctomycetia > Gemmatales > Gemmataceae > SIAQ01. The sequence goes on from CAVYFY010000006.1 coordinate 10,303, forward strand.
CGCTCTGGAATTTTCGCCGAACCCCGACCAGTTGAAAATGATGCTCAAGGGCATCAAGGTGGCGGCCCCCGGCATTCTGTAATCGCAGGAGCCGCGCACGAAGTAAGCGGCAGCTTCCATCCGCTTACTTCGTGCGCGGCTCTTTGCTGCGTCACTCACAGTGCGCATGCATTCCCACCGTCAGCCTGGTTGCTTCGCCCGGATTGCCCTGCTCGCATTCTGCATCAGCGTGGCGATGCCGGATGCGCTTTGGGCTGCGCCGACATTTCCGCGCGGGCCTGGGTTCTATTTCGATCCGGTCAAGTTGATCGGCCTGGCGCTCAGCTTTCTCGCCTGGGTCAAGTTGTGTGCCTGGGTCGATCTCGATGCCCATCGCTACAACCTGAACGCGGTTCGCTGGAACGGGCTGATGCTCGCCGCCGGGCTGATCGGGTTTCTGCTCATGTGGAATTTGCCCCTGTTTTGGCTGATGGTGTTTTTCACCTATGTCGGCGTGTGCGGGGCCGCCTACTGGTATCTCACGGTGCGCAATCGCCGCGCCGCCCCCGAAGATCAGCTTCTTAACGAGGTGCATTTTCGCCGCTTGTACGAAAAACACGGAGGGCGCAGCAAAGAAGCGGCGAGGGAGCCCAGAGCCGGCCACCCGATTCGATTCCTAAGCCGCAGCGCGGCGGGGGACGTGGATGACAAATCGCGCGTTTCAAAGGTGCAGCAGTCGAAGGGATACAAAGCCGCTCTGGACATGGTCTGGGACGCCATCGCCCGACGCGCCACCGACATCCATCTCGAGCCGGGCGCCAATGAAATGGCCATCCGTTTTCGCATCGACGGTATCATGACCAACATCAAGCCGATGACGCGCTTGATGGGCGATGCCGTGGTCAACATTTTCAAGGTGCTGTGCAATCTCGACATCACCGAGAAGCGCAAATCGCAGGACGGCAGCTTTTCGGCCCAGATCGAGGAACGCGTCGTCGAGTTCCGCATTGCCACCGCTGGCAGCGTCGGCGGCGAAAAGATGGTCATGCGCGTTCTCGACGCCTCTGCCCAACTCGCCGATCTCGCTCAAGTCGGCCTGACCGATACCATGCAGGCGCAGATCCGCGACGTCATCACCAAGCCGCACGGCCTGTTCCTGGTGTGTGGGCCGACCGGCTCGGGGAAGAGCACCACTCTCTACGCCTGCTTGCACGAGATCGATCGCTTTCAGCAAAACATCATCACCGTCGAGAATCCCGTCGAATATCGGCTCGACGGCGTCACGCAGATCGAAGTCAGCGCCAAGGCAGGCAAAACCTTCGCCACCGAATTGCGCAGCATCCTGCGCCAAGATCCCGACGTGATCCTGGTCGGCGAAATCCGCGACAAGGAGACCGCCGAGATCGCGTGTCAAGCTGCCCAGACCGGCCATCTCGTCTTCAGCACCGTCCATGCCAACGACGCCGTCACCGCCATCGCCCGCATGATTGATCTCGGCGTGCCGCCGTTCATGCTGGGCAGCGCCCTGCTCGCGGTTCTCGGCCAGCGCCTGGTGCGCCGCCTGTGCAGGAAGTGCCGAAAACGCATGAAGCCGTCGGCGGATACCTTGAAGAAGCTGAACATCGACCCCGACGCGGTACGCTATCTTTACCGGGCTTATGATCCGGATGAGGACGGCTCGAAGAATGGCGAGGAAGACGCCGATGAGCCGGTGATGATCTGCGAAGCGTGCGGCGGCTCGGGCTATCAGCGGCGCACCGGCATCTTCGACCTCTTGATCGTCACCGACAAGATTCGCGAGCTGATCAAGGACAACCCGAATATCAACGAAATCCGCCGCGTCGCCACCGAGGGCGGACTGCGCACGCTCTTCGAGGACGGATCCCGCCTGGTCATCGAAGGGGAGACGTCGATTCAAGAGTTGCTGCGGGTGAGTAAATAACCGGTGTTCGTTTAGCGTTCGCGCGGCGCCATGCGAACGCTAAACGAACACCGACTATAGGAATCCATCATCATGCTCATGATTGCCGCGCTGCTGCTCATGCTCGGAACCGCATACGCCCAGTATCGCAATGGGCTATTCAGTTCCTTCGCTATGCTCATCATGGTGCTGCTGTCGGGCCTGGTCGCGTTCGGCTTCTGGGAGCCGCTCGCCGCCGTGCTCGATCCGGTTTTTCAGAACAACGCGCTCGCCGGCTGCGAGGACATGATCGTCATGGTGCTTCTGTTCGCGTTGACGTTGTTCTTGCTGCGTCTGGCGACCAGCTATCTGAACACCGAAATGATCGACGAGCACGGGCACCTGCAGCATCTGGGCGCTGCCGTCGTCGGCCTGGTCACCGGCTACTTTGTGGCGGGCTTCTTGATTTGCGCTTTGGAGACGTTGCCGCTCGACGTGAACTTTCTCGATTTCGAGCCGCGCGGCGTGGACAGCGCCGGCAATCTTTCGCGCGAACCGATCGAGGCTGGCTGGCGTTTCTTCTATCCCCCCGACCGCGTCTGGCTGGCGATGATGCAGCGTGAGAGCGGCGGCTCGTTCGGCTGGAAGGACGACCCGAATCCCTACCCGCATAAAGATGGGACAGAGGATCGTTACGTGGTTTTCGACCGCTGCGGAACCTTTGAGCTGCGCTATCTGCGTTATCGCCGCACCACCGAGACGCGCCCGGCCCTGCCGTATTTCGGCGAGCTTGACCGCGAACTGGGGCGGAAGCCGCGCTGACGTGGACCCGCTTGCCGGCGTTGTGATGTTGGAGATCTGTTGATACGATGGAACCAGAAGGAGGACGCATGCCATGTCCGAGCCGCGCGAATGGAAATATTTGGAACGCAGACCGGGGTCGAGCTACCGGCAGCTGTGTGTCAAAGGGAAACGCATCTGGGCGTGGACGCTCTATTGCGAGTCCATGAATGAGAAGGAGCCTAGGACGCCGCAACAGTTGGCGGATGATTTCGACGTGCCCCTCGAGGCGGTTCTGGAAGCCATTGCGTATTGCCAATCCGATCCGCCGGAACTCCGCGAAGACCACCGTAAGGATGACATCCTGGCCGAGGCTATCGGCATGAATGACCCTGCAATCAAATTTACGGGCAGACCGCGCTCCCTGTCGACGGAAGAGCGCGTGAAGCTCGGCCTATGAGGATTTACATCGACGACGATAGCGTCGATCCCGCCTTGGTTCGATTGCTGCGCCGTGAGGGGCACGACATCCAGACGCCGGCGGAAGTCGGGTTGGCCGGCAGCAGTGACCAGGTCCACTTCGCCCACGCCATACGCAATCAGCGGGCCGTCTTGACCCGGAATTATCGGGATTTCGATGCCCTGCACGATCTCGTTGCTTTCGCCGCGAACGGTCATCATGAAGGCGTCCTGGTGGTTCGATACGACAATAACCCGCGCAACAACATGTCGTCCGGCGACATCGCCCGCGCCCTCCACAATCTGGAGAAAGCCGGCGTCGCCATTCCCGACGCGTATCACGAACTGAACCACTGGCAGTAGCTCGCGCGGGCCGCTACGACAACTCGGGCTCTGGCCTACTCTTCCTCTTCCTCGTGCGGTTTCGACTTGCTGACGATTTGCTGCTGCACGTTGGCCGGCACGATGTCGTAGTGGCTGAATTCCATCGTGTAGCTCCCCTGCCCTTGCGTGATGCTGCCGAGCTGGGCGGCGTAGCGCGTCATTTCACCCAGCGGCGCGATCGCCTTGATGACGGCCAGATCGCCTGGCAAGCTGTCCTGATCCTCGACGCGGGCGCGCTTGCCGTTCAGGTCCTTCAAGATATCGCCGGTATATTTTGACGGCAGCGTCACCTCCAGATGGACGATCGGCTCCAGCAGCACGGGCCGGGCTTCGCGGAACGCTTTCTTGAAGCACATGCGGGCGGCGGTTTTGAACGCCGCTTCGGAGCTGTCCACGTCGTGATACTTGCCGAAGTGGAGCTCGACTGCGACATCCTGCATGCGATAACCTGCCAGCGCGCCCTGGTCGAGAACTTCCTTGCAGCCCTTTTCGACCGCCGGGATGAAGTTGTTGGGAACCGAACCGCCGACGATATGGTCGATGAATGCGAAGTTGTACGCTGGATCGTAGTGGGCCGAACGCATCTTCTCGAACTTCGTCTTGTTGGCAAACTTCTCGAGCAGATCGGCTTCCGTCTTGATGTCGAGGCCCTGGAGAGGATAGACGCGCATGTGTACCTTGGCGTACTGGCCGCGCCCGCCCGATTGCTTCTTGTGCTGATATTCGGCATCGGCGGTGTGCGTGAGCGTTTCACGGTACGCGATCTTCGGCTCGTGCGTGATGATTTCCAGATCGTAGCGGGCTTTGAGGCGTTTCTGGATGATGTCGAGATGCACCTGGCTTGTGCCGGTGATGACGAGTTCCTTCGTCTGGGTGTCGCGCGTCACCTTGAAAGTTGGATCTTCATCAGAGATCTTGTGCAAGCTGCCGGAGATTTTTTGCTCGTCGCCGCGCGCCTTCGGTTCGACGGCGAGGCCGTACATCGGCATTGGGAAGACCGGAGCGGCGAGCCTGGGGGCATGGGCGTTGGTGCCGACCGAGTCGCCCAGATGCAAATCCTCGACCTTGGCAACCGCCAGAATGTCGCCAGCGATGGCCTGCGTCATGGGTTTGGTCGTTTTGCCCTGGACGAGCAGAAGGCCGCTCGCCTTGGCGCTCTTGCCCGTGCGGAGGTTGAGGATGGCCTGATCGGGCGTTAGCTTGCCCGAATGGACGCGCAGATAGCTCAGGTTGCCGACGAACTTGTCGGAAATCGTCTTGAACACTTGTGCGACGAAATCGCCGGTCTCGCTTTCTTCGATGGCGACATCCTCGGTTTTGTCCTTGATCCCGTGATGCTTCGTCACGGCCTTGGGCGACGGCGTGTCCTCGATGATGGCGTCGAGCAATTCCACGACGCCAACGTCCTTGCCGTTCTTGGCGGCGGTGCAAAGGATCGGGATGACAGTGCCGGCCGCGAGAGCTTTCGGCAAGGCATTCATCAGCTCGTCATGGGTGAGCTCCCCTTGCTCCAGATATTTCTCCATCAGAGATTCATCCGATTCGACGATCGCGTCCACGAGCATGGACCGCTGCGCCGCCGGTTCGACCGCCAAACCGGGCGGGACGGTTTTAGGCGGGTCCAACATGCAGAGCACGCCGCTGAATGCGGGGCCAACATTGATCGGCGCGTTCCACAGAACGCACGCCTTGCCGAAGGTGGCCCGGATATTGCCAAGCAACTCGTCGAAGCGGATATTGTCGGAGTCAAGCTTGTTGATGACGATCATGCGCGCCAGGCCGCGCGTGCCGGCTTCCTTGAACATGCGGCGCGTGTTGACCTGCACGCCAGCGGTCGCGGAAATAACGAGGATGGCGGTGTCCACGGCGTTGAGACCGCACAGGGCCTGGCCGATGAAATCGGGCTTGCCGGGCGTGTCGATGAGGTAAACGCGCTTTCCGTGATAATCGAAGTGCAGCACGCTGGAATCGATGGAGTATTTGTGTTTCTTTTCCTCCTCGTCGAAATCGGACACGCTGGTGCCATCTTCGGGGGAGCCGCGCCGCTCGACCGCCTTGGCCTTGAATAAAAGAGCGTCCGCCAGAGAAGTCTTGCCGGCCACTTCGTGCCCGACGAGTGCCACGGTGCGAATGTCATCGACATGATGTGCCATAAATGCTCCGGAGAGTTTTGGGAAGGTTCACAGCGGTGAGCGATCCTCATCACAAATACCCGATGCGCGGGTGAAAATCATTCTATTTCCCCGAAATCTGCGCAACAACTTCGCGCAAAATTAATTGCCCTTCGTAAAGGGCCCGGCCGATGATGCAGCCCGCCAGGCCATTCTCTTGGAGCCGCTTGACGTCATCCAGCGTCGTCACGCCGCCGGAGGCGATCACGGGCAGCGGCACAGCAGCGGCCATCTGGGCCATCGCGCTCACATTCGCTCCTTGCATCATGCCGTCGCGGCCGATGTCCGTGTAGATGACCGCCGACAACGGCGGCTTGGCGCATGTTCGGGCGAGCTCCAGCGCATCCATCTCGGAGACATCGAGCCAGCCCTGCGTCGCGACCTTGCCGGCCTTGGTGTCGATGCCAAGCACGATGCGTCCGGGAAATCGCTGGGCCATCTGCGTCAACCAGGCCGGCGATTGCAGCGCCTTGGTGCCGACGATAACGCGGGCGAGCCCCCAGCCGAGCGCCTGCTTGATGTCGTCCTCGGTTCGCAGCCCGCCGCCAAGCTGGCACGGCACCCTGCTCGCTTTCACGATGGCGCGGATGCTGGCCCCGTTGATCGGATGGCCGGCCTTGGCTCCGTCGAGATCGACCAGGTGCAGATAGGTCGCGCCTTCGCTGACCCAGCGCCTCGCCATCTCGGCCGGATCGGCGCCGAAGACGGTTTCCTGGGCATAATCGCCTTGCTTGAGCCGCACGCACTGGCCGCCGCGCAGATCGATGGCGGGATAGATTTGCATGAGTTGTTTCCAAGTGTTCAGGCGGGCCGCCGGACCCACAATTCCGTTGTCAGGGTTTTTGCCCAAGACCCGACCAGCGACGCAATTTCTCGACAATTGATTCGGTCGAGCGTTCCATTTCTATCTTGCTCACCCTTTCTTGGTGATAATCACCTTCGAAAGAAACCCAAACCACAGAGCCGTCGTCATCGTGCCACACCATGTCGGTGATTGCGAGATTGCCTTTATCGTCATCAAAAACAAATTCAGAGTCGGGTTCCTTGCCATAAATCTCCTCAACGTCGCTCGGCGCCATGCCTACTTGAATGCGTTCAAAGCGCTGTTGAGCGGGACTCTTCAGGCAGATGAATAGAACGAGAAACATCGCGCAACATAGTGCCGCAAACGCTAGAACGCAGAAGAAAAGGCGTTTTGAGGTCATACCTTGCACTCAGCGATGCTCCACAAAATTCCGCAGCATCGCCAATCCCACCTTCTGGCTCTTTTCCGGATGAAACTGCGTCGCCATCACGTTCTCGTGCCAGATCGCAGACGTGAACGGCGTCGGATAGTCGGTCTCGGCCGCGATGATGCTGCGATCTGTCGGCTGCACGTAAAACGAATGCACGAAATAAACCGCCGGCTTCTCGGGCAGCCCGCGGAAGATCGGCGCCGGCTTGCGGATGTCAAGTTCGTTCCAGCCCACGTGCGGGACTTTCAACTCGCCCATATTCTCGAAACGCACGACTTCGCCGGGGAATAGATCGAGCCCCGCGTGGATGCCGTCCTCGTAGCTCCGCGTGAATAATAGCTGCAAGCCCAGGCAGATGCCCAGAAACGGCTTGCCGCTCGCGATGTGCTGCTTGATCGGCTCGACGAAATCCGCTTGCCGCAGCCGGGCGATGGCGTCGCGGAACGCGCCGACGCCGGGGAGTACCAGCTTGTCTGCCTCGGCAATGCGATTCGGATCGTCGCTGATAATGGCCTCCGCGCCGACCTTCTCGAACGCCTTCTGCACGCTGCGCAAGTTGGCCATGCCGTAATCGACGATGAGGATCGGTTTCATTGCTCAGGCTCCGGTTTCCCTCGCATCAGCCGCATGGCGAGGCTCAAAAGAAACATCAAGCCAGCGCATAGCCCGCTGCCCCAGAACAGGACCTCGCCCATGAAAAGTGCGGGGCGCACATGGGCGCCGATCGGCTGCCAGGCGAGGCAGGTCGCCATCACCCCCATCGACAGTGATGGGCCGAACGGCAACGAATTATCGCGGCGGACGACCAGCTGAATGATACCGAAAAGCAGGGCGGGAATAACGCTCAAAAAAAACGCGACCAGCACCATCTGCCAGCCGAGGAACGCGCCGGCCATCATCATCAAGTCGGCGTCCCCCAGGCCGAGCGCTTCTTTGCCCAGGCCGGAGCTAAAGAGAAAGCCGGTGATGCGCAACAGGAATGTGCCCATCAGGGCCCCGCAGACGCCGGTCAAAAGCCCCGTCAGCCATTCCCCTTCGCCGGCGAAACTCGGCAGCGGTCCCCAGAACGGCCAGGCGTAAATCCCTTCAAGAATCGGCGGCGTCGGAGTCGGCCAGGCAAACGGCGGCGGCGCGACCGCATTCGCTTGAGGCCACGGCCACGGCATCAGCGCCGAGCCAATCAAGCCGATCAGCGTGCCCGTCAATGTCAGTTGCAGCGGAATCTCCCGGCTCTTCAGATCGCACACCGACGCCACCATCAGAAACGAGAACAGGGTTGCGTGCCAGGCGAAACTGACGATCGATTCCCACGGAAACCAGCCGACGCGAACCGCCCAGGGAGCGCCCGCCGGCCAACCGTGCACATTTTCAACGACTTCAAGGAGAAATAAACCGACAAAGCCGAGGGCAGTGCCCAACTCGACGAGCAGATACGCGACCGAGAAGCGCTCCCCGCAATTTCGGCATCGGCCGCGCAGCCAGAGATAGCTCAAGAGGGGGATATTGTCGTACCAGCGAATCGATTGGAAGCAAGCGCCGCAGCGCGAACTGGGCCAGAGCAGACTTTTCTCTAGCGGCAAGCGAGCAATGGCGACGTTCAGGAAGCTGCCGATCGATGCGCCGACGAGAAACACGAAAGTAAGCCAAAACGCCAGCGGGATCATGCGACGGTCCGAGTGGGAAGAGGGCGCTTGAGGAAGCACACAACCGCTCCATAGAGATCGCCGCTCACGGCGTGCAGATCGTGCTCGATGTCTTCACGCAATCCCAACTTGCTTGTCCAGCGCCCACTGGGGAGCTGCCGCGCTGCGTGTTTCGGCACACCTGCTTTTGCGAAAAGGGCGACCCTCTCGAATCCCGGCTCGGCTTCCTCGGTCGAGCACGCCGCGTAGCCGACCGTCGCGAATGTGGCGACGAAGGCATCCACAGTTTCCTCCATGGCAACGCCGGGCGGCCAGTAAACGGAGTCGTAATGGTCAGGCCACCACCATCGCGACGTGTCGCCGGCAGCCCACGCAATGCAGTTGTAGGTACGCGTCGCTAGGCTTGTCACCTGGAATGCCGAGTCACTTAAGCCGGGAAAGATGGCTTTGATGGGCTCTACCATTGATAGCCATTCTCCGTGGCCCAACGCAACCAGGTTTCCGCGATCTTGTGAATGTGGCCGCGCTGTTCCGCGGGCACTGGCCGAGCTCCGGTGATCGCAGTTAGGGCCTTCGAGAGGTGGCCGTCCGATGTTTGCTCCAGGTCTCGGAACAAAGACGGCAACGCGGCCGTTCCAAGGGCGATTATTTCGAGATACGCGGGGTGGCCCGTGATCTCCGTGCTGGACGACGTATAAGCCGTTTCGTCACGCCAGAGCGCCAGAAGACGCGCGACATGCTGATCTATGGTTTCGGCGGTGTTTACAGGAACCGTACTCATGAATGCCTCCCGTTATCACAACCGCATTATACGGCGATCCCAGACTGGCGCAAGGCCACGCGTGCATTTTGATTGATCATACTTTCAGGTCATCGTCACTGATTTGTTCGATAGCTGTTCTAACCGCCGCCAGAATTGGCTCGGCATCCATATCAAAGCCATCGTTCGGAAGTGAAATGGGAATTCGTCCCAACGCGATGGCGCCCTCCGGAAGTCCCTCTATCTCGCCCCAGGTTCCCTTGGATTTACCAAGGGCCGTGAGGTAACTTACAAACGGATGGCCAACATCGTCCACTTGCCAGCGCCATATCCATGGCACAATCTCCGGTTCACGCGTAGCAAGTCCGAGAAAACTTACTCCGACCTTCCTCCTCTGACTCTTGATCGCGCCAGTAGGCCACACCGGGATGGAAATCGACCAGGCTTCTTCGATGTCTTTCAGTTTTTCCACCGGGCCGGATTTTCTGATATTTGGGTTTGCCACCGTCGCAAAATGTTCAGTAATCAGTTCGCTGCATTTTCCCAAAAATGCCGCGGCCCCCTCGCCAGCAGCCTTGCCGACCTTAGAAGCCTTCTCTTTGCTGTCTTGCGGTTCAGGCAGCCCGACAATGTCCTCGCCGTCTTGATAAATCTTGGCCAACTCGGGATAGTACCGAAGATCAAACACCAGGCATTCGTCAAGCTTCATTGTTGCGTCTCCGTTTTCGTTGTCGGGAATGTCTTTAAGTAGTCAACGAACTGGTACGGGTCCACGCAATCCCTGGGGTTGCGGATCGGCAGCTTCCATCGATAGATGTCCTTTAAGACGCCGGTCAGATAGTGTCGAAGAAAGTGGTAGCCTGCCCGGTCACGTAGATTTTCCAATTCTTGCCTGAAGCCGAAAGCGAGTTGAAGAAAGGATAAAGGCTTCCAGGTGATTTCGTTGGTGGACTCTGGTGGCCGACCATCGACGGTGAGGAACACCCGCAATACTGGACTTTTGCCTAGATTGTTCTTGATCCACTCATCGTATTCGGCCGTTTGATCCGGCCCTTCTGCCGCGTCCACCTTCGCCTCGATTATTAAATACCACGATTTTTGGATAGCGCCATTGGACGGGAGCCGGCCCCTTGCAAAAACATCTAAGCGTTTGCCTGTATCAAGGCACTGTTCGGCCTTCGCTTCGACCATGGTTAGGTCGACATCGGCGGGCAAGTCAAATTGTAGGATCGAGAGAAGCTTCCCAAGAAGCACGGGGCCAAAATCATGCTCGCGGTTTGGATGGAGGAACCACGCGAGCGTCTTTGTGTGAGCCCTTTCTAATCGGCCAACATCCATCGTGCCAAACAAGCTGATCCCAGATTTAAGCGGGTCGTCTTGGTGTAGCGAATGGAGCAGCGTTTCGATTCGGTGCTCAGCTGTCGCTCGCCCTTGGGCAAAGCGGCCTGCCAGTTCACGCAGGTATCGCCGAGGCCGTTTGTCCGGTGGCTCGATGGCGGCGAGTTGGGTGCGAAATCGGGCGAGATGAGTTTTCCGATCCTCGAACCTTTGCGCCAATGTATTGAGGCACGCCCGGGGATCGGTCTTTCGGAAGAGGCGAATCCAAACCGTATCTAAATCGCGGATGAAGTTCTCGGCGGTGGTGTCTCGCTGTGGCGGTGCATCATCCCCTGAAGTCGGATTATCCCCTGAAGTAGGAACATCCCCGGCTATTGGCACGGCCGCGTGGGCCTGCTCCTCATCAAGCGGGACTGCTCGAAACACCGCAGAGCAATGGGGGCATCTGACCTTTTTGCCGAAAGCCGTGTCAGGAATCTTGAGAGGTTTCTTGCATTCAGTATTTTCACAGGCGATGATCATCGAAGGCACCCGCTGTCATGGTTCTCGCTATCAACGTGCAATTTCGCAAGCCACAATCACGCGCCCCAAATCGAGACAGTGTTGATTGTAATTTGCAGATTTTGGACCGAAAGGCCAGCCGGACGCGCTGGCCTTTCACCAATTGCAATTTTCAATCTGTAATCAGCCCCCGCTACGCGCCGGCCTCGCCGGATCCTGCCCGTTCATCCACGGCCCCGCCAACCGCTGATATTCCGGCGGCTCCAGGGTGCTGCCACGCGTTTCGCCAGTCCAGCCGTTGATCTGTGTGGGCCGGCCGCGATCGTGGCTGCGGCGTTCCAATCGCGTCGCCCATGACGCATCGGCTTCCGCGGCCCGGCGGCGTTCGCGGTCCCAGAATAGCACCTTGCCCTCGCGGTAGCTTTGCACGCCCATGTTCACCGTCGTGAACGCGGCGGCTCCCAGCTCCGGCGTGCAGAGCGTGTCGCGGTTGCGAGCCCGGACGCACGTCAGGAAGTTCTCCCACAACGGCCGGCCCGAATCGCCTTCCGACATTCCCTCGCCGTGCCAGACGGCGTCACGTTGCGGCGGCCGACCTTGCTGCGGACGATTGACCGCGGCTTGCGGGATCACGTCGTAGCCCCAATCGGTCGCGTTTTGGCCGTTCCGCATGATCTGCTTCGAGCCGAACCGCACCGTCGCACTGTGGCCACGGATGACTTCCTCGATCGGATGATCGTTGACCATCGTCGCGGTGATGAGCAGCTGGCAGCCCTCCTCGTAATCGGCGACGATGGTGGCGACATCGGGGACATCGCGATCGTCGTATTCGAGATAGATGCCGCCGCCGCCAACCACGCGGGCCGGATAACGGACGCCCATCGCCGAGATCAGGCGGGTGACGCGGTGCACGAACAGGTCGGTGAACATGCCGCCGCCGAAATTCCAGTAGCAACGCCATTGCGCGAACTTGGCCCGGTCGAACGGCATCTCCGGCGCCAGCGGCACGCCTTCCTGCACGGAGAACCGATGGCCGAGGAACAGGTTCCAATCGATGGTGGTCGGATTCATGTCCTGCGTGAGCGGATAGTAGCGCCATTGGCCGACGACCGAGTTGCGGTAATAGCTGGTCTGGGCCTGGCAGACGTGGCCGATGTCGCCGCGGCGGATCATCTCGTTGGCGCGGCGCAGGCTGGGATCGGCCATCCATTGCACGCCGACCGTCATCACCACGTTGTTGCGCCGGGCCGCATCGACGACGGCGTGGGCTTCATAGATCGTTTTGGTCATCGGCTTTTCGCAATAGATATGCTTGCCGGCGCCGGCGGCGTCGATGCACATCTTGGCGTGCCAGTGATCGGGCGTGGCAATGCAGACGGCGTCAAGCTCGCGCAATTCGAGGATGCGGCGATAATCCTTGTTGACATGAACGCGATCATCGACGTTGAGCCCGCAGCGGCGAGCCGAGGGGAACAACCCGCGGCCGCTGGCGGTGCCATCGGGCCGGCGTCCGAGCGTGGCGTTGCCATCCCAGACATCGCAGACGGCGACGGGTCGCACCGAATTGGCGTTCGCTTGCCGCATGGCAAGGATGACATCGATGTGCTGCTGACATCGCCCGCCGACGCCAAGGAACGCGAGGCGAATCGCCTCATTGGCGCCAGGCGCCTGAGCATAGGTCTTGGCATCGAGCGCCATCGCCGTAGTGGCAACGGTCGCGGCAGTCGTCTTGAGGAAGGTGCGGCGTTTCATGAAGAGTGCTCCCGGAATGGTGCTGCACGCCGACAGCTCCGAGCGGCCGGCGGACAGCGCGTGTTGGAAACGAGATTGCGGGCTGGTGTCTATTTTGGCCGAAAGCGGGGGAGATGACAAAGGGATTCTGAAAAACTATCCCGTTTAGCGCCCGCAGTGAAGTGCCAGGCGGCCCGGTGCTTCGCTGCGGGCGTGAAACGGGGAGCGGCTGGGATTACTTGATCGACTGCTTCAAGAACCACTCGTACAACTCCGCGGTCGCATACGCCCGGTCCCAGGAGTTGTGGCCGACCTTGGGATATTCGTCGTACTTGGGGCTGCCGCCGGCGTCCTTGAGGGCCTTGATCATGTCGCGCGATTTCTGGACGTTGACGGCGTTGTCGGCGTCGCCGTGGAAGCACCAGCAGGGAATATCCTTGATCTTGGCGGCTTGCTTGGGATCGCCGCCGCCGCAGATGGGAGCGATGGCGGCCCAGCGCTCGGGATGGGCGACGGCCAGGCTCCAGGTGCCGAAGCCGCCCATCGATAGGCCGGTGAGATAGACACGCTTCTTTTCGGTCTTGTAGGTCTTTTCGACTTCCGCGAGGATGGCGAGAGCACGATCCCCTTCGCCGTTTTTGGCGCCCCAGCCGCCTTTTTGCGATTGCGGGAAGACGACGATGAAGGGGAATTTCTCTTTCTTGTCGCGAATTGCCTTGCCGAGGCCGACCTTCACCTGTTTTTGCCCATCGGTCCCGGTTTCGCCGGCGCCGTGCAGGAAGAGGATGACGGGGAATTCCTTGTTCGCCGGTGTAATCCTTCGGCACGAAGACGATGTACTTGACTTCGGCGTCCTTGCTCTTGTAGACCTTGTTGATGAAGCCGGTCTCTTTCTCCCCGGCTTCGACGCCGACGATGGCGGCGAGGGCGAACACGGATGCGATGCCGATAACGCGTTTCATGGTGATGCCTCCCGTTTGTGGTCGTGCGCAAGCGGCACGGTACGTCATTTTGTTCATAGATAGTTTCGTGGATTTGTCGGCAAATGCAACTCGAAAATCGGGATTGGGCCGCGGCACGCGGCGCCGACAAAGGCGAAATGAACTAGCCAATCGCGATGCCCATTCGATAAAGTGGATTGAGCGAACGCGAAGAAGCCAATGCGGGATTCGCGCTCTGTGCATGTCGGGGCCAACCATGTCCATGTTTGCAACGCCCGTCACCTGTGCCGTCATTGCCCGCACGCGCCATCGCATGATGCAAGCGGAAATCCAGGAGGCGGCCAAGCAGGGGGCCAAGTTGATCGAGTTGCGGCTCGACTTTCTTTCCAAGGCCCCCGATTTCAAGCGCTTGCTTGACAAGCGCCCCTGCCCGATGATCGCCACCTATCGCCGCCAGCAAGACGGCGGTCGCTGGCCCGGGACTGAGGAGCAGCGCTTGATGCTGTTGCGCCAGGCCATCGTCGCCGGCTTCGATTTCGTCGATCTCGAAATTGACGTCATTGGCAAAATTCCCCGCTTCGGCAAAACCAAACGCATCGTCAGCTACCACAACATCCGCGAGATGCCCGACAAGCTCGAAGCGATCCACAAGCAGATGTGCGAGGAAGACGCCGACATCGTCAAGATCGTGGTGACGGCCCAGCAACCCGCGGACAACTTGCGCGTCATGGCGCTTTCGAAGAATGCTCCGAAGCCGACCATCGCCTTTTGCCTGGGCGACCTCGGCACGTGCAGCCGACTTCTCGGTCTGCGCGAGGGCATGCCGATTTCCTATGCCGCCTTCAACAAGGAACGGCAGATCGCCCCCGGGATTTTGTCGTTTCAAGAAATGCAAAAGATTTTCTTCGTCGAGAGCATCAATGCGGACACGGAGGTATTCGGCGTCATCGGCGATCCGGTGGGGCACAGCCTGAGCCCACTGATCCACAATGCGGCATTCCGCCATCTTGGCATCAACGCGCTTTACGTGCCATTCCGGGTGCCTCGCGGCGAATTGGCGGCGTTTCTGGAGAGTTTCAAAGCGATTCCCGTGCGGGGCTACAGCGTGACATTGCCGCACAAAGAAGCCGCTGCCAAGGCGGCCAGCAAGCAGGATGAATCGGCGGCGACGATGGGAGCGGCCAACACACTGATTGCGACCATGTCTCCCCTCGCCCCCGGCGACAGAGGGGTGGAGGGTGAGGCGGTCGGCTTTCGCGCGGTCAACACCGATGCCAAGGCGGCGCTCGATTCGCTCGTCGCACATTTGCCTCCGGGCTCGGACAACAATCCGACAGCGTTGATGTCGCGCACCGCATTGATCCTGGGCGCGGGCGGCGTGGCCCGCGCTGTGGCACATGCCTTGCAAAGCGCGAACGCGGCCGTCATCATCGCCAATCGCACTGCCGAGCGCGCCGAGAAGCTGGCGCAGGAGGTCGGTTGCAAGTTCGTCGATTGGGCCGCCCGCCACAATGTCGTGTGCGACACGCTCATCAATTGCACCTCGGTCGGCATGCATCCGAATCTCGACGACAGCCCGGTCCACGCCAGCTTTCTCAAAGCCGGCATGATGGTCTTCGACACGGTTTACACGCCGGAAACGACAATGCTGATTCGTGAGGCCCGCGAGCGCGAATGCCACACGCTGACCGGCGTGGATATGTTCGTGCGCCAGGCGGGATTGCAGTTTCAGCTGTTCACGGGCGAGCCGGCGCCGCTGGAGCTGATGGCCAAACTGGTGCGCCGGGCGATCTCGCCGGTGCATGTCACCGATGATGAGGGACCGGCCAAGTGAAGCGGCGCTTGCTGTTCCTGATCGGCTACCGCGGCGCGGGCAAGACCGAAGTTGCCCGCTTGCTGGCCCCGATGGTTGGTTGGACCTGGCTCGACGCGGACGCCGTTCTCGAAGAGCGCCATGGCCAATCGATCCGCCAGATCTTTGTCGCGGAGGGAGAAGCCGGCTTCCGTGCCAAGGAATCGGCGCTTTTGCAAGAGTTGTGCGGTTTGAACGATCATGTCATCGCCACTGGCGGCGGCGTCATTCTGCGCGAAGAAAATCGCGCTGCATTGAAACGCGGTGCCGTCGTCTGGCTTCGAGCGCCCGCCGATGTCCTGTGGCAACGTATTCAAGCGGACGCCAACACGGCGCAGCGTCGGCCCAACCTTGGGCAAGGCGGCCTGGCGGAAGTCGAGGAAATGCTGCGCGTTCGTGAGCCGCTCTATCAGGCGTGCCAGGATTTTGCGGTTGATGTGGCGGAAAGATCGCCGTCGCAGGTCGGCGCCATGATTGCTGACTGGTTTGCCGTTCAGACCTTGAATTGAGCGTTCAGAGCCCGAGCACCAAGCGAGGACGGAGAAAAAACCTCGCTTGGCGCTCGGGCTCTGAAAATCAGCGCAACCCCGCGTTCGGCAAATCCTTCAGGCTCTTCAACCCAAACATCTGCAAAAACCGCTTCGTCGTGCCGTAGAGCACCGGCCGGCCTAGCGAATCGTCGCGGCCGGTGATTTTGACCAGCCCCTTCTCCATCAGCAGCCTGAGCGTTTCGCCGCAATGGACGCCGCGTATTCCTTCGATGTCGGCACGCATGATCGGCTGGCGATAGGCGACGATGGCAAGCGTTTCGCGCGAGGCTGCCGTCAGCTTCAATTCCTGCTGGCTTTTGCGCAGACTCGTCAGCCAGCGGTGATATTCGGGCGCGTCATCAGCTGAAAGCCGCCCGCCAATTCTTCGAGTTCAAATGCGGAGCCGTCCTGATCGTATAGGTCCTGCAGCTTCGTCAGCCAGCGGCGCACCGTGCTTGCGTCGGCGATGCCGGTGATTTGCACCAACTTGCGCAGCGGCAACGGCTCATCCGCGATCAACAGCGCCGCTTCGAGCAACGCCAGAGCCGGCGCCCGCGCCAACGGATCGGCCGATCCTCGTTCACCTTCCATATCGGCTTGCAGGCGGTGGATCAACGCCGGCCGATGATTGCGTGGCATGTGGGCTGATGGTGAAGGCGCGAGCAAACGGGGTGTCCAGCCGCGAAACATTTTCATTAGCCCTCGCAAGCCCCAGGATAAGCGCAGCGTTCCTGGGGATTCGGACCCCAAGGAACGCTGCGCTTATCCTGGGGCTTAGACTGGCCATTGTTCCATCTGAGAAATACAGTAACGCCCATCATACTTCTTGACCAGACGAATGCGGATCAGGAGCCGAGACAGTGCTCGATTGGCTGCATGTTTATTGGACCGATTACGGGGTTTACCTGATTGCCGTCGTGGCGGCCGGCGCCCTCATCGGCTTCATGCTCGTCAACGCGATCTTCTCCGTTTGGCTGGAACGCAAGGTCGCCGGCCGAATTCAGGACCGGCTTGGCCCAACGCGCGTCGGCGGCAAGTTCGGCTGGCTGCAAACCCTTGCCGATGGCATGAAGCTACTCGTCAAGGAGGATTCGATCCCCGCCGCCGCCGATCAATTCTTCTTCCGCCTTGGCCCCTACATCGCATTGCTAGGTTCCTTCCTCGCCTTCCTCGTCTTGCCGTTCGGCAACGGCGTCGTCGCCCGCGAAATGAATATCGCCGTCTTCTTCATGCTCGCCGTCATGTCCACCGAAGTCTTCGGCATCATCCTCATCGGCTACGGTTCGGGCAGCAAGTGGTCCCTCTTCGGCGGCATGCGCGAGGCGGCCCAGATGGTGAGCTATGAAATCCCCATGGCCCTGTGCGTCCTCGTCCCCGTCATCGTCGCCGGCAGCATGAATCTCAACGAAATCTCGCTGATGCAACAAAAACGCGGCCTTTTGAGCTGGTTCGTCTTCCACGATCCGTTCACCTTCGCCGCCTTCTGGACCTATTACACCTGCGCCATGGCCAGCTGCAAACGCGCCCCCTTCGATCTTGCCGAAGCTGAGAGCGAATTGGTCGCCGGCTTTCATACCGAATATTCCGGATTCCGCTGGCTGGTGATCTTCATGGCGGAATACGGCAGCATGTTCGCTGTATCCGGCATCGCGGTCATCATGTTCCTGGGCGGTTGGAGCCTCGGCTTACCGTGGGAGTTGAGCGACGTTTTTACCGGCTGGTTTCACTCGCTCGGGACATCATTTGAGATGGGCGACAGCGGCATAGGCATCATGGCGAACGCCGGATTTTCCATCGGCAACGTCATCAACGTGGTCGTTTTCATGGCCAAGGGCTGGATCCTGGTGTTCGTGATGATGTGGGTGCGCTGGACGCTGCCCCGGCTACGCATCGACCAGGTGATGATGCTGTGCTTGAAATACCTGGTGCCCATCAGCTGCGTGCTGATGCTGGGAGTGAGCGTGTGGACTCTGGTGGTGCCTGGCTTTGTGCAGCCTTATATCAGCGGGGGAATCTGTGTAATGTGCGCACTGGCTGCTCTCTGGCTCCTGTTCAAGATGGTGACATTGGCGAAAGCGGCGCCGGGCGCGGGAATGCCGGGTATGTGGCGCACCGCGGGATTGCCTGGATATCAAGGCGTGAAGCAAGTGTGATGGATTGCTCTCGTTTAGCGCTCGCAGTGAAGCGTCGGGCGGCCCCGCTGTTCATTGCGGGCGCTAAACGAAAGCGAGGAAACGGATCTATGTCGCTGTATGTCTTCTGGTTGCTCGCGATTCTGACCGGCCTGTGCGCCATTGCCACGGTCGTGTCGCAGAATATCGTGCGCTCGGCGACCTGGCTTTTGTTCACCCTCGCTGGCACATCCGGCATCTTCTTCCTGCTCGGCGCCGACATCGTCGGGGCGATCCAGCTTTTGGTTTATGTTGGCGGCACGATGGTGCTGGTCGTTTTCGGCGTCATGTTGACCGCCCAGGGTCCGTTCATCAGCATGAAAACCAGCGGCGCGGAATGGGCGATTTCCATGTTCGCGGGAATCATGCTCTTCGCGGTTCTATGCTTCGGCACACTGGCCTATTCCGAGAAACGCAGCGATGGCGCCGCGCCCGAGGATCCCCGCGATTCGCGCAACAGCGTAACGCTGGGCCAGGGATTCAGCGGCATGGGCGTGGGGCCAGTCTACAAGAAAACGAAAATGGGGCCCGAGCGAGTTCACTACTTGTTGCCGTTCGAGATCGTTTCGGTGCATTTGCTGGTGGTCCTCATCGGCGCCGCCTATCTCGCCCGCGCCAAGAAGCGAAAAGGGGCTTCCGCATGAATCCGCTCTACGGCTATTTGGTGCTCGGCGCCATCTTGTTCACGTGCGGCGTGATCTGCATGGCGAGCAAGCGCAATGCCATCGGCGTCTTGATCGGCGTCGAGCTGGTGCTCAACGGGGCGAACATCAACTTCGTCGCCTTCTCACGCTATAATCCCGCCTTCGAGGTGGAAGGGATGGTCTTTGCTCTGTTTGTGATCGTCATGGCGGCGGGGGAGGCGGCAGTCGCCTTGGCTATTGTCTTGAATTTCTACAACAACCACTCCACCGTGGACGTGGATACCGCGGAAGAGTTGAAAGGTTAGTTGATGCCGGCTTTGACCGAACAACCGGGATTGCTGTTCGTAATTGCCACGCTGCTTCCCCTGGCTTCTTTTGTGGCATTACTGCTGCTGGGGGCGGTTCGCTGGGGACTACGGCCATACGCCAAGGAAAATCCGGGCGTGGACAGCGTCTACCAATTCCTCGGCGGCGATGTGCCAGGCGTCGGGCCGGCTTATTGCGCCCAGGCTGCGATCACTCTGGCGTTCATCTGTTGTGCGATCGGCTTCGGCCTCTTCCTCGGCGAAGTCGATGAAATGCACGATCTCGAACACAAACTTCAGCATGAAAAGATTGCCCATGACAAGCCGCACGCACATGACGAGCACAACGATCACAAGAAGGAGGAAAAGGCGAAGGAGGCCAAGCCCAAGGAACAGCCGCAAAATGACGTGGGGCGCTACAATGAGCTCAAACATCACTGGGAAGGCCATGTCGAGTGGGCTCGCATTTTTCCTGCGTCCACTGCCGATGCCGGGAGCGGCTCCATTCTCACCGTTGGCTTCCGTATCGACATGCTCGCCGCCGTCATGTTCGTCATGGTCACCTTCATCGCCAGCCTGATCCATCTCTTCTCGATCGGCTACATGTCGGACGAATTGCAGAAAACCGTGGAGGACCATGAAGTCCACACCGCGCACGGCCATTATGAGCGGCGCGGCCGCTATGGCCGATTCTTCATGTTCTTGTCGCTCTTTTGCTTCTCGATGCTGAACCTGGTGCTCGCGGACAACCTGTTCCAGATTTTCGTGAGCTGGGAACTGGTCGGCATCTGCTCATTCCTGCTGATCGGCTTCTATTTCGAGCGGACCAGCGCATCCAATGCCGCCAACAAGGCATTCATCACCAATCGCATCGGCGACGCCGGCTTCATCATAGGATTGATGATCATCTGGACCTATTTCGGCACCTTCAATTTCGAGGAGATTTTTGGCCGCATTCGCTGTCCAGAAAGTGACTCGCATGGAGAAATCAAGGTAGCGGGCAAGCCGGCGCTGAGCACCATTGTCCGCGCCCGCACGGAAGGCCCCGAGGTCAAAGGGCGGCTCGCGGTGACGCTTGATCCTGCCGGCGATGTGGCCGTGATTTTCCCGCGTGTATGGGTCATGGACGAGAAGGACGCCGACCATTTCCATGGCCCAAGAGCGAAGATGAAGCTCGCCGTTAGTCCGGGGTCCCATGATTACGGTTTCATCCCCTACTGGATGCTAGTTGCCGCGGGTCTGGGAATCTTCATCGGCTGCATGGGGAAGTCGGCGCAGTTCCCGCTGCAAGTCTGGCTTCCCGACGCGATGGAAGGCCCGACGCCGGTCAGCGCCCTCATCCATGCCGCGACGATGGTCGCCGCCGGCGTCTATCTCGTGGGGCGAGTCTATCCGCTCTTCACACCGGAGGCGCTGCTGACGATCGCATACGTGGGCGGCATCACGCTCTTCGTCGCCGCCACCGTGGCCGTGGTCATGACCGACATCAAGAAGGTGCTCGCCTATTCGACGGTCAGCCAGCTTGGCTACATGATGCTGGCGATGGGCGTCGGCGCCTGGGCGCGGGCCTATTGCACCTGTTGACCCATGCGTTCTTCAAGGCTCTTCTCTTCCTTGGGTCAGGCAGCGTCATCTATGGTTGCCATCACCAGCAGGACATGCTGAAGATGGGCGGGCTCTACCCGAAGATGAAGGTCACCGCCCTGACGATGCTCGTCGGCGTCTTGGCCATTGCGGGGACACCGTTTTTTTCCGGCTGGTACAGCAAGGACGAGATTCTCGCCGGTGCTTTCGGGCACGCTACCGTGCACCGGGAGCATTTCCTTCTGTTTTTGTTGCCGCTGGTAACGGCGGGGATCACGACGTTTTATATGTTTCGCATGTGGTTCATGACATTCACCGGCCAGCCGCGCGATGAGCATGTTCACGAGCATGCCCACGAATCGCCGTGGATGATGACGACGCCGCTGGTTCTGCTGGCGATCATGAGCGTGTGCGTGGCCTGGGGCTGGCCGCTGCACCTGCCGGAGGAAAGTTGGCTCGGGCAGCAGTTGCAGCAACACAGCCAGCCGAAATTGATCACGCCCGGCGAAGCCATTCACCCTGGCGAGGCCGGTCATCCTGAAGGGGAAGAGCATGCCCATTCCCACAAGGTGGATGTGGATTTCGCCAAAGAGACTCAGGCCGCTCACGAAAATAGCTCCGTCGTTGGGTATATCACCTTTGCGGTGGTACTGATCGGCCTGGCGTTCGCGGTGGTGATGTACTACCGTCGCGATCTCGATCCCGCCGATGCCGCCGAGCAGTTCCCGGGCGTGCACGCGTTCCTCATCCACAAATGGTACTTCGACGAGGTCTACAGCGCCCTGATCGTCCGGCCCGGCCTGGCGATCGCCCACTGGTGCCGCGCTTTCGATGGTTCGGTCATCGACGGGTTCGTCAATTTCCTGGGCCGGTTCAATGTCAATGTGTCCGCATGGAGCGGCCGGTTTGACCGTGGCATCATCGATGGCTCGGTCAATCTGCTGGCTGATGTGTCATACGCCATCGGCGCCTGGCTGCGCAACTTGCAGACGGGCTACTTGCGGAGTTATGTGTTGTTCCTGGCCCTGTCCGCGATAGCGGTGGGCATGCTGCTTTACGCCTGGGCGACGACGCTTGGCGCCCAATGATTGATGCCGCTTGCGGCGTTGGTAATACGAGATTGCTTCCATGAATATCGAAACCGACCTGATCTGGATGTCCCTATGCATCTTTGTCCCCACCATTTTCGCACTGGGCTTGCTCTTCTTTCCTAAGGGCAGCGAAGAGGGGATGCGCTGGTGGTCGCTCTTCGGCACCGCGGTCACGTTCCTCATCAGCGCGTGCATCTTCATCAACTATCTCGGCATGCTCGACCGCAATCGTGACAATGACGCGGGCAAAGTCGAGTTGAATCGGACCGGTCGGAGTTCGTCGCTGGCGGAGCGTGCCAAGAAAGCGGACGCGGATTTCTTCAAGGACGGGAACGCCCTCAAAGAACCCGACGATCAGCTCGCCCGCTATCCCTGGATCAGCAGTTTCAACATCGATTACTACATCGGCATCGACGGCATCAGCATGGCGCTGATCCTGCTGACCACCGTTCTGTTTTTCCTTTCGATGATCGCGAGTTGGGGCATCGAGAAGCACGTCAAGGGCTATTGCATGCTCTTTTTGATCCTGGAGACCGGCGTGCTGGGGACCTTCTTCGCGCTCGATTTCTTCCTCTTTTACATCTTCTGGGAAGTCATGCTGCTGCCGATGTATTTCCTCATCGGCATCTGGGGCGGGCCACGCCGCGAATATGCCGCCATCAAGTTTTTCCTGTACACGCTTTTCGGCAGCGTGTTCATCCTGATCGCCTTGCTCGGCTTCTACTTCACCGACGTGCAGGACTTCGTGCACAAGGAAAAGGTCAGCATGGCTCAGGACCGCTATCCAGATCTGCAAAAGGAAAAGCAAAAGCTCGAGGCGGCAGCCAAGGCGCCCGCGGCAAAGGAAAAAGAAAAGAAAAACGAGAAGAACAACACCAAACCGCTGACGCCCGAAGAGCTGGCCGACAAGGCAGTGAAGAAGCAACTCGAACTGGAGCAAAAAGCCCAGGTGCATAGCTTCGATCTGCTCGTTCTGTCCCGTGCGGGCATGGCGGCCATGCAATGGAACCGGCTCGGGGACCCGAACGACCCGGACCCCTCTAAGGCGGCTCTCGCCATGGCCGCGCGCGATAAATTCACTCGGGAATTCGCTGAGCAGCGCAAGAAGGATGGCGTGTCCACCAGCGCTGAAGCGGTCCGGGATCGTTTTGAAAAACAGGCGTTCTTTACGCAGACGTTTCAGATCGTTATGTTCATCTTCCTGTTCGTCGGCTTCGCGATCAAGGTCCCGGTCTTTCCGTTCCATACCTGGTTGCCCGACGCCCACGTCGAGGCGCCGACGCCGATCAGCATGATCCTCGCGGGCATTCTGCTGAAACTGGGCGGCTACGGCATCATTCGGATCGCCTATCCGCTCTGTCCGTGGGCGGCCCATTACCTGGCCTGGATCATCTGCGTTTTTGCCATGATCAACATCGTCTACGGCGCCTTCGCGGCCATGGCACAGACCGATTTCAAAAAATTGGTCGCCTATAGCTCGATCAGCCACATGGGCTACGTCATCCTCGGCATCGCCGTCTGGCAAGACATTGGCTCGCAATATTGGGTCTGGGGCATGAACGGCGCCATGTATCAAATGATCGCGCACGGCATCAGCTCGGCCGGCATGTTCTTCTGCGTCGGAGTCATCTACGACCGCGCCCATCACCGCAACCTCGACAACTTCCGCGGCCTGAACGAGCCGATGCCCCTCTACGGCGGCATCAGCGCCATCATCTTCTTCGCCGCCCTTGGCCTGCCCGGCCTGTGCGGGTTCGTCGGCGAGTTCTTCGTGATCCTGTCCACCTGGAATTTCTCGACCCCCGATTTTCCGAACGCCGGCAAGGTGTTCGCGGTGCTGGCCGCCCTCACCGTCGTCATCACGGCAGCATATATCCTCTGGACGCTGCAGCGCGTCTACCTCGGCACCAACCCGGCATACAAGGATTACAAAGATATCACCGTGCGCGAGCTCTTGTGCGCCATCCCGCTGGTGATCCTGGCGGTGGTGCTCGGCATATTCCCGATGCTGGTCCTGCAATGGATGGAGCCGCACGTGACCGGCCTGGTTGATACGCTGGTGCGGGCGAAGATGTGATACCCGTGTTTGCGTTTAGCGTTCGCATGGCGCCCTGCGAACGCTCACCGTAAACGGTGAGAGCCTCATGAATGAATCTCTGCTGGCACTGTTCGAGAAGGGCATCAGCGTCGATGCGCGTGCCTTCGCGCCGGAAATCTGGATTTGCTTTTCGATCGTGTTCATGCTCTTGCTGCGCCTGGCGCCGCGCTATGATAAGCTGCACGTGGGCAAGGTCGCCGTCGTCCTGGCGGCGATCGCGCTTTTGATCAGCGTGCTGCAATGGCCAATCCAATGGTCCGAGCTGCTAGGCGGCGATGGGCAGGAGGTTGGCAAATTTCTCGCCATGTTCAACCCGCGCAATGACCCCTCGGACGTGACCGACGGCAATCTATTTGGCGGCATGCTGATATTCGACAACTTCTCCGTCTTCCTCAAAATCTTTCTGTACTCCTTCATCACGCTCGTCGTGCTGCTGACCCTGCTGACAGGCATTCCGGACAAAGAGGACTCCGCCGACTTCTACTGCTTGCTGTTCGGCTCCACGCTGGGCATGTCGATCATGGCGTCGTCGAATCACCTGCTGATGGTGTTCATCGGCATCGAGATGGCGAGCTTGCCGAGCTACGCGATGGCCGGGTTCCTCAAGGGCCGCCGGCAATCGAGCGAGGCGGCTCTCAAGTACGTCGTCTACGGCGGCGGCGCTTCGGGCGTCATGCTCTACGGCATCAGCTTGCTCGCGGGGCATTGCGGCACCGGCTATCTTCCGACGGTCCTCGGCGAGATCGGCAAAGGAGCGGTATTGGCCGAGCCGAGCATCGCGCTAGGTGTGACATTCCTGCTCTTGGGCATCGGCTTCAAGCTGGCGGCGTTCCCGTTCCACTTCTGGTGCCCGGACGTGTTCGAAGGAGCCTCGGCCGAGGTCGCCGCATTCCTCTCGGTGGCATCCAAGGGGGCTGCATTGGCGCTTTTGGCCCGCATCGCACTGGGGCTTGGAGGTCTAGCGGCCACCAAAGAACCGTTTGCCGAGTGGAGCCATGCAACCGATTACCTCGTGCCAGTCCTCGCCGTCTTTGCCGTGGCGACGACGACCTTCGGCAACTTGGCCGCATTTGCTCAGACCAATCTTAAAAGGCTCCTCGCCTATTCGACGATTGCTCACGCGGGCTTTATGATGATGGGCCTGGCAACGATGACCAGGGAAGGCGCTGCCGCGGTGCTGGTCTATCTCGTCGTTTATCTTTTCATGAACCTGGGCGCATTTGCCGTGGTCGCATTCATGCGCAACCTGACGGGGCAGGAGGACCTCAGCTATTATCGCGGCTTCGTCTACCGCTCCCCGGTGCTGGTCATCATGCTGGGCGTTTTCCTCATGAGCCTGTTGGGCATTCCGCCGCTGGGGGGGTTCTGGGCGAAGTTCCAGATTTTCCAGGCACTTTTCAACGCCGGGCAGGAATACCATGGCGCCGGCAAGCCGCACCTGGAATGGACGATGTATGCGCTCGTTTTGGCGGGCGGCATCAATTCGGTGATAAGTCTTTTTTACTACGTGAAAGTTCTGAAGGTAATGATCTTGGAACGGACGCTGGAGGAAGTCGAAAGCCGGCCGGTCGAGGCCAAGCCCGCGCCGGTGCTGCAAGCGGTCTATGCGACGGCGCTGGCCCTGGTCGTTCTGGGGCTGGGCATTCGGCCGAACGAGCTTACCGTTGCCAGCTCGCAGCAGGCGATCGATGGCTTTCGCGCCGCTCCGGCCGAGCCCCGGGCGAAAGCGGCGGTCGAACCGGCCAGGCAGCCTCCGCCTCCGCCCGGCGGCCCCAAGGGCAAGAAGAAAGGCCAGTGACGATGGATGCCGGCAGTCTCGCGCTTCTGCACCGGCTGGTGTCAATGGGCGCCCGTTCGCTGTTGCAATACATCTGCCAGGCCTCCACATGGTCGGCGGATAATTCCCACGCTGAATTGGACCGCGTGCGCGCCATTGCCGCCGAGGAACGCGAAGCCACGGCCCGCCTCACCCGCCACTTGCAGAAGAAGCATCTGCGCCTCGCGCCCATCGAGTCGTATCCCTCTCATTACACCACGCTCAATTTTTGCACGCTCGATTATGTGCTTCCTCTCCTCATCACGGAGCACGAAAAGGAGATCGCCGAGATCGAAGGGCGGTTGCACGAAGCCCAGGACGAGGAAATCCGCGCCCTTGCCGAGGCTTACCTCGCCAGAAAGCGCCGCGATCTCGAAACCCTGAAAGAAATCGCGGCACGCAAAAGCCCCGCGGCGGCCTGATGCGCCGAATTCCTCTGTTCCCGATACTCGCTCGCTTGCGGTTTCGCGCACAGAAATCTGCCAAACCGCTGATCCCCTGCGCGAAGCCGCAAGCGAGCAATCCTGCGACTGATGGCCATGTTCGAATTCAGCCAAGGTATCAATCCGTGAAACGCTATCGCACCTGGACGCTGACCGATATCGTCAACGACGTTTGGCTCGAAGGTTTCTCCACCGGCAGTGACCGCCTCCAGGTCGGCGCCCCGCACCACTGGCATCTCCGCAAGCGCACCTTGCACGGCGGCTTGCGCGACGGCATCGATCTCATCGAAGTCGATAACGGCGTCCTCGCCTACTCCATCCTGCCCACGCGCGGCATGGCCCTCTTGCGCGGCGATTGCCACGGCATCGAGCTCGGCTGGAAGGCCCCCATGCACGGCCCCGTTCATCCGCGCCACGTCAACACCGCCGAGCGCGGCGGCATCGGCTGGCTGGCCGGCTTCGATGAATGGCTCACGCGCTGCGGCCTCGCCTCCAACGGCCCGCCTGGCGAGGATGTCTACACCGATCGGCTCGGCCAACCGCACCGCGATCTGTTGAGTCTGCATGGCCGCATCGCCAATCAGCCCGCGTACTATGTCGAGGTGCGCATCGGCCTCGATCCGCCTCATGAATTGAGCGTCACCGGCCAGGTCGAGGAAGGCGGCCTCTTCTATCCGCACCTGGTGCTGACGACGACCTACACGACGGTCCCCGGCTCCAATCGCGTTGTCATCCACGATCACATCGAAAACCGCGGCGGCCAGGCAACGGAGATGCAGCTTCTTTATCATTGCAATCTCGGTCCGCCGCTGTTGGAAGCGGGCAGTCGCATTGCCGTGCCATTCCGCGAGGTCAGTCCGATCAGCGAGCGCGCCGCCGAGGGCCTCGGCACGCTGGAAACCTGCGCCGGCCCCGTCGCCGGCTTCGCCGAGCAAGTTTATTGCTACGATCTGCTGGGCGATGCCGGGGGCCGATCCCTGGCGATGCTCTATAACCACGCCTCCAGCGCCGCCATCGCTCTGCGCTTCAATCGCCAGGAATTGCCCTGCTTCACAGTGTGGAAAAACACCGCCGCTTTGGAAGACGGCTACGCGGTCGGCCTGGAACCCGCGACCAACTTCCCGAACTTCAAATCCTTCGAACGTCAGCAAGGCCGCGTGGTCACGCTCCCCGCCGGCGGCCACTGGGAGACGACCTGGTCGATCGAGGTCCACGATAATGCCGCCGCCGTCTCGGGCCTGCTTGCGGAGATCGTCAGCCTGCAATCGCAAGCGAAGGCAGTGGTGCATCGCAAGCCGCATGCGAAGTTCTCGGCGGCGGCGAAGTGAATGTGCGGGTTCCACGTGTCCAATATCTTTGGTAAGATGACCGCGTGGAATTGCACGCATCGTCTGAGGGAATGCCATGAAAACGGAAACGATCCAGATCATCGATCGCGGCCGCGGGCCTCAGCTTTCGACGAGCCGCGTCACCATTCAAGACCTCGTTCCCTATTTCCAAGAAGGATGTACCTACGACGAAATCATTCGCTGGATCCCGACGCTCAGCGCCGGCGAGAGATCGCCGTCTGGTGGCTTCGGGCCTGTTTGCAGAAGGACTTAAATCGCAGTGAGCACCAGGACGCCGAGTCGAACTACGAAGTGAGGAAGACCGCTGTGATACGCGAGGTGGTTTACAAGAACGCCCCGTGCGAGCCAAGGAACAAGAATCCGGAATGGACTGTGGCAGGAAGACTGCTCGAGGCTGGGGATAACCGCAACGCCTGCGCGAATTACGAATTTTATGAAACGCAGGGCTACGTACGAGGCCAAGCCACGGAGAGGAAGGGGACAAGGATTCTCGAACGCGACGTTCAATATCGTTGCCGGACGGCAAGTCGCGCATGTGCGACATTGCGTTCGTCGTCCACGGTGATTGGCCATCCGCGGAAAAGCTGGCTGAGGCCATCGCAACGAAGCAGCCGTTTTTCCGCTCATGTGGCGACCTGTCTCGTTCGGATGCCTCATGCGAGGCCGAAGCCCTGGCCGGCTGTTCTGGGAGCATTTGCAGTTGCGCTATGTCCATTTCACTGATGTTGGCCTGGCCCCGGACGCACTCGATTCTTTGGTGTGGGACACATGCCAGAAGGAAGATTTGATCCTGGTTACCAACAACCGAAACAGGAAAGAAGCCGATTCGCTTGAATCGACGATCCGAGCCAAAAACACGCCAACGAGCTTGCCCGTGTTCACGATCGCCAATGTGCCGCACTTGCGTGCAAGCCGGGCTTACGCGGACCGCGTCATCGACAAGCTTCTGGATTCGCTGCTGCAGTCGCATTGCGCGCACGGGTCGGTTGTATCTGCCGTGAGCGAGCCGCTGTATCGGGCCTGCACGCGGAAATCGTCAGCCTGCAATCGCAAGCGACGGCGC
Organism: uncultured Planctomycetota bacterium; assembly: GCA_963767835.1. GTDB lineage: Bacteria > Planctomycetota > Planctomycetia > Gemmatales > Gemmataceae > SIAQ01. The sequence continues at coordinate 39,071 of CAVYFY010000006.1, forward strand.
GTGGGGGGAGCTGGCACGGGGAAATCGTAAGAATAAAAGGAAGAGAAGGGGTGGTGCATCGCAAACCGCATGGGAAGTTTTCGCCGGCGGCGAGGTGATTGGACCGGCCTTACCCGCGTCATCAAACAGAACGGCCCTGCGTCAGTTTTCTTGTGTCCATCGCGCTCACCCCTGGGCCCTCGTGATTTCGACTTCGTCAATTTGCCATTCCGCCTGCTCCTGAACCATCGTGAAGGTGATGTTGACTACGCTGGCCCTGCATCGCCATTGAAATCACCCCGCTCTTTGCCGGTAAAATAGAAGTCATAGCCTTTATCACCCGATAGCTTGGTAAGCTTGAAATCGCGTTCCGATTCAGCTGGGAGCAGGCGTTGTAATGTGCGTTCGTAGATTGCGAAGCGTCGTCGAATTTTTTTCGCTCCATTTTTTTCTGGTAGGCGGTGCTGGTATTGCGATAAATGCTTGACAGCCGGTTTTTCTCGAAGTCCTTGACGAGATCGAGACAAAGTTCAACGATCTTCTTCTCTTCAGGAGTGTATTTTTTTTCGTCCTTGAGGAAGTCGGAAAATATATTTATCTATAGCCAGGTCGCAGTTCGAGTTTGGAGCAGCTGAGTGTTAGTCCGGTGCTGTCTAGAGGACCGAGCCCCGCTTCGTTCCTTTTCGGCGAGGACTCCGCAGGCTTTCCCCTGGTGGTTTCCAGCGAGGTCGGCGATCGCGGCAGCGTGTTGCTGTCCTTGCCAATGCATTAACCAAAGGAACACGCCGCTTGCAATCGCGCCACCGATTGCCATGCCGATCACTACCAATAGGCCTTTCAGCATCGAAATTCTCCACAGGTGTACGACAACGACTCGGTCTCTGCAAGGCTTTCAGGCAGCCAATCCGTCTTTGCCTTTGGGTGCCCGATGTCTACCCAATCACCTCGCGCACCACCTCGCCGTGCACATCCGTCAGCCGGAAATCGCGGCCCTGGTAGCGATACGTCAGCCGCAAATGATCGAGCCCAATCAGATGCAAGATCGTGGCGTGCAGGTCATGGACGCTGACACGGTTTTCGGCCGCGCGATGGCCGATCTCGTCGGTGGCGCCGTGGGAGCAGCCGACTTTGACGCCGCCGCCGGCCAGCCAATAGGTGAAGGCGTGCGGGTTGTGATCGCGGCCGGTGCCGCCGCGCTGCACCAACGGCAAGCGGCCGAACTCGCCGCCCCAGATGACCAATGTCTCGTCCAACATGCCGCGGTTTTCGAGATCGGTGAGCAGGGCCGCGATTGGCTGATCGGTCTCGCCGGCGAAGCCCGTGTGGTTGGCGGCGATGTTCATGTGGCCGTCCCAGCTTCGTTCGTTTTCTTCGCCGCCGGAATAGATTTGCACGAAGCGGACGCCGCGCTCGACCATGCGGCGGGCGATCAGGCATTGTTTGGCGAAATGCTGGCAGCGCGGATTGTCGATGCCATAGAGCCGATGCGTTTGCTGGGTTTCGCGGTTGATGTCAATCGCTTCGGGGGCGGCCATCTGCATGCGGTAAGCGAGCTCGAAGGTCTCGATGCGCGCGGTCAACTCGCTGGATTCGCCTAAGCCGTCGCCCTGGGCGACGGCTTGGGGGAGTCGTCGGCGGTTGAGTTGATTCATCAGGTCGAGTTGGTTGCGTTGCTGCTGATCGGTGAGATCGCTGGGCCGCAGCAGGTTGTCGATCGGCGCTCCTTGCGGCTTGAGGGCGGTGCCTTGGTAGATGCTGGGCAAGAAGCCGGCGCCCCAGTTTTGTGAATAGCCCTTGGGCAAGCCGCGGCCGAGCGTGTCGTACATGACGACGAAGGCGGGCAGGTTTTGGCTTTCGCTGCCCAGGCCGTAAGTGACCCATGAGCCGGCGCACGGGAAGCCCATGCGGGTGAAGCCGGTGTTGATTTTCATGAGTGCGGGCGAGTGGTTGTTCGAATCGGTCCAGCAGGAATGGATGAAAGCCATCTTATCGACGTGGCGGGCCAGGTTAGGGAAAATATCGGAGATGTATTTGCCGCACTGCCCATGCTGACGAAAGCGAAACGGCGAGCGCATGATCGGCCCGACCTGCTCGCGGAAGAAGCCGGTGTTCTGATCGAAGCCGGCGAGCTCTTGGCCATTGCGGCGAATCAATTCCGGCTTAAAATCCCAGGTATCGACATGGCTCGGCCCGCCGTTGATGAACAGCCAGATGATGTTCTTCGCCTTGGCCGGATGATGGCCTGAGCGCGGCGCGAGCGGATGGGCGGGATCGGGACCGCGCCATGCGGGTTCCTGGGCGTCGAGCAAGCCTGCGAGGGCCAGCATACCGAAGCCGCCGCCGGCGCGGGTCAGGAATTCGCGGCGCGAGGAATATCCGGGATGCGGCGGGGCGAAAAGTCCAGAAGGAATATCCATAGGAACCTCAATCGATTTATTCTTATGTCATGTATGATATCGTGTCGGCGGTCAAATTGAATGGAGTTCGATTCAATGGTTACCGATTTCTCCTTCCTCACGTCAGTGGAAAGAATTCTTGCGTGGATGAAGGAGAACGATCTGCCGATGCAGGAGCTCGACCTGATCGCGCAGGACGAGTTTTGCCACGACATGCTTGTTCCCTGGCGCGAGCAATGGATCGTGTTCGGCCTCACCTGATTCGGCGTCGTGACGGCGGTCGCCGTCTGGGATCACAAGCCTAGCGCAGATGAATTATTACAGAAGCGAGTCACGGAGGGCTGGCGACCAACGCCCACTGCGCTCAAGGAAGGGGAACGCATACTCGGGCATGCGGCCTGTCTCGTCAAGCGATGATATTCCGAAACGTCAAGTTGACACGCGGCCCCACCGTCGCTTTCGTCTTCGGCACGCCATGCACCCAATGATGCTGGCAGGTTCCACCCATCAACAGCAAGCTGCCGTGAGCAAGGTCGAATTTCAGCTTTTCGCCGCTCTTGATGTGCTTGAGGACAAATTGCCGCACGCTGCCGAGCGAGATCGACGCGATGGCGGGATTGACTCCCAATTCCGGTTCCGCGTCGGTGTGGTAGCCGATCGAATCCTGCCCGTCGCGGTAGAAATTGAGGAGCACGCTGTTGAACCGGGCAGCAGCCCCCTCACCTCCGGCCCCTCTCCCCCGATTGGGCGAGGGGAGGCAGGCGGCAGCCTCGACGCGCTGGCGAACCGCCGCTAACGTTGCGGTCCACGGCAGCGCTTCATGCGTCACGCCGGAGTAGCTGTACGTCAAGCCGGTGTCGGCGTACCAGGCCGTCAGACGCGGGAACGGGCCCATGCGGCTGCGCTCCTGCTGCCACGGCGTTTCGGATCGCAGTCGTTCGAATAGCGCGTCGGCTTCGGCCAGGACGTAAAACGTCTCGTCGTACAGTAGCGTGCCGTCACAGATGTCGATTTGATTTTTCATGCCTTGCCTCGCCCTGCATTTCCCCTTATCGGCCCAACGATTCATATAATAACTGTGTCGCCAGGATTCCGCATTGACCAGGAGGTCCGTGATGTCTGCCTTGTCCGGATTGATTCATCCCTCGTTTTCGCTGCCCAACGGCTTGAGGGTTTTCGGCTTGAACCAAAACGATACGCTGAACGTGTATCGCGACATCTTCGAAGACGATTGCTACCGGCTGCACGGCATCACCATCAAGGACGGTGACTGCATTCTCGACGTTGGCGCCAACACCGGGTTGTTCATCGTATTCTTGAACAAGATCGGCGTGAATGCCCGCGTGTTCGCTTTTGAGCCGGCGCCGGCCACCTTTGATGTACTGAGCCAAAATGTCGCGCTGCACAACAAGCTGCCCGTGCAAATCTTCAACGTCGGCATGGCGCGAGCGCCGGGCGTGCGCCGATTTCACTTATTACCCGCGATTTTCCAATGCCTCGACGTTCTTCCCGGACGAATCGCCGGAAGGGGCCTTGCGCGGCAGGCAGTACATCATTGACCAGATTCCGACGCTCCGGTGGCCGCTGCGGCCCTTGTGCGCCATGCTGCCGGGGCCGATCAAGCACCTGATCGCCGAGCGCATCCGCCGTTACCACCTCAAGAAGCAAATCGTCACCTGCCAACTGTGGAATTTATCCGAATTTCTGCGGCAGCGCGACATTGCCAAGATCGATCTATTGAAGATCGACGCGGAACAAAGCGAGGAGGAAATCCTGGCGGGGATTGCCGAGGCGGATTGGCCCAGGATTCGCCAGATCGTCGTCGAGGTTCACGGCGGTGTTGAGGCGACCAAGGCGCTCGCGCATATGCTGACGCAGCGAGGCTTCCGCACAACAACCGACTGCAACCCCGCCATGCCGACGCTGGCGTTGATCTACGCCGTGCGGCCCGCCGAGTGCGTTTGATTGCGCCGATGAACAGACGGCTCGGTGCGATATAATAATGGTAGGCGGCGAGCTCCTGGTTCACCAACGAGGGCTTTGCCATGAATGCACAAAAATCAAATCGGTCGTTCAATGATGCCGAGGTTCAGCGCCGGGTTAATGAACTGCGGCAAACGGACAACGTGCGAGGCTGGCTGTATATCGCGCGCGAATACGCGCTTCTTGCGGCTTTCATCGGTGGCGCCATCGCCTTTTACACCTGGGCGTCAACGGGTGGCGTTTCCTGGTTTTGGGCGATTCCGATCACTCTACTCGCCATTACGCTCATTGGCGCGGTGCAGCAACGGCTTGCCACCTTGACGCATGAAGCCGCTCATTACATGCTCTTCCATAACCGCCTGCTCAACGAATTGGCGTCCGAATGGTTCTGCATGTTTCCGATTTTCGGCACCACGCACAGCTACCGCGTCCAGCATCTGGGGCATCACCAATTTCCCAATGATCCCGAGCGCGATCCGGATTTTGTGCAGATGACCCGCAGCGGCCATCGATTCCGGTTCCCGATGAGCCGGGTAGCTTTTCTTTGGCAGTGCGTTTTCAAGCAAATCCTGATGCCGCTTTATCCGGCCCGTTATGCCCTGGTCCGCGCTACATATGTCGTCGATAAGGGTGAACATACCGCCTATCGCATGAACCGGTATCCATCGCGCTGGCTCAGGCTGTTCAACCCGGTCTACCTCGTCGGCTTGATTGGCGCATTGATCGGCCTGGTCGTCCTTGGCGACTTGCTTCCGCTCCTACTCGCGGCGCTCGGATTTTGGCTCGCGGGCATGATTTTCTTGGCCCTTGCTCCCGAGAGCTGGTTCGAGGATTACTTCATCAAGAGCGACCTGCCTCCCCGGCCGCAACGATGCCTGCGTCTCACCTTCAATACGCTGGTGCTGATGGGGCTGGCCGTCTTGACCCTGTGCACCGGCATGCCGTGGTGGCTTTACTATCTCGTGCTTTGGGTGATTCCGCTCGGGACTTCATTCGCGTTCTTCATGATTCTGCGCCAGGTCGTCCAGCACGGCAACGCCGGCCGCGGACGCTTCAACAACACGCGCATCTTCCACATCCACTGGCTGCTGAACTGGGCCATTTTTCCGCTCGGCAATGATTATCATTTGCCGCACCATCTCTACCCGATGGTGCCGCATTACAATCTGCGCAGGTTACACGTCCTGTTGATGGAAACGGAGGAATATCAACGGCATGCGACGCTGGTTGATGGCTATTTCCTGCCCGCGCAGCCTCAGGAGCATCCGACCGTTCTGGATCTGATGGCCCAGAAAACGCCCGCTGAAATGGGATGACTATTCTCGTCTTGGCGGCAATCGCGTCGGCAGATTCAGCACTTCTATTGCAATTAACTCAGAAAGATGCTCCGGTAATCCCGACAATTCCTATATATGCCTCATGTTCATACCTCGGAGAAGACAGGATGTCTAGGCAAGCGGGGAGGAATTTGTGCTCTCGCCGTTCCGAAAACTCGTCATCGAGCTGAGCCATCACTGTCAAAAAGTGCCTGGCGCCACCGTTGAGCGCTCGATGAACCTGAACGCCGTGGCAGCGGCGCGGCAAACGTGCATCCCGAAGCCAAGTTGGACCGGCATCTTTCTCAAAGCGATGAGCATCGTCGCTGCCGAACAGCCGGCGTTGCGCTGCGCCTATATGCCGTTCCCCTGGCCGCACCTATACGAGCATCCGATCAATATCGCCAACTTCACGATTGAGCGCCGCTTTCAAGGCGATGACGTCGTCTTTTTCGTCCAGGTGCGCAGCCCGGAGCGCCGCGGCCTGCGCGATCTCGACCGCATCATCCGCACCTGCCAGGAACAGCCGGTGGAATCGGTCAAGTTCTTCAAACGGGCCATTCGCATGAGCAAGGTGCCGTGGATCGCGCGGCGGCTGACCTGGTGGGCAAGCCTGAATCTGTTCGGCAAGCTGCGGTGCCACAACTTCGGCACCTTCAGCCTTACCTCGGTTGCTTCGGCAGGCGGCGGTGTGTTGTGTATGCCGGCGCTATTAACGTCGACGCTGCACTACGGCCTGTTCGACGAACGCGGCAACCTGCCGATGCGCATTACCTTCGACCACCGCGCCGTGGATGGCTGCGCCGTGGCCCGCGCTCTGGTGCGGCTCGAAGAGGTTCTGCACAATCAAATCCTGCAAGAACTGTTCGACGGGCAAAGGCTGCGCCTGGCGGCATGACCGCCGGGCCATTCTCAGGCATCATCGTCATCGTCATCGTCGCCAGCCCGTGCCTTCGATTTGCTTTTTTTCTTCCCGAACTCATCCTTCAGATCACGCAACGCTTTCTCGGTCGCCTTTTGGACATTCGGCTTGTCCAACACCAGCGGCGCAATGATGGCGACAAAGCCAACAATAGGAAAGACGAAACAGCCCAGAGCGATCGCTCCAATCCACAATACCGCGCTGGGAGAAAGGTCGTAGGAAACGTCCACCTTGTAGCCATCATCGGTGCTTTTGACCTTGCCGCTGATGTTCAACGTAGATGCAAAGGATGTCATGGCGGCATTCGGGGAGATGGAAATGTCCCCGTCTTCACTGACTTCCACGTCCCCAAGGGGCTCCAGCGCATCCTGAACCTTTTGGTAGAAATCCTCTTCGTGAACTTCCGTTGCAATCGAAGCCCGCTCGTCGCCGCTGAACATGTGTTGACACTCCCGTTGATTTCTGTGAGCCCGCGTGGCTGGACCGCGAAATCAAATTACGCGACAGTGTCAACAAATGCCAGACAATTCCGCGAAAAATCGCAGGCCAGGCTGGAGGCTCGAGGGAACGACTCGCCATGTCACCAATTGACAAATCCCACGACTAATCATATGATTAGTTCAAAAGTCCCTCCCACTGGAGCGGTCTTTTTCGAGATTACTTCTGGATGGACGACAAAGAAGAAAAAAGTCGCCTGGGCCAGGAAATCAAGCGGGCCAACAATGCGAAATCACTCGAACACGCTCGCGAAGAGTACCTGCGTTTATTCGGAATGGATGATTGGCGCGTGACGACGCGAGCCCTCACTGACGTCAAGCCGATCCTGAAGATGCTCGGCGTGCCCTACCCGACCGAATGCGCTCTCGTAGATAAGGTCATCGAGTTGTTGAAGGCCGGCCATCCCATGAAAGCAATCGGCATGGGTGAACCGCAAGGCATCCATGGAATCGCTCACGTTATGAAGAGCGGCCACCTCGACGACCTATACATCAAAATCAAGATCGAAAACAGTTTGGTCTATGTCCTGAGTTTCCACCTATGACACATCCAAAGATAAAAAGGAAATCGCCCATTTCGGCGCGACGCCGATGCCCTTCCTGCGGGCAAGGTTTGTTGAAGCCGGCAACGATCACGGATCGCATTGCACACGAAGAAGACGGCATAACCAAGACCGTGGTCGTCGCCAGGGTTCCGATCGAAAAGTGCCCCCAATGCGGCGAATCCTTTCGCGGTCCGGAAGCAGCCCGGCTCCAGCATGAAGCAGTGTGCAGAACCTTCGGCTTCCTTACCCCGCACGAAATCTGCAAGTTGCGCGAAAATGTCTTGGGCTTAACGCAAGAGGAATTCGCTCGATTAACGGGCATTGGTCTGGCGACAATCTCCCGCTGGGAGCGCGGCCGGCTCGTGCAAAATCGCGCTATGGACCGCTATCTGCGTCTGCTCCGGGACGATCCAGCTTGTCTTCGCTACCTAAAAGGCATCTCAGCCTGATCCTCGTTACTGGCCATTCGCTGCCGGCTGATCGCCATATAACCCAGCAATGCTCGCCGAATGTTCGCGCTCGGCGAGCCAGGCCGCGACCTCATTGATCTCCTTGAGCATCGCCTCGTTCTGCCGGCGTTCGAGCAGCACCTCCTGCGTTAGCTCGGGCAGGACATTGAGATAATGCATCTCCAACTCGCCTCGCAGCCGCTGTTGCAATTCCTCGTGAAACTGGGCGCGAATCGACTGCCAGCGCAACGGCAACAGCACGGCGATCACCACGTGCAGCATCACCAGTACGATCAGCACCACGACCGGCGGGATCAATAGGTCGGCCCACTCGAAGCGGCGCGGCGTCTCGGCCATCGTGTAGCCCCACAGCAACAAACTGAGGCTGGCAATGAACGCCACGAACGGAGTCAAATCGGCTAACAGGATGACGATCTTTTGCAGCCACCAGCGCGGGCCCGCAGGATTCGACCAACCCTGTTGTACCTTGCTGATGACCTCGATCATTGCCTGGGCGTAACGCTTTTTCCAGTCGAGCTTGCCGATCGCCTCGGTGGAATCGCTCAGCAGGGCCAGAGGGATCCCGAGCGCGTCCGCTTCAACGAGCAAGCGATTGGTCATCGCCTTGAGCCGCGATTGCAGGTGCTGCTCCGATGCGGCGGCGCTGCATGCGTCGGCAAAGCGGCCCAGGTTCCACTCCGGCGGCGCTTGCACCGGAGCGCTGCGGCCGGCGAACGGAATCTGATCGCGCAGCGTGCTGCCGGTATAGCGAAGCTTGTTGAAAAGCTGCAAGTACCAGTGCATCAGGCCGCCGAAGTGCTTTTGCCGCTCGCTGGAGAAATGATGCTCGATTTCCTTCTGGTACGGATCGAGCGTATTCAAGAGAACGCCGGCGCTTGCCTCGGCTTCATCGCCCAGTTGACGCGACCAGGCGGGACGAATGCGTTCGGCTGCTTCGGTCAAATCGGGCGGGGCGACATCCTCCATTGCTTGCCGGAGCTGGGCGAGCAACTGGCTGACGCCGCGCGCCTTGATCGCTTCAATCTCCAGGCGTGTCAGGCCCATTTCGAGCCAGCGCACGAGATCGGCGAATTGCTCACCGTCGATGGCAGGGACGATTGCGCCGTTTCCCTCGGCGAGCGGATGATCGACCCAGTGCTGGGCGCAGGTGCGAAACAGAAGCGGGCTGGCGAATCCTTCGTCCTTGAGATCGCGCTGTAAATCTTCGTCGGGCCGCAGACCGGCGGCGCCCGATTGTACGCAGCGATCCCATTTGTTGAGCACGAATGCGAACGCCCGGCGTTGGCGTTGTTCGCGGAACAATTCCCAGCCGAGCTTGTCGTGATATTTTTCTTGCGAACCGACGTAGAGGACGATGTCGGCGACGGGCAGACAGCCGCATCAGCTTTTCGCGGTTCGCCAAATCGTTGCTGTCGAGATCGGGGGTATCGACGAGGATTTTATCTTGCAGCGCGGGCCGGTCGTGGGCGGCGAGTTTGCAGAATTGCAGGGCTGGGTCGAGCCGCGTGGTCTGTACGGTGTGATGGTAATAGACGACGGGATCGCGAGTGGTGGGGCGCGCGAAGGACGCCTGGGCGATGGCGCCGCCGGCGAGGGCGTTGAGCAGCGTCGATTTGCCGACGCCGGTGCCTCCCATGAGCATGATGACGAGCAACGGGTGTTCGAGTTGCAGCGCCGCGGCTTGACGATCGAGGTCGCTGGCCAGGCCTTCGAGCATCGCCCGCTGCATGGTGCTGAGCGGATAGCGATGCTTGGCCCCGAGCCAGGCGCGCAAACGCCGTTCCAGCTCGCGCAACGCGGGGGCCAAGGTTCGCAGCAGCGGTTGATTGTCGGATGACATTGGATTTCCACTGTTTAGCCGCTCGCCTGCGGCGAGCGCGATCCAGCCAATTCGCGCTCGCCGAAAGCGAGCGGCTAAACATTACTTCGCGTCCGGCCACAAATACTTCGCAAATCGCTTCGATGCCGTCGTCTCGATTCCCTTGTCGGTCTCGAATACGAACAGCGCCGCCACATCCTCGCGGGCCTCGACGATCTTCAGGCCGCGTTCGACGCCGAGCACGCACAGGCCGGTATCGAGGCCATCGGAGATCGTCGCGTTCGGCGCCACCACCGTTACGCTGCGGCGACCCGTCAAGCCGATCCCCGTCTTCGGATCGATGATGTGCGAATAGCGCTTGCCGGCGATTTCGACGAATTGCTCCGAATCGCCGGCCGTCGAGACCCCGGCATTTTTCAAGAGCAGATAATGCTCCGGCTCCGCATCCGCGTTCTTCTTCAAGGGAGCGATGCCGACCTTCCAGCCCGGCGCATCTGGCGGCGCATCGCCGACCGCGATGTCGCCGCCTGCCGCCACGAGAGCGCGGGTGATGCCGTGTTGCGCGCAGTATGGCAAGGGCGGCGTCGGCGGCATATCCTTTGGCGATGCCGCCCAGATCGAGCAGCATGCCCATCAGCAGAAGCTGCACGGTTCGCCCCTTTGCATCCAACTTGATCTTGCGGTAATCGACTAGCTCGAGCGCCTTCTTGATATCCTCGGCCTTGGGCATCTCCCGCGTTCGCCGGGCCTTGCGCCAGAGCCGAACCACCGGGCTGATGCTGACGTCGAAGGCGCCGTCGGTCAGCTTGGCGAATTCCTCCGATTTCTTGAGCACCTCGAAAAGATCGACGCTGACCGGGACCGGATCGCCTCCCGCTTTCTCGCACAGCTTCATCAGCTCGCTGTCGGCCCGATAATCGCTCATGATGAGATTGAGCTCGGCAACGCGGGCAAACGCCGCCTTGGCCGCCTTCTTCGCGGTCGCTTCATCCGGGGCGTAGAGGACGATGCGAAACGTCGTCCCCATGTGCGGCTCGGTGAAGGTGTAGCGCGTCAACGGCGTGGGCTGCAAGGCATTGACGGCGAGCAATCCGCAGGGGAGAATCAATAGACTGAGGATGAGATGTTTGGCCATGACGTTCCCTGGAGTTCGCATCATGATCCGTATTATACAGTATCCCTTTCTGTTCGGACTCGCCGCATTGACGGTCACCCTCGCGCAGACCGAAGCCGTGCCGACACAGCCGGCGCAGTATCCGAAGGTGGATGATGTCAAGCACAAGGCCTACGCGGAGAAGATCAACGACAAGGTTTCCTTCGACATGGTGCCGATCCCTGGCGGCACCTTCATGATGGGCAGCCCCGATAGCGAGAAGGGGCACGACGCCAACGAGGGGCCGGTGCATCCGGTGACGGTCAAGCCGTTCTGGATGGCGAAACTCGAGGCCGCCTGGGACGAATACGACGTTTATTGGGAGAATCGCCCGAAAGGTCCGCCGCCACGGCCCGACATCTCGAAGAAGCCCAACAAGCTGCCCGACGCCATCACCAGCCCGACGCCGCCTTACGAAAACCCGACATTTGGCTATGGCCACGAGGGGTTCCCCGTGATCGGCGTCACGCACCACGCCGCGATGGAATATTGCCGTTGGCTATCCGAGAAGACGGGCAAGGCTTATCGACTGCCGACCGAGGCGGAGTGGGAATGGGCGTGCCGGGCCGGGACCACGACCGACGACATGACCAAGCTCGACGACCACGCCTGGTACGAGAAGAACTCCAACGACACGCCGCACCAGGTCGGCAAGAAGAAGCCCAACGCCTGGGGCCTGCACGACATGCACGGCAACGTCGCCGAGTGGTGCATCGACGCGTACAAGAAGGATTTCTACAGCACATTGCCGCGCGACAAGGCGTTCGTGCTGCCATTCAATCCGCCGACGGAGAAGCGCTATTCCGACGTGGTGCGCGGCGGCTCCTGGAACGACCCCGCCGACAAGTGCCGCAGCGCCGTGCGGCGCGGTTCCGACAAGACCTGGCTCAAACGCGATCCGCAACGCCCGCAAAGCATCTGGTGGATGACCGACGCCGACTGGGTCGGCTTCCGCGTCGTGCGGGCCGTCGAAGAGGATGATCGGCTCAAGGGCGTGCGCTCGAAGGTGACCTGGTGGAGCGATTGACACGGATTGGCGGTCAGGGACCGGGCCAGTATTTTTCGAAAGTCTCGTCCGATACTCACATTGACTTACGCTATAGGAGCTGGCCGCATGAACGCTATGCACGACTTCGAGAAGTTGCTCGCCTTCATAGAGAGGCTTCCAGCCATTGACCTGCCCGCTGGTCGGAAGTCGATTGGAAGCGGCTCTTTTGACAACAGGAATTGGTGGGTCGAGTCCAGACCCCTGGCGAATCACCGAATATCGCTGGGATGGACTGTGGAATTCCGAAGAATCATTGGACAATTCCGCCGCCAGCGGGCACAATAACACCAACTTTCCACCTCACTTTCCGGGAGGACTCTCAAATGTCAACCGACACCACGCGCCGCGATTTTCTGAAACAATCGGCTATCGCCGGCGGAGCGCTCGCCGCGGAGTTGAGCATTCTTGCCAACGCTCACGCTCAGCAAAACACTGAAGTCATCCGCGTTGGCCTCGTCGGCTGCGGCGGACGCGGCACCGGCGCGGCCGAACAATGCCTGCGGGCCGACACCAACGTCCGCCTCGTCGCCGTCGCCGATACCTTCCGCGATCGGGCCGATGATTGTCTCCGCCGTTTGCGCGGCATCGAAGCGGTGCGCAACAAGGTCGATGTCAACGCCGACCGTACCTTTATCGGGCTGGAAGGCTACACGAATGTCATCCGGAACTGCGATCTGGTGCTGCTGGCGACGCCGCCGGGATTTCGGCCCACGCACATTCGCGCTGTCATCGCGGCCCGCAAGCACCTGTTCACGGAGAAGCCGGTCGCGGTCGATGGCCCCGGCATCCGCGCCGTGCTCGCCGCTTACGAAGAAGCGAATCGCCATAGCCTGACCGTCGTCGCCGGCACACAGCGCCGCTACCAGACCGGCTACATCGAATCCATGAACCGCATCCGCGACGGCGCTCTCGGCACCATCACTTCCGCCCGCTGCTACTGGAACCAGGGTAGCCTCTGGCACACCGCTCGCACGGACCGCATGACCGATGTCGAATGGCAAATCCGCAACTGGCTCTACTTCACCTGGCTCTCCGGCGACCACATCTGCGAGCAGCACGTCCATAACCTCGACGCCGTCAACTGGGCGATTGGCAACCACCCGTTGCGCTGCGTCGGCATGGGCGGCCGGCAGGTGCGAACCCAGGCCCAATTCGGCCACATCTTCGACCATTTCGCCATCGAGTATTATTATCCCAACAACGTCCACGTCATGAGTATGTGCCGGCAGATCAATGGCTGCGCCAACAACGTCTCCGAAGCCGTCACCGGCACGCGCGGCAACTGGAACTCCAGCGTCAACCGCCAATACGTCATCACCGGCGAACGTCCCTGGACCTTCGCCCATCGCAACGACAACCAACCTTATGACGCGGAACACGTCGAGCTGTTCCGCAGCATTCGCGGCAACCGGGCGCGCATCAATGACCTGCGCCAGGTCGCCGAAAGCACGCTGACGGCAATCATGGGCCGCCTGTCCGCGTACACGGGCCGTGAAGTGACCTGGGAGCAAGCGCTCAACAGCCAGCAAAACCTGATGCCGGAGCGCCTGACCTGGGACACGCGCATGCCGGTGCCGGCGGTCGCGATGCCCGGATCGACGGAATTGACGTGAGAATGCCGACAGGCCCCGCGATGAGCGCAGCGATTCGCGGGGTTTTCGTCTACTGCGGCATGATGTTTCTGGAGATATCGTCATGGCATCGCCGTTTTCGGGCATGGATCCGTTCATCGAATCGCAGGGTTTCTCGACGCTTCATGGCAGCATCATCTACTTGATGCAAGACACCCTGCAAGGTCGGCTGCCCGACGGATATTACGCGGCATTGGAGGAACGTGTTTGGATCGACACGACCCGATGGATTCAACCCGATGTCAAAGTGACTCGATCAACAAAAAGGAAATCGCCACGCTCCGCCCTGGCCGCTGACGCCATTGCGACACTTACCAGGCCGGTCATCGTTAGCATACCGCAGGACGAGCATACGGAACCTTACCTCGACATTTACAAGAAAAAAGGGGATAAGAAGCGGCTCCTGTGCAGCATCGAGATCTTGAGCCCCCACCAACAAGACGCCTGGCGAAAAGGGGTATAAGGCGTATCGCCGCAAGCAACGCGAGATTCTGCGGTGCAGAGTTCACCTCGTCGAGATTGATCTCTTGCGGTCCGGCAAGCACACGACTGCGTTGCCGCTCGATTTCGCCAGGGAAGACGCGGGCGAATTCGATTATCACGTCTACGTGCGCCGGTTCGATCCGTTCGCTGAATTCGAGGTGTATCCGATCCTCATGCAACAGCCGTTGCCGACGATCGCGGTGCCGCTAATGCCGGCCGATGGCGATATCGATGTCGATTTGCAGGCGATCTTTCAGAAAGCGTACGCGGCGGGACCGTACCAGCGGGCAATCGACTATCGCACCGACAAGATCGAGCCGCCGTTGACGAAGGAGCAGGACGAGTGGTTGCGCGGGATTTTGAAGAAAGCGGGCATCGAACGCAAGCGAGCTAAGGCGTCGTGATGCCTCACGCGCTGGAAGCCGACGCCTTCAATTCATTGAGTCCCATTATTTCCGCCCCGTAAGCACTCCAAAAGCCAAAGCGAAAGGAGAATGCCAAATGCAAGCGGGATGAAAACAAAAGGAGCAAGAAATACACCAATCAAGAACTCTTCGCTCCACGGAGAAACACCCAAAAGCACACCTACGCATAGGGCCACGCCCAAACTGAAACATGCGCCGAATCGCGCGTCCGCGAAAACCTTCCGTAGGCTCACAAATGCGAGCCAATGGCCAAACAATTCGACGGGTAATGCGCACGCCAAATAAGAAAGCCAAAAAAACGGGTTAAGAAGAAGTGAAGAGTCCGACTTGAGCACGTGGGCAAGCAAGACAATGGGAAACAGCATAGTGATGCTGAAGAAAGCGATGAACATCGTCAGTGCGACCACCCTGTTGTTCTCATAATCAGATTTGTTTTCCACGACAGAGCCCGCCCCGTTTTCGCCTGTCACCAGCCTTATCTTACACCGTACATGGCATTGTTGCACGATCAATACCGCATCATGATCTCTTCCGCCGGCACGCCGGCCAACTCCTCCCAGCCGCCGGCGACGATCACGAAGGCCGGCCATCTCATACGCTCCAATCCGCAATCGTCAGGCCCGGAACCCGGCCGAAATCGCGGAGGTTCCGGGTTACCACGGTCGCCTGATATTCCAGGGCGATCGCGGCGATATTCAAGTCGTTACTGCCCACGTTCAAGTGCATGCGATGGAACCCCGCACGCCGCCGCATTGCAGGTTGGGTGTAGCGGAGCACCGGCCATGCCGAAAGGCTCTCGACGGTCTGAGCCATCCGCTGGTAGGTTTGTTCGCGCTGGGCATCCTGTTTTGCCTGGCGAAGACTGCGTTGCCATCCTTCGAGTTGTTCTTCAATCGTGATGACGCAGATGGCGACGGTGTCCATTACCAGCAATTCCCGGAACGGTCAGAAACGCTGGAAATTCGCTTCCCGTCCGGCGAACTGCATCTTGCAGGGCATGGTAAGCTCGATCTCGGATTACTACGCAACACATCCGGGAGGGCTCAATCATGGCAGGTCGGCGCGATCGCGATTTTGGCAAAGAGCGGTTTTGGCGGCGCACACTTCGGCAATGGCGGCGCAGTGGGCTGAGCGTTCGCGCTTTTTGTGCTGAACATGTCCTGGCGGAAGCATCCTTCTATGCCTGGCGGCGGATCGTCGCTCAGCGTGATCAAGAGTCCGCGCCTGTTCACGCCAAGCCGGAGCGGGACCGCGTTGACCGCGCGGCGTCGGCCGGCGACGATGCGCCGGTGTTTGTGCCGTTGCGGGTGATCGATGTGGCGACGCAGGCGGCGTTCGAAGTCGTGCTGGAGCGTGGCCGAGTCGTGCGCGTCCTGCGCGGCTTTGACACCGAGACGTTGCGGCAACTCCTCGCCGTTCTGGAGGAGGAGCGGCCATGCTGAGCCTGTCGTTGCCGGTGCGTGTCTATCTGTGTTTGGAGCCGACGGACATGCGGCGCAGCTTCGACGGGTTGTGCCGCATGGTGCGCGAGCACGTCGGCGCCGATCCGCTGTCGGGCGATCTGTTCGTGTTTCGTTCCAAGCGTGGCGATCGCGTCAAGCTCCTTTACTGGTTGGGGGATGGGCTGGCGATCTGGTATCGGCGTTTGGAGGAAGGGACGTTTGTGTTTCCGAAGTTGGCGGAGAGTTCGGGACTGTCGTGGTCGCGGGCGGTGGGCAAGCAGGGGTTGGAGATTCGCAGCGCCGATCTGGCCATGTTGCTGGACGGCGTGGACCTGGCCAGCGTCAAGCGGCAAAAGCGCTATCAACGACCAGCGGCGATGAGCGCCCAGGCGACGAACGAATCGCCGTGACGGTGCGTCGTTTTTATTTTCACAAAAACCGCTTTTGCTGGCGCTACCCTTGGCGTTCTGTGGTGTTTCATCTTGCATGAACACGGACGCAACGACACCTCGGCCCCCTTCTCCCTCTGCCGCAGCGTCGTCGCCAACTCAATCACCTGCCGTCATTGATCCCAGCAAACTCCCAAACGACATAGACGTGCTGAAGCAAATGATTGTCGAGTTGCTGACGGGGGCGCGGCGGGATCGCCGTGCCATCGCCGAATTGCAAGAGCGGCTCGATGCTTTGTTGCGCCGGGGTCGGCCCACGGAACCGATCGATCCGAACCAGCCGTTGTTGTTTCCGGAACTGGCCCAGGCGGAACCCGCAGCACCGACGCCGCCCGCCGTCGAGACGGAATCGAACCAACCTCGCAAAGGCAAGCCGCACGGCCGGCGTCGGCCGGCGCGGCAGTTGCGTCGCGAACAACGCCGCTACGAGTTGCCCACGCTGGAACGGCTCTGCCCCGAGTGCGGCACCCTGCGTGACGAGATCGGCGTGCAGAGCACCGAGCAGTACGACTACAAGCCGGCCGAGGTGTTTGTCGTCGAGCACCAACGCGTCAAGTACGCGTGCAAGTGCTGCGAAGGCCACGTCGCCATCGCGCCCAAGCCGCCGCAACCGCTCGACAAGGCGTTGCCGGGACCGGGCCTGTTGGCGCAGATCATCGTCGATAAATATCAGGATCACATTCCGCTGCATCGCACCGAACAACGCTTCGAACGGCTCGGCGTCAAACTACCACGCTCGACCATGTGCGACTGGATGGCCTCGGCGGCCGAGTTGCTGATGCCACTCTGGCAGTTGCTCAAGCACTGGGTGTTGCAATCGAAGGTGCTGCACACCGACGACACCACCGTGCCGGTGCGTGACGAGACTAAGAATAATCACCGATACGGCCGATTGTGGGACTACATCGGCGACCAAGATCATCCGGGCATCGTCTTCGATTACACCATCACGCATGCACGCGATGGACCGGCCGAGTTCCTGAAAACCTTCAAAGGCTTTTTGCAAGCCGATGCCTACGGCGGCTACGACGGCATCTACACCGGCTCCCATGGCGCGATTGTCGAAGTCGGCTGCATGGCCCACGCCGCCAATAAATTCAAGGAAGCGGACAGCACCGATCCGGAACGCGTGCTGGCGGCCAAGGCCTGGGTGCGCAACTTCTACGACGTCGAGGACGAGGCCAACGCCATCATCGTCAAAGACAAGTTGACCGGCGCCGCGGCCGCTGCGATCCGCTTGCGCCTGCGTAAGGAACAATCCGTACCGCTGCTGGCATCGCTGCGTCAATGGCTCTTGGAGCAAAAAGAACAGGTGCTGCCCAAGAGTCCGATCGCCGCCGCCATCAACTACATGCTGAACCAGTGGGAAGCGCTCCACCGCTACACCACCGACGGCGACCTGCATATCGACAACAACATCAGCGAACGCACGCTGAAGCTGATCGGCATGGGCCGGATCAATTGGTTGTTCCTGGGCAGCGACAAGGGCGGCCAGACCGCGGCGGTGCTGTTCAGTTTCACGGCGACATGCAAGCATCTGCGCATCGACACGTTCGCTTACCTGCGCGACATGTTCGAGCGTCTACCAACGCATCCCGCCGATCGTCTGGACGAGTTGCTGCCTCACCGCTGGCAATTGGCCAGGCAAGCCACCGCCTCCACGCCCAACGCTCTCGCGCCAAGTGACGCGCATGTACCCTGATGCCTTCCGTCGCAAGACCGCAACGCGCGTGCATCACGTTCCCCGCGAAATCCATCGCCGCTGCACCACGTCCCCTGGCAACCCGCCCCCCCATTGGAGGGATGTAATTCACCGGACGGGAAGGAAATTCGATGCAGCTGTTCGTAATCTAATAGAGCAGTCTATTCGCCCATCTTACCCATTCTGCGAACGGATTCGCCGATGAAACCGCACACGCCGCGTATTCACCTTTCCGCAGACAATCTTGTTCGTCAGGTCCGCTCCGACTTGCGACAGGTTCCCGATCATCGCAAGGAACCGAAGATCCCTTTAGTCGACGTCTTGATGGGAGGCTATGCTCTTTTCGCTCTCAAATCCGCTTCCCTCTTGGCCTACGACGAGTACGCTCGCAGCAACGCCTTCAACCTGGCCTCTCTCTTCGGCATCCAAGAAACGCTCAGCGACACGCAGATGCGAGCCAATCTCGATCCCGTCGTTCCCCGGAACCTTCGTCCCGCGTTCACCAGCGTCTTTCGTCAACTGCAACGCGGCAAAGCGCTCGAATCGTTTGTCTTTTGGCAAGGGCACTACCTCATCGCCGCCGATGGCACCACCTATCACGCTTCCGACAAGATCCACTGCTCCTGTTGCCTCGAAAAGAAAAGCCGCAACGGCGTCATCACTTACTACCATCAGTTGCTGGGCTTGGCCTTGGTGCATCCCGACCACAAGGAAGTCATCCCCCTGTGCCCCGAACCGATCGTCAAGCAAGACGGCAGCACCAAGAACGACGGCGAACGCAGCGCCACGCGGCGGGCGTTGAAGGATCTGCGCCGCGAACATCCGCATTTGAAAGTCATCTTCGTCGAGGACGCCCTCAGCGCCAACGCGCCGCACGTGGAGGACCTGAAGGCCGCGAACGTGCGTTTTTTGCTAGGCGTCAAGCCAGGCAGCCATGCCTATCTGTTCGAGCACATGGCACGAGCCCACGAAGAAAACCGAACCCAAGTCCTCACCCTGGTCGACGCGGACGGCACCCTGCATCACTATCGCTGGCTCCCCAAGGTCGCCCTCAACCAATCGCATGCCGACCTCGAAGTCGCGATGCTGGAGTATTGGGAAATTCCTCCCCACGGCTCCAAGACGCCGATCCGTCATTTCAGTTGGGTCACCGACCTGTCCTTCGACGAAACCTCCGTCAGCCATCTCGTCCGCGGCGGCCGCTCGCGCTGGCGCATCGAAAACGAAACCTTCAACACCCTCAAGAACCAAGGCTACCACTTCGAGCATAATTTCGGTCACGGCGAGCAGAACCTGTCGGTGGTGCTCGCCTTCCTGATGATGTTGGCTTTCTTGGTCGACCAAGCCCAACAATTATGCGATCCGCTGTTTCAAGCCGTGCTGAACAAACTGGGCCGCAAATGTCGACTTTGGGAACGCATGCGGCACCTGTTTCACTGCTTTCGTCTGGAATCGATCCGACATCTGTACGAAGTGTTGCTCTCCTTTCAGTTGGTCGAGGTGCCGACCGTTCCCAGCGGATAGCTGAGAGCAGCTCGAACGAATCCGAACGACTTCCAGTAAAGGACAAGGGTGTCCGATGGTCGCCGTGCGCGCCCAACAGCGTCGGCCAGCATGAATACGCACCAACGCACAATCGCCACCTCCGCAATCCCCTCGCCGCCCCAAGCCGCAAGCTCTCCGCGCGATAAAACAGGAAAACCGGGCCGACCCAAAAACCCTCGCCGGGAATTGCTGGTCCATTACGTGCCTCACGATATTCCTCAGCACTTGAACGTGTCCCTTTTCGTAAAGCGATAGGTGGTCTGTGTCCAAAATGAACAATGTCACGACGGACCCTCAGCGGTGTCGGTGAGTTGATCCAATTCTGCGCGATCGCGCGCGTCGCATTCGGCTCGATAATCCTGGATGTGCTGCAACCATTCTCTCGTCAGTTCATCGTCGGGCAGCCAGCCACCGGCGGGAGGCGACGAAGGCACCTTCAACGAACGAATCTCCATGCCGTGTTGCAGTCGATCTTTCAGCAAGGCGGACAAACGTTGCTGGGCTTCATCCGCGGTGGGGCCCTCTACCGACAGGTCAAGTGCGGCAAGACGAGCGCAGAAACCGCCCTGATTCGGCAACGGCACAATAACTACAGGCAAATCCATGGCTCACTCCTTCGGACTTCGCGGCGGAGTTGATTATACCCCAGGCCCGGCATTTTTCCTCCATCAGTATTTCATCATGATCTCTTCCGCCGGCACGCCCGCCAGCTCTTCCCAGCCGCCGGCGACAATCATGTCGGCCAACTCGCCCACGTCGCGGAAATATTTGTCGCTCGGCCGCTCGCCCGTCAGCTTGCGGCGCATGTCCTGGCACAGGATGTCGGCCGATGAGATGGCGAGCGGTGCTTTTGGCCATGCGCCGACATCAGCGTCACGATCATCACGATCGTGTCTTGAACGCGCTGCGACAACTCGGCGATGCAGCACTGGCGATCCGCGAGCTTGAGTTGATGCTTCTTCATGGCGTTGGACAGATCGACGGCGTGCGATTGACACATATCCTGCGCGAACTGCAAGTGCTCGGCCAGCTTCGGATTGAGGCCCATGATGGTGCGGCGGTCCCTGCCCAGGAACTTGCGGCCCAGCGACCATTTGCCGTAGGCCGCCAGCTCGCCGCGCAGTTTCCAGAGATGACCCGGATTGAGCGGGTTGAAGTCCTTGATGTGATGCGTCTGGCACGCCTTGCCGATCGGCTCGAAGTAGGCTTTGCCGTGCTCCTTGACGAGCGATTTGAAGAAGGCCATGCCGAGCATCTCGCCTTCGCCCTCGTAGATGCAAGGGGCCAGATACTCGTGGACATTGTCGCCGAAGAGATGGCCGTGCAGGAACGATCGGCCGCCATGCGTTTTCATGAACAACTCGATGGCGGCTTCCTTCTGCGCCTCGCTGCCGAAGATTTTGGCGATGATGCATTCGAGCTCGCCGCGATAGCCCTGATCGATGAGCCACGAGCCCCAGGCGACCAGTGCATCGGTTCCTGCGATGAGGGCGGCGAGCCGGGCGATGCGGCGTTTGACCAGCTCGCGCACCTGGATCGGCTGGCCATAGGTCTTGCGAAACGCGGACCACGGCAGGATATTGGCGAGGAAAGTGCGCAGGGCAGCGGCGGCCCCGGCGCACAAGGAGAGCCGGCCCAGATTCAGGCCGTGATAGGCGATCGTCAATCCGTCGCCGCTGGGCGGGACCAGCAGATTCTCCTTCGGCACGCGGAACTTGTTGAACTTCATGCCGACGTTGTAGGCGTGCTTGAGCGCGTAAAGCCCGTAGCGGACGATCTGGAATTCGGCGTTCTCCGCGTCGGGCAATTCGGCGATCAGCACCGCGGGCTTGCCATCGATCATTGCAACCAGACCGATCATGCGTCCCGGCACGATGTTGGTGATGAAGAGCTTTTCGCCGGTGACTTCGTAATGATCGCCGACCAGCGTTGCCGTGGTCTTGAGGGCAGTGAGGTCCGAGCCGGCGCACGGCTCGGTGAGGGCGAAGGCGGAGATTCTCTTGCCGCGGGCCAGGACCGGCAGCAAGCGATCCTTTTGGTCGGCGTTGCCGAAAGTGCGCAAGGGATCGACGGCGCCGATGCAGCCATGCACGGAAGCCATCGCGGAGGTCACCGGATCGAGAACGCCCATTTTCGTGAGGAACGGAGCGAAGCGGACAAACGGTGCGCCCGAACCGCCGTAGTTGGGGTCGATGAGCAAGCCCCAGTAGCCGACCGCGGCGAGTTCATCGATGGTTTCCGCCGAAAGCTTCTTGTCCTGATTGAGCAGCGATTTTTCGGCCCGCCGCCGTTTGATGATGGCGAGCGATTGATTCATGACATTGTCGCACGGCAACGACGCGGGGGGCGGCGGGGCCATGAAAAGCTCGAGCGGAACGGCGCCGTCCCAGATCGCCTTGTGAATCGGGCTGGCCGCGGTCTGGAAGCGAAAAAGCCGATCCACCTGCTCGTCGGCCTTATCGACCGCCCCCATGCGTTTGGATTCTTCCTCGCTCTTGCCTCCCATGCGCAGCGCGGTCTCGGCAAAGCTCTGCGCTTCTTTTTCATTCGCGCTCTGTGTGGCTGGATTCATCGCCCCCTCCTTGTCACAATGATAGGTGATGGCATCATTGTACCAGACCACTCCGCTCGCGTAGCGAGGAGAACATCATGGCCGCCTGCGACACCGGTTACCTCTGCGACATCTGCGGCAAGGATGTCGCAGCGATCACCGACTCCGATCTCTATCTGCGCTACGTCATGGGCGAAGTCAGTCCACTCGCCTTGCCGAAGCAGCGCGAACGACACATTCGCTGCAATCCCGCGACGGCGCAATACATCATCGACTCGGCGTTCGAGCCGATGGTTTGCGACGGCATGTTCGCCAAGGCGAATCTCGATGCGGATTTCGTGAGGGAGCAGGAAGAATTGGTGACGCGCGCCTGGCGACGCTTGCAGCAGCTGCCGACGCTCGGCCTAGCGATTCCGGAGTACCCGCTGCCGGAAGTGCTGGCGCGCTGGAGCCGGGCACGCGGTATGCGGCCGGGTTGAAGCAGCGGGTAACCGGGACAATCAACCACTTACTGCGTGCGCGCCTCGTCAATCAGGTCCGGCCTCGGTTCTTGCAAGATGCCGTATGCCGTGCTAAAATGCCTTTTCTCATTCCCATTATCGCATTCTTCCTCAGGTGTTGTCATGGCATTGCTGGAATTCGTCAAAGGGGCCAATCAGGGCACCCGCGCGGAGCTAGTCGGCGATCGCATCGTCTTCGGGCGCAATGCCGATTGCGGCGTCGTCCTCAATGCGCCCGCCGTCAGCCGCGAACATGCCGTCATCCGCAAGATCAATGGAAGATTTTACATCGAGGATCTCAATAGCCGCAACGGCACCGAGCTCAACGGGCCCACCAACAAAATCAAGGTCCGCACGGCTCTCAAAGACGGTGATCAGATTTGCATCTGCGGCAACCTGATGATCTATTACGACACGATTCCCAAGCCAAAGCTTCCGGAGCACATGAAATCGGACCAGGAAGAAGACGCTGAGGAGAAGGACAACTCGACCGTCGAGGCGACAATCCAGTCGGCGAGCAGCAAGCAAATGCTTGAAGCCCAGCCCGCCGAACGCCTGGCCATGCTCCTCGAAATCGGCGTCGAGCTGACGCAGACGATGCAGACCGACGACCTGCTGCCGAAGATCGTCGAAAGGCTGTTTCAAGTATTCCGCCAGGCGGATCGCGGCTTTATCATCTTGAAAGAAGACAACAAGCTGCTGGCCAAGGTCATCCGCACGCGCCGCCCGGATGATGACGACAAGACGCGCTTCAGCCGTAAGATCGTCAACCGCTGCATGGAGAGCGGCCAGGGCATCTTGAGCGAAGACGCCAGCTCGGACGCCCAGTTCGACATGTCGCAGAGCATCGCCGACTGCAAAATCCGCTCGATGGTGGTCGCCCCCGTGCTGGCGCAACGACGGGCCGGCCCTCGGCGTCATTCAGCTCGACACGCAGGACCGCTTCAAGAAATTCTCGCAGGACGATCTGCGGCTCTTGATGGGAGTGGCGGCGCAGGCCGGCGTCGCCATCGAGAACGCCCGCATGCACGAAACGCTCGTCGAACAGGCCGGCCTCAAACGCGATTTGGAACTCGCCACGCAGGTGCAGAAGAGCTTTCTGCCCAAGAAATTCCCCCAGGTCGTCGGATATGAATTCTACGCCCACTACGAGTCGGCGCTGGAAGTCGGCGGCGATTATTACGACTTCATCCCGCTGCCCAACAATCGCCTCGGCATCATGATCGGCGATGTCGCGGGCAAGGGGGTTCCCGCTGCGCTCTTGATGGCCAAGGTCAGCGCGGAGGCTCGGTTTTGCGCGCTCACCGAATCGTCGCTCGCCGACGCCATCAACAAGCTCAATGAACAGATGCAGGAAGCGGGCCAGCTGGATGGATTCGTCACGTTTGCCGGCTGCCTGCTCGATCTGCAACAACACGCCATGACCGTCGTCAGTGCCGGGCATCCGCCGCCGGTGGTCTATCGCGCCGCCACGAAATCCTTTGAAGACGGCTGCACCAGCGCTCAGGCAGGCCTGCCGCTCGGCATCGTCGAGGGGATCACGTACGATTTCAACACGGTCACGCTCGGACCCGGGGATTGCGTCACTCTGTTCACGGATGGCGTGTCCGAATCGAGAAGCATCCAGGAAAAAGACTTCGGCATGGAGGGTTTCTATGCCGCGCTCAAACCTGGGCAGATGAAGCCGAAGGAAATGGGCCTCCGCCTTGTCGAAGCGGTCAAGCGCCACGCCACGGGCCGCAAGCCGCACGACGATTTGACGGTGGTGACGTTCGGGCGCTTGGCGTGATTGCCGCTTGCGGCTTCGCGCTCGCAGTGAATTGCGGCGTGGCTTGGCGATTTACTGTGAGCGCGAAGCCGCAAGCGGATGAAGGAATCCAAATGCCGATATTCGAATTTTCCAAATGGGACGGCTCGCAGCAATTCCGGCCGCTGGCTGCCGATGCCGTCTTCGACAAGCTCGCCGAGCATTTGCTCGAATACGGTGATTACGTGCTGCGGCAACTCGAAGACCTTGATGAGCAGGACGCCGAGCTGATCAAGCTTCTTGTCAAAGAAGGCTACCTTGAAAAGGACGAGGAAGGCAAGTTCGCGGTCGCGCCGCGCGGCGCCCGCCGCATCGAGAACAAGGCCCTCGAAGAGTTGTTCACCATCACGCGCAAGGATTCGCTCGGCAAGCACCCCTCCGATTTCAAGGGGGCCGGCCAGGTGCAGCATGCCGACAGCAAGCCCTACGAATACGGCGATCCGGTCGCCAATCTCAACCTGCACGAGACGCTGAAGAACGCGATGGTGCGCGAAGGGCGAGCCGAGGGGCGTAAGCCCCCGGATTCTGGGGCAGCCCTAAATCTCAGCGAGGAAGATTTTGTCGTCTACGAAACCGAATATCAGACAAGCTGCGCCACCGTCGTCCTTATCGACATGTCCGGCTCGATGGCCCGCTACGGCAAGTATTATTACGCCAAAAAGACGGCTCTCGCGCTGCTTGCTTTGGTGCGCAGCCGGTTCTCTGAGGACAGCGTGAAGGTGATCGGGTTTTATACCTATGCCTCGCCGATGACCGAGCGTGAGCTATTGCATTCGGCGCCCAAGCCGGTGAGCATTTTCGATAGCCGGGTGTTCTTGCGCGTCAATCTCGAGCAGCCGCCGGATTTCGTGCCGCAGCATTTCACGAACATTCAGGCCGGGCTCAAGTTCGCCCGGCAGCATTTGAAGAAGCAGCCGGCCGCCAACAAGCAGATCATCTGCATCACCGACGGCGAGCCGACCGCCCACCTGGAGGGCCGCGAGCTGGTGCTGATCTATCCCCCCAGCGAACGCACGGCCCGGCACACGCTCCAGGAGGTGCAAGCCTGCGCCGCCGCTGGCGTCCAGCTCAGCACGTTCGCCCTCATCGAGGATCGCTTCTACACCAGCCTGATGAACTTCGTCGATCAAATGGCCCGCGTCGGCCACGGTTTGGCGGTATACTGTAATGCAGGCGAACTTGGCGGTTACGTCCTCGACAGCTTCGTGCGCGGCCGCCGATCTCGCAAGAAATTAGGTTAGCCCGCCGCTTGCGGCGGACGTTGAGGGGAAATTCATGGCCGAAACCATCACGTTGCCGGAAGAACAAACCGATGTGCGAATCAAGCGGCAGCCGCCGTATCACGTCATTCTACTCAATGACGACGATCATTCGTTCGACTACGTGATCCGCATGTTGCTTGCCCTTTTTGGCCATCCGCCGGACACGGGCTTCAAGATGGCCGAAGAGGTGCACACGAAGGGGCGTGTTATCGTCGAT
Source organism: uncultured Planctomycetota bacterium (assembly GCA_963767835.1). Lineage (GTDB taxonomy): Bacteria > Planctomycetota > Planctomycetia > Gemmatales > Gemmataceae > SIAQ01. Next base: position 65,213 of record CAVYFY010000006.1, read on the forward strand.
ACCACCTCGATGGAGCGAGCCGAGTTGAAACGCGACCAGATTCACGCTTTCGGCCCCGATCCGCACATACCGCGCTGCAAGGGCAGCATGTCCGCGGAGATCGAACCGGCCGAGTAGGGCTTCTTGAGCGCCCGCAGATGTTATCAGCGCCAAAAAAATCCCGCAGGCTCGCATGGCGCGCCTGCGGGATTGAAGATTTCACAACGCGCTTACTTCGCCAGCACGCTGCGGTGCAGCACCAGGTTTCCCTGGGCCGGATCGCAGGTGTCGAAGAGGATATCCTGCGGGCCTTCCTGGCGGATGGTGGTGGTGCGGTTGCCGTTGGTGCGGAATGCTTGCCCCTTCTCCGCGACGGCGAGGAACTCCTGCACGTCTTTCGCATCGAGCTCGGTGACTGCCCCTGGGCGGCGCTCGGCCAATGCCTCGACGGCGCTGGCGCGGATCAATTTCAGCCAAAGCTTCTGGAACATCGCGTTGGACGCATAGACATCGACCGACTGAATCTTTCCGTTGACGGCAACCGCATAGCCGATCACGTCGTTCTCATCTTGAGTGATCGGGGCCAGCTTGACGAGATGATCCTGAATCGCTTGCTGCACGCGCGGATGTTCGAGCGTGAGCTGCAAGCTGGATTGCGATTGCTGGGCATGCACCGAAGCGCCGACGTTGCGCGTCAAATTGGTTTGCAGATTTTGCACGTCGTTCCAGACATCAGCCTGGGCATTGCGGCGGGCGGCGAGCTTGAGGGCGCGCGTCGGCAATTGCTCGGTGGACATCGAGAAGGAGGTGCTGATCTCGTTGCCGCGCGGGACCGAACGGCCCTGTTCCACGCACAAGGCAGTGATCGGAGTGCCCAGCGAATTCGCGGCAATCAGCATGTCGGAAGGCAAGGCGCGATCCTGGGTGCCCCCCTTGACGATGTCGCCGGCCTGAATGAAGAGCGGGGCGTTACCGCGGTTGTCGATGCGGAGTTGGCCCATGCCGGTTTCGTGCACGACGGCGGTGTTGGCGGCAAGCGCCTCTTGCAAGGTGACGAGTCTGGTTTCCTTCATCGTGTCGGGGCCGTGGATCAAGAAGACGGTCAAATTGCCATGGGTGTGCGGCTTGGAGACCGCGTATTCCTTGGTCGGCACGGCGGCGCCGCGCACCTGCGGAAGCTGCTCGACCGGCATCGGCTGCGCGTTCTCCATCGGAAAATCAAGCTCCACCCCGACTGGAACAAACTGGTTATTGAAGTTCACGGCGAACGGCTGCGGCGCCGGTGCGGTCAGATACGGCCAAACAGCCACCATGCCGACGGTGCTCAAGAAGACGGCCGTGACGACCGAGGCGACAGCAATCCCGATGGTTTGTGCTTTCATGAATTCTCTCCCTGAAGGTGAGATGGTCTTTCCACGGTGATCGTACACATTCCCGAACCGCAAAGCAAATGGAATTTCAACAAACGGCGAGCCGCACGTTCATCACTACTTCCCCTCTATGACCTTTCCGAAGACTGCGTAACCATGCGGATTGCCGGGCTCCGATCGAGTTGCCCTCTGTTGTCCGCGACGTTGATGAAGAACTGGTCGGTCGCGCTATTGGGTTCAGTCGTCCGTGCCATGGCAATTGTGCCGCGTATGTTCGATAACCCATTGCCGGCCTCATTCTTGATCGGTGGATACTTCGACTCTTTCGGGCGCATGCCCGGCTCGAATCCGCCCCCTTGGATCATGAAATCTGCGATCACGCGATGGAAGATCGTGCCATCGAAATGCTTGTCATCGACGTAGCGGAGAAAATTCGCGACAGTTATTGGCGCCTTGTCTTGAGAGAGCTCGATCTTGATGGCGCCCATAGATGTCTCAATGACGACGACCGGATTCGAACCACTTTTTGCATTATCTTCCGGCGCCAAACGGCGTATCGATTTGATGATAACGTCTTGCACGGGTGTCGCCATCTCACCGGATTCATTTCGAACGACCTTAACACTGCGAATCGCATCTACAACATCCATCCCGCCTGCCGGGCTGCTAGAGGATTCGGCTGGGATCAGCCAAATGCCCAGCCCGACGAGCACCGCGACGCCGAGCAGCACCAGGATCACGTTGCGAAGCTGGTTCCCGCTCGAATCCTGTGCGATCGACGGAGCGCTGGTTTGCTGGGCAGTGGCCAGTTCGGGCGTCGCGATCGCCGTCGAGGCCGTCGAGGCCGGCGCGGGTTTCGGTTTCGGCTTCGGTTTCGGCGGCGTGGTGGTGACGGCGGCGGGATCCGCCGGCACAGTCACCGATTTGCCACAGTGCGGGCAATGAACCGTCTTGCCCGCAAACGCATCGGTGGTCTCGCAGTTCGCCTTGCACGCTGGGCATTCGAAATACAGCATGAGAGGGTCTCCTTGTAGGTCAGCCTTTCCAGGCTGACACTGGCGATGTGTCAGGCTGGAAAGTCTGACCTACTATTTGGCTGCTCGCCGCACCGAGCGGATGATCACGTCCTTGACCGGCACGTCCTCGTGCTCGCCGAGATCCTCGGTCTTGACGCGGCGAATCGCATCGACCACGTCCATGCCGTCGATGACTCGGCCAAAGACGGCGTAACCGACTTTGTCCTTGGCATTGGCCCGGTCGAGCTTCTTGTTGTCCACGGTATTGATGTAGAACTGGGCGGTGGCGCTGTCGGCCTCCTTGTTTCGGGCCATGGCGATGGTGCCGCGCTCGTTCGTCAAGCCGTTGCCAGCTTCGTTCTTAATCGGGTCGCGCGTTTTCTTTTCGGTCAAGCCCGGCTCGAAGCCGCCGCCCTGAATCATGAAATCGGCAATGACGCGATGGAACGTGGTGCCGTCGTAGTGCTTGTCGTCCACGTATTGCAAGAAATTCTTGACCGAGATCGGCGCCTTGTCGGCGAACACTTCGATCGTAATCTTGCCGTAGTTGGTCTCCATGACGACGCGCGGATTTTTGGCGTCCTGCGCAAAACCGGGAGTGAGCAGCATGGCGCTGAACAGAAATGCAACGATTAACGAGCGTTTCATGGGTGACCTCCTTGGCGGGGCGAATGCCTTTGTTTTAGCAGATCGGGCGAGCGAAATCACCCCTTGTCGAGAAGGCGGCGCGCTTGACCTTGGCGCGGCGACTCGTATCTCAGCCGTAACGGATGGCACCTTCCTTCTGCGAGCAAGCTTCATGAATCGCTACACCATCGGCGTGCCCAAGGAAATCAAGACGGACGAATATCGCGTCGCCATGATTCCGGTTGGCGTGGAAGAACTGACGCGGGCCGGGCACAAGGTGCTGATCCAGGCCGGCGCCGGGCAAGGCAGCGGCATCTCCGATGAGCAATATGCGGTCAATGGAGCCGAGATCATTGCCTCGCCGGCCGAGATTTGGAACCGGGCCGATCTGATCGTGAAGGTCAAGGAGCCAATGTCGGCGGAATGGCCAATGATGCGAAGCGGGCAGATCGTTTTCACCTATTTCCATTTTGCCGCCGACCGCAACTTGACCGATGCGGTAATGAAATCGGGCATCAGCGCGATCGCCTACGAAACGATCAAGGACCGCAACGGCGCGTTGCCGCTCTTGACGCCGATGAGTGAAGTCGCGGGGCGCATGAGCATCCAGGAGGGGGCGAAGTTTCTCGAGCGCCCGTTCGAAGGCCGCGGCATCCTGCTGGGCGGCGTGCCCGGCGTGCTGCCCGCGAATGTGGTCGTCCTGGGCGGTGGCATCGTCGGCGCCAATGCGGCGAAAACTGCCGCCGGCCTCGGCGCCAATGTCATCCTGCTCGACATCAATCTCGACCGCCTCCGCTATATTGATGACGTGATGCCGACCAATGTCACCACCCTTTACAGCGATCGGCACAACATCCTCGATTCACTGAGCCGGGCCGATTTGCTAATTGGCGCCGTGCTGATTCCCGGCGCCAAAGCCCCGCGCCTGGTGCGCCGCGACGACCTGAAGCGCATGCCGAAGCGGGCCGTCATTATCGACGTCGCCATCGATCAAGGCGGCTGCATCGAAACCTCGCGGCCGACGACGCACAGCCATCCGACCTATATCGAGGAAGATGTCGTCCACTATTGCGTCACCAACATGCCCGGCGCGGTTGGCCGAACCAGCACCTATGCGTTGACGAATGTGACATTGCCGTACGTCTTGCAGCTGGCGAAGAAGGGCTTCGAGCAGGCGATCGCGCAAAATGCCGCGCTGGGGTTGGGCGTGAACATCCATCGCGGCAAGGTGACCAATTCGGCGGTCGCGGAGACATTTGGGCTGCCATGCGTGTCGATCGGGTGAGCCATGCAAGCCCCAGGATCAGCGCAGCGTTCCTGGGGGTTCCGGAGGTTCCCTACCCCCAGGAACGCTGCGCTGATCCTGGGGCTTGATGCAAATAATGCAACTTCCACCCAATGTGAAGCCGCTTTCCGTCGCGCAGGTGACGATGCAGATCAAGGCGTTGCTCGAAGAGCAATTCCCTGCGCTCTGGATCGTCGGCGAGATCGGCTCACTGACGGTGGCGAGTTCGGGGCACATCTACTTCAGCCTCAAGGGCAAGAACGCCGTCCTGCCCGCCGTGATGTGGCGCTCCACGGCCCTGCGACACCGGTACGCGCTTAAGGACGGCATGGAAGTAATCGTGCGCGGCACCGTCACTTATTACGCGCCGCAGGGCGCATTCAACTCACGGTGGACCAGCTCTTCGAGAAAGGTGCCGGCGCTCAGGATTTGGCTCTGCGCAAGCTCACGGAGAAGTTGCGCAGCCTCGGCTATTTCGCCCCGGAACGCAAGCGGCCGCTGCCCGCATATCCGCGCCGCATCGTGCTCGTCGCCAGTCCGACCGGGGCGGCGATTCGCGATATGCTTGAGATCATCGGCCGGCGCTGGCCCTGCGCCGAAATCTGGATTTGCGGCGTGCGCGTGCAAGGGCCGGCGGCGGCGCAGGAAATCACCTACGTCCTCAATCGGCTCAATCATTTCGCCGGCATCGACGTGATTCTGCTCGGGCGCGGCGGCGGTTCGCAGGAAGACTTGGCCGCCTTCAACGACGAATTCGTGGCCGAGGCGATCTTCAAATCGCGCATTCCGATCGTATCCGCGGTGGGACATGAGATCGACGTGACGATTGCCGATCTGGTGGCGGACCGTCGGGCCGAGACGCCGAGCGCCGCCGCCGAGATCGCCACGCCGGATCGCGTCGAATTGCTGGAAACGCTCAATGCGCGCCGCCAGCGGTTGCACGATCTGCTGCTCGGCAAATATCGCGATCAACGCCAACGCTTGCACCACTTGAGTCAGCGCCGCATCTTCCGCTTCCCGCTGGAGCTTTTGCGCGATCAAGACCGCCGGCTCGACGATTTCGCCGAACGCTTGACCCGCGTCATGCACCTGCGGCACCAGCGTCTCTCGCACCAGCTCGGCGCGTCCGCGGCCCATCTCGAATCGCTTAGCCCCTTGAACGTGCTGGCTCGCGGCTATAGCCTGACACGGACCGTGCCCGGCCAGCATGTCGTGAAAAGCGTGGAGCAAGTGGAGGTCGGCGATGAGGTGGAGATAGTGCTCGCCGATGGCCAACTTGAAGCCGAAGTGAAATCAAAGGCGAGCCGTGCTCCGTAAGGAGCCGATTATCAACCGGCCGCTTACGCGGCTCGGCTCGCCGAGTAGGTGCCATGAACGAACCGAAGACATTTGAAGAAGCCCTTGCCGAGCTAGATCGCATTGTCCACGATCTGGAGGACGGCGACACCAGCTTGGAGCAAGCGCTCGCCCGCTATGAACAGGGCGTGGCGCTCTTGCGGCGTTGCCACGAGCAATTGCGCAAGGTGCAACAGCGGATCGTCGAATTGACCGGCAAGGACGAAGCGGGCAATCCGGTGTTGAAGCCGTTCGAGCATTCCTCGAGCGTGAAGCAATAAGTCAATGTCGTTTCTGCATGCAATTGTTCCGCGCGGAACATTCGCAGGCGTTCACCCGGCGAGTAACCGATCGTGCCATTCGATCTCAAACTTTATCTGAGCGCCAAGCAAAAGCTCGTTGACCAGCGCTTAAGCGGTCTTCTTTCGCGCGAGACCAAAGCGCCGGCGATCCTGATCGAGGCGATGCGCTACAGCTTGCTCGCGCCGGGCAAACGGCTGCGCCCGCGCTCGTCTTCATGGCGGCACAAGCGGCGAATGGGTCCGACGATTGCGCCTGGCCCGCGGCGTGTGCGGTCGAGATGATCCACACCTATTCGCTCATCCACGACGACCTGCCGGCGATGGACGACGACGATCTGCGCCGCGGCATGCCGACGTGCCACAAGAAATACGGCGAGGCGCTGGCGATCCTGGCCGGCGATGCGCTTTTGACGATGGCGTTCCAGGTGCTCGCCGAGCATGGTCCGCCGACCGCCGCTTGCTGCCTGGAACTGGCGCAGGGCGCCGGGGCCGCGGGCATGGTCGGCGGGCAGGTCGATGATCTCGCCTGGGAACGCAGCGAGCAACCGCGCACGCAGGAGGCGCTCGAGCACATCCATCAGCACAAGACCGGCGCCCTCTTCCGCGCTTGCCTCAAGCTCGGCGTCCATTCGGCCCAAGGCGACCGCCCCAATCCAACCTTGCTCGATCGGCTCGAAACCTATGGCCGTTGCTTCGGACTTGTATTTCAGATCACCGATGACCTGATCGACGTGGAGGGCAGCACCGCCGACACCGGCAAGCGAGTCGGCAAGGACGCAGGGCGCGGCAAGCTGACGTATCCGGGCCTGCTCGGTGTCGCCGGCAGTCGGCAGCGGGCCCGGGAATTGGCCGGGCAGGCGATTGACGCGGTGCAGCCAATTGGGGACGCCGCCGAACCGCTCGTCGAGTTGATGCGGTTTGTGTTCGCGCGAGATCGGTAGTAACATCCGGCATAAAGGTGCAACAATGGCCATCCTTGCTGACGTCTTTGTTTCCACGCCGGCCGACGCGCAGCGGTACCAATCGTTGCAACCGAAGCGTTCCGGTGGGCCGTTTGAACTCGTGCAGTTCAAAGGCCTCACGGATCTGGAATTCGGCATGCTCTGGGCAATCATCGACAGCGAGGATTTTGACTTTGACAGGCACACGCTCGAGTCCCTCTCCCATCGGGATGAGACGTGGCTCTTCCGGTTCCCGACAGCGTTCGTGCAGAAACTGGCGGCGCTAACGCCAGCGACGATCGACGAAGTTTCGGCGGCGTGGGCTGACACGGAAGAATTGCAGTGGGAACCATCGCGGGCAAAGGAGGTTGTCGTTGAATTGGCGCGTCTTGGCCAAACTCGCTTCGTCGCCTTTGAAGGGGTTGTTCTTTTGGGGTTCACTCTAGCTAGCTCTCACGTTTTCCCGATGCAATACAGATGATGTAGCGTGCGGATAAAAATTTGGCCGTGCGACACCGCCGGTGAGGAATAGCAATCTTCGTCCAGCGGATTGCGGCTCACTTCGTCGAATGAGCCGTTGCCTTTGAGGACGTAGGTGACGCCGCGGTCGTCGGTCACGTAGACGTGGCCGTCCGCCAAGATTGGCGAGGCGCTGTGGTGGCCTCCGAGTTGTTCCATGAACGTGCGTTTGCCGGTGTCCACGGTCTTCCCCGGCACAGGGATCTTAGTCTGCGACTCGAAGCAGGACAGCCAGCCTTGGTCGGAGATCATGTAGAAATATTTGCCGACCGCGAGCGGCGAGGGGACGTAGGCCGCTTTCTTGGGGGTGGTCTTGCTCTCGTGCCAGTGGATATGCGTCTTGGTGATGTCGCCGACGCCGTCGGGGCGGATCGTGAGATTGTGATAGTCGGGGAAGCCGGCGGTCAGGAAGAATAGGCCGTCGCCGTAAACGAGCGAGGCGACGAATTGCTCGGTCGGGCCGTTGATGAACCAGATCGGTTCGCCGTTGTCGGGGTTGTAGCTCGTGACGGTTCGGCTGCCGGAGAGGACCATCTGCTTTTTGCCGCCGGCCTCGACGATGAGCGGCACGCAATACGAGCGCGTGCGATTGGGCCGATTGATGCGCCATTTCTCGGCGCCGGTCGCCTTGTCGAGGGCGACGATGAACGCCTCGGCATCCTGGTCGCCGTTGACGATCACTTTGTCCTTGTGCAGGACCGGCGAGCTGCAAAACCCGTGCGGCGAATAGAATCGGCCGGGGACGTGCTCCCATGCTTTGTTGCCTTCAAAATCGTAGGCAGCGACGACTATCTCCGGCACCTGATCGGCAGCGACACGCGGCTTCTCGCGCGGCTTGGACGGCGGATCATCGTTATCGGTCTTTTTCCGTATACGCAGGAAAGTCGTGTAAACGTGCTTTCCATCGGTCGCCGGCGTCGAGCTGGAATAGCTGTTCAGCTGATGCCGGGGTTCCAGCGGGGAGGATGCGACTTCGCGCTGCCAAAGAACGTTGCCGCCTTTGCGATCGAGGCAAAGCAGCACGCGTTTTTCTTCCTTGAGCAAGCAAGTAGTGAGGAAAACGCGATCGCCATGCACGATGGGGGACGAGTGGCCGAGGCCAGGGATTTCGGCATGCCAGGCGATGTTCTCCATCGTGACCATGCCGGTTTTCTTGTCCTTGACGACGCTCCACCTGAGCGGAAGGCTTTTCTCCAATGAGCTGCCGTCCAGACGCGAACCGCGCCAGCACGGCCAATCTTCCGCACGCGCCGACATGGCGCAAAGCAAAACCGTCAAAACGGCGATGAATCGTTTCATGCGAGGAATCTCCGAGCAGGAAGCCGGCGGCGGGATCAAACCAGGCAGGATTGTTATCATAACCGACGTGGATCGAATTGCAACGCAAATCCTTCGGCGAGCCGAGCCGCGTAAGCGGCCGATTTGACCCGGCTATGGATTACCTCTACTGGATCGTGCCTTTGACGTTCGCGCTGGGCGGCCTGACCGTCTTCTTCTGGCGGCAGGGCAAGCGGTTTAATCCGCAAGCTCAGCTGGGTGCCGCGCACCGGGCTTGAGAAGGACCGGCAGCGTTTGCAGGCACAATTCTTCTCGGCTGCCGCCGCCTCCGGAAAGCCGCGCGGGCTGCGTTGGAAGCAATGCCAGTGGAGCGAATTGATCGAATGGGTGCGCGACAAGCAGAGCGGCCAAATTCTCGCTCTCGTTGGCGTCACCATCTCCTTCGAAGCCATCGAAGGCGGCGACATGGAAGGAGTCGAAGCGGTCGGCAATCTGCGCAACGCGTCGGCGGTGTTCTTCCTGCAGGACGGGCAATGGCAAACCGCCGGCCGCGCGATTTTCAATCTGAACCCAGTGGAGGCCGTGGAGCATTTCAAGGGAAGTCATGAACGGATCTGAATTTCCGAGCCCGAGCGCCAAGCGAGGGTTCCCGGCAAATCCTCGCTTGGCGCTCGGGCTCGGAATAGCATGTGGTGTCAGCGCCTTCGCGGCGGCTTGCGCTTGTCGTCGCCGCGAACCGCGCCCCACGCCGAATCGGCAATGACGCCAACGATCAGACCGATGAAAATGCCGCCGATGGTGGTGCCGAGGAGAAACATGAGGAATAGGCGGAGCGAGCCCATCGGTCCAAGGAGCGGATGGAATTGATAGACGCCGAAGCCCAGGCCGATGGCACCGCCCAGCGCCATGATTGAGGCAATCAACGGCGACTTCTTGAAGATGGCGATCCAGAAACTGTCGTCGTCGCGGGCCATAGATCATCAGCTGACCGTCGCAATCGGAAACGCCCCCAGCACCACCAGCTGCTCGCAATGGGCTTCCAGGGCACCGAGCGCGCGTTTCACCTTGGGGTCTTCAATGTGACCTTCGAAATCGACGAAGAACACGTATTCGCTTTTGCCGCTCTCGGTTTTGGCGGGGAAGGATTCGATCCAGGTCAGGTTCAGCTTGTTCGACTTGAAGACATCGAGGGCTTCGACCAGGGATCCGGGATTGTGCGGCACGCGGAACATCAGGGCGGTTTTGTCGCTGCCGGAACGGGCGGCTTCCTGATGGCCGACGATGGCAAAGCGGGTTTCGTTGTGGGGGTAATCTTCGATGTTGTTGAAGAGGACGCGCAGGCCATAGTTGACGGCCGCCTGCCGGCTCGCCACCGCCGCCGCTCCCGGTTCGGCCTGGGCCAGCTTGGCTGCCACGGCCGTGCTCGACACTTCCTTCAGGTCCGCGTGCGGCAGATTTTTGCTCAGCCAGTTCCGGCATTGCGCCAGCGCTTGCGGCTTCGAATAAACCCTACGAATTTGCTCCTGCTCGCAATTCGCCAGCAGATTATGGTGAATTCGTAGCCTAACTTCGGCACAGATCTTGAGATGCGGCAAACGCATGAACATCTCCAGCGTTTCCGACACGCCGCCATCCGTCGAATTCTCCAGCGGCACCACGCCGTAATCAATGTGGCTGCGATTCACTTCTTCAAATACGGCCATGATGCTGCCAACGCACATGTATTCTACCTTGTGTCCAAACCGTTCCACGGCGGCAAGGTGGCTGTAACTATATTCCGGGCCTAGGTATGCGACCTTGATGATCTTCTGAAGCGCCCGCGAGCCGCTGATGATCTCGCGGAAAATCGCCCGGATCGTGACCTCGTCGAGCGGCCCCTTGTTGGCTTCCAGGACATTCAAAAGGACTTCCTCTTCTCGTACCGGATTGAAGACCTCGGCACTGCTTTCGTTCTTGAGCCGGCCGATTTCCCCGGCCGAATCTGCACGTTCGTTCACGAGTTTGAGAATCTGCAAATCGAGCTTATCGATGGCAGATCGGAGCGATTTGATCTGAGAAAGCGTCTTGGGGGAAAGGGCTGAATCAGATTCGTTTTTGCGCACCATGAGTGCTCTCGTGGTGTATTTCCGCAACGCTGATTTCGTCTCAATTTAGACGTTAGGAAGACATGCGTCAACCAGGAAAAAGCCATAATGCCAAGGATTCACAGGATTTTTCCTTATATCGGCTGGTTCTACTGCGCCAATCCCGGCGCCGGCTGTCACTTTGGCATGCTAACGGGCCATCGTTCTCCTGTGGAATCATCGTAACTTGATGCGTTCGCAGAGCTTTTGGCAAATTCGCCAGCTGATCAAAGCCGGCACAACTCTTGCTATCACCCTGTTCATGCAGAAACTCGGCCGCCGGAGCCGCGAGTGAGACAACTGATTCCTCCTTGCAGATTCTAGTACCCAGCTTCGCGGCGATGCATAAAATAAGCGGAGCAGTTCACCGCTCGAAAGGAGCGCACCAATGGCAGAAGAAAAAATCATCGGCATCGATCTTGGCACCACCAACTCCGTCGTTGCGGTCATGGAAGGCGGCGAGGTGAAAGTCATCGCCAACCAGGAGGGCATGCGCCTGACTCCCAGCGTGGTCGCATTCACCGACAAGGGCGAACGCCTGGTCGGCGATCCGGCCAAACGGCAAGCCGTAACCAATTCGCGCCGCACCGTCTATTCCATCAAGCGCTTCATGGGGCGGCGCCACAGCGAAGTTGCCTCTGAGGAGAAGCTCGTTCCCTACAAGGTTGTCGGCGGCGCCAATGAACTTGTGCAAGTCGATATCGACGGCAAGAAATACACGCCGCCCGAAATCTCCGCGATGATTCTGCGCAAGCTCAAGGAAGCCGCGGAGGCTTATCTCGGTCATACCGTGCGCAAGGCGGTCATCACCGTCCCCGCCTACTTCAACGATTCCCAGCGGCAGGCGACGATCGACGCCGCCCAGATCGCCGGTTTCGACACCGAATGGGAAATCGAAGATCCCAAGACCGCCAAGAAATCCAAGCAGCGTATGCGCATCATCAACGAGCCGACCGCGGCCTCGCTTGCATATGGCCTCGACAAGAAGAAGGACGAAAAGATCGCCGTGTTCGATCTCGGCGGCGGCACGTTCGATATTTCCGTTTTGGATGTCGGCGACGGCGTCTTCGAAGTCAAAGCGACCAACGGCGACACGCATCTCGGCGGCGATGATTTCGACCAAGTGCTGATCGATTACGTCGCCAGCGAATTCCAAAAAGAGAACGGCATCGATCTGCGCAAGGATCCGATGGCGCTGCAACGGCTCAAGGAAGCCTGCGAACAGGCGAAAAAGGACCTGTCGCAACAGACGCAGACCGACATCAACTTGCCGTTCATCACCGCCGACGCCTCGGGCGCCAAGCACCTGCAAAAAAATATCACGCGCGCCAAATTCGAGCAGCTGGTGGCGCATTTGATCGAGCGCTGCAAGGGCCCCGTCCTCCAAGCGTTGAAGGACGCCGGCTATAAGCCCAGCGATATCGACGAGATCGTCCTGGTCGGCGGCATGACCCGCATGCCGCGCGTGCAACTGCTGGTCAAGGAAATCTTCGGCAAAGAGGGCCACAAGGGCGTCAATCCGGACGAGGTGGTCGCGATCGGCGCCGCCATCCAGGGCGCCCAGATTATGCTTGGCAGCCTGTCGTCGGTGGTTCTCGTTGACGTGACGCCGTTGTCGCTCGGCATCGAAACCCTCGGCGGCGTCTTCACCAAGCTGGTCGAGCGCAACACGACCATTCCAACCACGAAGAAAGAAGTTTTCTCCACCGCCGACGACAATCAACGGGCGGTCACGGTCAAGGTTTATCAGGGCGAACGTCCGATGGCAGCGGACAATCGCTTGCTGGCTTCCTTCGATCTGGTGGACATCGAGCAGGCCGCGCGCGGCATGCCCAAGATTGAAGTGAGTTTTGATATCGACAAGAACGGCATCCTCAACGTCACCGCCCGCGATCAAAAGACCAACAAGGAAGTGAAGCGGCAAATCGAGCAATCGAGCGGCCTGTCCAACGATGAAGTCGAGAAGATGCGCAAGGACGCCGAGCGTTTCGCGGACGACGACAAGAAGAAGAAGGAATTTGCCGAGGAGCACAACAAGGCCGACACGCTGGTGTGGGAAGTCGAGAAAACGATGAAGGAAGCGGGCGACAAGTTCCCGGCTAACGACAAGGCCGCGCTGCAAGCCGCCGTCGAAAAGGTCAAGGAAGCGTCTGCCAGCCACGACATTAACGCGCTGCGCAACGCCGTCAACAATCTGCAAACGGCCGCCCATGCCATGGCCCAGCAAGCCAGCCGCGGCGGGACGACCGAGCCGCCGCCTTCCGGCGGCAACCCCGGCGATGACGTGATCGACGCCGAATTCGAAGTGAAGAAGTAAATTCCACGGACGCCTGCCACGGACCACGGACGAATTCCATGCACCGCCGCACAAGGATTGTCGCCACGTTGGGGCCTGCTACGGATGTGCCCGGCGTTCTGGAAAAGCTGCTCGATGCCGGGCTCGATGTCGCTCGCATCAACTTCTCCCACGGCGCCGCCGAAGATCCCGAGCGGCGGATCAAGCATCTTCGACACCTCGCGCAAGAGCGGCAGCGCAATGTGGCGATTCTCGGTGACCTGCCCGGCCCCAAGCTGCGCTGCTTGCTAAAAGAACCGATGGCCCTGGAGGTCGGCCGACGCGTAACGCTTGGGCTGAAATCGCAAACCAGCGCGGACATCTGCCTGACGGAGCCGGAGGCGGCGGCGAAAATCAAGACCGGGCAGCGCGTCCTACTCGATGATGGACGGTTGCAAGCCCGCGTCCACGCCGTCGTTCATGAGTCGATCACCTTGACGATCGAGGTCAGCGGCGTCTTGTTGCCGAACAAGGGCATCAACCTTCCCGACACCGATCTGGACATCCCGGCATTGACGAAGCGCGATCGCGACGCCATCGCCGTGGCCCTACGAGCGGGGGTCGATTGGCTTGGCCTGTCGTTTGTGCGCGACGCATCCGCCGCTCATGAATTGCGCGCCATCGTGCACAGCCACGACGCCAGAGTGCCGATCCTTGCCAAGATCGAACGGCCCGAAGCGGTCAAGAAGGCGGCGGAGATCATCGACGCTTTCGACGGCGTCATGGTCGCGCGCGGCGATCTCGGCGTGGAAATCGCTCTCGAAAAAGTGCCGCACGTGCAAAAGCAACTGATCCAGCAGGCGAGGCTAGCCGGCAAGCCGGTCATCACCGCGACCGACATGCTCGACTCGATGCGGCAAAACCCGCGTCCCACCCGCGCCGAGGTCAGCGATGTCGCCAACGCCGTTTATGACGGCACCGACGCGGTCATGCTTTCCGGCGAGACCGCGGTCGGCGCCTGGCCGGTCGAGGCGCTGGCGTGCATGAACCGCATTGTTCTCGAAGCGGAAACCCATCAGCAGGAGAGCGGCCCGCGCCATTTCGCCGTGCCGCGCGGCGGATTGACCGATCACATCACGCACGGCCTGTGTGAACTGGCTGGCGAAACGGGCGCCGCGGCGATCATCACGCCGACGGTCACCGGCCGCACCGCTCGACTGGTAGCCCGCCATCGCCCGCAGCCGGCCATCGTCGCTGTCTCCGCACATGCGGAGGTGGTCCGTCAGCTCGCCCTCGTCTGGGGCGTCGCCGGCGTGGTCATCCCGTTCCCTGTCGAGCCCGGCCACGACCGCATTGAAGCGGCCGTGCGCGCCGCGTTTATGCAAGGCGCCGCCAAGGCCGGCGACCTCGTGGTGGTCCTGGCAAATCATCCGATTGAGGGGGGCGAAGGTTTTCCAACCATCCGCGTGGTGCGCGTCGGCGAAGATGGACGCTCGTGTGAACCGTGAATCGGCATCTGAAATCTGCTTGCTACGCCAGTGAGTATGAATTGCATGCGCTCCGGCCCGTTCACGCAAACCATATTGGACGGAGGCAGTGTCGCCCAAGCGGCATCGCAGGATCGGCCTTGGCAATCGTTGTCCGCATTGTGCGCGCAAGGAAGACCGAGCTCACTCCACGGGATGCGCCTGCAAAAAATCCTTGAGCGAACGGAAGAATTCCTCTGGCAGCGCGTCGTTGTGCCCGTGGCTCGGCATCCGCAGAAATTGCTTCGGCGGCGCGGCGGCTTGGTATAAACGCTCTCCGTGAGCGAACGGGATGATTCCATCCGCGTCGCCATGCGCGATAAAGATGGGCCGCCGGCATGACGGCAACTTCGCCAGGCTCTCGAAGCGATTGCGCATGAGCGCGTGCTTGGGGACCGGCAGCCACCAATAGATAACCGCGGCGGCGTCCGGCAGCGAGGTGAAAGTCTTGACCAGCACCAGCGCTCGATGGTCTCGGCGGCTGGCAAGCTCCGTGGCGACGCCACCCCCCAGCGATTCGCCGAAAAGAATGATCTTCGTGGGAGCGAATTTCTTTTGCTCGGTGAGCCAGGCGTAACCGGCGTCGGCGGCGTCGTAGCAGCCCTGTTCGCTGGGGTTGCCGGCGCTTTTGCCATAGCCGGGATAATCGACGATCAGGACCGAGACATCAAGGCTGCGACTGAGGTCGGCAACGAGTTCGCCGCGATGGCTGAGGTTGCCGGCGTTGCCATGAAACAGCAGTAACGCCTGATCGGACCGTTGGTTTGGGCAGAACCAGGCATGGAGCGCAGTGCCGTCCGCGGCGGCGAGTTGGACATCCATGAATTCGCCGTTGGGCGCCGCCAGCCAGCCGTCGGCCGCGGTATAGGGATGGTAGACCAGCTTATTTTCGAGAAATAGCAGCATCGCCACCAGCCCCGCGTAGCCGACAACGAGATACACGGCAACGCGCAACCACGCTCTCATGTTAGGCTCCGCGTTTGCCGCCGACGCCAGTATGCCCAGCCCGCCCCACCCAGAAGCACCACCCAGCAGCCGATCGGCAACCAATCCCCCGCGAGCACGTAAAAACTGAAGCGATCGTCGATCGGCACAGCCGCCTTCAGGATTCCCGCCGTCTTCTTGAGCGCGTGCCAATCGGACACTGCGAAGTCGGCGATGCGGCCCGATTCCTCCGGCATTACCCACACCGGCGGCTCGGTCGCGGGTGAAAGCGTCGGCTTGAGCACACGGCCATTGCTGTCAATCAGTGCCGATATGCCCATATTGACCGCACGCACCATTGCCCGCCGGCATTCGATGGCCCGGAATCGGCTCACCGCCAGATGCTCCTCGTGCTCGCAGGAGCCGTCAAACCAGCCGTCGTTGGAAATGTTGACCAGAAAATCGACGGGCGGGCCGTCCTCGGTTTGCGTCACATAGCGCCGGGCCATGAACGGGTCGCTGTCCTCGTAGCAGATCAAGACGCCGAAATGGTGCTGATTGAGCGGGAAGCGCGTATATTTCTCGCCTGCCCGAATGCTGAAGTCGTAATCGTAGGTCGAGAACATTTTCATGAACGGCAGCCAATCCTTGAACGGGACGTATTCACCGAACGGAATCGGATGGATCTTGTCGAATCGGCCATCGACTTCGCCGTGCGCGTCCACGAACAGCGCGGAATTATAGCGATGGAAATCACCGTTTCTGTCGAAGTTGTTGCCGTTGATCCCGATCAGGTGGGGAATGCCTTTCGGCTCATTCGCCTGGCCGATTCTCGGCCTTTCTCTCACAGCGAGCTGGCGGAACAGATCGCGCATGGCGATCTCGTTTTCGCGAATGTCACGCCACTTCGGAGGCTTTCTGCCGATCGGCTTCTCGGCTTCTTCCATTAGGCTAGGCGATATCTCGCACCATTGACCCGGAAAGCTCGATTCGGGCCAGATCAGGAGATCCGGCACGGGAAAATCTTTAAGGGAAGCCCGCTCCACCAGGGCGGCAAATTGCTCCCTCACCGTCTGCACCGAATGCCCGTCCATGTCCTTGGCAACACCATCGCGGATGCGCTGGTCGAGATTGCTTTGCAGAAGGCACACGACCGGCCCGTCTTGAAACTGGCTTTGCCCGAGCCGAATCGCTCCATAGGTATAAGTTCCTACCAATAGGATTCCCAGCACGGCACCTTCGAAAATCAGATTGCGGCGAAACAGGCATTGACCCAACATGCCGCGATTGAACAGATTCCAGCTTGCGCCATACCGATGCGGCGTGAGCTCCGGCTGGCCGAACCATTGCCGCACATCGGAAAATTGCCAAGCGACATCGAAGAGGAAGGCGTTGGCGGCAACCACCACCAGGCTGACCAGGAACACGCCGCCCAGATCGGCAATTTGAATCATCGGTAACACATCGTGCTGCGTGTGAGCCAGCAAATACCACGGGAAGCCGGTCAACAGCCAGCAGCGCACCCATTCCAACGCAACCCAGACAGCCGGCGCCGACACGATCAGCGGCACATTCCATCGCTCCAGTCGGCGAATGCAAAACAGCGCGGCGGGAAAATAAAGTGCGCAATAGATGGCGAGCGCGAACCAGGCCAGAAACATCAGATCGTCGGCGACGCGCATCCATTGCAAGGCTGGCGTGAAGAAACAGACGCCGGTGAGCCAGGCGCAAATGTAGAGAAAGCGAGGCCGAACCTGGGCGCGAACCAGCACCAGGAACGGGGCCAGCGCGAACCAGCCGAGATAGGCGCCCAGAGCAAGCGGCTGGAAACAGGCCCAGAGTAAGCCGCCGCTGACCATCGACGCCGCTAACAGATTGAAGGCGACTCCAGGTTTTAGTGGAACCGCAGCCGGCACCGGCGCGGCTTGCGCGGTCGTGCGCCACGCTTCCTCCACGGCTTTGGCGTCCTTGGCGGCTTCCATCCGATGCGTTCCCGTTGCCATGCGTCACCTCCGTGCTTGTTGCGTTCGCCGCTTACTTCGTGCGCGGCTCTTTTTCGATCAATCGATTTCTTCAACGCGCAACACCGGCAGCACATCCCCGGCGCGATGCTGATGATCCCCTTCCGGCAACACGACAAACGCGTTCGCAGGCGATGTGCCGCGCAAGTCGGGGGAGCCGAACCAGCCGACCGGCTCGATCGTCCAGCCCGTGTCGGTCAAACGCAATCGAGCGGGATGATACGTCGGGCGATCGGTGCGATACGGAAAATCTTTCGTCAGCGTCGCCTTCACCATGCCCGGGCCTGCCTCCAAACCCATCAAACCGCGGAGGGCAGGCCGCACGAATAGCTCGAAGCAAACCAGCGACGCGCCCGGATTGCCCGGCAAGCCGAATACCAGACGCGGCCCCTTAACGCCGAACAAGAGCGGCTTGCCCGGCTTGATCGCGACCTTGTGGAACAGCGGCTGCACCCCCAACTCCGCCAGCACGCCCGGAACCAGATCGAGCGTCCCCGCCGACACGCCGCCCGAAAGCAACAACACATCGCATTCCAAACCCGCCGTGATTTGTTCACGCAGATGGCCCGGCTCATCCCGGGCAATACCGACGAATCTCGGCGTTCCCCCCGCACGCTGGATCTGAGCAAGCAGCATCGGCCCATTGCTGTTACGAATCTGGCCCGCCCCCGGCTTCACTTCCGGCGGCACCAACTCGTCCCCCGTACAAACGACCGCCACGATCGGCGCTCGTTGCACGATCGCGCTGGTCCGGCCAACCGCCGCGAGCAAGCCGATCTCTTGCGGCCTGAGGCGAATGCCGGCGTGCAGCACCGTTTCACCCGCGCGCATCTCCCGGCCCCGGGACAAGATGTTCGCACCCGGCTTCAATTTCGGATCATTGACGCGCACCTTGTCGGTAACCTCACAGCGCTCGATCATGACGACCGCATCTGCCCCTTGCGGAATGGGCGCCCCGGTCATGATGCGCGATGCTTGCCCGGCCGCGAGTACTTTGGTCGGCGTCTTGCCGGCGACGATTTCCTCGATGATCGCCAATTCCGCCCGGCCGTCGCGCAGATCGCTGAACCGCAGCGCGAAGCCGTCCATCATCGCCTTATCGAACGGCGGCAGGTCGAGGTCGCTGACAATGTCCTCGGCAAGCACCAGGCCCAGCGTTTCCGGGCCAAGCGGCAGCATTGCCGGCTGCAACGGCTTGCTACTCCGCATGACAATCTCAAGGGCTTGCGCAACGCTGACCATGCGGGGATTTTATCACGGCGGCCCGGTACGTGCCTAGATGGAGTTGTCCGCTCCCATGCGATTGAGATGCCACGAAAAAACGCAAAAAACGCAAAAGGGGAGATCGAATTCGGATTCATCCGCCCTTTTGCGCTTTTTGCGTTTTTTCGCGGCGACTCAATCCAGCACCTTGACGCGGATGTTGCGGTAGCGCACCGTTTTGCCGAAGAAGCGCTCCGGAGCGCCGCCGTGGACCTGGAGCGCGATGCCGCCGTCATCGGGAAGGCGTTTTTCCGTGTCGGTCCATTCCATGAATTTGACGCCCTTGATCCAGGTCGTGACCTTGGGCGGATTGCCTTCGATGCGTGCCTTCAGTTCATTCCACTCGCCGTGCTTCCAGAACGCGGCCCATTTCTCAGGCGTCACGGGCGGCGCGGTCGTGCCCTTGCCCTGGATGTCCACTTTGATCTTGTCGGGCGTAGCGAGGAAGCTGAAGTTGCGGAAATGAAAGCCGCCGATGCCTTCGCCGTAGATGCCCATCAAGTTGCCGCCCTCGTAGTAATCGATCATGGCTTGATAGGCCTTGCCGTCTTCGGTGCTGCGGAGGAACAGGCCGGAATCGAGGCCGAAGTCATTTTTCATTTCGAGGACGACTTCGAAGTTCTTGTACTTCTTGTCGGTGATAATGATGCCGCCGTTGCCTGGCTCATCCTGCGTGCCGGTGATATAGCCGTCGGTGACGACCCATTTGCCGCCGGACTTGTTTTTGCTTTTACTGGAGTGCCCGCTTTTGGCGGAGACATGCCAGCCATCGAGCGATTTGCCGTCGAAGATGCTAACGAAGCCAGCGTCTTTTTTCTTCTCGCCGGCGTCGGCAGCGGTCAGCATGATGGCGATTGCGAATGCGAGAAGCAGGAGCGGAATGCGATGCATGAGAAGCCCTCCAAAAAGGTACGTTGTGTGTGGATGAGTATGGGAACCACAGAGGTCGTTGTCCAGCGAAAACTCGCTCGCCTTCTTTTCCGCGACGCGTTATGATGTGAGGAGGATTTCGGACGTTGAGGGAGAAGTGTTATGGCGACCATCACGCTGCCGCGAGCCACGCTCGACGATCTGTATCGGACCGAGGGCAAGGCCGAACTCATCAACGGGAGGATTGTGCGTCTGCCGTGCGGAGTATTGCCCAACCGCGTTGCTGGAAACATCTTCGTTGATCTTCGGATTTTCGCCAAAGCGTTGAAGAAAGGCGAAGCGTTCTCCGACGGCATTGGGTACGCACTGCCGGAGATGCCATCGGGTCGTGAATCATTTTCGCCGGACGCGTCCTATTACGATCGTCCTCTGCCGGTCAATCTCATGCGATTCATCGAAGGCGTGCCGAATTTCGCGGCCGAGGTTCGCAGTGAAAACGACTACGGCAACAGCGCCGAGGCCGAAATGGCGGCGAAGCGAGCCGATTACTTCGCCATGGGAACTCAGGTGGTCTGGGATGTCGATCCGCAGGCGGAGACCGTAGCCGTCTATCGCATCTCAGCGCCCGATCAACCCATCGTCTTCCGTTGCGGCCACATTGCGGACGCGGAGCCTGCCGTGCTTGGCTGGCGAATGAAAGTCGATGACATTTTCGCGGCGTAGAATAGCCGACATGCAACCGATCTATCTCGATTACAACGCCACCACGCCGATTGATCCTGCCGTCCTTGACGCGATGTTGCCGTACCTGCACACGCACTTCGGCAATCCATCGAGTTCGCACACTTACGGCCGAACCGCTTACGACGCCATCGAGCGTGCCCGTACGCAGGTGGCCGGCTTGATCGCGCGCAGCCCGACGAAATCATCTTCACCGCTGGCGGCACCGAGGCGTCGAACCATGCGATCAAGGGGGCCGTCTATGCACGCATGTCCGGCTTCTTTGCCAGCTGGTTCACGTCGCCGCACATCATCACCAGCGCCATCGAACATCCTGCCACGCTCCAGCCATGCGCGTTCCTCCGCAAGCTCGGCTGTAAAATCACCTATGCCGGCGTCGATCGCTATGGCAGCGTCAATCCGTTCTTTCTCGAACGCAGCATCGGCGGCAACACCGTACTAATCAGCATCATGCACGCCAACAACGAAGTCGGCACTATCCAGCCGATCCGCGAGATTTCCAAAATCGCCAAAGAACGCGGCGTCCTCGTCCATACCGATGCGGCTCAAGCGCTCGGCAAAATCCCGGTCGATGTCAACGACCTCGGCGTCGATCTGCTCTCGATCGCCGGGCACAAGCTCTATGCGCCGAAGGGGGTCGGCGCCCTTTACGTCCGCAACGGCGTGAAGCTGGAGCCATTCATTCACGGCGCGGGACATGAGCGCGGCCAACGCGCCGGGACGGAGAATGTGCCGTACATTGTCGGGCTGGGCAAAGCGTGCGAGATCATCAAGCAAACGCCCTCGCTGGCGCTTCGAGCTAAGGCCTTGCGCGATCGTCTCTTCGATCGCTTGCACCAGGCGCTCGGCGACAAGATCGTTGTCAATGGCCATCCCGATCAGCGCTTGCCCAACACGCTCAATGTCAATTTCCTCGGCCACGCAGGCGCGGAGTTTTTGCAAAGGCTTCCGGAAATCGCTGCATCCACCGGGTCGGCGTGTCACGCGGGCTCGATCACGCTATCGCCGGTATTGGCCGCGATGGGGGTGCCGCCGGAAATTGGCAAAGGGGCGGTGCGGCTCAGCGTGGGGCGCTTCACGACGGAGGAGGAAATCGACCGGGCGGCGGAGGCGATGATTCGGGCGGCCAAAGCCCAGGGACAGCCGTCCCTGGGCTTTCGCGAATGAGTCAAAACTCCAATTCTCTCAGGTTCCGCATCCCCGCTCGCATCGGCATCCAGATCGCAACGCAGCCGACGACGGATCCCGCCAGCATACTCAACCAAATCGTCCAGGGAACATCGCCTGCGGACAACTCCGTGTCGGGATTGCGACCGTAAACGACATGCACGGGAGTTGCCATCATCATGATCACGACGGCCAACAGCAGGAGGCTGACGACCAGGTTTACGGTGCCCCCGAAGCCGACGGCGATTTTCGATGGGTCGGTTTCGCGGAAATTGGGCATGCACGCCCCCAGGCCAACGCTCATGCCGCTGAACCCGAGCGCCAACAGGCCGATCGTCAGCATGTGCACGCCGATGATGAGCCAGGGCATGCCGAGCATCATGTTGCTGAAGACGATCAGGAATTCGCCGACGACCAGGCAGCCCATTGAGGAGAAGATGAATTTGCCGATCATGAGGCGGCCGCGATCGAGAGGCAACAGGCCGAGAATCCAGAATTTGCTTCCTTCCAGGCTCAGCATCGGGAAAATGAATCGGCCCGTGTAGGCACACATCAGGAACGAGCTCGCGGTCAAGGTCAGCAGACTGATGCCGATCTTGAACGAGCGGCCAAGATCTTGCTCGTAGAAGCGGCGCATGTTGAGAAAATAAATGATGCCCATGCCAAGGAAGAGAAGCACCTGGGCCCACTGTGCGGGATCGCGGCGGAAGGCGCGGAAGTCCTTGATGATGAGCACCTGGATCTGGGGGTCGAGGAAGAACAGGGCCCGCATGAGGATGGCGTCCAGCCAGTGGCCGCCGTAGCGTCGGCGAATGGAGCCGCCGGATGCCAGGCGATTGAAGCCGCGGCGATAGAGCTTCTTGGCAAGCCAAATCGTGAGCAAGTACATGAACAGGCCGTAGCTCCAGACCAGACCCAGGCAGTAGAACATCTCGGCCGGGCGATCGAGCGCGGCCGCCTTGATGCCGCGCGACATCCAGTGCGGCGGATGGAGCCGGCCTCCCAGAAACTCGAGTTCATGCAACAAGCTTTCGAACCACGTGCGCGTGGCGACGCCGAGTTCCTTCGATTCGCGAAACCACCAAAAGCCCCATAAACCGATCGCCAGCATCGCCGCCCCGCCGATGCCGATCAAGAGATGCTGGCGATGGCGCGGCAACAAATTCACGATCAGCAGGCACCCGATCGCCCCAATCGAACCAGGGATCGGCAGAAATCCGAAGAAGAACAACGGCAGCACCAGGAAATAGTACCACGGCGCTCCGTGAGACACCTCCAGGCCATACGCCAGCAACACCGGACTGCCCAGCAGCACAAACGCCCAGCTCGAAAAGGCCACGGCCCCCTGAAACTTGTACGCGAAAATCTGATCGTCCGGCACCGGCGTGGACATCAAGAATTGCGTTTCCGCCCCCGCGAACAAGCTGCTATACAAGATGATGCCCGTCGAAAAGACCAGAAGCACCGCGAGCGTGAGGAAAAAGACATCGAAAACCAGCACGATCAAATTCTGCTCGAGCGGAATATGCCATTCGGGCCGCGTCTTCAGTTGGTGGAATGCATACCAGCTCAAGCTGAATAGAAACGCCCAGATGATGGCGCAGCAATACGCGATGGTCGCCGCCCGCCACCACGATTTCGTCAAAAGAATCGTCAGCGAGTTGCGAAAGAGCCGCCAGCGCAAGTTTTGTAAGAGCAGGGCAGGAGAAGACATAGGAACAATCCGAAATCCGAATGACGAAATCCGCAACCAATTCGAAATCAGAAACCCGAAACAAATTGCCGCTTTTCTTCTTGGAATTTAGAACTTGTTTCGGATTTCGACATTCGGATTTCGGATTTCCGCCCCTCATTGTAACTCAAAGATGCATTCGATCTCTACGGGAAGATCGCCCGGTAGCGAGCCCATGCCGACGGCGCTGCGGGCGCCGACGCCGGCGTCTTCGCCGAAGACCTGGGCCATCAGGTCCGAAAAGCCGTTGATGACCACTGGCTGATCGCGGAAGTCGGGCGTCGCGTTGACCATGCCGAGCGTTTTGACCAGGCGTTTGACGCGGTCGAGGGAGCCGAGCGTGGCCTTGACGGTGCTGAGGATGTTGATGCCGACGAGCTTGGCGCATTCCTTGCCTTGTTCGACGCTCAGGCCGGCGCCGAGCTTGCCGGCCATCAGGGCTGGATCGCCTTTCGCTGGCCCGTGGCCGGAGACGTAGAGGACATTGCCGAGTAAGACGGCAGGTTTGTACTTGGCGACCGGCTTGGGCGGCGTGGGCAGGGTGATACCGAGCTCTTGCAAGCGTTTTTCGGGGGAGGACATGACGGCTTCTCCTTCGTTGGGGTGATATCGAGAGGATAGTGTACCCAGGCGAAAACGCTGGTCAAGCGAATTGCCGCAACGAGGCCATCGGTGCAAAGCGCGGTCCATATTCTTGTGCCAGTTCCTCGCACCTGGCGGTCATCACCTCGACGCCGATGTGCCGGGCAAAGCCGATCGGGCCGCCGCGATGAGTCGCCCACCCGGTCAAGCACATCGCGCAATCGAGATCATCGGGATCATTCGCCAAGCCTTCCTCCAGGCTGCGAATAGCTTCGAGGACGGTCAGCGTCACCAACCGGCGTTGAATCCACGCATGGCTGTCCGCCTCCGAAAGAGCCGGCATGGGACGCGGCGCTTGCCCATGACTGGCGGTGCGCCAGATCACAACCGCCTCGGCATTCGGTTTGCGTCTGCGGAACCCTTTTCGATAGAAGCCGCTTCCGCTCTTGTTGCCGAGCAGTTGTTTCTGCGTCATGACCGTGAAGCCGCTCTCGAATTGGATGCGTTCGGCAAAGGTCGGCTGCAGCGCCTCGGCCAGCGCAGCGACACGATCAATGCCGAGCCGATCCATCCATTCGCAGGGGCCATAGGTCATGCCGAACCGGCGCATCGCCCGATCGATGCGGTCGATCGGCACGCCTTCCTTGATGAGCAATCCCGTCTCGTTCAGGGCCGGCAGCCAGATCCGCGCGACCAACCCGCCGACCCGATCCGGCACCTGCAGACAGCACTTACCCAGCGACACCGCCCATTCGCGCACGCGCTGCATGTTTGCCGGGGGCGACGTCCTCGCCATGACGATCTCCGCCACTGATCCACGGTTCCACGGCTCCATCAAGTGCAACCCGACCAGCCGCTGCGGGTGCTGCATGTTCTGCTGCAATTCCGCGATGCACACGGTCGGTGAAACCGGCACGATAATGGCGCTGACGGGGACGTGCGATTCGAGCTCGCGGTATTGCGTTTGCTTGTCCGCCAAGGTTCCGAGCGTGGTGTCGAGGACTAAATCGAGCGTGTCGAAATGCGTCCAGGTGTAGGTGCCGTGAATCGAGCTGAGATGCGTTTGAAATTGCTCCGAGCTCATGTTGCCGCGCTGCACCTCGGTGCTCAGCAGTTGGATGACCTGCGACAACGCGGACCCGAGTGCTTCCTGATCGGCGGCGCGTAGCGCCATTTCGTAGCCCTTGGTGACGCTGTGCAAAAGCAAGGAGATGGCCGCGGTTTCCGTACCGATCACGCCGATGCGCCGCACGCGGTTATTGTCCTTGGATGAAAGCGATTGGGCGCGAAGCTGTTCGCGGTGTTCGAGCAGCCGCAGCAAATTTCGTAAGGCCGGTTGATCAACGATGCGCTCCAGCGCTTGGCGTTCGAAATCGAGGCCGGCTTGAAGATCGGAGTGGAAGGCTTGCCGAAGGGCGCCCAGCATCTCGCTGGGGGCAGGCATTTCCTCGGGGATACGCGTGCGTAGAATCCGCTCAGCGCCGCGGAAGACAAACCAGCGGCCCGGGCGATTCGATTCGAGCCAGCGTTCGCGCCACGTGTTGCACGGGAATGCGGACCAATCGCGCTTGACCGGGTCGGCAAGAAACGCCGGCGGTTCGCCGTTTTCTTCGTCGGCAAGATCGTCGGCCAAACCGCATTGCCATGCTTCCTTCGCTGCCAAGCGCTGCCCAGCCAACAGCACGTGAAGGCTATTGTCTAGCCCAATCAAGTGCGGCAACCGTTGCGTGCTACCCCAGCACGGCACCATGCCCCATTCCATCCCCGGGAAGCCAAGCTGCGTCGATGCCTGATCGATGACGACGCGATAATCGCACGCCAGCGCCAGCTCGAATCCAGCGTCAAAGCAGCTGCCGGCGATAATGCAGACGCTCGGCATCGGCAAATCCGCGAGCTTGCTGCATACGCGCTGCCCACGCTCGGCCCAGGAGAGAAAATCGTCCCTTTTCCAGCTCGCGAGCAGGCCTGGCGACGGCCCGTGACAAAAATTCGCGGACTTTGCCGAGAGCACTGCGAGCAAGCGATGCCGTTGTGCCGCGGCAATCGTATCGAGCGCGCGCTCCAGCTCGTCGAGCATGGCCGGATCGAGAAAATTTGCCGGCATTTGCTGCCGATCCAGTACGAGCACCAGGACACCGTCGGCCAATTCTTTGGTCCAAAGATGTGCTTGGAAGAAGGCCATGCCGCCAATATACAGTGGTGAGTGGTGAGTGGCGGATACAATCAACCCCAGGGAGGAAGATATGTCGATCCCGCTGTTGCAAAGCGAAATTCGCGGCTTGCCTTGCCGGCGCGGCAAGGTGCGCGATGTCTATGATCTCGGCGATAGGCTCGTCATCGTTGCGACCGATCGCATCAGCGCGTTCGACTGGGTTTTGCCGAGCGGCATTCCCGACAAGGGGCGCATCCTGACGCAGATGACGCTGTTCTGGCTCGATTTTCTCAAGACGCCGAATCATCTCATCAGCACCGATGTGGCGGCGATGGGCCCCGCGTTTGCCGGGCAGGCGAAGGCGCTGCAAGGCCGCTCGATGCTGGTGCGCAAGGCGGCGGTGGTGCCGTTCGAGTGCGTGGTGCGCGGCTATCTCGCGGGCTCCGGGTGGAAGGAATATCGCAAGCAGCAGACGGTGTGCGGCATTCCGCTGCCGGCAGGATTACAGGAATGCCAGCAGCTTCCGCAAGCGATCTTCACGCCGTCCACGAAGGCGGAAAGCGGGCACGACGAGAACATCTCCTTCGCAACGATGTCGAATGCAACCGGCGCCGCGCTCGCCAACGAATTGAGCGAACGCAGCCTCGACATTTACCGGCGCGCCGCTGCGTTTGCCGAATCGCGTGGCATTTTGCTGGCCGACACGAAATTCGAGTGGGGCCAGATGCCCGATAAATCGCTGATCCTGATCGACGAGGTGTTGACGCCGGACAGCTCGCGGTTTTGGCCGAAGGATTCCTATTCGCCGGGCAAGAATCCGCCGTCGTTCGACAAGCAATTCGTGCGCGATTGGCTCGAACAATCGGGCTGGGATAAGAACAGCCCGCCGCCGCAATTGCCTCCGGACATCGTGGAGAAGACGCGGGCGAAGTATGTCGAAGCGTATGAGAAGCTGACGGGGAAGAAATTCGTTTAGCAATAGTTGGGAAATAACTTCCGGTTTCGTAGTGCGGACTTCAGCCCGTTTTCTGGCGAACACAGGCTGAAGCCCGCACTACGGAATGATGATATCGGGAAGTTATTCTTCGAGCGTCACTTAGCCGCTTGCGGCTTCGCGCTCGGCGTGAATAGACAAGAATCAGCGTGCGATGCTGCGAGCGCGAAGCCGCAAGTGGCCCGGGAGGACTGCTAATGCCTCTGCGCCTCCTTATCATCGGTGCCCATCCCGACGATGCCGATTACGCTGCGGGCGGTACTGCGGCGCTGTACCGGGCAGCGGGAAGTGTCGTTCACATGATCAGCCTGACCAACGGCGACGCCGGCCATCACGAGGATCCCGGGCCCGAAGCTCGCCCAGCGCCGCAAGGCCGAGGCAGCAGCGGCCGGCGCCGTCATTGGCGTCACGTATGAGCTTTTCGACATCCACGACGGCGAATTGCTGCCGACGCTGGAAAATCGCTGGCGGGTCATCCGGCTCATCCGCACCTTCGATCCCGATTTGATCCTCACGCATCGGCCCAATGATTATCATCCCGATCATCGCTACACCAGCCAGCTCGTGCAGGACGCGGCGTACATGATCACAGTGCCGGCGGTCGTGCCTGGGACAAAGCATTTGCGAAAGAATCCGGCGATCGCGTATTTGCCGGACGAATTTCAGAAGCCGTATCCGATCGCGCCGACGGTGGCGGTCGATGTCGGGCCGGTGCTGGACAAGATCGTGGACATGCTGCATTGCCATGAGTCGCAGTTTTACGAATGGCTGCCGTACAACACGCAAACCGTCGATCAGGTGCCGAAAATCAATGGCGAGCGCCGCAGCTGGCTCGCCGAGTCGGTGAAAGATCGCTTGCGCAAACAAGCCGATCGCTTTCGTCCGCAGCTTGTGCAATGCTACGGCAACGAACGCGGCAAAAAGGTCGAATTCGCGGAAGGGTTCGAGCCGTGCGAATACGGATCGCGGCTCGATGACGCGGCGGCACGGCGGTTGTTTCCGTTTGTTTTCGGGACGTGAGCATGAACCACCTGCCGCGACGCTTCTGGATTCTCGCGCTCATCCCGGTCGCCCTTGTCGGCATCGGCACGGCGGGTTATCGCATCATCGAAGCGGACAATTACAGCACCTTCGACGCCCTGTACATGACGATCATCACGCTCACCACCATCGGCTACGAGGAAACACATAAACTGAGCACCGCCGGCCGCGTCTTCACCATCTTCCTGATTCTCGGCGGCGTCTTCACGCTCGTCTACTCGGCCACGGAAACGATCCGCTCCATCGTCAGCGGCGAAGTCGCGGCGGTCCTGGGAAAGCGAAAAATGGAACGCACTCTCGCACAAATGCAAGACCACATCATCGTCTGCGGGTACGGCCGCATGGGGCGACTGGTCTGCCAGGAATTCTCGCGGCTCGGCAAGCCGTACGTCATCGTCGATGTGAGCGAGGAGGAGCTGAGCGAGTTTTCGTTGCCGCACGGCGTGCCGCTGGTAGGCGATGCGACCACGGATGACTTGCTCAAGCAAGCGGGCATTCTACGGGCGCACAGCCTGGTGACACTGATGGATTCGGATGCGGAGAACCTTTTCACGACCTTGAGCGCCCGCCTTTTGAATCCGAAGCTGTTGATCGTGGCCCGCGTGGAAGCGGCGAAATCGGAGGAGAAGCTGATCCGCGCAGGCGCCAATCGCGTGATCTCGGCTTATGAAATCGGCAGCATGCGCATCGCCCAGGCGGTTCTGAAGCCGACGGTGGTCGATTTCATCGAGTTGACGACGCGCACGGAGCACATCGACCTCCAGCTGGAGGAATCGAAGATCGAGCCGGGCAGCCCGCTGGTCGGCGTCAATCTCAAGGACAGCCGATTGCGGGCCGAATATCAGGTCATCATCGTGGCGATCAAGAAAATGGCGGGAAACATGCTTTTCAACCCGCCGGCGGAAACGGTGCTGGAAATCGGCGACATCCTCGTGGCGATCGGCAGCCGCGATCATCTCGGCAATCTCGATGCCCTTGCACACGCGATTGCCCGGTAGCTTGGGGCAAATTTCGCTTGACAAGTGGATATTACCGAGTAAACTCAATCCAACTCTTCCTCTCTTTCATCCTTCTTTAACTTCCTTTTCTCGGAGGCGGGCATGCCGGTAGGTTTGACCTCGCGAAAAGGCTTCACGCTGATCGAATTGCTGGTGGTGATCGCCATCATCGCGGTATTGATTGGTCTACTGGTGCCCTCCGTGCAAAAAGTGCGTGAGGCGGCGGCTCGGCTGCAATGCTCCAACAACATGAAGCAGCTGGGATTGGCCGTGCATAATTTTCATGACGCTTTCAAGGTGTTTCCCTGGGATGGCGGCCTGTGGATTTACCAGGTGCGCGGGTACGTCGAGCAAGCGAATGCCAGCGAAAACACCTATCTGGCGGTTCTGTATTGCCCTTCCGAGCCGCGCGGCGACATGGGGGGATATGCCGGGTCCATGACGTGGTATGTCGGCACCAATTCGATGAACTATTTGCCTGACGGCATTCTTGTGGATGGTTCATCGTCCAGTAGCTGGAGCGATACGCCCAATCTCAAAATTCACATGAACCAGGTGAACGATGGATCCAGCAATACCATGATGATCGCCGAGCGCCCGCCCGATTCGCCCGCCTTGTGGGGTTTCTGGGATTACGAGGGTGTGGACATCTGGTGGGACGACACGCGCGCACCGGTCAAGCGCACCGAGCTTTTCTACAGCAACAATGACAATGCTCCCGGCGATCCACCCTGTCCGAATCCCGCCGTCCCCAAGCCGTGGAATCCGAATAATTATTGTTCATTCAATGTGATCTGGAGCAATCACCTTGGCGGGCTCAACGTCATGATGGGCGACGGCAGCGTACGGTTCATGACCTATGCAGCGGGCAATACCCTGGGCACGTCGGTGTCGGGCCAATCGATATTCCAGGCGCTGGCTACACGCGCTGGCAATGAAACTTTCGAAATGCCATAGACCAATCAAGTCCACCAGCGAACCACCTTTTTCACAGCCGAAACCGATGTCCGCCAAGTCCACACCTGAAACCGTCAAGATTTCGTGCCCCACGTGCCACGTTTGCTTGACCGTAAAAAAGGCCGACGAAAACGCGACGATCAAATGTCCAAACTGCCGCAAGGAAATCGGCGGCGCCGCAACCGCCCGCTCCGGGCCTTCTGCCAAGAAGAAATCTCCGACGAAAGCGAAACCGGCCGAATCGGGGGCGGAGGTCGGGGAGGCGAACGAAGGTGTTTCAGGCCTCGTCAAATGGGGCGGTGGCGGCGTCGCGGCGGTGCTGCTTATCCTTGGTTGCTACTACCTCTATACCTGGCTTTTTGCAGGGCCCGCCGTCGGCACTCTCAACGGAAAAGTCTATCTCGCCGATGCTCTGCTCGCCTCAGGCACGGTCGCCCTCTATCCCAAGAGCGGTGACTCGATTTCGTGCACAATTCGAGCCGACGGCACCTATGAGGCCAAGGGAGTCGAGCGCGGCGAACTCATCATCACCGTGGTGCAGCTTAATCCGAAATTCAAAGACGGCGCCACGCGAAGGAAAGAAGCCAAGGGGAAGATCGAAAATCTACCCGAAGATGGCGAAAAACAGCATCTTTTGCCGGAAATCTATGCCCACAGCACCAGTTCTCCGTTGCGCTTTACTTTGCAAAAAAGCAGCGACGCCTACGACATTTATTTGAGCAAGGAACTGAACGATGCACCGCCGGGCCCCGCGCCGCCATGATCAGCCATTTTTCAGCTGGCCGGGAATTGCATATTTCCTAGAATCACTGCGTTTTCCTTTTTCCCAGCGCTCTTCAGAATTTCATTTACAAGAACGAGAGGTCGCTTATGCCCGGACATCGAACATTAGCAGCGCTGGCCATTCTAAACTTGATCCTAATGCGTTCCGAGGCGGCGCAAGCAGCGATTGTGACCTACTACTTCAGCGGCACGGTTGACGCCATCACCGATAACTCAGGGCAGGGCTATGTCCCTCCGGGCATTCAGAACGGCAGCACCTTTGTCGGCACCTTTAGTTACGACAATTCGGCCCCAGGATCGAATGGTATTTATTCCGGAACGGCGCTCAACCTTGCCGCTTCAGTTACCATCGCTGGGCAATACAACTACATTTTGGGCTCTCCCACGAGCAATGATGAAATCGACCTTCTTGGCAGTTCCTTCGAGCTTTTTGGACGCGGACCAACCGTTACCGAGCCGTTTTCGCCGAATCCGCCATTCAGCTTCTTTCAGTTTCTTGGGACGACGACTTCGGACGTGCTGGCGAATGCGCAAGTCATCAACACCGCGTCGTCGGCGGGCGTCTCGGATGCGTTTACACCCAGCGCGCCTTATTATTTCATCGGCGCCGGCATCGCCTCGGTTGCCCCTGCCCCCGAACCGTCATCGTTTTTCCTGGTTGGGATTGGCGCGGGTGGTTTGCTGCTCCGCATCTTGAAGCGACGCCGGCCGACCGATCATCCCGCACATGGCGCGCTTGCTTAGTGCATGCCCATGGTAACCAGATCAAACAGGAGGGCTGGGGTATGTTGCGGCTGGATGTTCGACATGGTTCTCAGCATTGTGACGGCATGACACGGCGCGATTGGCTGAGAATCGGCGCGCTCGGCGTCGGGGCCTTGACGTTGCCCAATCTGCTGCGGCTCGAAGGCGCCACGTCCAGCGACCGCCGCGGCGCCCGCGCTCGCTCTGTAATCTTTCTGTTTCTTTCCGGCGGACCGTCCCACTTGGATATGTGGGACTTGAAACCGGATGCTCCCGAAGAGATTCGCGGCACCTTCCGCCCCGCTTCAACACGAACCGCGGGCATTCGAATTTGCGAGCACATGCCACAGACGGCGGCAGTGATGGATCAATGCGCTATCATCCGCTCGATGCAGCACGTGACTGGCAATCATCCGGCGGCGCAATATTGGATGATGGTTGGCAGCCCGATGACGCGCCTCGCGCCACAGGTGGTGACGATGAGCCGCGAGGATCGGCCGCATATCGGCGCGGCCGCCGCTCGCCTTCTGCCGCCTAATCCGCGCATGCCGGCATGGGTGATGGTCCCCGAAGCGATATCTCCCGTCGGTCCCGAGCGTCCTGGTCAACACGCCGGCTTCCTGGGCGCGGCTTACGATCCCTACCGCGTCAACAGCGATCCCAATTCCAACGCCTATTCCGCCGGCGCGCTCGCGCTCGCTGAAGAAATGAATCGTCTCCGGCTCGACACGCGCCGCGCTCTTCTGCGTGAAGTTAGCCAGCAATCTCGCTTTCTCGACGAGACGGCGCCGGCCCAAACGCTCGATCCCTATTACACGCGCGCTTTCGATCTCGTTTCCTCGCCGGAAGCTCAGCGTGCCTTCGACATCAGCCGCGAACCGGCGCGAATGCGCGATCGCTATGGCCGGCACATCTTCGGGCAATCCGTGCTGCTGGCGCGGCGCCTGGTCGAAGCCGGCGTGCGCCTGGTCCATGTGAATTGGGTCCGGCACGATAACGGCCCCGGCTTGCAAGGCTACGACAGCCATCGCGATCATCTCCAATGGGCGCGCGACGAACTCCTGCCGCCGACCGACCGCGCTTTCGGCACGCTCATTCAGGATTTGGCCGAGCGCGGTCTGCTCGATCAGACGCTGGTGGTCGTCATGGGGGAATTCGGCCGCACGCCACGATTCAATGCCGAGGGCGGCCGCGATCACTGGCCCAACTGCTTCAGCGTCATGCTCGCCGGCGGCGGCATCCGCGGCGGCCAGGTCGTCGGCGCTTCCGACCGCATCGGCGCTCAACCGACCACCAATCCCGTCCGCCCGCAGGATCTCACCGCGACGATCTACGATCTGCTGGGCATCGATCCGCACACGACCATCTACGATTTGCAGCGCCGGCCGCTGGCGCTGGTGGAAGGCGAAGCGCTGCGCGGCATGTATACGTAACCGATCACCACTCAACCCACCGCCCCACGTTCTGCTCCTTCGCCTTGGCAACCACCTTGGCCGCCGTTGCGACATCCTCGATGCCTAAGCCGAGTGACTTGAACAGCGTGATGTCGTGCGGATGCTCGCGGCCCGGTTGCCTGCCGACGATCACGGCACCCAGTTCGCGCACGTCCGGCCAGTGCAGGACGCCGTTGTCGAGGGCTTCACGGAAATCGCCCGCTTCGATCATGCCTTGCTCCTTGCTGTCGATGGCAATACACTTCGCCCGCCGAACCACGGCGATGTCGATCTCCGCCTTGGCAAAGGAATTCGAGCCGATGATATTCAGGTGCGTGCCTTCCGCGAGCCAATCGCCATGCAAGACCGGATCGCGGCTTGTGGTCGCGGTGATGACGATGTCCTTGCCGCGCGCGGCTTCCTCAGGACGTGTTGCCGGTTCAATCGGGCACCCACAGAGCGGTGTCATTTCCGCACAGAACGCCCGCAGATTGTTTTCGTTACGGGAAAACACCCGGATGTGTTTGATCGGCCGTACCTTGCAGACGGCGAGCAATTGCGTCCTCGCTTGCTTGCCGGCACCGAACAACCCGACGGCGGCAGCATCGGGTCGAGCCAGGTATTTGGTGGCGACACCGCTGGCGGCCCCGGTGCGGACTTGCCCCAGGTAATCGGCCTGCAAGATCGCGACCAGTGCCCCGGTCTTGCCGTCGAACAGGCCGACGTGAAAGTTCGCCCCCTGCCGCGCGGCGCCGTACGCCTTGTAGCCCATGACGCCAAAGGTTTTCGCCGCTGCCGAGAGAACGTGCAGCATCGCATGATCGGTTTGGCATCGCGCGCGCGGCAAATTCTGCGCTTCATCGAGGGCCAGCTTCCGAAGCCCTTCCTCGACCGCTTCCAGCGCCATATCCATCGTCAGCAGGCTGCGCACTTCCGATTCGTTCAAGAGAAGAATGGGCATGACCGCACCCCATTATTGATTATCCTCGCAAGAACTCCGCGAGCTTGTCGATGCCATTGTTGATCTGCTCACGGCTCGTGGCGAACGACAACCGCACGTAACCTTCAGCCCCGAATGCCGACCCTTGCACGAGGTTGACATGCACCGTCTCGAGGGCCGCGGCGCAGAAGCTGGTGCTGTCGGTGATCTTCCGGCCCTTGAGCGTCTTGCCGAAATGAGCTTCGACGTTGAAGAAGGCATAGAACGCCCCGTCGGGGATCGGGCAGCGGATGCCGGGCAAGGCGTTCAGGCGCTGGCACACCAGATCGCGCCGCGCTTCAAATTCCTTGCGCATCTGCTCGACACACGCCTGGTCCCCGTCCAGCCCGGCAATCGCCGCGAGCTGGCTTACGCTTGACGGACAGCTCGTTTCCTGGCTCTGCACGTTCCCCATTGCCTTGGCAACCGGCAACGGCGCAATACTCCAGCCGATGCGCCATCCCGTCATCGCATAGCTCTTCGACACGCCGCTGATCGTGATAACAATGTTCGCGAGCTGGGATCGCAGCGTGACGAAGCAGGTCGCCTTGGCGTCGCCGTAGACGAGCTGCTCGTAAATTTCATCGCTGATGACGCCGATCTTGGACTCGAGGACGACATCGGCAATCGCCTCCAGCTCGGCCCGGGTGTAGACGCTGCCGGTCGGGTTGCCCGGCGAGTTGAGCATGACCAGCTTTGAGCGTGGCGTGACGGCCGCCCTGAGTTGGGCGGGCGTCATCTTGAACCCGCTTGCCGCCGTGGTAGGGACCAGCACGTAGGAGGCACCGGTCATCTGCACGAGATCGCTGTAACTAACCCAGTACGGTGTGGGGATGATGACCTCGTCGCCAGGGCCGACCGTCGATGCCAGCGCGTTGTGCAGCGAATGCTTGGCGCCATTGGAGACGACGACCTGCTCCGGTGTGAATTCGTAGCCGTAGGTCCGCTTATACCAGCGGGCGATAGCGCCGCGCAACTCGGGCATACCGGCCGCGGCGGTGTAATGCGTTTGGCCGTCGAGCATCGCTTTGAAGGCCGCGTCGCAAATGTGCCGCGGCGTATTGAAATCGGGTTCGCCGAGGCTGAAATCGTAAACGGTCTTGCCTTCGGTTTTGAGTAGTTTGGCTTTGGCGCCGGCGGCGAGCGTCGCGGATGGTTGCACGGCGGCAGCCATTTTCGAGATCGGCAGCATGTTCGTGGGTTCCCCTTGAATGCCATGAATTCCGGTGATTATTGTATGATGAATGTGGTTCGCGAATCCAATTGTGATGTCGGATCGAGGTGAACTGAAATGGCAACACGCGAGGAACGTCTCGGCGCCAACAAGGCCGCCGATTGTCTTGTGGTGCTTTTCATCCCGAGCGTTGACCGCGATGAGAAACCAATCGATCAAGAGGCATGGGTCAGCGGGATTGAAAATGCTCGGCACTCTTCTCACAGGTGGCACGGCTTTTCCGCAAGGGCGAGGTGTCTGGCGAGACGATTCCCGAGGCGGCCTCCTGATTTTCGATGAACCCACCTTGATCCAGTGCTACACGACCGAGGCTCTGGTCGATCAGCATCTCGATGCCGTGCGGGAGTTCTTACTCAAGATGGGCGGCGAAACCAACCAAGGTGCTGTTGGAATCGTCATCGACGGAGTGTATTATGAGATCAAGATTGGAGGAAGCGTAACATGAGCCTCGACCCTGAAAAAATTGCCGAACGGCTGGGAGCAGCGCATTTCGCCGAACTGCCGGACGTGGGCGGCGGTGCCTTCGGCATGGCCCAACTGACACAACGACTCAAGGAGCGGTTGGACGTGCGCGGGGCTCGCCGGCCTGGGTCTGGTGTTGGCTGGATAATGAGTTCAAAGGTTCCGATGAGTGTGGAGACGGAAAAGCTCTTGATCGCGCTTGCCGAAAAGCTGAGCACGCCGGAGCGGCGCGTCAATCCACTTCGGTTGGCCGGCCAGTTGCTGGAGGAATCGGTGCAAAGGTTGGCACAGGAGAAAACACAGTAATTCCCCGAGGAGGATGGTCATGAAGACTGGGTTTGCTACTGGATGCGCGTCGATCGTCTTGTTGGCTTTGTGTATCTCGGCCGCGCCCTCGTTAAGCGGTGAAAAGGGAAAGTCGGCCGCGCCCTCGTTAAGTGGTGAAAAGGGAAAGCTTGATGATCCCGCGAAGGCACGGGCAGTCATCGAAGTTTTTGGTGCGCTTCTTTCAGAGGCTTTCGGACCAGGACAGCCCGGCTTCCCTGATCGACCATTCACGGACAAAGAAAAGCAAATCCTAGCTAAGGCGGAAAAGCGGCTGTATGCCCGATTCAAGGCCGACGGCGGTATCAGCGATCCGAAATTCCCTCTCCTCATCTACGCCAAGAGCGTCGACGGCACAAAGCTGATCGGCGTTGAATTCATGCATCGCGATCCGTCGGGAAAGGGTTTTGACCGCGTCGGCAAAATCGAGGAATTGGAAATTCGCATCGACGCATCGAATCGGCGGATTCTTTTTGATGCGCGAAGGATCAACTTGAGGTGGTCGGAGGGCGCTGAGGGTTGGGTCGAGAGCAAGATTTGGGTAATGCCATTGCCAGCCGATCTTAGCGTTTTCAAAGCCAAAGGGCCGCCACTTCTTAACAAAGACGATCTGCCGCTGTCTCCGGAGGACAAGCAATTCCTGAAGGAAGGCTACAAGAAATAGGCGATCATGGTCTATCTCTCGCGCATCTACACGAAAACCGGCGATGCTGGCGACACCGGGCTCGGCGATGGCAGCCGCGTGCCGAAGGATCATCCGCGCGTCGCGGCATATGGCAGCGTCGATGAGCTTAACGCCCTGCTCGGCATCTTCGCGACGCAACTCGCGCCGGGGCCAACGCTCGAGCTGATCCGCAGCGTTCAGAATGACCTGTTCGATGTCGGCGCCGATCTCTGTGTGCCCATGGCCGACGGGGATAAAGCGTTGCGCATTCGGCCCGAGCAGGTGACGCGGCTAGAACATGCGATTGACGGTTTCAACGAACGGTTGCGTCCGGTTAAGAGCTTCATCCTTCCCGGCGGCACGGCAGCGGCGGCGTGGTGTCATCTCGCGCGCACCGTTTGCCGGCGTGCCGAGCGCGATGTCGTGACACTGGCCCACGCTGAAAAGGTCAATCCGCAGGTGGTCGTCTACCTGAATCGGCTCTCGGATCTGCTGTTCGTCTTGGGGCGCGTCTGCAACGACGATGGCAAGGACGATGTGCTCTGGGTGCAGGGGAAAACGCAGCAAGCCCCAGGATAAGCGCAGCGTTCCTGGGGGTCAAGCCCCAGGAACGCTGCGCTTATTCTGGGTCTGAGCGGGCATCTCGTCCCACGTGCGTCCTTGCAACTCGCGGCCTGCCTTCTTCTTGTTGACGCCGCCCCATTGCTTGAAGAAGAACGGCACCCGCGCTCGCCGGCACTGATCGCGAATCTCGAGCACCCAATCTTCGCGCATCGGCCTCGCGCCCGGACCCGATTCGCCGCCAACGATCACCCAGTGAATTCGATCCAGATCAAGATGCGAAATCGGACCCAAAAGCGGCTCGACCGACAGGAATCGCACCTCAGCG
The DNA here is from genome assembly GCA_963767835.1 of uncultured Planctomycetota bacterium. Taxonomy (GTDB): domain Bacteria; phylum Planctomycetota; class Planctomycetia; order Gemmatales; family Gemmataceae; genus SIAQ01. Next base: position 102,743 of record CAVYFY010000006.1, read on the forward strand.
CCGACGCCGCGCAGGTGATCGATGCGAAAGGCGTAATCGGACGACTCGACGCTGACGCCCATCCACACGTTCGCGGGCCAATCGATGGCCGGCGCCAGTGCCGCGAGCCGATCCGACCGTTTCGTGAGAATTTGGAAGCGATGCCAAGACGCTTGCCGCATGGTCGCGAAGACCTGCTGGATGAAGTCAGCCGGCACGTCCTTGTGGAACAGATCGCTCATCGAATTGACGAAGATGCGTTGCGGCTTCTTCCATTTGAGCGGCAACCCCAGGGCGTGCGGGTGCAGGGTCAGCTCGAACCCGTTCCTGTAATTCGGCTGCCCCATCAAGCGCAGCCGCATCGACATCCGCTCGGCGTAGCAATTGGTGCAACCGGGCGAAATCTTGTCGCAGCCGGTGAGCGGGTTCCATGTCGACTCGGTCCATTCGATTGCGGATTTTTGCCCCATACGTCAATGTTAGCCGAAATCCATCCCCGCACCTTGCGAATCTAATAATGATTGAAGAGACATCGCGGCGACGGTATAACAGCGTCTGGCGAGGTAACGTAGATGGTCCCATCCAAAAACACGCTTCGCCGCTGCATAAAATGGGCCGCCGTTCTTTCGTGCCTGATCAGTGCCTACGTGCTAAGCATCGGCCCAGCAGCGTACTTTGAGTGTCGGATGGGGACACACGCTCTGGATTCTTTCTACGCGCCAATCGGGTGGCTAGACGAAAATGAACTGGTGCCACCGCTGCACCGGAATGTCGAATTCTGGCTGAATCTGGCGGAAGAACGCAACCGCCATGTAGCGAGGAAGAAATGACGACCGCACCGATCCACCACGCCGCCGAAGCGCAATCCAATGCCGACCGTGAACTGGCGGCACGCGTGGAGGCGAAGGCGTTGCGAACATTCACGCCATCGCAGGCAGTGCTGGCCAAAAGCGCCGGCGTATTTCACTGGACGTTGGAAGGCCGTAAGCTGTTCGATTTTTCCTCCGGCGTGCTGGTTGCCAATCTCGGCCATAATCCGGGGCCGTGGATGCGCCGGTTTTTCATCAACATGGGCTGGCCGCATCCGGAACACGCTCTCCCTGCGACCGATTTCTTCGCAGCCCAGCCGCTGAATGCTTACAACGCGATTACGCCGATCGAGATTCAAGCAAGCAAGCGGCTTGCCGATCTTCTACAAAGCAGGCCCGGCGGCAAGCGGTTGCAGCAAGTGCTGTGGGCTGCGTCCGGGTCGGAGGCAATCCAGAAAGCGCTCTGGGCGGCTCTCGCGCGCGATCCCAGCCGCGACATGATCATCGCCACGCGTTTCGGCTTTCACGGCAAGAAAGGGCTTGCCGGCGCCGTCACTGGCTGCGAGACCGACCGCGAGCGCGATCCGCGCGTCCGCTTCATCAGCTTTCCGATGAAGGAATGCATCGATGTCACCCTGCGCGATCAGCCGTTCGGTGTTTTCCCCTATCGCCAAGAGCTTGACGCGCTGAAAGCCCAGTTTGGCCGTAAGCTGAATGTGCTGATTACGGAGCCGTACATTGGCGGCGGCGGGTCGTTTCATCCGCCCAAGGAATATTTGCAAGCGCTGCAGCAATTTTGCCGCGAGAACGACATCGTTTTCATTCTCGACGAGGTGCAAGCGAATTTCGGCCGCACCGGCGAGTTGTTCGCGTTCGAGACCTATGGCATCGAGCCCGATATCGTCGTCTTGGGCAAAGGGCTGGGCAACGGCGTGCCAGTGGCGGCGGCGGTCGGGTCAGCGGCGCTTCTCGGCTCGCTCGATTACGGCGAAGGCTCCGACACCTGGAGCGCTAACCCGCTGGCCTGCGCCGCCGTCCTGGCAACGTTGGACGAATTCGCTTTACCCCCCTCGCCACGCCCGGGGAGAGGGGCCGGGGGTGAGGGGGATGAACCCGCCCGTGGCAACGTATTGGAATTGGCGAGGCGTTCGTCGGCGATCATCGAAAAAGGCTTACTGCGCCTCAAGGAATTGCCGTTCGTCGCCCACGTGCGCGGCGAGAAAAGCGGCATGGTGTGGGGCGTCGAGATGGGGGATCATGCGGGTAAGAGCGCCGCTGATTGGGCCAACGCCTCGGTCCTGGCTTGCTATCGCGGCGAAAACGATCTCGGCATCCACTTGCTGGGACCGCTGGCGAAGAAGGTGTTGCGCATTGCCCCGCCGCTGGTCATCACGGAAGCTGAAGCGGAGGAGGCGATGGCACTCATGAATCAGCTGCTTGCAAGGCTCGTTTAATTGCCGCGAAAAAACGCGAAAATCACGAAAGGGCTCGTGCTGCCAATCCCATTTGCGAATTTTGTGTCTTTTCGCGGCGATCCTCTGCCTTGTTGACCGACGTAATTGAGGCTTGCCATGCTCGACCTGTCCGGCGATTGGTTGGATTACGCGATCAACCTGTTCTGCCAATTCGGGTTTTGGCCCACCGAGTCAATCTGGACCCAGGATTATGCGGTGCGCGGCCTACTGGCGACGCTCGTTGTTTGTTTCATCTGCGGCAGCATGGGATCGCTTGTCGTCGGCAATCGCATGGCGTTTTTCAGCGACGCGCTGGCCCATTGCGCTTTTGCCGGCGTCGGCCTGGGGTTGCTTCTGTGCATTTTGACGGATACCCCCGATCAACTGGTTCGCCAGCGCATCTTGCTCATCATGGTCGCGTTCGGCGTCACGATCGGCTTGCTCATTGCCTTCGTGCGCGAGCAGACCGGCCTGGCCAGCGATACCGTCATCGGCGTGTTTTACGCCGGCGCCGTCGGCCTCGGCGCGGTCGTCACGCGCATGGCCCGCACGCAGGTTTCATTCAGCATCGAGGAATTCATCTTCGGCAATCCTACCTCGGCCCAGCCGTGGGAGATCGTGCTCCTGCTCGGCCTTGCGCTCCTGACGGCAGTCTTCCTTTTTATCATGTACAATTGGCTGGTGCTTGCCAGCGCCAGCCCGAGCCTGGCGCTGTCGCGGCGGACGCCGGTGCGGCTGTCGCGATATCTGTTCATCGTGCTGCTGGCGTTGATGGTCAACCTGAGCCAGCAGATCGCGGGCACGTTACTCATCAACGGCCTGTTGATCGTACCCGCCGCCGCCGCCGCCAACCTTGCGAGCAACCTTCGGCAATTGTTCTGGCTTGCCATCGCCATCGCCGTGTGCGCCGGCGCCGGCGGATATCTGCTCAGCTGGGAAATCAGCTGCAATTTCCCCAAGTACTCGATTGGCATCAGCGGCGCCGTTGTCGTGCTTAGCGTGATCGCCTTCGTCGTCTCCGTCCCAATGGGCCGCTGGTTGCGCCGCGCGTGAAGTGCCGTTCATAAGATGAATGATGAACCCGCCCCGACCGTTCCGCGTACTGGGATCAGCACCGCAATTGTGGATGACACACTGTGGACTACGAACAATTGATCCTCTCGTTCACCAGCATCATCTATGAAGCGTTGCCGTTCATCGTGCTGGGCGTGGTGATCGCGGGGCTGCTGGAAGAGTTCGTGCCGCAACAGGCGATTGCCAAGGTCATCCCCGGCAACCGCTATCTCGCCATCGCGCTGGGCGGCATTCTTGGCCTGGTTTTCCCGATGTGCGAGTGCGGCATCATCGTCGTGATGAAGCGGCTCCTGCGCAAAGGCTTGCCGCTAAGCGTGTGCGTGGCTTACGTACTCGCCGGGCCGGTGATCAACGTGATCGTGATGACGAGCACCTTCGTGGCGTTCAATCCGCCGCAGGAAAAAGATTACATCCTGGGGGGGCCGTATTACGTCGTCGCATGGCGCGTCGGCCTGTCCTACTTGATTGCGTTCACGACGGCAATCCTGGTCGATTGGCAATGGAACAAGCACGGAACCAAGCTCTTGCATCCGAGCGTGACACGCGGCCTGCGCGATCCGGCGATCGAGGCGGAAGAGCAGGCCGAGGCCAAAAAAAAGACCTGGAAGGATCGCCTCAACAATATTACGCAAACGGCACTTCACGATTTCGTGGATATCATGGCGTTCCTCGTCCTGGGCGCGATCCTGGCGGCCGGCGGGAAATACGCGATGCAGGAAGGCCGAATTCAAGAGCATATCCAGGACACGCCGGCCGTTGCCATTCTGTTGATGATGGCGATCGCGGTGCTGTTCTGCCTGTGCAGCGAGGCGGATGCGTTTGTCGCCGCCAACTTCCCGGCATTCTGGCCCCCCGCTTCGAAGCTGGCTTTCCTTGTGCTGGGGCCCATGCTTGACCTAAAATTATATTTGATGTATACGCGCGTCTTTCGCACCCGGTTGATCTTCACGATCATCTCGTCCGTCGTGATTCAGGTGTTCGTGTACACGATGTTGGTGCATTACCTGTCGCCGTATGCTTCGTTTTGGTTTCAGAAAATCGGAAGTCGGTTGTTTGGCCCTGCCGCGTAAAGGCGGGCGGAGGTTTGCCATGGCAGAACACACCCACGATCATTCCCATTCGCACAACCACGACCACGGCGATAGCTACTTCATCGACCAACTCTGCATGGTCGGCCTGTCCGGCGCATTCGGCGTTGTCTGCCTGTGCCTGTGGTTTTGGCAACCGGCGCCGCCCGCAAAAGACGGCATGCTCGGATTGATGCTCGGCAAGCAGTTTCACATCTACGTGCTCCTGAGCGGCATCGCCCTGACCGTGCTGGCGCTCATGCGCGGCGCGCTCCTCTGGCAGCAATCGCGCGATCCCGCCTTCCTGAAAAAACACGATCATTCTCACGATCACGCCCACGCCGATGATTGCGGCCATTCGCACGCTCCCGGCGAAACCTGCGATCACGAGCACCATATTGGCCACGCTCACGCCCATCATCATGGACACGGCGATCATGACGAAGCCGACCACGATCATGGCTGGGCGCCGTGGCGCTATGTCGTGCTGCTGGTGCCGGTAATCCTGTTCCTGCTCGGCCTCCCCGACAAGCCGCCGTCCGTCAAGGCCCGCGACAACTCGGACATCGCGCTAACGACGCTGCCCGAACTGGCGTGCTTCGGCGCCGCCTACGATTTGGCGGAATCGTTGAATGCGACCTCCACAAAAGCGGCGGGTGTCGATTTCAAATTCCTGGAAGCGATGGCGTCCAAGCCCGACCTTCGCGAACACTGGAAAAACAAGCTCGTGGAGGTACGCGGGCAGTTCGCTCCCGTTCGAGGCAACGACAAGGTCTTCATGCTCGTGAAATTCAAGATCAGCTGCTGCGCCAACGACGCCGTCCAGCTCGATGTGCCCATGATCTCGCGCGTCAGCCTGGCGGGGCTTAAAGATCCCGACACCGGCGTCGAGATCAAGCACGGCGATTGGGTGAGGGTCACGGGCCGGGTCGAATTTCGTGATCGCGGCGGTTCCATGATGACGGTGCTCATCATTTCCAAGGCCGCTGACATCCGCAAATGCGATCCCGATGCGAACCCGTATATCCAATGATCGGTTCAAACTTTTTTGTTTTCGCAGTTGCACATTCATCCACTTTCCGGCGATAATATCACCATTGATCGGATCGATCCCTCGCAGGAGTTGCGCGATGAATGCTTCTCGTTTTTTCGGTTGGTTGCTGGCCCTTCCTCTGCTCGCGCTGGTCGCGGCGCCGGCGCCGACGTGTGAGTTTTGCAGCGGCGAAAAAGGGCTCACGCTGACGTTGCAATTCGAGGATGTCCCCCTGGTTCTCTACGGGCATTTCGAAAACCCCCGCACCTCCACGAGCGATATCGGCACCGGCGAATCGGACCTCGTTTTCGAGGAAGTCCTGAAAGCGCATGATATTGTCAAGGGGATGAAGAAACTCACCGTGCAGAAGTACATTGCCGACCCCAAGCTCAAGTTCGTGGTGTTCTGCGACATCAATAAGGGGAAGATCGATCCGTTCAAGGGAATCCAGGTCAGCGATGGCGGCGAGATGCGCAGGTACATCGACGCCATCCTCAAGAACAAGAATAAATCGCAACCGGAGCGGCTGCGCGTGGCGTTCGATTTCCTGAACAGCCCGGAAGTTGAGGTCGCCATGGACGCCTACCGCGAATATTCACGTGCCTCCTACAGCGATTACCAAAAAATGGCCAAGGAGCTTCCATCTGACAAAATTGCCGGCTGGCTGCAAGACCCCAAGACGCCGCAATTTCGCTATGGCCTCTACGCTTCGCTGCTGGGCCATTGCGGCAATAAAAAGCATGCCGAGCTGCTCTTTACGATGATCAACGATCCCGACAAACGCAAGGCGTCCGGCCTGCACGGCTTGATGGCGGCTTACACCATGCTGGAGCCGAAGAAAAGCTGGAAATATCTGAGCGAACTGGTGCAGGACAAGGAACAGCCGTTCATGGTGCGTGATTCTGCATTGCAAACGATGCGGTTTGTGTGGGACAATCGCATCGATTTGCTGGACGAGGACGAAAACGCCGCCCGCGCCGGGTAGTCAAAGGAGTGGCCGGCGTGTTGCGCGTCAGCGACATGGCCGACTTCGCGATCGAGGATTTGCGCAAATGGCATCGCTGGGATTATTGCGACCAGGTCATGGACATGTTCGAGAAGAAGAATTTCAACACGCCGATCATCCGCAAGGCGATCCTGCGTTATGCCCTGCAATGCCCGTCAGGCCGCGCCCTCGATTTCGTTAAGACGCAACGGGCGCGCGATTCCGAATGGGTTGCCGAGACGCTGGAATTGCTGAATCTGGAATCGACGCCGGCGGCGCCGGTGAAAACGCCCGCAACCCCGGCGAAGAAATAGATTTTGCACGGCGCGATGTGCGCGAAACTGCCAATTGAGCATTGCTGACGCAGGTTCGAGAATACCATTGAAATTGGGAATGGAGTCGCGGATGCGAAAAATCGTGGGCCTGATCGTATTGCTGCTCCCCTGCCCTGCCCTGGCGTGCGATCTTTGCAACGGCGCCTCGCGCCGCATCTCGCTGGCACAGGAGTACGAACAGGCCCAGGTCGTCGTTTACGGCCACATCGCCAATCCAAAGCTTGATATCAAAACGGGAGGCGGCACCACCGAGTTCCACTTTGACAAGATCGTCAAGGACGATGCCGCATTTCCGCGTCAGCAAATGATCGTGCTGTCGCGTTATCTGCCGATCCTCGATGCGAAGGAGACGCCGCGTTACGTCATGTTTTACCGGCTGCCGGCGAAAAGTCTCGAGCCGTACACCGGCCGGCAGATCGCGTCACCCGCCGTCCTTGAATTCATTGCCGAGCTGCAAAAGCATCGCAAGAACGACGCGGTGAAGGCACTCGTGTTCGCGGCCAAGCATCTCGATCATGCCGATGCCAATATCGCCGAGGAAGCGTTCCTGGCGTTCGCCCAGGCCGACAACAAGGTAATCGTCGAGACGGCCAAGCAGCTCGCGCCGGCCAGCGTGCGTCAGCTCCTCAAGACACCCGATTTGGAACCGGAGAAGTTGAGCATGTACGCGTACCTGCTCGGCTCCTGCGGCAAAGCCGAGGATGCCGATCAATTGCGCAAGCTGTTGAAAAGGTCGTCGCCGCGCAATTACAAGGCTTACGAGGGCATCCTCGCTGGTTACATCACCATTCAGCCCAAGGCGGGTTGGGCGTACGCCCACGATCTCTTGAAGAACGAGAAGAATTTCCTCCTGCGCTATGCCGCGCTCAGGGCGATGCGTTTCTTCTATAACACGCACCCCGAGGAATGCGCCGCCGAGGTGATGAAGGGAATGGAAACCGCGATCGCGCATGCCGACGTCGCCGACATCGCGATCCAGGATTTGAGCAAGTGGAAGCGCTGGGAGCACACCAAGCTGATCGTCGCCTGTTATGACAAATCGAGCCACAAGTCGCCGATCGTCAAGAGCAGCATCGTGCGTTACGCTCTGGCCTGTCCGCAACCGGAAGCGCGGACCCTGGTGGAGCGCGTGCGCCGGCAAAATCCGGAGTTGTTGAAATATCTGGAAGAAGAGATGAAGTGACGAGGCAGAGATCCCAATGGCCAATATTGTCAATTTTTACAGCTCCACCGACGAATACGGTTGCTTCTCCAATATTTCGCCACATCCGATTGAAGTGGACGGCAAACGCTGGCCGACCTCCGAGCATTACTTCCAGGCGCAAAAATTCGAAGATGTGGTACACACCGAAGAGATTCGCAAAACGAAATCGCCAATGATCGCGGCACGCATGGGCCGGGATAGAAAGAAGCCGATTCGGCGCGATTGGCAATCCGTGAAGGTCGCCCTCATGCGCAAAGCCGTGCTGGCGAAGTTCACGCAGCATGATGACATCCGGCAAACCCTATTTGCAACCGGCGATGCAAAGATCGTCGAGCACACCGAAAATGATTCCTATTGGGGCGACGGCGGGGATGGCAGCGGAAAGAACATGCTCGGACAAATCCTGATGCAGGTCCGTGAGGAGTTGAAAGCCGGGCTGCTGTAGTCTGTCAGTTGCGAAAAATAGAACAATATCGGAGACAGACCGAGACCACCATGCACCTCACCCTGCAATCATCCCCCTTGTCGGAAATCGCCGCCGATTGGCTCGTCGTGTCGCTCTGGGAAAGCGAAACTGTCCCCGAATTGGACTCCCGGCTTGGCGGGTTGCTAACCAGGCTGCGCGAACAAGGCGATGTCACCGGCAAGGCGAAGGAGCAGACGCCGCTCTATCAAACCACCGGCATCGCGGCCAAACGGTTGCTGCTGCTCGGGCTGGGGCCGCGCGACAAAGCCGATTTCGCGGCGCTAATGTCGGCGTCGTCGGCAGCAGCCCGGACGCTGTCCGGCAAGCCATGTGGGCGTATCGCTTTTGCGCTGCCGGACGGACCGAGCGCCGAGATGGCGATTCGAGCCTGCGCAGCCGGTTTCTTCCAAGGGTCGAGCACTGCAGGCATTCGCAAGAACAAATCCGAGCGGACGCCGCCGGATGAGGTTTGTTTCGTCACGGCGAGCATGGACGCCGGGCTTGCCGACAGCGTACGGCGTGCGGAGATCGAAGGGCGGGCGGCCAACCTGGCCCGCGAGCTGGTCAACACGCCGCCGTGCGATCTTTATCCGGAGACCTTTGCCGAGCGTGCCCGCGAATGCGCTATCAAGACCGGCCTGGACGTGCAAATCCTTGATGAGCAGCAACTTGTCGTTGAGCGCATGAACGCGCTCTTGGCCGTGGCGCGCGGGTCCGATCGGCCGCCGCGCCTGGTCGTTCTACGGCATCGCCAAGGCGGCGACAAGCCGACACTGGCCCTGGTCGGCAAAGGGGTTACCTTCGATTCGGGCGGGTTGTCGCTCAAAACCACCGATCAAATGGTGGACATGAAATGCGACATGGCCGGCGCCGCAGCGGTGTTGGGGGCCATGCAAGCCGCCGCCGAGCTCGCGCTGCCGGTCAATCTGGTCGGCGTGATGGCCCTTGTCGAGAACATGCCATCCGGCAAAGCGATGAAGCTCGGCGACGTCCTCAAGGCCCGCAATGGCAAGACCATCGAGGTGCTCAACACCGACGCCGAGGGACGCCTGATCCTGGCCGACGCGCTGGCGTATGCCGTCGATCTCAAGGCTGATCACCTGGTCGATCTGGCGACGTTGACCGGAGCATGCATGGTGGCGCTCGGCCACGATGTCGCCGGGCTGATGAGCAATGATGAAGCGTGGAGCCAAAAGGTGCTGTCGGCGGCACAGGCGGCGGGGGAAAAAGCCTGGCCGCTGCCGATGTTGCCGCACTATCGCGAGATGATCAAGAGCACCGTGGCGGACATCAGGAACACGGGCGGCTCGCGCTACGCCGGCGCCATCTCGGCCGCCAAGTTCCTGGAGGAATTCGTCGGGACAACGCCATGGGCGCACCTCGACATTGCCGGTCCATCGTGGGCGGAACACGACAATGCGACACGCGACGCCGGCGGCACCGGCTGCTTCGTGCGCACGCTGGTTGAATTGGCGCGGACATATTGATCGGAATTCACTTGAGTGACGCGGTGGCCACGCTCCAGATATCGAGCCCGCCTTTGCCGCCGGGGCGGTCGGAGACGAAGTAGAGACGCGTGCCGTCAATGGTGACGGCGGGTTGCATGTCTCCTTTTTTACTACCGGAGTGATTGAGCACGCTGACCGGTTCGGGGCGGGACCAGGCATCTCCGAGCTTGGGGCGTTTGCTGCGGAAGATGCCGAGCTTGCCGTTTTCGAGTGGGCCTTGCAGATACATGGTGAGCCCGCTGCCGCCGATTGCGGCGCGATGAAAATCGACCGCGAATCCAACCTCTTTGGCTTTGCCGATAGGCCCAGGGATCGGACCCCTGGCGACCAACAGCTTCCAACCTTCTTCGGTCTTGCGGCTAAAGTAGAATTCCTTGCCTCCCGGCGTGACCCATGGATACATTTCGTCGGCCTTGGTGTTGATGTCGCCCAGCACCGGCGCTGGTTTTTGAAAGCCGATCTGCATCATGATGTCGAAATTCTTCAGCTTGGCGAACTTGGCGTCGGGCACTTCATTGGTCGCGAAAAAATACTTGTCCTTGAACATGAACGGGCAGCGCTTGTCGGCGACCTTGTCGAAAATGAATGGCCTGCCTGCCGGGAACGCCAGCTTAGCGCTGGCTCGCTTGGTGATGAAGATATCGTAGCTGTCCTTGCCCTTGATGGCATAAAGCAAACCGTTGCCGTCGGCGGTCGGGCACGGATCTTCCTCGTTGGCCTCGGTATTGAGTTTTTCGAGATTGACGATCCGGATCGGTTCACCGCCGCCAGCCTCGCGCTGGCCCGAAAAAGCAGGAAGGAGGATGGCGGCGGTTATTGGTAGAATCCAGTATCGCATGGCGACAAGGCTCCGGATAGGGTAGGGAGGCGATGTTAATGTATGGACGCCGCCGCGTGGCTTAATGTTCCCGATAAGGCGGGAGCTGGCTTGGGCGTCGGGTTAACGATCGGAGCGCTTTATCTGCGTCACTTGTTCGTTGCCGTCTGGAGCGTAAGAGAACATGGAAGCGCATTGCTCATCGGTCAAGGGCACGCCGACGATCGGATCGCGGAATTCGATCTGCGTCAACCGCCGCGGCGCTTTGCCGTGCTCTGCACCCCACCATTCAATGCGCATCGGCCATAGTGTCTTGGCGTCTAGATACACGGAAGTCGAAAACCCGGTGAGTTTCATGGCAGCGAAGGCTCGGACCTGGTCGGGATCGAGATCGCCCCTGAGGTGGATGACGGGCTGGTCGCGAAGCAGGCCGGTCTGGAGCGTGCCGGCCCGAAGAGCCTGATGGATGGAGCGCAGCAAGGCCGCCGGCCCGCCGCAGCTTTTTCCGTCCAGGTACGTTTCGCGGGCTGCATGCGCCTCTGCTTGCGAGGCTGCCGGAATGGCCGGCAGACGTTCGACCTCGGCGATCGATTTGGCCCCGTGAATCTTTCGCACCTGGGCAAGCATTTCGCCGTCGCTCACAATCACCAGGCGCGAGCGCACGCCGTTCGTGTTGATCTCCAATTCCATGCGGGCGCACTGGTTCGGGCCGCGTTGCAAGAAGCCTTCGGCCACAAATCTGGAGTCCGCGTTGTGCACGGTTTGCCGAATCTTCGTATTCAGCCAGACGGATTCTTCCTTGCCAAGCTTTTCCAGAGCTTTTTCCAGCAGTTGGCGTGCGTCGATGCCCGATCCGACGATGTTGGCGTCCAGCGGCATGGGTTTGGGAACAAAGGTGGAATCGGCATCGTGGGCGCTCGGGCTGAATGACGCAGGCCAGGCGCCGGTGAGAGCCACGATTCCGCACAAAACCAGCCCGATCAAGAACAGCATCCGCGTCAGCATGGCAAAGTCTTCCGATATTGACGAAAGTTGCGCGCGCCGCCGCGCCGACTATAACATCAGGTGTTTTTAGAAATAGCCCGAACGGGGAGCGTGCCATGAATCGGCAGATCATCGTGTCCATGATGTTTCTCAGCGCGCTCGCCGGCTGCATGAGCACGGATATTCCTCCGGAAACCGGCGGGGTCAGGCCGCACTACGGCAAAAGCTTCGGCCCCCCCATGGTGCCGGGGGTTGAGGGACCGTATGGCGCGCCGGTGCCGATGGCGGCCCCGTACAACACGGCGCCGCCGGGTAGCATGTATGCTGCTCAACGCATTATGAACAACAACATTCCGTTGGATCGAGTGCAAATGAATCCAGGCGGCATGCCGATGGGTGGTCCCCCGGGCGCTGGCATGCCCAACCCAATGATGCCAGGAAACATGATATTGTCGCCGCCGGGCGTTCCGGGATTGCCCGGCATGTCGCCCGGGAGCGGCCCGTTCGGTCCAAATGGTCCGATGGGCCCGGGCGGCCCGACGGGACCAATGGGGCCGGCGGGGCCCATGGGACCGATGGTCAATCCGATGCAACAGATGAACTTCACCGGCGCAATGTCTGATGGTGGGGTCAAGACGGCGCAGTTTATGGATGGTGCGCCGGGGGACGGCGGCGTGACGCCGGCGCAGTTTGCCAATAGTTCGCCCGTGGGCTCGATGTTCCCCGCGCAGCGCACGCAGGTCTATTTCGGCAATCCGGTGCGCATGAAGATTTATTGGTTCACGAAAGGCCCCGACGGCAAGGCGAACTATTCGACGACTCCGCTGGAAACGCCGGGCCGATATAACTTTGCCCAGGCTGCGATCTATCGTCTCAAGCTGACGAACATTCCAGGCCGCCCGGCGCTTGAGTTGTATCCGACGCTGGAAGTGGTGCCGACCAGTCCGCGCACGAATGAGTTCCTGGCGCACAACAGCGTTCCCGTGGACTTCGACGAGGAGGATTTCAAACAAGTCGTGGACCGGAATTACATCGTAAAGGTGATTTACTTGCCCGATCCGCAGAACCAGGATGGCGCCGGGGCCGGTCCGGGCGCGCTCAGCTCGGCACAACTGGAACCGGGGCAAGACCCGATCCAGGAAGCGCTGCGGCGCGGCAGCATCCTATTGGTGTTGCGCATGGGTAACATCGATCAAGGACTGCAGCACACGCCGCCGATGAGTTCGCCTGGCCCGATGGCTCCGCCGACGCTGATGAAGCCGCCAGGCCAGGGTGTGCCGCCGGGCGTGCAGGTGCCGTACTTCATGCCGCCGATCACGCCGGGCACGGTGCTGCCGCCTCCGGGATTCGCGCCGCCGGCGCCGAAGCAGTTGCCGCCGTTGAACATTCCGCCGGCAGCAAATCCAAAGAAGCTTGAAGTTCCGCCGCTGCCGCCGCCACCGGGCTTGAAGCCAAGCGAGGAACTTAAGGCGCCAGGCGTCGTGCCGCTGCCGCCACCCGATCTAATTCCACCGGCAGACGCGAAGCCGAATGAACCCAGCAAGCAGCCGACCAAGGGCCCGATGGTGCCGCCGATTCCCGAAAATCCGGGCACGACGAGCTCGATGTTGCCACCGATTCCCAGTTCTGATGTGGTGCCGGCGGCAACCACCAAAGAGAGCGCGACCAAGGCGCCGGCGATTCCGTCCCAGCCGATTTTGACCTTGCCGGAGTTGCCTTCGATGATGATTGACCCCCTGGGCTCCGACCAACCGCCGCTGCCGGCGATTCCGACGCCGTCGAAGAAATAACAATCGCCGAGCACCGGGGAGCCGCTGATGCAACGTGCCTTCATTCTTATGTTGCTGCCGACGCTGCTCATTGGCGTGATGGCTGACGCCGCATCGGCGGCAATTTTCGCCGCCCCCGATTCCGATGCCGGCCCCCCTCATGTATGTGCGTTTCGCCGGGCCGAAGGGGACCAAGATCACCGTCTATCGCGGCTTCGATGCCGGCCAAACGCTCGAACTTCCCTGCACGCTCGGCTTTCGGCCCGGCTATTCCTACCGCCTCGCCGTCTTCGATGTCCCCGGCTTTCCGGGCCAGGTTTTCTGCCCGTCCCTCGAAGTGCGCGGCACGCTGGCGCTTTCGCCGAAGATGAAGCATGCCGATTTCCCGGCCCACATCAACTTCAGCGAGGATGAATTTCGGCGCGTCGCCACCGGATCATTCGTCAAGAAAGTAGTTGCTCTAGAGCGCCCGGATATGGCGTACCCGGTCGCCACCAAGCCCAACGAGCCGCTGGAAATTCCGGTGCCGGCAAATCGCGATCCGTACCTCGAAGCCGCGGAGCGCGGCCAGCCTCTCGTCGTCTTCCAGCTCGGCCAGCGTTTTCTCTCGCCGCAAGAGCTCAACGCCCTGGCGATTCCCGGCACGGTCCTCTTGCCAGGCGAAAGCATTCTCGGCACGCCCCGCTATTCCGCCGTATCTGACCTGGGGCTTGTGTCCGGTTTGGGACCCGGTTCTCGGGCCCCGTCCACCATCCGAATTCATGACCCTCTATGACGGCGGCGATTCCGCCAACCCGGCCGGCTTCAATCGCTTCGGCAAACTCAAGGGCCTCGATCCCACCGACACCATCGCCGAATACATCGACAGCAAGGGCAATCAACGCCTCGCCGCCTCCAATCGCGTCGGCCTGTGCGTGCCTCGATTCGTCATCTTCCAGGGCGAAACCAACCTCATCACGCAAACAGTGCGCATCAATCTCGACAGCACGGTGGCGCTCAAGACACCCTACGCCACCATCGGCCAACTCGCCCTCAAGCAACAGTTGCAACAGGAACGCTCCGAAGCGGTCGAAACCAAGATGCGCTTGAGCGGCTTGTATAACCAAACGAGCACAACCGTCGTTGGCCGGGTGCGCGGGCTGGAGATCAAGTCGAATTTGCAAAGCACCGGATCGGTCGCCCTGAGCATGGGCGGGCCGAAGCAGATTGAGCCGGACGGCCCGCTCGTCATCATCAAATGGCCCGACAAGCAATGCGCCAACGTCGGCGACATCGTCACGTTCTATCTCAAATACCGGAATACCGGCGGCCAACCGATCACCAACGTCGCCGTCTCCGACAACCTCACGCAACGCCTCGAATACGTCCCCGGCAGCGCCAAAACCGACCGCGACGCCCTCTTCACCACCCAACCCAACGAGGTCGGCTCCACGATCCTACGCTGGGAATTCACCGCCCCCCTGCCGCCGCGCGAACACGGCCTCATCAGCTTCCAGGTGCGCGTGCGTTGAGCTTGAAAAGAGGGTTCAACCGACATTGCCATTGGCGCTTCAGGCAATGTGTGCAGAACCTGTGCATTTCGTTCACACCCCCCGTAGAAAATCCGCAAGCCGCGCCGCGAGCCTCGCGCGATCACGTGTTTGACACTCCCACACCACCAACACGATACGGCTCCTGTGAAAAGCCGTACAAAAACCACATGAAGCGCTATTACTATTGCGACCCGATTGCCGCATTTCTGGAAAAAGAGCAGGATTCAATTCTAGGTTCGTTGGTTACCAATACCGAATACCCCCTGGAAATGACGCAACGGGACGCATGGCTTTCGGAAATCCACATTCTCAAGTCTGTTCTGGTGCCGTACCGCGACTCCGGACACATCTATTTCGAATACTCCATCCCGCGCTTAGGGAGGCGAATTGACGTCGTCGTAATCGTCCAAAGCGTGATCTTCGTGCTTGAATTCAAGGTCAACGAAAGTGAATTTACATCCTCCGCAGCGGATCAAGTCTGCGACTACGCGCTGGACCTCAAGAACTTTCACGAGACAAGTCATGACTTGCCAATCGCGCCCATTTTGATCGCGACCGAGGCCGCGTCATCCGCTGTCCTCGAGGTAACCACCTATCGCGATAGGATGCTCTTGCCGATCAACACCAACAAAGCAGAACTTTCGAAGGTTTTTGGGATAGTTCTTCAGTTGATCGGCGGAAACGCAATCGTCGCCGCTCAGTGGGAGTCCGGGCGCTACTGCCCAACGCCGACGATCATCGAGGCAGCGACTTCATTATACAACGGTCATTCCGTTGCTGAGATATCTCGCAGCGACGCGAGTGCCGTCAACTTGACACGGACCTCTGACGCGATCTCCAGCATCATCAGCGCTGCCAAGGCCAACTCGGAAAAGGCAATTTGCTTGGTTACCGGCGTTCCTGGGGCAGGTAAGACCTTGGTCGGGTTAAACATCGCCACCAAGCACATCGACAAGAATACCGAACTTTACAGTGTTTTTCTTTCCGGAAACGGCCCATTGGTCGCCATCCTTCGTGAAGCCTTGGCGCGCGACAAGGTCCGCCGACAAAAGGAATACGGTCGAAAGGCAAAGAAGGGCGAAGTTTTGAGCGAGGTGAAGCTATTTATCCAAAACGTGCACCACTTTTGCGATGAGTGCCTAATCGATTCCGAAAAGCCACCTATTGAACACGTCGCGCTGTTCGATGAGGCCCAGCGCAGCGTGGAACAAAAAGCAGACTTCCGCCTTCATGCTCCGCAAAAAAAAGGTGCCCGATTTCGACAAGTCCGAACCCGAATTCTTGATCTCCTGTCTCGATCGGCACCCCGACTGGGCAGTCGTCGTGTGCTTGGTCGGCGGCGGCCAGGAGATCAACACAGGCGAAGCATGCATCAGTGAATGGATCGAATCGATCTTGCATTCCTTTCCGGAGTGGCACGTTTACATCTCCTCCCGCCTTACCGACAGCGAATACGCGGCTGGCCAAGCCTTGGATCGGCTCGCATCTCGCCCACACGTCGGGTTCCGGGACGAACTTCACCTTGGTGTTTCGATGCGGTCCTTCCGCGCCGAGAATGTCTCCTTGCTGGTTAAGCAAATCCTCGATCTGGAACCGGGCCAAGCGGCGCAACTCTTCAGGGTATTGGCGAGCACTATCCGATTGTCGTTACCCGAAACCTGAAGACCGCCAAGGAGTGGCTAAGAAGCCAGGCGCGTGGCTCCGAACGATACGGAATCGTGGTTTCTTCAGGAGCCCAGCGGCTCAAGCCGTTTGCCATTGACGTTCGGACGCCAATGGATCCAATTCACTGGTTCCTTGATGGCAAGAGTGACGTACGTTCTTCCTACTATCTGGAGGACGTCGCCACCGAGTTCCACGTGCAGGGGCTTGAGCTTGATTGGGCGTGTGTTACTTGGGACGGCGACTTTCGACATACACCTGGGGGATGGGAGCATTGGTCCTTCTGCGGCGACCGCTGGAACCGAATCCGGAAGCCTGAACGCAGGATGTATCTCAAGAATGCTTATCGGGTCCTATTGACGCGCGCACGTCAGGGAATGATCGTTGTTGTGCCGGAAGGCGATCCAGGAGACCCAACCCGCGATCCGCGATTTTACGACTCGACTTTTCGATATCTCGCGGATGTCGGATTCCAAATACTCTAGACATTGCGGCTACGGTACTGATAGTCCGTTGATTTCGACCAGAGTTCCGGCGATACTTTTCAGGTCGGGTCAAAGCGTGGGTGAGCGGATCGACATTGGGAGGAACAGGCATGGCGGACCGGCACACAATTGTCGTTCGTGTGAAGGACGGCAGGGTAAGCGAAGTTCTATTCTGCAACTGCTGCCCGGCGGTCCTGCTGGAGGTGCGGACCTATACGGATTCGCAGACGGCCGCCGCCTCAGCACTTCCAACGTGGCACGTGGAGGGCGGAAGTACACAAGCGTTGCAGTTCAAACGAGACGAGCGTGGAGTCTACGAATCGGAGTACCATGAGCCAGATGGTGAGTAGCCAGGGCTGTCGGATGCTCAACGCCTTCACGGGAGTTCCCAATTCGTGAAACTGGGTCCAGACACTCGTGTCAATGGCGTTCATGCAATTCGTCGCGAGTGGGGTACGGTCCGGTTGAGCGAAACGTGGACGCATCGGCCCGAGCATTGAATCGCTTCAGTGCTTCCTCGCGTTTCCGTTCGGCCTCGGCGTCATCCACGCCATTCTCGAGAACGAGAATAATCGCCTCCACGCGGTCGCCCTTTCGGCAAGGCAATTGGGTCAGGTGCAATTCGCCGTCGTTCTGCACGGTCATTTCAATCTTGGTCGCAATCATGGTGAATCCTCCTCGCCATTACTTTATCCATTTCGCAGCGCCGCCACAATCGCATCGGTGTCGTACACGCAACCGCCCCAGGTGCCGCCGCCGACGCGCTGGAGGGCGGCCCAGAGGCGAGTGTCGTCCGGCAGATTCGGGTCGGGGGCCAGGTCCGGGCGCAGCGGTCGCTGAGCCAGGATGCGCGTTCCTTCCTCGATGAACTGCCGTCGGGCGCCGAGCAGATCGATGGAGCCGGCGAGTTGGTGGCGATCGATGACGATCTGGATGGGATCGCCGTCGCGGAGTTTGCCGATGGGGCCGCCCGCCAGCGCCTCCGGGCCGATGTGGCCGATGCAGGCGCCGGTGGAGACGCCGGAGAAGCGGGCGTCGGTCAGGACGGCGATCTGCTTGCCGAAGCTGAGGTGCTTGAGGGCGCGAGGTGATCTGGTAGATTTCCTCCATGCCGGCCCCCATCGGTCCCCGGCAAATCAGCACGAGAATGTCGCCGGGCTTGAGGCGGTCGCTTGCCCGCTCTTGATGGCGTGCGATGGCGG
The DNA here is from genome assembly GCA_963767835.1 of uncultured Planctomycetota bacterium. GTDB lineage: Bacteria > Planctomycetota > Planctomycetia > Gemmatales > Gemmataceae > SIAQ01. The sequence continues at coordinate 121,108 of CAVYFY010000006.1, forward strand.
CCCGTTCGGTCAGGAAGACGCGGGCCGGGCCGATCTTGCGATAGACGCCGTCGGCATCGACGACGCTCGGATCGATGGCGGTGCTCTTGATGACGGAGCCTTCCGGAGCGAGGTTGCCGCGTGGGAAAGTGACGGTGGAGGTCAGGCCGCGCTCGCGGGCCTTGGCCGGGCTCATGATGACATCGTCGGGATCGACGCGGTCGTGCTCGATACAGGATTTCACGTACACGCTTTCGGCGTTCGGATTGCCGCCACCAGTCGAGAATGCGGCCAAGCGTTCGCCGGCGACGGTGAGGACCGATTCATCGAGCAGGCCGAGCTCGCGCAGGTGCAGCATGACTTCGGGGACGCCGCCCGCCAGGAAGACGCGCACGGTCGGATGGCCGACGGGCCCGTTGGGCAGGCAATCGACCAGGCGCGGCGTCTTGGCGTTGACGGCTTGCCAATCCTCGACCGTGGGCCGACGTCAGGCCCGCGGAATGGGCGACGGCGGGGATGTGCAGCAGCAGATTCGTCGAGCCGCCGAACGCCGCGTGTACGGTCATGGCGTTGCGAAACGCGGCATCGGTAAGGATTTTCCCCGTTGCGAGATTCTTCGTTATAGAGCGCGACCAAGGCGCGGGCCGAGCGGCGGGCCATGTCGAGCCAGATCGGTTGCCCCGACGGCGCAAGCGCCGAGTGCGGCAAGCGACAGCCCGAGGGCCTCGGCCACAACCTGCGAAGTCGCCGCGGTGCCCAGAAATTGGCAGCCGCCGCCCGGACTGCCGCACGCCCGGCAACCCAGCTCGGCGGCCTGTTCCAGCGTCAATTCGCCGTGCGAAAAGCGGGCCCCGATCGATTGCACTTTGCCCGCGTCCTCGCCCTCGGTCGGCGGCAGTGTCACGCCGCCAGGAACCAGCACGCACGGCAATTCGCGCATCGCCGCCAGCGCCATCATCATCGCCGGCAATCCCTTGTCGCACGTCGCCACGCCGAGCACCCCCTTGCGCGTCGGCAGCGAGCGGATCAGCCGCCGCAGCACCATCGCCGCATCGTTGCGGTACGGCAGGCTGTCCATCATGCCGACGGTGCCCTGCGTTCGGCCATCGCACGGATCGGTGACATACCCGGCGAACGGCACGCGCGCCAGGCTCTCGCAATTCCTCCGCGGCCGCCTTCATGAGCAAGCCGACTTCCCAGTGCCCGGTGTGATAGCCGAGCGCGATCGGCGAGCCGTCGGGCGCGCGAATGCCGCCTTGCGTGCTGAGGATCAGGAATTCCTGGCCATTCAGCTCCGCGGGGTTCCAACCCATGCCGACGTCCTGAGTCATGCCGAAGATATCGCCGGACGGGGCCTCGCGCAACATCTCGGGCGTGAGCGGCAAGCTGCCGGTTGGGCCTGCGGCGTGCGTGTGCAATTCGTAAACGCTCGGATCGGAGGATTCAAGGAGCGCGGCAAAATCGGTTGACATGCGTGTGTTCTCCAGGGGCAACCGTTATTCTCGTATCCATTCGCACGCTGGCCATGCCATCTTCGAACCGGACGGCTGGAGGATGGACGCAAATCGTGCGGCGAGCTGTCACGGATGGACGGTGTGATCTCCAGCGCGGCACGAAGGCCAAGAGGGTGAGCACCTGGGCGCGGACGGCAGCATCACGGCACAGGATCGCGGGCTTCCTTGGGCCGGTGTGGGTGGGTGGGTGCGTCGATACCAACAACTACTTATATATTGTTTTCTTATACCACTCACCCACCCGCCCATGGAGAAGGCGGAGAAGGCGGGAAAATAGCCAGTGGTCGCCGCATCCCTAGAATCTCAGTCAGCGGCTGGAGGCTGCCCACGTCGGACGGCTCCACGCCCACCACTTTTTCGAGGCAAATATGAAGACGATCCTTTCGGCGGCGTTGGTGCTCGGGCTCTGCGGCCTGGCGGTGCGCAGGGCGAAAAGACAGACCCGGTCGGCACGTGGAAGTGCGAGTACAAGATCGGCGACACGAAGCGGACGGCCACGCTGACGATCATGAAGAATGGGGACAAGCTCGCCGGCACAATGAGCTGGCCGGATCAGAAGGACGAGAAACTCAAGGACGTGAAACTGAAGGACGGAGATCTGACCTTTTCCGCCGAACGAAAGGTCATGGATAACAAGTTCAACGTCGAGTACAAGCTCACGATCACCGGGGACAAGCTCAAAGGCAAAGGCGCCGTGGCGGCCGGGGGCAAGAAGACGGATTTCGACATCGAGGGGAAGCGCGAGAAGAAGGACAAGTAGCCGCATGATAAACCGAAGGGTCTGCGGCGGGAACCTTCGGCAATCCATTTGGGAGTTCGTCATGTCATTTCGCACAGGCTGGCTGGCTGCGATCCTTGGAGCGGTGCTCGCGCAACTGGCCTTAATCCTATTGGCATTTCTCTGTGGAGCAATTTTCGGAGCGGCACCGATGTGGGGTTCGGTGGCTTTTGGTCTGGAAGGCGGAATAAACGGCCTTGGTGTTCTGGTAATGATTTACACGGCTTATGGGATTGTTCCGCTGGTTGTTTCAGGCGTCGGTGCACTCCTTGCCCTCGGGGTCCGGTGGTTTATCCAACACAAGCGTTCGGAGAATCAGAATCGGATTGCAAAGAGCGATTCAAAACAACCCGCGCTCGTGGAGGCGGAAACTCGCGCCAAAGCTGCGGAGGCGGAAGCTGTCCGGCTTCGCTCCGAACTTGAAAGCCTGCGCCGGGAGCAAATACGGGAAGGCGGCGAAGAAACAGGGATACGAGAATAGGCCTAGAGCCGTGGCCGGGCTCGGTACTCCGACCCCGGTTTGCAGGTCACGCTCAAGCCACCGGGGTCGGAGTACCGACCCCGGCCACGACCCAGCCTTCTTCATCGCTGCCTTGATTTGACGGCGGCCTTTTTGTCCTCGTCGATGTAGAAGAATCGCTCGTTCGGGTCGTACATTCCCTTGAACGCGCCGTCGTCCAGATAATTCGCCCGTTGGCAGCGGCGGCTCCCCTCGCCCGGCAAATGCACCATCGCGTCCTCGGGGGCCATGCCCAGAAGCTCGTGCGGGTCGCGGCCGACCACGTCGGCCCATTCCCGGGCCATCTGGAAATTGGCGACGCCGAAGACTTGTAGCACCGCCGAATTGTTGACCATCGTCTGCCAGTCTTTTTCGTAGAGCATTCGCAGTTGGCTCAAGTCCTGCCAGAAGGTGTGGACCTGCATGCCGTAGCCGCGATGCAGCGTGATTGCCTGGCGCAGCGCGGCGAGCGTGCCGAGCTGGGCGGCCTCGTCGATCAAGAACAGCGTGCGGCGGCGCGGCAATCGGCGTCGGCTTGTCACCGCCGTCAACAAGGTGCCGATCCACAGACGCAACAGCGAGCGATGGCTGTCCATCTTTTCCGGCGGGATCACGATGTAAATGGTCAGCGGCTTGCCTTCCATCAGGTCGGCGAGATCGAAGCTGGAGGTCTCCAGCGTGCGGGCCACCTCGGGGCTGCCGAGCGCTTTAAGGTAGCTGGTCGCCGTCGAGCGGACACAGGGACGCGTCTTGTCCTCGGGGATCGCGAGATAAGCGTTGAACTCGTCCTTGGCGAGCGGATTGTCCACCTTGTCGTCATCGAGCAGCTCGGCCAGCATGTAATCGAGGTTTTGATGATACAGATACGACCGGACATGATTGAGATTGCAGCCGCTCTTGTTGGTGGTCGAGGCGATGTGGGCGATCAGCGCGGCCAGGATCGCGCGGGCGGTGTCGTCCCAGTACGGTTCGCGCGAGAACTCGTGCCCGATCGACAGGAGCGACGATAGCATTTCCGCGTCGCATTCCATGATCGAGCGCGGCAGCTTGAAGAGATCGAACGGGTTCAGGCCGTCGCTGGTTTTTGTGACGAGATGGAACGGATCGAGAGCGACGATCTTGTGGCCCATCTCACGGCGGCGGCGGGCGGTGACCTGGTAGTTTTCCCCTTTGGGATCGATGACGATGACGGTGCCGGTGTAGCGCAGGAGGTTGGGGATGATGACGCCGATTCCTTTACCGGCGCCGGTGGGAGCGATGGTCATCAGGTGGCTGTCGCCGTGGTACAGGATCGGCCTGTGCGCGGGCGTTTCTTGGCGTTGGCGGTGCCGAACCCGAACGCGCCGGCGCGGGCATGATCTTCCCAGCCCAGAAATACGCTCGTGGTCTCGGCATCGCCGAAGATCGGCTCGGCGTGCGCTTGACGCCGGGCTGCGTTGTCGGCATAGCGCCCCTCCAAGGCGGTCTGCACCGCGGGGGGCAATTCCTTGGGAAGATGGACATCGGGTTCACGATGATCGGCCGGCGGCGTCGTTGACATGGCACTGCCTCCTCCGGGCGTTTCCGTCGATCGGGCGCAGTCGTCCCTCCATTGTACCGTGCGAAGCGGGCGTGCGGCATGGGTTTGTATGAAGTTTCGCGCGATTCGGCGAGCCGAGCCGCGTAAGCGGCCGGTTACCGGACGTGTCGCCACTTCAACCGGCCGCTTACGCGGCTCGGCTCGCCCAACGTCATTTGCTGACATCCATGATGACTTGGCGGGCGATCTTGTAGGCCGCGCGGATGGTGGTGGACCGCGCTTCGAGCTGGCTTTCATTGAAATGCTTGCCGTGCTCGGCTTCGGGCAGGCCGGCGATGGCCAGCGTCAAGGGGAGCAGGCTCATGAATTCCTTGACCTTCTGCTGTTGGCGTTCGACTTCGGGGGTCATGGCCTGTTCCTTTGCGACTGGGGCGGAGCGGGCGCCGGCCTGGATCATCGGGCAATGCCGGGCCGGGTCGTTGGGATGATCTTGCGGTTCTTCTCAAAGATTTCGTAAAGATTGGGGTAGTCCTTAACTTTCGAATTCGGGAAACGATCCAGAATCTGCTTGATCTTGGGCGTCAACAACTGCTTCCTCACGGGGCCGAGCACGTTTTCGGTCTCGATGAGGTCGAAAAGACTGGGACAGGCCTCGCGCGCATTGGCAGCAGATGAATTACGGTCCTCATATTGCTTTTTCAGATTGCGCAGCCGCGTTATCTCCACGGCGAAGCGATCCTTGTTGATCTCCAATTCGGCGATATAGAGGTAAAAGCCGTTGGACTTGAAGGTCTCCTCCACCATTTCCTTTTTTGTGCGGTTGCTTTCCCAGGACTTCAGTTTTTCTTCGACCTCCGTATACGCCCGGTAAGCGGCTTGAAGATGCGCATCGTCATGTGGCGGGCTTGCTCCTCGCTGGTGACCATCATCATGGCGTCAATCGCTTCATTATTGCAGTTGCGCAGTTCCCGTGTGATCGAATCCATGTTGTCGGTGCAGCCCGTCAAGAAGAGGACCAGGGCCGATACGAGCAGAATTCGCTTGTGGGTCATCATTGCACCGCGGACAAGAGCCCTGGGAATTTTGAGCCGAATTTCTTGCAAAATGCTTCGCCGCCCGGCACATCGCGGCGGATACGGCCGACCTCCGCCTGAGCCTGCTCAATGGCGCGTTGCAGGAGATATTTTTTCTGCTCCAGCTGCTCAAGCACAGCCGCGGACGGTTTGGGCAACGCTTGTGCCTTCTGGGCGATGGCCTCGAATTTCGCTTCACGCGCCTCCAGAGCCGTCTTGGCCTCGGCCATCGATTTTTCGTCCTTGACGGTCCCCAGCACCTTTGCGAGTTCCGTCCAGGCGGCTTGCTGCTCGCTCAGCACGTCAAAATAATCCTGGTCCTTGGCACATCCGGCCAGGATCAACAGGAAGATCCAACTGTGGCGAGCAATGCGGATCATGGCCGGTCCTGGGCGGGCTTTTTCGTTTCCTCTTTTTTCAAGACGCCATCGATTTCCTTCAAGGCTTCCTTGCCGCCCGGGATGTTTTTGACGCGGCTAACTTCGAGGAACAGCTTGCGCATGGATTCCTCAAGCTTGGGCTTGTAGATTTTTTCGAGCCTGGCCTTTTCCTCTTTTTCAGGAGGCTGCAGCTTGGCCGCCTTGGCACGGGTTTCGATCCACACCGCCGCTGACTTGCGCAGATCAGGCTTGGCGGCGCCGGCGGTGTCCTCATCAATCACGGTCTTGAGCGTGGCGGCAATTTCATCCAGGCTACCGATCATCTTCTGAATCGTCTTTTCATACGGCGAATTATCACCCGCCAGCGCGGCGACTACCGTGAACAACATGACGGCAATGCTTCCTGCACGCAATTTCATGAGGGTTCCTCCGTGTTAGCGCGTCAAGGCTTCGAACGGGCTTTGGGCCACCACGTATTTCTTGCGCAACTCCTCGACAGCCGTCTTGGCGTTGGAGACATTCAATTTCTCCGCCGCGGCAAGCGTGTCGAGCAGAGCGTCCTGCTTGGCCTTGAGATTATTGAACGCGGCATCCAGCTCGGACTTCTTGTTGGCCGCATTGGTTTCCTTGTCCTCTTTCGTGAGTTGCGCTTTGACCATTTCGATGCGGGCCTTGATCTCCAGGGTCTTATCGCCGGTTTCTTTCAGCTTTTCGGCGGCCTTCATGGCGGCAGCCAGATCGAGCTTGTTTTTCGTGCCCTGTTGAACATCTTTGGCTGCGGCGGCGACGGCTTTTTGGATGTTGTCAATCTCGCTCGCCGCCTGATTCATAATGCCGATGGTATCAGAAATGAGCCCTTCGCGCGTATCGCTGCCACAACCGGCCAGCACGATGCAAAAGCAAAGGACGCCACCTGCCTGGAACAGACGCTTCATGTCAGGATTCCTCTTCCTTTTGGAACGCGATAATTGACACCCAACATTATACGAATCCCAATTCTTCAACACCAGCCCTTATCGCTGGCGAAGCCTGACGCACCCGACAAAACCAGCCCGCTTTCGGGCGAACGGTTTCGGCGGAATCGATCAGCCAGCAACTCGCGCGGGCCGTCTACGGCCGATCGCCGTCAGCCAGACCCGATAGGCCAGGTAAAAACAGAGCGCCACCCGCAAACGGGCCATGCCACGGGCCACTCGGCTCCGCAACTTGCCCGAGGCCGCCGCACGCAGCAGGTTCCAGCCCGCCACTTTCAAATAGATCGCGTGGTTCACGGCCCGACGGCCACGCACGCGCAATGCGCCCAGGCCCAGCCGACGTTTCACGCCGCTGTTCGTCGACTCCAAACCCGATCGCTTCGCATAGCGTTGGCGAAACACGTCCGTCGCTTGCTCCTGCCGTCGGCCTTCTAAGCGTTTTTGCTTATCCGTGTAACTCACCGTGCAGGTCGGTTTTCCCGGCTCGATCGGACACGACGCCCGAAACGGACACGCGTCGCAATCCTCGGCCGACATGTGAATCGTCGTCGTCCCCGTCGCCTCGTCTCGCACAACGTTCAGCGGAATTCGGCCCGTCGGGCACGCTTCGACCTTGCCCGTTCGCTCGTCCACCGCGAAGTCGTCGATCGTCAGCGACGCGATGACGGCACCTTTGGCGTCCGTGCTTGCCGTCGTCGCGCTTGGCGTTGGACCCGACACCGGGCTGACGACCTCGACATCCAACGCCGCCGCCTGCTGCACGTTGTCGTCGCTGCCGTACGCCGTGTCCGCCAGCACTTCTTCGGGCAACAAATCACGCTTCTGCAAATCTTCCAACACCGGCATGAGCGCCTTGGCGTCCGACTCGACCGCCGTCTGGGGCAAGGCGCTGACGATCAACTGCACGTCGTTGGCCGCGCTGCACGTCTCGCTGAATTGGGCTTGATAGCCTTGGCCCTTCTTGCCGTCGTAGGTCGCGTCCAGGTCCGACGGATTTTGCACGCAGGCGCCGCCGGTCTTGGCCCGCACTTGCACGCGATTCTCGACAATCTCGCACTGCTGCGTGAACACCGTCAGCAACGCCTGATAGCTGGGCCGATCACGCAAGCCCGCATGGTCGGCGAAGCGCTCGACGAGATCACGCATATCCTCCGCCACCTGCTGTCGGCTCTTGGCCCGGCCGTCGGCGTCCTTGCTCTCCTTGGCCATAAGCTGGGCCTGCGACGGCGCATAGCGTTGCCGCAGTTCGGCAGGCAACGCCTCGAAGTCGGCCCGGTGATGGCGTTTGACCTGCGTCAAAAACCGCTTGATGGTGACCGCCAGCAGCCGAGTCCGGCCGAACGAAGCCATGTTGCTGAAGACGTGGGTCGAATCCAGGCGTTGCTTGGCGATGTCGAGTTCGAGCAGATCGATGAGGCGATCGGTGACGTCCTGCATGACTTGGCCCGCGCCTTCGTCTTCGAGAAATAAGGCGCGATAGCGTTCAAAGGTGCGATCGCACATCTCGTCACGGCCTGGTTCGAGGTTGAGAGCGAATTGCACGTCGGTGTGGAAGAGGTAGGCCTCGACCGCTTGGGGGATGGTCCAGTTCTGAAACTCTTGCAGAAAGAGCAAGCCGGCGACGGAATAGAGTTCCTTGGTGTGCCGACCGATGTTGGGGCTGAAATGTTTGCCGAGTTGTTGGGCCGGCATGAGTTCAAGAAGGGCGGTGCGAAAGACGCCCTGCCAGCCGTGGCGAATGCGTTCGAGTCCGAGGGGCGGAATGAGGCCCTCGAAGGGGTCGAAGAGCCGTCCTTGTTGCGGATTGACGGTGTGGCGCATTATCCATAACTCCATGCCAAGTTAAAGGTTATGGATACGGCGATCGGCCGGCATCGTCAAGGAGAAAGCCGTAAGTCGGCGCGATACAATAGGTTGTGTCGAGGGGGAATTCTGTCGGGAACGTCAAGCCTGGTAATTCCAGGGCGAGCGTCAGGGCGTCAGCCCGACGTGGATGCGGCAAAGGGCTGACGGCCCACACGTCGGGCTAACGCCCCGACGCTCACCCTGAAATTACAAAACCCCCTTGGTGGACGGCACGCCAGCGCCGCGCGGATCGATCTCGACTGCCTGGCGCAATGCGCGGGCATTCGCCTTGAAAACCGCCTCGATCATGTGATGGCTGTTGCGGCCGTAATGACACAGGACGTGCAGGTTCATCAAACCGCTGCCGGCGACCGCCCGCCAGAATTCCTCGGCCAACGGAGCGTTGAATGTGCCGAGCGTTTCCACTTGCAGATTGACATTCCACACGCAGACGGCCCGCCCGCTCAGATCGAGAGCGCTCGTGACCAGCGTCTCGTCCATCGGCAGCACGGCCCAGCCATAGCGGCGGATGCCGGCCTTGTCGCCCAGCGCTTGTACCAGTGCCTTGCCGAAGCAGATACCCACATCCTCGACGGTGTGATGGGCATCGACGTGCAGATCGCCCTCGGCTTCGACATCGAGATCGATAAGGCTATGGCGGGCCAGGAGGTTGAGCATATGATCGAAGAAGCCGATGCCGGTCGAGAGTTGGGCCAGGCCGGCGCCGTCGAGATTGATGCCGAGCGTGATCTTGGTCTCAGCGGTTTCGCGTCGGATTTGGGCGGTACGTGCGGTCATGGTGATAATTCCCTATATCCGCTTCAATTCTTCGAGCAATCGGTCGATTTCCGCGTCGCTGCCGACGCTTATGCGCAGGCCGTCGCCGTGGCCGGGATAGTTCATGTAGCGTACCAGGATTTGCCGTTTTTTCAATTCCGCAAAGATCGGCTGGACGGGCCCGGAGCGCGTCGCCCAGACGAAATTCGCCTGGCTCGGCAATACATCAAAGCCCAGCCTGGCCAAACCCGCACTGAGGCGAGCGCGCGTGGCGATGATGCGGGCCCGCGTTTGGCGTAAATAATCCTGATCCTCCAGGGCGGCTTGCGCACCGGCCAGGCTCAACGCATCGCAATTGTACGAATCCTTGACCTTGACCAGTTCGCGCACCAACTCCGGGGCGGCGAGGGCGAAACCAAAGCGCAGCCCCGCCAGGCTGTATGATTTGCTCAAGCTGCGCGTCACGATCACATTCGGCAACCGCGTCAAACCAACGGCATGTGTTTCCGCAAAATCGACATAAGCCTCATCAATCACGAGCGGCCCACGCAATTCGCCGGTCAATCGCTCCAGGTCAGCGCTGCCGACCATGGTCCCGCTCGGCGAATTCGGATTGGCGACCAGCGTCAGATGCGCGGCGGGCTTCAGCCAGGGGAACGGAAGCTGCCAATCCTTCGTGTAGGGAACCGCTTCAAACCGCGCTCCCTGAATGTCGGCCAGCGTGGCGTACAGCAAATAGCTCGGCGTCGGCGACACGACTAGCCCGCCGGGCGGCACGAAGGCCCGCGTCAGGATCGTCAGGATATCGTCGGACCCGTTGCCGATCAGGATGCTGTCGGGATCGACGCCGAAGAGCTTGCCCGCAGTCTTGCGGAAAGCGGCGCCGAGCGGATCGGGATATTTTCGTAGGCGGTCGGACCGGAGCAACTCGGCCATTGCTTCGAGAGCGCGCGGCGACGGCGGGTACGGATTCTCGTTGGTATTGAGCTTGACGAATCCGTCGCCTTGCGGCTGCTCGCCGGGCGTGTAGCCGGCCATCGCGCGAATGTTGGGGCGAAGGTATTGCGACATGGAAAGTCTCTACTCGTCGGTCAAGCCGCCCAGTTTTCGACGGTGATGCCAGGCACCGCTGCGAGATCGCCGTCCATCGTGACAACGGTGGTGTTACCAAGAGTCCGAGCGATCGCGGCAATCCAAACGTCGTTTTGGCCGATTGGCCGGCCGAGCTTCCGTAACTCGAAAGCAATCCGCCCATATTCGAACGCGGCGTCCGTGTCCACGAGCCATAGCTTCGAAGCGGTCAGTGCTTGGCGAAGCCGTTGCAGATTGCGTTCTCGCTGCGGACTCCCTTCCGCGCGGTACGCCAACTCGGCGAGCACCGGCGCGGCGATGCCAAGCTTGTTGCCCTTCGCAACCTCAGCCTCGGCGCGCTCGAACACGCCGCGCTTGTGGTCGAGGTAGAGCCCGGCAATGCCCGTGTCGAGAATGAAGCGGGTCATCGAAACACCTCTTCGATTCCCTTGTCGGCATTGTCGATTCCGTGCTGATTCATTTTCCGCTCCCACTCATCGAGCTCGGCAGCCGTATCCGCGGGGACATCCAGCGGTTGGAGTTGCCGCATCGCCGCGAGCACCCGCGCGATTTCCTCCGGCGGCATCGACTCGTTGTCCTTGCTACTCGCGTTAATGGTCAGGATGACTTCCGTGCCGTCCGGCAGATCACTGGGAGCGGCAATGTCAATGCGACGATCGCGGATTGTTGTTTTTATGACCATCGTTTCCTCCTTTCGGCTCACCGATCACTTTAGCCGAATATCGAGACTCGCCGAGTGTGCCGTCAATCCCTCCACCGCGGCCAGCACGCGCACGTCATTGGCGAGCGCTTCCATGCCTTTTTGCGTGAAGCTCAGCACGCTCGAACGCCGCAGGAAATCGTTGGCGCTGAGGCCGCTGGCGAAGCGGGCGGTTCCTCCCGTCGGCAGCACGTGCGATGGGCCGGCGGCGTAATCGCCCAGGGCGACCGGGGCGAAATGGCCGACGAAGATCGCTCCCGCGTTTTCTATTTTATCGACCAGCCGATCCGCGTTGTTGGTCGCCAGGTGCAAATGTTCGGGCCCGATCCTGTTGACCCACGCAATCGCCTGCCCCGCATCGCGGGCCAGCACCAGAGCGCCGAAGCGCTCCAGGCACGCTCGCGCCAACTCTCCGCGCGGCAACATCGCCAACTGCCGGCCGAGCGCGGCTTCGACTTGATCCAGCAATGGCTCGTGCCAGGTGATCAGGATGCTGCTGGCCGGGTCGTGCTCCGCCTGAGCGATCAGGTCGGCGGCGACATATTCGGGTGATGCCGATTCGTCCGCTAACACCACGATCTCGCTCGGGCCCGCCAGGCAATCGATGGCGACCTGGCCGAAGACGAATTTCTTCGCCAGCGTCACAAAGATATTGCCCGGCCCAACGATCATGTCCACCGCCGGCATTCCCTCGACGCCGTAGGCAAGCGCCGCCACCGCCTGAGCGCCGCCGACCCGATAGACTTCGGTGATGCCGAGCTCTTTGCAGGTCGCCAGCAGGGCGGGATTGCTCGCGCCGGTCTTGGTCGGCGGCATTACCAGGGCAATTTCGTTCACCCCTGCGGCCTGCGCCGGGCAAACCGTCATCAGAATCGTTGATGGATACGCCGCCCTCCCGCCCGGCACGCAGACACCGACGCGCCGCATGGGCCGATAGCGCAGCCGCAATTCGTGATGATCGCGCTGCGAAAGGATGGCGTCGCGGTGGACCAGGCCCAACTGAAAGGACAGCAGATTCTTGCGAACTCGCCGGATCGTTGCCAGAAATTCAGGATCGGCGCTCTTGTGGGCGGCGTCGATTTCCTCGGCGCTTACCTGAAGCGTTTCCGGCGTCAATTCCACCTTGTCGAGCTGGGCGGTGTAGCGCAATCAGCGCAGGCAGGCCGTCGCGCCGCACGTCGCCGCAAATCCGCTCGACGACTTGCGCCGGAGTCAGCGCCGCACCGAATACCGCCTCCGTCAAAGCTCGGCCGTGGGGCGACACGACGTCCGCTTGGAGGCTCAATTGACGGCACAGTTGCTGCAGTTGCTCGGCAGCGTCGGCGGCAGTGTAGGCGATCCGCCGCATGGTGAAACTCGCCATGAAAACCATCCTCAATTCTCGTTTTCGCTCCATCCCTCGAAGCGCATCAGGTGTGAACTATACGGCGTATTCGTGTCGATTGCAAGGAAATGGCGACCTGGACCGCGAATTGGCGAGCCGAGTCCCGTAAGGGGCCGGTTTCCGATGCAAGGAACCGGCCCCTTGCGGGGCTCGGCTCGCCCGCAGATGAATTCCGCGTAAGCGTCTCGCTTTCGCGATTCATCCGTGCTACAATTCCATTGTCTCGAATGCTGCTTCCCGTTCTCCCCCCGGCAGCATCGGCCAACTCCCCTCTTGCGTATCCATTCGTCCGTTCCATTCCTTTGCAAAAGGAGAGAAGTCATGCTGCGTGCACATCGGACCGGGGCGGTTGCTCTGGTTCTCGGCCTGGGCTGCTGGATCGCGTCGGAATCCGGCGCCGGGGCATCTCCCGGCAAGGAGCCCGGCTCCGCGAAACAGGGGCATTCCCATCCATCCGGAGCATCTACCAAAACCGTCACCTCCCCGCATTCGGCAGCGTCGGCCAAATCGCCGGGCGCCGGGAACCACGCCGATCTCGGCATCGGCAAGCACTCCGGATTCGTGAATGGCCTGGAACACAAGCTCGAACGGGAAGAAGCCGAAATCAGCCGGCTCGAGCGATCTCTCGACAATCTTCTCGACGGCGCCGACGACGGAGGTCCATCATTCGGCTCCCAGGGCTCGCCTTCCGGTTCAGCGCCGATTTCATCCTCGGGTGCTCCGTCCAACTCGAATGCGTCGGCCAACCCGACGAATCCGTCCCAGCACCACCATCGGCACGGACACATGTGGCGCGGCATGGAACTGGCCCGCCTGATGCACGATATGGCAAGCGAGGAACGGACGCTCGCACGCCAGGAAGGGAACCTGGAACGGCAGTTGACCAGCTTGCGCGATCAGGAAAGAAACCTCCGGAACCTGCACACGGCCGGCCAGAAAACGGGCTCGCATCACTTCGCGAATCAAGAGCAAGCTCGCAACGGGAAATCGAACCACACCGAGACTCGCTCCGCCAAATCCGGCGAGCACATACCCAGAATTACGGGCCAAACGAACACCGGTCACGCTGCCGGGCAGAACCAAAGCAATCATCTTCATGCCGGTTCGGGTTCTCCAGCCGGCGGCCACTCCTACGCTCTCTCCGCAGCCCGCGGCGTCGGCAAAAAGATGAACGGCCATCCCGTCAAAAATCACCATTGATCCAACGACATCGGCCCCCTCATCCCGGCAATGAGGGGGCGTTTCCCCAAGCCTCGTCTTCCAGGAGTGAACATGGAATCCACCACCGCCCCGGCTCCGTCTCAAACCAAATCCGATAGCCCGGCCAGGCCACTCATTCTCGCCGCCGTAGTTTTTCTCACGGCGGCCGGCGTCTCATTCATCTTTTTGCGCAATTCCGCGTCCGAATCGGCGGCCCAGCCACGCCACAAACCGGTCTCCACTGCCGCTCGCGACGACAACCAAGCGCAGAGCGAATTGCAACGCGAACGCCTGCTCGAAAGCGTCGGCAGCGTCAGTTCCATTTACCTGTACCAGAGCTATCTCAACGTCGGCCTCATTGCAGATGGCGTGAAGAACGACACGTACACCAAGGAAGAAGCCGGCGAGCTGCTGAACACCATCGTGACGCTGTTGCAGACCGTCGATGCCCAGATGCAAAAGCTCGAAAACATTGGACTTGACGAAGAAGAAGTGGCCGCGGTCAAGCAGGTTCGCAACATTTCCGGGTCCATCAAGGCCCAGACAATTCATTTGCAGAACCACTGGAAAACGGGCGACAAATTGAGCCTGGATCAATTCAACCAGTCCCGCCACGAGTCGTGGAACGAGCTTCGGACAGTGCTTCGGCTGGCGGGCAAGGACGAGCCGTGAGAAGGCTGAACTGAGCATGATATCGCCCCGTTCGCCTCGTGGCGCCTCGTTCCCCAACTCCGTTTGGGAACGCACGCCGGGAAACTCCGTTTCTCGAATCAACAGTATGGTGAATTACGCTTCATGTCGGGAGTCGAAACGGAGTTTCGGGACGTGCGTTCCCAAACGGGGTTTGGGAACGAGCGAAGCTTCACTTTCCCATTGCCGCTTGTATTTGTCTTTCTTCCTCTTCGATGTAGATACGTGTTTGGATTCGCGCCACCAGCCGGCCGCCTTTTTGCTTGGTTTCGAGCGGCTGATGTTGCAACGCCAGCAAAAATGACCCGCCGTCGGGCACGGTCCGCGTGAAAGACAACGCCAATTCCTTCATCGAAACCTCGTGCCCTATTCCTTCTTTGCCGTTACTGTCAAGGATCACCGCGAGCTTGTCGATGCCTTCGATTTCCGTACTCTTCTCGACAAACGTCAAGCGTACCCCGCGTCGATCAGAAAAAATTGTTACCCGAGCTCGAAGAGTCAAATTCTCTTCCACAATCTGCGGCTTACTCTTACCCAGACGCATTTGCAGCGGCGTCGGGAAGTAACGCGTTGTCTTGGTAAGGGAAACGAGCAACCCTTCCGTTTTTTCCTTGATCTTGAAATTCTCGACGGTTGCAAGCGGAACCTGGCGATCGAGTTGAGCGAACAAAGACTCGCCGGCTGGTTTTTGTTCGGGTTCCTTTTTTCGGGCGATCTGGCCGAGCCATTCTCGCTCAAGTTCATCGAGTTCCGCCTTGGAGTGCCAATTGTTGTTTATCCTCTTGTAGAAATCCTCATCAACTTCGGAGAGCTTGACGCTGAAGAGAACATCAATGAGCGTGAATTTATGAGGTCCGCGCTCGTCGTTCTCAATTCGTTCGATGCCGATCCGGGCCCAATCGCGAATATCTTCGGACGGATGCTTGCTCAACCATTCAAGCACCTCTCGGCCATCCGGATCGCCATCCAGAAGGCGCGGCCATTGCGGTTCGGGCAGAAAGACTTGCATCCAGCGAGGAAGGCGTGAAGGGCGAGTGTACATCCTTGCCGTGCGCCATTCCGGGTCGTTCGTTTCCCATTGCTCAATTTCACCGGACCAATACGACGCGGGCCGGCCTTCATAAAATGGCTCGCCAACCAGCCAACCGCGCCCCACCCGGGTGACGGCTTCATAGAAGATGCCGTACGCAGCGGCGAGCAGAGCGGCGAGAATCAGACTGCGACGAAGCCATCTTTTCATGGACCGGTCCTCGGGCAACCTCACCCCCACTCTCGAAGATAACCGGCTGGTGCAATCAACGCAAGCATTATTCACCTTCGCGCATTTCTGAAACCCGTTCTGCCCGGCGGCAGTATCCATTCATATACCATTCGGTAATCGTCTTCCGGCCCGCCGATTTTCTTTGACAAGCGGGATGCCGGGAGAATATAAACGGTTGATACACCACGTCTTTTGCGAGGGAAAGCCATGCGAATCTCTCGGCTCTTCATCATCGCGGTTGGCCTTGCGCTGCTCGGTGTCGGAACCGGCCGCGCCCAGGCCCCGAATGATGCCGCGGCACTGGCGGTAAAGATCGATCAGCATCTCGCCAAGCGTTGGTCCGCGGCCAAAGTAACGCCGGCCCCGCGCAGGATGACGCTGAATTCGTCCGCCGCGTCTATCTCGATCTGGCGGGCCGCATTCCCACGGTGGCTGAAACGCGCTCCTTTCTCGCGGACAAGAAGAACGACCGCCGGCAACAGCTGATCGAGCGCTTGCTGGCAAGCCCGCGCTACAGCACCCATTTCGCCGGCGTCTATCGTGCGCTCCTGATTCCCGAAGCGGGCAACAATTTCCTCGTCCGCTTTCAGCAAGGCAACTTCGAAGATTGGCTCAAAGAGCGGTTGGCTCGAAATGTCGGCTTCGATAAGATCACCCGCGATTTGTTGACCGCCCCGATCGGCAATGATGGCGCGCTCGCGGTATTCAGTCTCAATAATGGCCCTAACCCGATGGCGTTTTATTCCGCCAAGGATTTTAAGGCCGAAAGCCTAGCCGCCGGCGCCGCCCGCGTTTTCCTCGGCGTTCGTGTCGAATGCGCTCAGTGCCACAATCATCCGTTTGCCGACTGGAAAAAAGATCAATTTTGGGGCCTGGCGGCGTTCTTCTCCGGCATCAATTCGCAGCGCGCCGGCGATGTGCTGATTCCGGCCGCCGAAAAGCCGAACCAGCGGGAATTGAAAATCCCCGGCACCGAGACCGTCGTGCAAGCGAAATTCCTGGACGGCACCCAACCGGACTGGAACGAATCGACGCCAACCCGCACGGTTCTCGCATCGTGGATGACATCGCGCACCAATCCCTATTTCGCCCGTGCCGCCATCAACCGCACCTGGGCCTATTTCCTCGGCACCGGCCTGGTCGAGCCAATCGACGACATGGTTGGGGCGGGCGCCACCGCGTCGCATCCAGAACTGATCGATTTGCTGACCCGGGAATTCACCGAGCATGATTTCGATCTGAAATTCCTGATCCGAGCCATCACGCTCACCGAGGCCTACCAGCGCACCAGCGCCGGCACCGACAAAGGGGAACCGGCAGCTTTCGCGCGGATGCCATTGCGCGGCTTGGCGCCGGAGCAGCTTTTTGACAGCCTGGTGACGGCCACCGGTTTCCGCGGCGGCGACGGCAAGGAGAGTTTCCTCGACGCCATTTCCGGCAAAGCGTCCGCGCATGCGCAAATTCTCTCCAGGTTCGCCAACCTGACCGAACGGCCGACCATGGCCCAGACCTCAATCCTGCACGCCCTGACGTTGATGAACGGCAAGATCGTCGCCGATGCCACTTCGCTCGAAAAAAGCGAAACCCTGGCCGCCCTGGTGGACGCGCCATTCCTGAGCACCGCCGACCGCATCGAAACGCTCTACCTAGCCGCCCTCTCGCGCCGCCCCTCGCTCAAGGAACTCGATCGCATGACGCGCTTCGTGGACGAAGCGGTGCGCGAAGCCGGAACGGGCGCCACGATGCGGAGCAAGGCGTACAACGATGCAAGCAGCGATGTTTTTTGGGTGCTGCTTAACAGCTCGGAATTTGCGTTGAATCATTGATGAATGAGATGGATGACCAATGGGCACGCCGATTCAACAATTCCAGGACAACACCCAAGGTTGGACGGCCCAAACCGTCGGCATGGGCATGGACATCCTCGACCGCATGGAGCGAACGGTGGCCAAAGTGCGCGAACGTTTGCTGCGGGCGACGGCGGCGCTCAATCATGCCGGGATGCCTTATGCCGTGGTCGGCGGCAATGCCGTGGCGTCCTGGGTCGCGACCGTCGATGAAGGAGCCGTCCGCAACACCCGCGATGTGGACCTCCTGGTCCGCCGCAGCGATCTGGCGGCCATCACGACCGCCCTGGAGCAAGCCGGCTTCATCCGTGACGAATTGCTCGATGACGTGATGTTCCGCGATGGCGCCGACGGCAAACCGAGCGAGGCGATCCATCTGCTTTTCGCCGGTGAGAAGACGAGGCCCGATCACATGCTGCCGGCACCGGAGATTCAGACTGTCGATGACTCGGCCAACTACCGCGTCATTGTCCTCGATTCACTTGTCGTGATGAAGCTGATGTCGAATCGGCGAAAAGATCAGGTTCATATCCTGGACCTGATGGGTGTCGGACTGATCGATACGACGTGGCTGCCGAAGCTGCCGCCGCAGCTGGCGGAACGATTGAAGCAGATTCTTGACACGCCCGATGGCTGACAACAGGAGTTTTCCCCATGACGCACGCATCCCTATCTCGCCGCGATTGGCTCAAGCTGTCCGCGGCCGGCGTTGTCGGTTATTCACTCTCCGGCTGGCTCGGGCAACTCGCTCAGGCAGCGGGCACTGATCCGCGGCGGCGGCGATCCTGCATCCTTTTGTGGATGAACGGCGGGCCGAGCCAGATCGACACGTTCGACCCAAAGCCGGGGCACGCCAACGGCGGACCGTTTCGCGAGATCGCCACCTCGGTGCCGGGCGTGCGCATCAGCGAGCATTTGCCCCGGCTGGCCCGCTCGATGAGCGACCTGGCGATCATTCGTTCGATGAGCACGCGCGAGGCCGATCATGGCCGGGCGACCTATCAGATGCGCACGGGCCATCTGCCGGGCGGGCCCGTGCTGCATCCGACGCTCGGTTCGTTGTTTTCCAAGGAGATCGGCGACCCGGATGCCGAGTTGCCCAACTTCGTCAGCATCGCCCCTTACACGTTCTTCAGCCCGGCAGCGTATAGCTCCGGTTTCCTGGGCCCGCGCTACGCCCCGCTGGTGCTTGGCAACGATCAGCCGGCGCTGGTGCCGATCCCCGGGCAGCAGCAAAGCAATTACGAAAACGGCTTGCGTGTGCAGGATCTCGCCCTTGCCGAGGGCGTCACCGATCGGCGCTCGACGGCCCGCACGCGGCTGCTCGACGAGGTTGAAGGGGATTTCATCGCCAGCCGCCCTGCCCTGCCGGCGCAAAGCCATCGCAGCGCCTACCAGCGTGCGGTGACGCTGATGCGGTCCAGCGCTGCCCGCGCCTTCGATCTGCACGGTGAGCCGGCCAGCCTGCGCGATCGCTACGGGCGCAATCTCTTTGGCCAGGGCTGCCTGCTTGCCCGCCGCCTTATCGAGCGCGGCGTGCCGTTCGTCGAGGTCTCGCTCGGCGCGGCCGAAAACCTGACGCTTGGCTGGGACACGCACATCGACAATTTCCAGGGGGTTCGCCGCCTGAGCGAAATCCTCGATCCCGCCTGGGCGACCTTGATGGAAGACCTGCGGGCGCGCGGCTTGCTCGACAGCACGCTGATCGTGTGGATGGGTGAGTTTGGCCGCACGCCGCGCGTCAACCAACAAGGCGGGCGCGACCACTGGGCCAACGCCTGGACAACGGTGCTGGCCGGCGGCGGCATTCGCGGCGGGCAGGCGTTCGGCCGCACCAGCGCCGACGGCAGCACGGTCGAATCCGAACGCTCCATCTCGGTCGCCGACTTCATCGCCACCATCGTCCGCCCGCTCGGCATCGATCGTGAACGGATCAACCTTTCCAACGTCGGCCGACCAATCCGGATTGTGGATGTCAATGCCACGCCGATTCAGGAGGTGCTCACATGAATAGGGGTCATGGGTTAGGAGTCAGGGGTCACGGGATCGCAGTGCTTGTCGCCGTTGTGACAGCTCTACCCGTGGCGGCGCAAGGGTCTTTGCTACGAAACTCGGAGGCGGAGCCAGGCTTTCTAGCCTGGCCTTCCCAGATTCGTAAGCTGGACAGGCTGGAAAGCCTGTCCCGACGTTTGCCGGCGCAAGGGCCAAAGGCGCCGGCAGATTCCTGGCATGATTTCGTCTTTCTCGCCGAGGCGCGGCCGCTCCTGGTGCGCGTTCACGTCCGCGTCGATGGCAAGACGCTGGAGGAGACGAACGCCGAATTCATGATGCACCTGTTCCGCCACCTCGATTTCAAGGGCCAAGGCTATTTGACGAACGCCGAGATGGAACGCGCTCCGCTGGCCAGTCAGATCGGGAGCGGCACCTTCGGCTCGATCTTCGGCGGTATTGGCGGCTACGGAGGGCCGGCGGCGCAGCAATCCTTTGCCGAATACGCCGCCAAGCATGTCAAGGACGGGAAAGCGACCTGGGGCGACCTCGCCGCTTACTACCATGCCGTCGGCCTGGCGCCGTTCCAGATCGAGGCTGAAGCGGACGCCAACAAGGGCGGCATGATGATGATGCTTGGCGGCGGCGGACCGACCGAACCAACCGTGGACGATATCAGCAAAGCCATCTTTGCCTTGCTCGACACCAAGAAAACGGGCAAACTCAGCAAAGCAGAATTGTCGGCAGCGCCGACATTCTTCTGCGCCTGGATGCCAACGAGGACGAGATGATCACGCTCAGCGAACTCATGCCGCCGGGCCCCTCCCGTGCCGCGCCGAAGAAAGCCGGCGACAAGATGGGCATGCCCAAGAGCAAACCCAAGCTCACGCGACGCGGCGATGAGATGGATATGCCCAAGGGCAATCTGTTGTATAAATCGACGCTTCCTCGTGGCGTGCCCAAGTCGTCCCAAGTTTTCCTGATCACGACGGCCGGCACGGCACCAGCGGATTTGGTGTCGAGCATGCAGGATCGCTACGCAGCAAAGGATGCCAAACTAAGCCGGCAAGCGCTGGGACTCGACGAGGCGACCTTCCAGGCCCTCGACGCCAACGGCGACGGCTTTCTTGACGCGGAGGAACTCGCCGGCTTCGTCAAACGTCCGCCCGATCTCGAATTCGTCGTCCACCTGGGCGACGCCAGAGGCGTTGAAGCTGCCAACAAGAAGAATCTCCTCAGCGATAGGCTCAGAACTTTCGACGGGCTGGCCTTGCTTGATCTGCCGACCACGCGCGTCGAATTCCGTGGCGACATCCCGGTTGCCGCCGACAGCATGGCCGCGATCTCCCGACTGCAATGGACTGCCTTGTTCAAGCAGGCCGACAAGGACGGCAATGGATATCTCGATGAGAAAGAAGGCAAAGCCAATCCGCTTTTCGGCAGCTCTTTCAAGGCCATGGACCGCGACGGCGACGGCAAGGTGACCGAACAGGAATTCAGTGCCTATCTCGATTTCCTCGCAGACTTGCAAGCGCGCGCGAAGAAGGCGTGCGTTTCGCTCGTTCTCAGCGATGAGAGCCGCGGTTTATTCGATTTGCTCGATGCCAACCGCGACGGCCGGCTGAGCGTGCGCGAGATGCGGGCGGCTCCGGGATTACTCGCGAAATTCGATCGCCAGAAGAAGGGCTTTATCACGCCCGCCGATCTGCCGCGCAGTTATCGTCTCACGGTGCGTTCCGGCCCCGCAAAGGGGGGAACGGATGATTATAGCGCAATCCTTTCAAGGATCTATGGCGGCGGCAATAAGGATCAGGCCATTCGCGAGCGGACCAACGGCCCGCTCTGGTTTCGCAAGATGGACAAAAACCGCGACGGCGACGTCTCCCGCCGCGAATGGCTAGGCAGCGAGGAGATGTTCCGCCAAATCGACTCCGACGGCGACGGCCTCATCAGCGCCGAAGAGGCCGGCCGCTTCGACGCCAGGAACCGAAAACGCTAAGTACTTAGCCCCCCGCGGATGGCGGGGGGCTAATGTAATTCAGCGGCTTAGGCATTCGAAGGGTTGGTTCAAGCGAGCCCTTGGATCGGACGCAACCGCAACTAAATCCGCCCAGGCGCGACTTTGATGTCGTGTGCCGGTTCCTTGCGGCCTGGCATCGGGCACCAGCTTTTTGCCTTGCAGCACGTCCTCCATGATCTTCAGAATCTCGGTGCTCGTGAAGTTGCGCGGGAACTTGTAAACGCCGTTCTCCCCCTTCGGGTCCTTGGGTTTGCCGATATTGTCCGGATCGGCGTCCTCCGCATCTTCCTTGCTCATTTGCGCTTTCAAATCCGCCTCGCTCAAAGGGACTTGTTTGCGGTCGCGCAGACCCTTGACCCGCTCGATGTCCTTGGCCAACTTGGCGAAATCCTTCGATGCGCCCACGCGCTGCGCCGACCGCGCCTTCCAAACCGCCTTGAGCTCCGCGGGCACCATGCCGACGGATTCATGGTCCACCGCCTCGACCCGGTCAAACGCCAGGGCGTGCTCCATGTCCTTCTCCGGCGTGGACAGATATTCCGAAAGCGACGGCAACACGATGTCGGAAAGCACCCCGCGATTCTGCGTGCTGTCGCCGTTGACGCGATAGAATTGCTGCATGGTCAAGCGGAGGGCGCCGAGCTTGCCCGGCCTGGAATTGCGGAGCTGGCTGCCAAGATCGACGACGGCTTGCACCGTGCCTTTGCCGTGCGTCGCTGAATCGCCGACGATCAAGGCCCGGCCGTAATCTTGCAAGGCAGCGGCAACGATCTCCGACGCGCTGGCGCTGGATCGATTGACGAGCACCATGAGCGGGCCGTCGTAGGCAACGCCCCGTTTGGGATCGTCGAGCCGTTTCATGCCATCGCTGGGATCCTTGACTTGCACCACCGGCCCGTGATCGATGAACAGTCCGGCCAGGGCGACGGCTTCGCGCAGCAGGCCGCCGGGGTTGCCGCGCATGTCGAGGATCACGCCGTCCACGCCGCTGGTTTTTAGCTCATTCAGAATGCGTTCTACGTCCTGGCTGGCGCTTTTGATGTCGCCCGCGCCTGTGCCTTTGGAGCCGTCATAAAAGGAAGGCAGATCGATGACGCCGATGCGATAGGGCTTGCCATTGTCCTTCTTGCCGTGCTCAATGATCTCATAGCGGGCGGCCTGCGATTTGATCTCGACCTGCTGCCGCGTCAAGGAAAAGACGACCGGTTCGAGCTTCCCGGCCGGCACGACTTTCAATTCGACCATGGTCCCCTTGGCGCCGCGGATGAGCTTGACGGCGTCGCGCAGCCGCATATCCACGATATCGACGAATTTGGCGTCTCCCTGAGCGACGGCGATGATCTTGTCGTTGGGCTTGAGCCGGCCGTCCTTGGAAGCGGCGCCGCCAGGCATGATTTCCACGATGACGGTTTCGCCGTTCTCCTCGCGCAGCACGGCCCCGATGCCTTCCAAACGCAGCCGCATGGAAATCTCAAAATCGCCCAGCGTGTTGGGCGACATGTAGGCCCCGTGCGGATCGAGGCTGGCGGCCAGGCTCGACAGATACACTTCCAGCAGATCGTAGTTGTCGAGCTGCTTCATGCGCCGGGCGAAATTGTGGTAGCGGTCGCGCACCTTTTTCCTGGCTTCGGCCTCAGGTAAGGGCTTCGTGCCCAGGCGCTCGCGCAGCAGATCAAATTTGATGCGCTTGCGCCAGCGCTCGGCTAGCTCGGTGTCGTTCGCGGGATACTCCAGCTTGGCCGTGTCAGTGTCCAGGAATTCTTTCACGGTGAAATCGAATTTCGCATTGGTCAATTCGTCGATCCGTTTGAGCCGTTGGCCGACTCGCTCGAGGAATCGCTCATAAACCTTATAGGCGAAGCTGATGTCGCCTTTGAGGAGCATGTCGTCGAGTTCGGTTTCGTGCTTCTTGAATTCATCGAAATCGCTTTTGAGAAAGTAGACCTTGCCCGGATCGAGATCCTTGAGAAAGCGGCGAAAGAGCCGTTTGGAGATTTCGTCGCCGATCATGGGTCGGGTCACGTGGCCTTCCTGCAAGAATTCGCAAACCATCGAAGCGACGAGCCGATCGTCTTTGCCTGGCACGGGCTGAGCCGACGCCGACAGCGGCACGAGCAGCAACGCGGCCATCACGGCCAGTGCGGCGCAGTATCTGGATGGAAAAGGTTGCCGGGCCATCATCGAAATGCCTCTCTTTCGGGTGGGACGAATGGAATCGTGGGCAAATGTTTTCATGGAACTGAAAGGCATCATACACGGAGCACGAAATCATTGCAATCCTGGATCGAATCGGCGATTCGGCACGCCGGGCCTAGCCGACGGACGATGATGCCTTGCCGACAACGCGGCCGGCGCCCATGCGTCTCCTTACCGGTTCAACGTCGGGCTGCGCAACGGGGGGGTCATACTTCCGAAAAATTAACGCTTGAGCCATTTCTGTCCGTAATCGTTGGTTGGATCACGGAAGACGGTGTGGATATGATTCGTGCCGCCTTGCGGGGCATACTCGATGACCAGCGTGGGGCCGGTGATGCGATAATAGGCGGCGCTCCCATCGACGGTTGGCCCGCTCCAGGCGAAATGCGTGTCGGCAAACTTGCCCTTGATCTCCGCCATCCTGAGGGCCGCCGCATCTTCGTGAAGGATGTTGACCCATTGGCCAATGACATCCAGCAACAGGGCCTTCTGCTTATCGGTCAAGGCGGCTCCTTTGATTCCCGCGGGCTTGATTTCTTTGCCGTCCTGACCTGGGCCGAGCACAAGATTGGCCGGCTTATCGCTGATGACGGCGATCTTGCGCTGCTGGGCGTCGAGAGCGTTGACGAGAGCAAAAGCCTTGTCGTTTTCGGGGCCGAGGGGGCGGACCGTTTTGCCATCTCGCTTGAATGAGGCGGGCTGAGTGCAAGTCAAGGTGGGAGCCAGGCCGAAGTGCTTGCCGATGATGGTGACATTGATGCCGAGATGATGTCCGCCGTACTGCACGAACCAGGGTTCGGTCAGCGAGGGCGTGCCAAAGATGGCGAGGTAGAAATTATCGTTGCCGAACGACGGGCCGCCTTTGCCTTTGCCATCCTTGCCCTTGCCATCCTTGCCTTTGCCCTTGCCGCCGCCATTGACTTTGAGATCCTCGTCGGCGTTCATGATGTCAATGACTTTTTGATAACCTTCTTTGCTGAGAACCGCGGCAACGACAGTCATGGCGGCGTCACGCTGGGCCTTCGCCAAATCGCCGAGCCGAACACCATTGCGTGGCACAAAATCGACGGGCAAGTTGGACCAGCCCGCCTTCTTGGGACTCATGAATTCGAACGCAGCCTTGGCCCGCCCCTTATCATCAAGCGATGCCAGAAACACCTTGGCCGCTTCGACCGCTTTGGCCGTTGCCGCCGGCTTGTCATCGGCCTTGCCCCGGTCCTTCTGCAAGGGTGTTGCCGGCTGATCGAATTCACCCGCTGGCGGCGCCATGACGCCCGACGCGTAGAGCGACAGCCCGACGAGGACCAGAGCTGCGATTGCGGCAAGAAACCGAATGCCCTTGCCGCGCGGAGCGGCAACAGTGTACCCACCGTGCATGAATTGATTTGCGGCCATTGTTCACCTCTGGATGCGGCATCGTGAAGGCGATCACGCTACCAGTCTAGCCAATTTACCGCCAAGTGCCACGGATCGAATGAAAATCGCCATCCCATTGAGCTTGAACGTGAAGCGAGCAGTTTGTTACCATTTCACCCACAACTGTCGCCTTTGGATGACGGGAAAGGAATCCATTCGATGAAACCAACATTTTGGAATTTCGGCGCCGCTTGCTTGCTCGCAGCGATCGTACTGACGACGGTCGTTGCTTGCAACCGCGACAAGGAGCGACGACAGTTGGACAACCCGGCGCAGGATGACACGAAGCCAGCCAAGGCCGCGGAGCCGAATCCCGAAATCCCCGTCGACGAACTGAAAGCGGCGGTCTACGAAGCCGTCATTCAGAAAAGCTCCGACAAGAAGCCGGCCCGAGCGGTCGACCTGGGCCGATCATCGCTTACGCAAGCCGAGGAGCCGGCGATCAGGACGCCGGACCTTCACGGGTGGGATCCGCTGGGTACCGACTGTGCCTGGTTTCGCGAATTCAAGCGCGACATCAGCGCGGAAGCCGCCGATCCTCATTCCAACCAGATGCTCAGTCGCCTGGTCAAAGGCAAGGGCCACATCGACGCCCAATGGAGTGGATCGTCGACGCCCGCGGATTGGGGTTGGCACACGATTCCATTCCAGGTGGTGAGCGGCCGCACGGAACCGCTGTCGATCCCGGGAACCTGGTCATATTTGCCCGCATCGAACGGCCCATACGTGTTGCCACCCGAGCCAGTGGTGCACGAGAATTCCAAGCTGACGACATACGCAACATCCAAATGGACCAGCGGCGGCGACCATCACCTGCTGATCTACGTTCGCGACGAAGAGACGGGCGGGTTGCGTGAATTATGGGAATATTATCAGCCGTGGGTGACGCGCAAGGACAAGAAGAAAATCAGCGCCGTTGCCGGCGCCAGCTGGCGTAAATTCGATCTTCGCAAAGGTGAGACGCCGGCTCCCGGAATCCCGTCAGCCGATGCCGCGGGTATGATGATCTTGCCGCTCGTGGTGCGCTACGACGAAGTGGCGCGCGGCTCGATCCATCATGCGTTGCGATTTTGCGTGAACAATTCGGATATTTCGCCCACGTTCAAATGGCCCGCGCGCACCGCCGCCGGCGCTTGGAACCGTGAAACCGGCATGCCCTATGGAACGCGCTTACGCATCAAATCCTCATGGTGGAAAGCCAACGCCGATGCGGTCCTTGGCGTCGGGACCCAGGCGCGGATCGTCGGCGAGGCGCTGCGCCGTTACGGCTGCATTTTGGCCGATGGTTCCGGCGGCACCTCCGTGCAGCTCTGCGGTGTTGCCGACAAGCGCTGGGAAGCGAAATTGCAATCACGGCTGAATTCCATTCCGATGTCGGCTTTGGAAGTGGTTCAGACGCCGCCCATGTTACAGATTGACGGGCCCTCCAATCTACAGGTCGGCCAAACCGGTTCATGGACG
Source organism: uncultured Planctomycetota bacterium (assembly GCA_963767835.1). Lineage (GTDB taxonomy): Bacteria > Planctomycetota > Planctomycetia > Gemmatales > Gemmataceae > SIAQ01. Next base: position 147,702 of record CAVYFY010000006.1, read on the forward strand.
ATGACCCTTCTCCCCAAAGAATCTCCGATCGGCGAGGGCAGCAACATCAATATTCACGACGAGAAGGGAAAGCTTCTAAAATACCAGTTCGCGGTGATCGATTCGGGCCATCGCACCGTGACGGTCGAACATCGTTTCAGCCAGGCCGGTGTCTATGTCATCAAGCCGTATCGAGAATGGAACACCGGCTTCGGACCGTTTCGGGTCACCGTCGGCAATGCCCGGCCTTGATGGAAATCAGGCCAATGAACCGGCGCTTGCTTCACGTCTTCATCTCGTGATGCGTCGGCTCCTGAAATGATCGAATCACGGAGCCGCGCATGAGGCAAGCGATCGCGGGAGCCGCGTCTTTGTGCCCGGCTTCTTGCGGTTGCTTCGTCATTTCAGTTCTGCGCAAAAGCGATTTCGTAAGTTCATTCCGATGGAAACTTGCCTTCCCGAAACCGGGCGAAGGCGTTCCCATGTTGCCACAAACCTGAATTCTCGCGACTGACCCTCGACACGGCATCCGCTTCTGCGGCGTCGGCATCTCTTTTGCAGCAGCCTGAACCACGGAGGTCATTGAATGCGGTCTGAGCTTGCATTATGTCGCCGTGCATTTCGGCGACAAAGGAACAACGAGGGGTCTGCCTGAGCGCGTCGATGGTATGCGGATTCTGGTCGAACGCTTGTTAGCGGTCTTTCCAGCACGAGGCGACAATGGCCCAGATATTCGCACGCCGAAGCAACACGATTGCTTGGGTGAGCCTCATTGGCGGGCCCTTGTGCGGGGCCTTTGTTCTCTGGATCAGTCTTGTCTACGCACGTTCCTCCTATGGGACCGGCGCTGGCGAAGTACGAGTGCAGCCGGTTCCGTTCAGCCATCAGCACCACGTCGGCGACCTCGGCATCGACTGCCGCTATTGCCACACCGCCGTCGAGAAATCTTCCGACGCGGGCATGCCGCCCACGGAAACGTGCATGAACTGCCACTCGCAGATTTGGGTAGGCAGCGAGATGCTCCAGCCGGTGCGCGCGAGCTATCGCAGCGACAAATCGCTTCATTGGAAGCGCGTGTACAACCTTCCTGGCTTTGTTTATTTCGACCACAGCATTCACATCCACAAAGGCGTTGGCTGCACAACCTGCCATGGTCGCATCGACGAAATGCCGCTGACTTACCAAAAACCATCGCTGCTGATGGAGTGGTGCATCGACTGCCACCGCAATCCGGCGCCGAACCTTCGGCCTCAGAGTGAAATCTTCAATGTTCAATGGCATCCGCCGGCCGATCAACCGGAGCGCGGACCCCAACTTGCCAAGCACTACGAACTGCGCGATACCCAATACCTCACTAATTGCACGGTGTGCCATCGATGAACACTCGCAAAAACCTAAGCCCGGAGCTGGCCGGCCTCTGGGATCGGCTGGACGCGGCTCATGGCAAAAAATATTGGCGTACCCTGGACGAACTCGCCGATACCGAGGCGCTCGGCGAAATCATGCGCCGGGAGTTTCCCGAGCAGGCAGCCACCTGGTCCAGCGCAATCAGTCGTCGGCAGTTCCTGACGTTGATGGGCGCATCGCTGGCGCTCGCGGGGTTGAGCGGCTGTTCCGTCAGGCCGGCGTCGTCGCGCATCGTGGTCCCTTATGTGCGGGCGCCCGAAGAGATCGTGCCGGGCCGACCGTTGTTCTACGCGACCGCCATGACTTTGGGCGGCACCGGTGTCGGCCTCCTGGTCGAAAGCCATGCCGGCCGGCCGACCAAAATCGAGGGCAACCCCGATCACCCCGCCAGTCGCGGCGCTACCGACCCGTTCCATCAGGCTTCGATCCTGTCGCTCTATGACCCGGATCGTTCGCAAACCGTGACCCATCTGGGCCAGACGCGCACCTGGGAAGAGGCGCTGGCAGCCTTACGAAATGCCTTACGCGAACAACACGAACGCCAGGGGGCCGGCCTTCGCATTCTCACCGAAACCGTCGTCTCTCCGACATTGATCCAGCAATTGCACAGCTTTCTCAACATCTTCCCACGCGCCAAATGGCATCAATACGAACCACTCGCGCGCGACTCGGCCTATCGAGCGGCCACGGAGGCGTTCGGCCGCACCGTCAATACCTATTGCGACTTCACGCGGGCCGACGTTGTCGTCTCGCTGGACAGCAATTTCCTGACCAGCGGCCCCGGCAATCTTCGCTACGTTGCCGACTTCATGGCACGGCGCCGGGTGCGCACGACCGCGGAGCAAGCAAATATGGCGAGCATGAACCGGCTTTACGTCATCGAGACCACGTTGACCAACACGGGCGCCAAGGCAGACAACCGGCTGGCCGTGAAGGCAAGTGAAATCGCGCCATTCGCCCAGGCGCTGGCAGCGGAGTTGCAAGTGTCGGGCGTTTCCGCGCCGGGGGGACTGGCCGAGAAGGCCCGGCGGTGGGCGCGCGTGCTGGCGGACGATCTGCGCAACCACGAGCGCCGTCCGCGTCCGCCGGGCACCACCATCGTTGTGGCGGGTGATCGGCAGCCCGCCGTCGTCCATGCGCTGACTCACGCCATCAATCGACGCCTTGGTAATTTCGGCCACACCGTCTTGCACACGCCGCCCATTGAAGCCCAACCTGCGATTCAAGACGGCGGAGGCGCAGGGCGAGAAGCCGCAACACCCGTCGTTGAGCGCGTCGAATCTTTGCGTCAACTCGCCCACGACATGGGTGCCGGGCGTGTTGAATTGCTGTTGATCTTGGGCGGCAATCCTGTTTTCACGGCGCCGGCGGATTTTACGTTCACGGCAAGCATGCAAAAAGTGCCGTTGCGCGTCCACCTCGGCCTTTTCCAGGACGAGACCGCACGGCAATGTCATTGGCATGTGCCCGAAGCCCATTACCTCGAAGCATGGAGCGATACACGTTCCTATGAAGGAACCGTCTCGATCGTGCAGCCGTTGATCGAGCCGCTTTATGCCGGGCATTCGGCCCATGAGTTGATTGCCGCCCTGACGCCGATTTCCGGTCCGGCCGGCGCCGGGCTCACCTGGCACGAGCTTCCGGGCTACGACACTGTGAAGTCCTACTGGAGAAGCAAAAACCTTGCACCCGATTTCGAGGCTTTTTGGCAGGAGTCGGTTCACGACGGCTTTATCGCTCGAACCGCATTTGCGCCGGAGACGGTCCCATGGCGCGACGCCATTGCTCGAATGTTGGCGGCTGAACCGCCCCCAATAACGGCCGGCGCAAGAATTCGAACTGGTGTTTCATGCGGACCCGACCATTTACGATGGCCGATTCGCCAATAATGGTTGGCTTCAGGAGTTGCCCAAACCGATCACCGAACTGACGTGGGACAACGCGGCAATCATGAGCCCGGCGACGGCGCAAGCGCTGGGCATCGACTGGGGCCGCTACGCGCACGGCGGCGAACATGGCGGTTATCACCAGCCGGTAACGGAATTGCGTCTGGGCGACCGCTCGGTCCAGGCGCCTGCCTGGATCATGCCGGGACATGCGGACGGGTGCATCACCGTTCATCTCGGCTATGGGAGGGACTGGGCCGGCCGGGTCGGCGGTCAGGCCGGCGCCAAGGTTGGGTTCAACGCCTACACGCTGCGAACCTCGGACCACCTCGGATTCGCTCCGGGTCTTGCCGTGCAGGTGACGCGAGACACCTATCTGCTGTCGTGCACGCAACAGCATCATCTCATGGAGAACCGCGCAACCGTTCGGGCGGGCACCCTCGACGAATACCACGAGCGCCCGCGTTTTGCCGCCGCGCGCGAACGGGAGGCGCAGCGCGAGGAAACGCGCACGGCACGCGTGCCGTTGACTCTCTACGAGCCGCATCCCGACCAGGAACACAAGTGGGGCATGGCCATCGATCTGACCACCTGCACCGGTTGCAAGGCATGCGTCGTCGCCTGCCAGGCGGAGAACAACATTCCCGTGGTCGGCAAGCAACAGGTCGCCGCCGGCCGGGAAATGCACTGGCTTCGAGTCGATCGCTATATCTCCGGGCCGTTCGAGCAGCCCGACGGAGTTCCACTTCCAGCCGGTGCCGTGCATGCACTGCGAGAATGCCCCGTGCGAATATGTCTGCCCCGTGGAAGCGACCGTCCACAGTGCCGAAGGGCTCAACGAAATGGTCTATCAGCGTTGCGTCGGCACGCGCTTCTGCTCCAACAACTGCCCGTATAAGGTCCGGCGCTTCAACTTCTTCTTTTTCAGCGATTACCGAACCGAAAGCGTCCGTCAACAGTACAACCCCGACGTGACGGTGCGCTCGCGCGGCGTCATGGAGAAGTGCAGCTATTGCGTGCAGCGGATTCGCCACGCGGAGATCGACGCCCAGGTGGAGGGCCGAAGTATTTTCGATGGCGAGATCTTGACGGCCTGCCAGGCGGCGTGCCCGGCTCAGGCCATTGTGTTCGGGAATATGAACGACAACCGGAGCAAGGTCAAGCAATGGAAGGAATCGCCGCTGCACTACGCCCTGCTGGCCGACCTCAATACCCAGCCGCGCACGACGTACCTGGCTGCCTTGCGCAACCCGAACCCCGCCCTGGAGGAGTAACATGGCGACGCAAGAACCCACGGCGCCGAACAACCTCCCCGCGCCGCCGAGCGCTGCCGGAGAACCGGTCTACGTTACGCCCGGCCAAAGCTTCCGCTCGGTCACCGACAAGATCAGTGCGATCGTGCTGAGTCGGCCGACGGGCCGGCTGTGGCGGCTGGGCATGGCTTTGGCCTTTGCCGCGCTTTTCGTGTTCCTCGGCGTCGCCACCTATCTGGTCAGCAAGGGCGTGGGCATCTGGGGCATCAACATTCCGGTCGCCTGGGGGTTCGCCATCACAAGTTTCGTCTGGTGGATCGGCATCGGCCATGCCGGCACGCTGATCTCGGCCATTCTTCTTTTGTTGCACCAGCGCTGGCGAACCTCGATCAATCGGCTTGCCGAGGCCATGACGATCTTCGCCGTCATGTGCGCGGGACTGTTCCCGCTTCTGCACCTGGGCCGGCCGTGGTTCTTCTACTGGCTGCTGCCATACCCGAACACGATGAAGCTGTGGCCGCAGTTCCGCAGCGCGCTCGTCTGGGACGTGTTCGCGGTCAGTACGTATTTTACCGTGTCGGTCCTCTTCTGGTACATGGGCATGATTCCCGACCTGGCGACGCTGCGCGACCGCGCCAGGACCGGGTGGGGCCAGATCATATATGGCGTTCTGGCGATGGGATGGCGCAACTCGGCCCGGCACTGGGCGCGCTTCGAAGCGGCGTACCTGCTGCTGGCCGCCCTGGCGACGCCGCTTGTGGTGTCGGTGCACTCGGTCGTCAGCTCCGACTTCGCCATGTCGATGATGCCCGGCTGGCACGAGACGGTGTTCCCTCCTTATTTCGTCGCCGGCGCCATCTTTTCCGGCTTCGCGATGGTGCTGATCCTTGCCATTCCGTTGCGTATTTTTTACGGACTGCAAGATTTCATCACGCTCAATCACCTTGAGGTCATGGGCAAGATCCTGCTTGCGACCGCCTGGCTGACGTCCTACGGCTACTTTAGCGAGCAATTCATGGCGTGGTACGGCGGCGAGGAAGCGGAAGCGTTCCTTTATCTGAACCGTCTGATCGGCTTCGGCCAATACGCCGGCATCACCTGGTTGATCGTGCTTTGCAACGTGATCGTGCCGCAAGTGCTGTGGCTACGCAGGGCGCGCCGCAACCAGGCGGCGTTGTTCGTCGTGTCGCTCGTGGTGCTTTTGGGCATGTGGCTGGAACGGTACATGATCATTTGCAGCACGTTGAGCCGCGATTACCTGCCGTCGTCGTGGGGCATTTTCGAGCCGACGATTTGGGATTACCTGACCTTTTTCGGGTCGGTCGGCGTGTTTTTTGTCTTGTTCCTGCTCTTCATTCGCTTGCTGCCCGTGATATCGATTTCCGAGATGCGGGCCCTGTTGCCCGGAACGCACGCCCACGAGGGAGGCCGATGAAATCGCCAGGTGTGATTTTTGCCCTCATGGCCGAATTTGAGAGCGCCGAGCAGATTCTGGTGGCGGTGCGGCGGTGCGCGCGGCCGGTTACGAACAGATTGACGCGTATACGCCCTACGCCGTCGAGGGCCTGGCCGATGAGCTGGGCCTGCCGCGCACGCGGGTCCCATTCGTGGTGCTGGTCGCGGGCCTCGTCGGCGCCGGCGTCGGTTTTTTCATGCAGTATTTTTCGATGGCAATCGATTACCCGTTCAATGTCGGCGGTCGTCCCGCCAATAGCTGGCCGGTCTTTATCCCCATCACGTTCGAGGTGATGGTGCTGGTCGCGGGGTTCGCGGCCTTGTTCGGGATGCTGTTCCTCAACGGCCTGCCACGGCCGTACCATCCGGTGTTCAACGTGCCGCGCTTCGAGCGGGCCAGCCAAGATCGGTTTTTTCTGTGCATCGAAGCGAGCGATTCACACTTCGACGCCATTCTGACTAGACAGTTTCTGGCGGAGCTGCATCCGGCAGAAGTGATGGAGGTGCCCCATTAGCACGCGCTGTATCTTTTGCCTGTTGATGTGCGGCCTGTTGCCAGCGTGCCAGCAAGAGATGGCGGAGCAACCCAGCTCACGGCCGAACGATCCCAGCGCCTTCTTCGCGGACGGCCGGGCGGACAGGCCGTTGGTGCGCTGGACCATCGCGCGCGGCCACTTGCGCACCGATGAGCACCTCTTTACCGGCAAACGCGGTCTGGAATCCGTTGCCGTGAGCAATGCGGCGATGCTGGCTGGGGCCGGCGCCAATGTTCTGAACATTCTGACTTTGGCAGGCTACTCGTCGTCGCAAGGGATTGACTACGTCGATTCGTTTCCGTTCCCCATCACGAAAGACGTCCTCGAACATGGGCGCAACCGCTACATGATTTATTGCGTCGTCTGCCATGATGCGCTCGGCACGGGCCGTGGCACCATCGTCGAGCGCGGCTACACGCCGCCCCCTTCGTACCACATCGATCGGCTCCGCGCGGTCTCCGTCGGCCATTTCTTCGACGTGATCACGAACGGCTACGGTTCGATGCCCAAATACAAGCAGCAGATTCCGCCGCGCGACCGCTGGGCCGTCGCGGCCTACATTCGTGCTCTGCAACTAAGCCAGCACTTTCCCGCTCAGGATTTGTCAGCCGATATGAAGGAAGCATTGCGGAAGGCGGAGGCACAAATAACCGCCGGGAGGGACCGGCCGTGAGCCAATACATTGCGGATTCCCGCGCTATCCAATTACAGCGTGCCCAGCGCCGGAGCTTGCTCGTCGGCATCATCGCCCTTGCCGTCTGCGTCATCGGTGCGCCATTCAGCCCGGACCAGTTCTTCCGGGCTTATCTGGCAGCGTATCAATTCTACCTGGGCATTGCGCTGGGCTGCCTCGTGATCGTGATGATCCACCACCTGACCGGCGGGGCATGGGGCTTCGTGATCCAACCCATTCTTGAAGCCGGAATGCGGACCCTGCCGTACCTGGCGCTGCTTTTCATCCCGATTGCTGGCGGCGCGAACCATCTTTATTCATGGGCCCAGCCCGACGAGGTCGCGATTGACAATAATCTGCAGCACAAACAAGTGTATTTGAACGTGCCGTTTTTCTGCGGCCGGGCGGCGCTCTTCTTCGCCCTGTGGATCGGCATCGCCCTCTTGTTGGATTACTGGTCGCGCCGCCAGAACGAGACGGGGGATCCGCGCTACGCACAGCGGCAGAGCAATTTGAGCGGGCCGGGCCTGATCGTATTCGGCATCAGCATCACCTTTGCCGCGGTCGATTGGCTGATGTCGTTGCAGCCGAAATTCCATTCGACGATCTTCGGGCCGCTCGTCGTCACGGGTCAGATCTTGTCCGCGCATGCAGTCGCGCTGATCGTCCTGGCCTGGCTGGCGCCGCGCGCGGCGATCGCGGACGTTCTCTCGCCCAAGGTGTTGAGCGACCTGGGCAATCTACTCTTCACGTTCCTGGTGATCTGGGCGTACATGGTGTGGTTCCAATTCATGCTCATCTGGATTGCCAATCTTCCTTATGAAGTGATCTGGTATCTGCCCCGCTCGAGCGGCGGCTGGCAGTGGGTAGCCTGGGCTTTGCTGGTGTTCCATTTCATCATTCCGTTTTTCCTGTTGCTGCTGCGCGATCTGAAGCAACACCTGCCCACCCTGGCCAAAGTGGCTGGTTTGCTCGCGGCGGCGCAACTGGTCTACGTCTATTACCTCGTGATGCCCTCATTTCCGGACACCTCGCTGAGCGAGCACTGGATGGATTTTCTGACGCCATTCGGCCTGGGTGGCCTCTGGTTGTGGTGTTTTTTGCGCGAATTGCAGCGACGTCCCTTGCTGCCGCGCCGCTCCGAACAGGCGGCGGAGGCAACGAGCGTGCCCGAATTGGGCCGACCGCAGGAGGCCTGACATGGCTGAAGAAATCCGCCATCCCGATGGCCGTATCGAGCATCCGAGCGTGCGTCATGAGCCTAGTGACGCGAGTTTTGGCTGGATTGTTGCGATTCTGGTTGGCGCCTTGGTTCTCGGTGCGCTCGTCCATGCCGCCGTTTTCGGATTTTTCAGCGCCTATCGAGATCACCTGGCGGAGGCCAATCGCTCGCTTTATCCGCTGGCGCCGGGTCCGTCCGTGGACCTGCCGCGCGAGCCTCGCCTGGAACAGATCGATCGCCTGTCCAGAGCGGAAACGGCCAAGGTCCGCGCGCGCGAAACCGAGAAAATGCGCCGTCTCAACAGCTATGGACCAACGACAGCCGACGGATTCATTCATATTCCCATCGACCGCGCCATGCAGTACGTGGTGGAAAAAAGCATGCTGAAGGCACGGCCGCAACCCGCCGGCGACCAGCAACGGCGCTCCGGCGGCCTGATTGACGCGGGCGAAAGCAACTCGGGCAGATTATTCAAGGGGGACTCGAAATGAGGCGTTTACCGACAGGGGTGCTGGCGCTGGCGATGCTTGGGACCGGCCGCGACATTCGGGCCGACGATTTCGCGCTGCCGCCGTCCCTGCGAAAAGTGGCATTCGATCAGCGGCTCAGCGAGCAAGTTCCACTCGACTTGCAATTCAAGGACGAAACGGGTCGAGACGTGTCCCTCAACGATTATTTCAGCCACGGCAAACCCATCATTCTTGTCCTGGGGCAATTCCGCTGCCCCATGCTCTGCACGGAAGTTTCGAACGGGCTCGTGCGCGCCATGCTGGACATGGATTTGAACGTTGGCGCTGACTTCGAGGTAATCTCAGTGAGCTTCGATGATCGCGAAACGCCCGCGATGGCCGCCGCCAAAAAGAAAACCTACCTGGAGCGCTATGGCCGCCCGCAGGCGGACGCGGGCTGGCATTTCCTGACCGGCGAAAAAGAACCGATCGAGCGATTGACCAAGGCTGTCGGGTTTCGCTTCGAATACGATGCCAAGCACGATCAGTTCGCACATGCCAGCGGCATCATGGTGCTGACGCCCGACGGCAAGATCTCACGCTATTTCTACGATATTCAGTACGCGCCGCGCGACCTGCGCCTCGGCCTCGTCGAGGCGTCGGCAAACCGGATTGGCTCGCCGGTGGATCAAGTCTTGCTTTTCTGTTTTCATTACGATCCGACCGAAGGCCGCTACGGCGTTGCCATCATGAACCTCGTGCGCGTGGGCGGCGTGCTGACCATGGCAGGCGTTGGGATGCTGTTCTTTTATTTGTGGCGCGGAGAGCGCCGGCACGCAAAACAGGCAACGAACGCGGAACTCTCACCGGCGCTCCATGACGCCCGCGGCTCATAAAGAGGTAAAGCCATGTTCGCACAGATGGTCTGGTTTCCGCAGCAAGCTTCCACCACGGCACAATCCGTGGACGAGTTGCTTTGCTTTCTCCTCATCGTATGTGGTTCCGTCGGCATTCTCGTGGCGGCGTCAATCATTTATTTCTCCATCCGCTATCGCCGCCGGGCAGGAGCAGCCATTCCGGCGGAAATGGGCGGCAACCTGCGCCTGGAATTGTTTTGGAGCGCAACGCCGCTGGCCGTCTTTTTCGTCATCTTCGTCTGGGGAGCAACGGTTTATTTTTCCGCCTATCGTGCGCCGGACCACGCCACGGTCGTTTACGTCGTGGGCAAGCAGTGGATGTGGAAAGTCCAGCATCCCGAAGGGCAGCGCGAAATCAACGAAGTCCACGTGCCGGTCGGTCGGCCGTGCAAGCTGATGCTCACGTCCGAGGATGTGATCCATAGCTTTTTCGTGCCGGCCTTCCGCATACACATGGACGTGCTTCCCGGCCGCTACACGAGCGTCTGGTTTCAGCCGACCGAGGTGGGGACCTATCATCTATTCTGCTCGCAGTACTGCGGCACCAGCCATGCCGGCATGATCGGGCGTATCGTGGTCATGGAACCAAACGAGTACCAGAAATGGCTGGACCTGAGCGCCGAAGGCTCGCTGGCACTTCAAGGGCGCAAGACGTTTCTCCGCTACCGCTGCATCAGTTGCCACAGCGCCGACGCCGATGCGCGCGCGCCGGTTCTGGAGGAACTATACGGCAAGACCGTTCATCTCAAGAATGGCCGCACGGTCATTGCCGACGAGGACTATCTGCGCGAGTCGATCGTCGCCCCCGGCGCCAAGGTCGTGGCGGGCTGGGAAAACATCATGCCGACATTCCAGGGGCAGGTGAATGCGGATGAGATCAATGAACTGGTCGCCTTCATCAAGTCGTTGAAGAAGGGCCAGACGCCGCGGCGCTTTGAAGAGTTTGTGCCGCCGACCACGACGCCGGCCATCAGGCCGCTGGAGGAAAGGAAATGATCACCATAACCCAGGAACTCGCACCGGCGCTGGCGGAGGAAGCGTGCCCAACCTACCTCAATGCCGGACATGGCGTGGCGTCGTGGCTGTTGACCAAGGACCATAAGCGCATCGCGATCCTTTACCTGATTACGGTGACGCTGATGTTTTTTTTGGGCGGCGTGGCGATCTCAATCGTCCGCCTCAATTTGATGACGCCGGAAGGCGGGCTTGTCTCTGCCGACACCTACAATCGGTTGTTTACCATGCACGGCGTGATCATGGTGTTCTTTTTCTTGGTGCCGGTGGTGCCGACGGTGTTGGGGAATTTTTGTTTGCCGCTGATGATAGGCGCCAAGGACTTGGCCTTTCCGCGCATCAACCTGGCGAGTTGGTATCTGTTCACGATCGGCGCCGGCTGGACCTTATTTGCGATGCTAGGCAACGGCCTGGATACCGGCTGGACATTCTATACGCCCTACACGTCCCAGTCGTCGCACTACAATGTCGTGCCGGCGCTGGTCGGCATCGTGATCGCCGGGTTCTCATCGATTTTCACGGGACTCAATTTCATTGTCACCGTTCATCGGCTGCGCGCGCCGGACTCTATTGGTGGCGGCTGCCGATCTTCGTATGGACTATCTATGCCACCAGCTTCATTTTCCTGTTGGCCGTGCCCGTGCTCGCTATGGCCCTGATTCTCGTCATCCTCGAGCGCTTGCTGCGCATCGGCATCTTCGACCCTGCACTGGGGGGCGACCCGCTGTTGTTCCAGCACCTTTTCTGGTTCTATTCGCATCCGGCCGTGTACATCATGATCCTTCCCGGCATGGGCATCGTCAGCGAGGTGATTCCCTGTTTTGCCCGTAAGAATCTGTTCGGCTATACCTTGATCGCCCTGTCGAGCTTCGGCATTGCCGCGCTGGGCTTTTTGGTGTGGGCCCATCACATGTTCGTCGCCGGCATTTCGATGTACGCAGCGATGGTTTTTTCCGTCTTGAGCTATCTCGTCGCGGTACCGTCGGCGATCAAGGTGTTCAACTGGACGGCGACGCTTTACAAGGGCTCAATCTCGTTAGAGGCGCCGATGCTTTATGCCCTGGGTTTCGTCTGCCTCTTTACTGCCGGGGGATTGACCGGCCTGTTTCTGGCGGCGCTGGGAATGGACATGCACGTGCATGACACCTACTTCGTTATCGCTCACTTTCATTTCATCATGGTCGGCGGCATGGTCATGGGCTACATGGCGGGCTTGCATTACTGGTGGCCGAAGATCACCGGCCGGCTGTATTCGGAATGGTGGTCGCGCCTTTCCGCCATCATCATTTTTGTTGGTTTCTTTCTGACGTTCCTGCCGCAATTCATCGTCGGCTACGCCGGCATGCCGCGCCGCTATCATCGCTATCCGCCGGAGTTTCAAGTGTGGAACGTGATGTCGTCGGCTGGGGCATCCATCCTGGCGGTCGGCTACCTTCTGCCGCTCTTGTACCTGACCTATTCGTTGCTGTACGGCCCCCGCGCCGGTCCGAATCCGTGGGGCGCCACCGGCCTGGAATGGCAGACCACCTCGCCGCCGCCCAAGGATAATTTTGCCGAGACGCCTGAAGTCGTCCGTGGCCCCTACGAATACCACGTGGAGAAAGCACAAAATGAGCGCTGATAACTCCATCTTGACCGCAGACGAGCGGGCTGAGCTTGCGCTGACGGCGATGGCAAGCGACCCTCTCGAGGAGCAATACGCGAACCTGGAGCAGCAGCACGAAACCGCGGCCCTGGGTATGTGGGTTTTCCTCGCCACGGAAGTCCTGTTCTTCGGCGCCTTGTTTCTTGGACTCAACGTCTACCACTTTCAATACCCCGAGGCATTCGAGAAGGCGAGCGAAAAACTGAACTGGTTCATCGGCGGCGTGAACACGGTCGTGCTGCTGGTCAGCAGCCTGTTCATGGTGCTGGCAGTGCATCATGCCAAATCGGGGAACCCGAAGCTCATCTGTCGATATCTATTCTTGACCGCGTTGCTGGGGGTGACTTTCCTGTGCCTGAAGGGAGTGGAATACTATTTCGATTACTGGGACAAGCTGATTCCCGGTTGGAGGTTCGACGACAGCGAATGGGCCGCCGATGAGGTGCCGCACGTCAAAATGTTCTTGTTGTTTTACTGGATCATGACGGGCCTTCATGCGCTGCACGTCATCATCGGCATCGCCGTGGTAACGGTGATGCTGGTGCTGGCCTGGAGGGGTGCCTTCTCACCGGTCCGTTATGCGGCAGTGGACGTCACAGCGCTCTACTGGCACTTTGTGGACCTGGTCTGGATCTTTCTCTTGCCGATGCTCTACCTGCAGGGGACTCATTATCTTTGAAGGGTATCGCCATGGCCGAACGACAGATTGCACCGCGAACGTACGTCATCGTTTGTCTTTTGCTGGTGCTTTTGACAGGCCTGACCGTGGGCGTATCATTCACCCCCCTTTCGGGGATCTGGCATCGCGTGATTGGGCTCGTCATTGCCGTCTGCAAGGGCAGCTTGGTCATGCTGTTTTTCATGCACGTCCTCGTCAGCCCGCGGCTGACGTGGATTGTCATCGCCGTGGCTTTCTTTTGGCTCGGAGTGCTGTTCGTTCTGACTTTCAACGACTATGCGACGCGCGGCATGGTTCCCTTCATGCCGGGACACTGAACGATGCCGAGCCGAGGATCGCCATGCCGAAATGGGGTGTTTCATCATGGCAGGCCCATCGCACATCCATACGCCGCCGATCGCTCTGGGAATGACCTCCCTGGTGCTCGGCGTCATCGCGTTATTGCTGTTTTTCCTTCCGGTTCTGGGAATCCCAGTGAGCTTGTGCGGGATTCTGATCGGGGTCATTGGGCTGATCGCATGTTTCGCAGTCCGAAGCACCCACCTGCGCTGGACCTTGGCCGGTCTGGCGATTTCCGTTCTTGCCCTGGCGATTAACCTTGCAATCGCTTACGCGCCGCTCGGTTACCTGCACGACCAAACCGTGCCGCGGCCCTGGCAGCCTGTTCAAGATCGGCCGTCTCCGCCACCACCGGCGCGTCAACGTTAGGCGAGGCCTCTACTTCAAATTGAATCCAGGGCATTCGGGAACCAACACAAATCCGTCACAAGAAATCCGAAAAAACCGGCGTGACAATCTTGACGGGGAAAATCCGCAAGTGTATATCATAACGATACTTGCAACGACTGTTGCAAGCCAGAAAAGTGGAGTCGAAGGGGATCGAACCCTCAACCTCCGCATTGCGAACGCGGCGCTCTCCCAATTGAGCTACGACCCCGTGAGGGATGGATAAATTGTACTTGCTCGCCTTGGGGCGTCAACGCCAACACATGAACCAGATTCCTCCGCACCCCCTATGGATCGGCACCATCGGCGATCTGAAAGATCTGCGCCGGCTTTACGATCTCGGCATTCGCGCGGTCGTTCAGCTCGCCTATGAAGATTCGCTGCCCGTGTTTCCTCACGACTTCACCAGTTGCCGATTCCCGCTCGTGGATGGCGGCGACAATGATGCGGACGTCGTACAACTGGCCGTCAGCATGGTGACACGGCTGGTGGAGCGGAAGTTCGCGACGCTGGTCTGCTGCGGGGCCGGTTTGAGCCGATCGCCGGCAATTGTCGCTGCAGCGCTGGCGCGGATCACCAAGAAACCGTTCGCCGACTGCGTGAACCACGTGGCGACACATCGCCCTTGCGACATCCATCCAGCTCTTTTCGCTCAGCTTCAAGATCTATCATGAAACGACCTGCCGCCATCCATCATTGCACGCCGCAACCGATGCACTTCTTCGGCCGGCACGCGGAGCTTGCGCTCTTGGATACGGCTCTCGACGGCGGTGAGCCGAGCATCGCGGCATTGATCGGGCTCGGCGGGCAAGGCAAGACCGCCATCGCGCAGCATTGGCTTTCTTCCATGCTCCGCGGGGGTGAGAGGGCAGTTGCACCCGATGGCATTTTCCTCTGGAGCTTCTATCGCGGCAAAGATAGCGATCGCTGCCTGCGCGAAATGCTCGCCTATGCGGATCGGCTCGACAAGCCCCCCGATGTTTCCGCGAGTTGGTGTGTCGATCGCCTGGTGCCGATTCTGCGGCGGGAGCGCTGGGCGGTGGTTCTGGACGGCGCCGAAGTCGTGCAGCACGAGCAAGGCGCGTGGTATGGCCGATTTGTTCACCCCGAGCTGGGGCGGTTGCTGGAAGAACTGGCATCGATATCGATTCCCGGCGTGGTAGTCGTGACGAGCCGATTCCCGCTGCCGACGCTGCAGGATCGCCGACATGCCCGGATTCTGTCGCTCGCCGCTCTGGACGCCGACAGCGCGGTCGGGCTACTCGGAAGCCTCGGCGTGCGCGGCGATCTCCACGAAGCTGCACGAGCATGCGGGATGCACGCCAAGGCGGTGGAATTGATCGGCGCCTGGCTCGTGCACTACCACGGCGGCGCCGCGGCTCATTATCGGGAATTACCCGTAGCCTCGTTGACCGGCGGTAGCGATGAGGAAAATCACGTGGCGCGCGTCTTGCTCGCCTTGCAATCGGCAATGCCGGCGGAGTTGCAAGACATCCTCGCGCTGGCGACATCGTTTCGTCAGCCGGCCACGGAGTTGCGGCTGCTTGAATACCTGCGCAGCGAGCCGTTGCGACATCTGTTGCACGACACCTGGGGCCGGCCTTACGCCTCGTTTGCCACGCGCTCCACCGATTGGCTGAGGCAACAGGTGCAAACGCTGGTGGACCTGCGCCTGCTGGAGCGTGTCAACTTGGGCCGCTCGGAGATGCTGGACGCCGACCAACGCGTGCTCGACGCCCATCCCCTGGTGCGGCGCGGCTTCGAGCACGTGCTCGGCGCGGCCGGCGCTTCCCACAGCGCCAAGAGCCGAGCGGGGTTCTTGCGTGGCCGGCCGGATCGCCGACCGCCGCAATCGCTCGAAGAGGCCCGCGAGGAAGTCGAGCTGTTCCACGCCTACGCCGACGCGGGAATGTGGAACGAAGCCGACAGCACCTTCGTCGCGCTCGACAATCCGAAGCATCGCTTTCTCGCGCCGGCGTTCGAACGCGATCTGCTCTTGCGTTTCTTCCCCAACGGCGATTGGCGGCAGCCGCCGCTCTGGCCAGGCTTCGGACGCTATCGCAGCCTGGCGATCTGCTTCGAGATGCTCGGGCAATTCGACGACGCCATTGCCGCGTACCGCCCCGCCGACGCCGCCCTGCGTGGCGATGTCCTGATCGCCCTGGGCCGAGTGCAGCCGTTCCTCGACGAGCCACAGGCCGCTCATCCGTGGCAAACGCTTTGGCAAGCCTATCGTGCTCATGCCTTGTGCCTGCTTGGTTCGGGAGAAGAAGCTTTCCGTATCGCCCAGAGCATTGTGCCCACCGATGTCTACGAATGGTCGCACGTCTTCGAATGCCTGCTGCGCCTGGGCCGGCTGGACGCCATTGACCTCGGCAGCCTGCTTTATCGCCCGCCGCTGGCCGACGAGCACCGCTTCAGCCGTCTGGCCCGCGAACGCATGCGCCTCGATTACCTGCGCCTGCGAAGCCATGCGCCCGGTGATCTCGGCACGCAATATCGCGAGTTGCTGGAGGCGTATGATCGCGGCGGCTTGCCCTTTGAGCGCGTGCTGACCCGGCTCAGCTATGGACGATTGCTGCTGGCATTGGGAGACGCGGAGCAGGCGCGGGCGATTGCGGCGGGGGCGCTGGAGATTTGCAGGCGGTTTAGGATGACGCTGCTGGAAGGCGATTGCTTGATTATGGAGGTTGATGCTGGCTTTCCGTCGCGAGATGCAATAACATTTCTTGGAATTGAGCCCGACGGAATCCATTCCGGTGTTAAGATAAGAAGGTAGAAAGCCATGAGCCAAAGGCCCGCGGCGATCGGTTTGCTCGTATGCGAACAGGTTATCATCGAGGAGGATACGCATAACGTGACGCCGGTGAATTGCTTTGCCAAACGCAGCTTTCGGCAATTTCCATCGGAACCATCCACCTTTTTCGTGTTTGCCATCCTGAACGATGGGAGTGGGAAGGTGACGCTTTATGTGACGGTTCAGCGGCTCGACAACCTTGACCAAATGCGGCGAGTTTCGAGAGAAGCGGTGTTCCGGGACCAACTGGAGGAAGTGTTGTGCATCGTCCGCATGCGCAATTTCTCATTCCCAGTTCCGGGGGCCTACGAGGTATCGCTGTTCGCCGACGGGGAAATAATTGCGCAGCGTAGATTCCGTATTACGAAAAAGGAGACATCATGAACCCTTCCGCAACCGACCTCAACGATGACGGCGGTTTTGACAGCCGCGATTGCGTGATTCTCTTTATGGATTGCGCGGAGGGCGAGGTCCAGCCGCCGAGCCCCGAAATTTTGAAATGGGCCGCCGCCGAGCGCGAACGTCTTGCCAAATACGGATTCAACCTGGATGGCACGCGCATTCAGCCGCCGGACGCGCCTGAGAAAAAATAGGCGCGACGTCAAGGCAATGCAAAGGGGCCATCTCTGCGGAAGGATGTAAGCTTTGGACCACATGCGCTGCCTTCGTTGCGGCACATCATTTCCACCTCCAGCGCCACGATGTCCGCAATGTGGGACCCCGAATGGCACATTCTCTGAGGCCGTACCAAGTGGGGCATTCACGGATGTCGAACTTGGCGAAGGCGCCGCCCAAATTCAGGAGAACAACGACGCTGCGACAGAGTTCCCTGATATCCGCCTTCGAGACAAGCACGCCTATTACTCCACCTGGACGCTGGTTGTGCTCGTGCTAGCGGCATTGAATGTGCCCGCTCTACTCCTTCTGGTCCTGTCAATTGCTATTCGCGGTAGAAATCAGTGGGGAGCAGAAACGACCGATTGGGTGATTTTGGCCGTGAGTGGAATTCTGATGGCTTCTACTTTTCGTATGGCTCGCGCCACCTGAAGAAACACTATGTTGTTGCTGGAAAAAATGTCGGCGTTAGGTGGTACCAGGCGATCTTTTTCATATTCCTCGTTTTCGGGGGGATGTTTCTGGTTGTGGCCATCTTGACATATGCATCCGCGAAGCAATGATCGGAATTCGAGCCTATTGCGAATCCTTGCTCAGATGCGCCACAACGATGCGAATCTCATCGTACGACACCTTCTCCTCCAGTGCGATGAAGAGCGGCTTGAGCCGGGCGCTGCCGTGCTTGCCGACCGCTTCCGCGACTCGATCATAAACATCCGCGGCAACCCACGCGGCAACACTGGCCGGCTTCTCTTGCCGGATGAATTCGTACAGGTAATCGGCGACCGTCCCCCGCGCCCGGCCCGTTTGGTGCATCACGTCTTCGATGGCCGCTCCCTCGCGAAACAGTTGAAAAGCTTGAGCCAGCACCGCCGTCATTGTCTTCGGCGAAGCGGGTGCAACGGCGACAGGCCCGGCTTCGTTGTCCATCGCCAGCGCGTGCTCCCCGCAATACTCCTTGACGATCGACAGCACCAGATGGCCGTAGGTACGCAGCTTCTGATCGCCGATGCCGTAGATCATACGCAGCTTCTCGGAGTCCGACGGCCGCACTCGCGCAAGTTGCCGCAATGTCTCGTCGCTCATGATGACGTAAGGCGGCTTGCCCGATTGCTTGGCGAGATCGAACCGCCATTTGCGCAGCGACTCGAACAGATTCCGCTCGACGCCGTCCCACGACACCACGTCGGCGCGCGATTGCTTCACCTTCTCCGATTTCTTCCGCACCGGCTGCGTGAGCTGCACTTTTTGCTTGCCCTTCATCACCTCCCATGACGCGAGATTCAATTTCAGCACCGGATATTCGTCGCCCGCCTTCGCGAGCACCCCCTGGCCGATGAGCTGGAAAATCCAGTCGCGCAGCACCTTGACCGAATGCTCCTTGAGCAGGCCGTAGGTGCTGAGCTTGTCGTGCTGGAGTTGGCGGATGCGCTCGCTGTCGTCGGCCCGCAAGACGCCGATGACGTGGTTGACGCCGAAGCGCTCCTTGACGCGGGCCACGCAGGAAAGAATCTTCTGCGCGATCACCAGCGATTCCCCATCGGCAACGATTTCCACGTCGCCCAGGCACAGATCGCACGCCGCACAACTCGGCTCGGCATAGGTCTGCCCGAAGTAGCCGACCAGCGCCTTGTGCCGGCAGACGGCGCCGCGGGCATAGTTGTCCATGTCGGTCAGATGCTTGGTCGCGTTGGGCAGAAAATCGGCGTCTACGTTATTTTCCTGAGCCGACTTCTCGAGGATCGAACGCCAGAGCACAAAATCCTGCCCCGAATGCAGGAGCACGCACTCCGCTTCCAGCCCGTCGCGCCCGGCTCGGCCCGTCTCCTGCTGATAATGCTCGACCGATTTCGGCATCGACGTATGCAGCACGAAGCGGATGTTCGAGCGGTCGATCCCCATGCCGAACGCGACCGTGGCGACGACGATGTCGCAATCCTCGTTGATGAACAGCTCCTGCACGCGCGTCCGTTCCTCGGTGTCCTTGCCCGCGTGATATGCCTCGGACTTGAAGCCCCAGCTTCGCACCATCGCGTTGGTCTCGTCCACGTTTTTCTTGCTCAGGCAATAGATGATGCCCGCTTCGCCTTGATGGCGGTCGAGAATCTCGCGGACTTGCTTTTCCAGATTCTGGCGAGGCAACACGCGATAGGTGAGATTGGGCCGATCGAAGTTGCCGACGAGGACGAGCGGATTAGCGAGCGAAAGCTGCTTGCAAATATCGGCTCGCACCTGCTCGGTCGCCGTCGCGGTGTAGCCGTGCACCGAAACGCCGGGGAACAGCTCCTTGATTCGGCTCAACATGCGATATTCGGGGCGAAAATCGTGCCCCCAATGGCTGATGCAATGGGCCTCATCGATCGCAAACGTCTTGACGCCGACCTGCCGGCACAGGTTGTGAAATTCCGGCATCATCAACCGCTCCGGCGACACGAACAGCAGCCGAATCGCCCCATCGCGGACATCCTGCTCGAAATTGAAGCGTTCGCGCGGCGACAGCGAGCTATCAAGCTGCACCGCGGGAATGCCGCACGATTGCAGTCCGTCCACCTGATCCTTCATGAGGGCGATGAGCGGCGAGACGACAACGGTGGTGCCGCCGCGCAGGACGGCGGGGGCCTGAAAGCAAAGCGATTTACCGCCGCCGGTGGGCAGAACCAAGAGCGAATCGCGGCCATCGAGGACGGCGCGCATCGCGTCCTCCTGGAGCGGGCGGAAGGTGGCGAAGCCCCAGTGTTTTTGGACGATTTGTTTGAGTTGCTCCATCATGGCAGCATTGTATCGGGTTAATAGAATGTTGGGAACGAGAACGTCGATGACATTAGGGGGCTAATTCATGCTTAGCGTTGAATGCCCAACGTGCGGGGCGCAAATCACGGATGTGCCTGGCAAGGTGGTGCAATGCGCGTGTGGGGAGCAAATTAAGGTCGGAAAAAAACAACGCTTTCCCATTGAGAATGAGCGCCTCCCAAGTGGACGAGTTTTCACTTGCCCCTACTGCAAGACGCACCTACCGCCGACCGCTGTACGCAAGACCTCGGCCGCAGGCTGGATTGTTTTCGTGATTTTGCTCGTCGTCTTTTTTCCGTTGTGCATACTTGGGTTATTTCTCAAGGACGAATACCACGTATGCTCATCTTGCGGCGTGAAAATTGGCGGCTAGAATGCGCCGTCGATTCGGGAATGCATGGCCGTGGTCGTGTCCATGCACGGTGCACGTCGTCACACCGGCTTTCGGAGCCGGCGATTGCATTATGCAACTCCGGCTACTTGCGTTTGCGCGTCCTCGGCTTGCTGCCATTGTCAAATGCCGCGAGCGCTTTCTCCCGGGCAGCCATCGCTTTTTCGGCCGCCCGGACGCGACGCTCAAGTTCGGCGAACTCCGCAGGATCGGTGACCTCAACGAGCTCGCACTCTACCAAAACTCCCTTAACGGGCTTGCGTGCTTTCTTTTTCATGGGTTAGCTCCTCTCGGTTGAGACATAAAACGGCATTTCCCCTTTGAGAACATCGGTGCCTTGTTCTTGAAAAAACCACATCTGCACGGTGTACTTTCCCTCTTCCGGAAAACGGCACCGGATCGCGGCGCGGCCAATGAATAGCCCACCATCTGCACCGAAGGTCGGCCTTGGGGCAATATGTGTGTAGAAGACCGTCCGATCGGTCCGGTCATTCACCACGCGCACGTTACACGGAAACGTGCCGGCACGGGGACTGGAGAGCACGAAGAAAAGCCACAGCCGAGCGGGAATAAATGGCAAGGCATCGGCGGTGATCCATTGGCGGGCCCCTTTCAAGTGAAAGACGCCTGCTTCATATCTGCTCTCGCGCACGCCGTCGCAGATTGCCATCATCCGAACTCGTGGCGTCAACGCGGCAGCCGCCATCATGGCTTCCCTTTGCCCGATCGCGAACCTTCTGTCAGGCTAACAGGCCAAGCTGAGTTCAACAAGCCCCGGAGCGATTGCACGGGCATCATTTTCCCCCATCGATGAACACGTTCTTCTCCCACCGATATTGGGTTTCGACCGTTCCGCCGGCCCGCACTACCACCGCGTGTACCTGTTCCTTCGGTTTCGCCCAAGCGTAGCGCACCATGATGCCCGCTTCGGGATCGTACTCGCGGCGCATCACCACCCAGCTCGGCATCCAACAGACGAGCTCGTATGTCCCCGCCGGCACCTGCTCGATCTTGAAACGACCATCCGCGTCGGTCCGCGCGTAATAGGGATGCTCCGCGACGAAAAGATGCGCGTGCAGCCAGTAGTAGCCGGCCCCACTGGTCAGATCGACGATGCCGGGCTTGCTCAGGGAGCGCCGACCTGGCCGATCAGGCACTTGCAACGGAGCCGCGAAGAACGCTGCTCCACGACCACGCAGTAAATGGTAATCGGGATCGCGGTTGACGAATTCGATGTCGCCGCCGACCGGCACGAAGCCGACGTTGGATACGTGGTTTCCCTGATGCACCTGCAACAGCCGATCCTTGAATTCGATGCGAACGCTGGGATGGTCCCACGGTTTCGCGGCATGTGGATCGATGCCGCGCAGGAAAACGACGGCCCCCATGACGCCGCCATTTTTCACTTGCGGATAGTGCGGCAGCGTGCAGTGGACCGGATTCTTGTAAAGATTCGGCTGAAACGCGTTGGTGTTATTCAGCATCGGCTTGGCGACCGGCACATCGCCGTCCCAGACGACTCGGCCGTGGATGGAGCCGGCCGTGGCGGAGTTGAAGGATGAGGCGATCGGAACTCGCGCCGGCTGCGATTTCTCGGGCGGCTCGGTGCAGCCCAGCAGCGTCAAAAGGCCCAGAGCGATCGTCGATGTGCGTCCATGCATGCGTGAGGTGTACTACATTTTGCACGATGCGGGCAAGATGGAAATGAATGGAGATTCTTGATTAACCCACAGGAACGCTGCGCTTATCCTGGGGCTTACGCGGATCAATACCATTCCGGCGTGACGAGCCATTGCAGGGAGCCGAGCCCCTTGGCGGGTAGATCGCCGCAGGTAATGAAGGCGACGCCGGCTTTGGCGATGTCGATCTGGGATTTCTTGTTGCCCAAAAGCCACGCGGCGAATTCCCCCAGGTGCGGCATATGCCCCACCAAGCCGATTTTGTCGCCCCCTGTCTTCAGCAGATACTTGCTCAGCTTGCGTGGTTTACCGGAGGGCGCGAGCGCATCGCAGGTGTCCAGGATCAACTCCGGCCTCGACCAGGCGCGCAACAGGATCTCCGCTGTCTGCCGGGCTCGCAGCAATGGGCTCGTAACCAGCTTGTCCAGCATAATGCCCTTCGCTTGCAAAGCCATCGCGGCGGCATGAGCGTCGGCTTCCCCCTTCTCGCTCAAGGGGCGGTCATCATCATCGGTGATGCCGCGCTCTCCCAAAGCCAGCGCGTCGGCATGTCGGATCAAGTAAAGCTGCACGCGATCTCTCCCGGTTGGATTCTCATGCAACGCAATTTCTGCGACTAACTGATTGGCCAGACGAATGTTGCGCTAATGCGTTGCACGCATACACCGACTCCCCGGCCTTGCAACGGACGAACAAAGCTCACGGAAAGCTAATCCGCGCCAATATCTTCCGCAAACCGCATTGAAGGGTGAATTCGATCGTACTCAACGCCAAGGTTCTCTGCCACAATTTTCCTTACCCTCAAAGCTATCTCTGGATTCGTTCCGGGTCTGCACCGCGCGATGAATTCCCTTTCCGAAATTGCAGGGAATCGCCTTTTGAATTCCTTTTCATGCCAAATCGAAAAAAGAACGACAAAAAGCACCACGATTAGCACGCATATTACGGCTGTGGAGGGTATGAAAATAGAACTCATGGTTTCTCCGATGCTTGCCAAAACAATCCCCGGCCTCGCCCTTCATCATCTTTTCGCACAGAGCGATCTGTGCCGCTGGGGGAAGTTTCGGTTATAATAAACCACCTCTCATAAAGAACCACTACGATTTTGATCTTAATGGAAAATTCACGAAAGCGAATTCATGAAACGGACTGACATACGCAACATTGCCATCATCGCTCACGTCGATCACGGCAAAACAACGCTCGTCGATCAAATGATGCGGCAATCGGGCCTGTTCCGCTCCGAGGAACTCGACCGCTTGCAGGGGGGGCAGCACGGCCTCATTCTTGACTCCAACGATCTCGAACGCGAGCGCGGCATCACCATCCTGGCCAAGAACATCGCTCTGACCGTGGCGGGGACCAAGATCAACATCATCGACACGCCGGGCCACGCGGATTTCGGCGGCGAGGTCGAGCGCATGTTGAAGATGGCCGACGGCTGCTTGTTGCTCGTTGATGCCGCCGAGGGCCCGCTGCCGCAGACGCGCTTCGTCTTGCGCAAGGCCTTTGAATGCGGCTTACGGCCCATTGTCGTCATCAATAAAATCGACCGCGGCGACGCCAGGCCGATGGCGGTGCTCAACGAGGTGTTCGATCTCTTCGTTGCCCTGGATGCGGATGATGCGACGCTCGATTTCCCGACCATCTACGCGGCGGGCCGAGCGGGTGTATCGACGACCGATCTGGCGATCCCGGCGGTCGATTTCAAGCCGCTGTTTGCCGCCATCATCAAGCACGTGCCGCCGCCGGATGTAGAGATGGAGGCGCCGTTGCAGATGCTGGTGATCTCGCTCGATTACAGCGATTACGTGGGCCGCATCGCCATCGGCCGCGTGAATGCGGGCAAGATTCGCAAGAACCAGCGCATCGCACTCATGAAGCACGATGGAACGCGAGTGGACAGCACGATCAAGCAGCTTTACGTGTTCGACCGCCTGGGCCGCATCGAGACCGATGAAGTGCTGGCGGGGGACGTCTGCGCCGTGGTCGGCCTGGAGAAACTCGACATCGGCGACACCATCGCGGACATTGAGAATCCCGTCGCGCTCACGCCGATCAAGGTCGATGAGCCGACGCTCGACATGCTCTTTCGCATCAACGATTCGCCGTTCTGCGGACAGGAGGGCACCTATGTCACGAGCCGGCAATTGCGTGATCGGTTGATGCGCGAATTGCAGTCGAATGTGGCGTTGCGCGTCGTTCCCAGCGCGGACAAGAAGGATGAGTTCTTCGTCTCCGGCCGCGGGCTTTTGCATCTGTCGATCCTGATCGAGACCATGCGCCGCGAGGGATTCGAGCTTTCGGTTGGCAAGCCGCGCGTTATTTTCCGTGAGGTCAACGGGCAGAAGATGGAGCCGATCGAGTATCTGGTCGTGGACGCGCCAACATCGCACGTCGGATCGGTGATGGAGCTGGTGGGCAACCGCCGGGCCGAGTGCGTCAAGCTCGACACGCGCGGCGACAGCGCTCACATCGAGTTCACCATTCCCGCACGCGGCCTGATCGGGCTCCGCACCCGCCTGTTGAACGCCACCAGTGGCCAGGCAATCATGCACCACACGTTCTACGATTATCAACCGAACCGCGGTTCGATTCCGAGCCGGCTTAACGGCGTCATGATCTCGACCGAGACCGGCAAGACCACGCCGTTCGCCTTGGACGGTTTGCAGGAGCGAGGCTCGCTTTTTGTCGGCGCCCCGGAGCCGGTATATGAAGGCCAGGTGGTCGGTGAGCACTGCCGCGACAACGACTTGCCGGTCAACGTGTGCAAGGAAAAGAAGCTGACGAACATGCGGGCGTCGGGCTCAGACAAGAGCATCATCCTTAAACCGCCGCGGCGCATGACATTGGAACTCGCGCTGGAATACATCGAGGAAGATGAGCTAGTCGAGGTAACGCCCAGCGCGATCCGTATGCGCAAGATGTATCTCAAGGAAAACGACCGCAAGAAGCAGGCACGGCAATCACAAGCCTAATCAGTGATTGAAGTAACGTTCACAGGAGCTCGACGGGACCACGCGATTTCGTTGAGCGACTCACGACAGGAATTCGACTTGCGGCGATTTTGAAAGAAATTTATTTTCCGTTGGTTAAGTATTTCCAAGAGGTTGCGGACAAAAACGATTTTCCGCCGGAGTCCTAGGCGTTTTTTGCATTGACTTTGTCAGGGAAAACGTTATCCTCACCCTTCGTAACAACGTGGCAGACTGCGAATGCGGCGTGCCCCGTAGGGTGTTTTTTTCTGTTCCCAAGGCTCAATTGCAACCATCGAAGATCGACCGCACCGAACGAATGAAGAATTCGCAGGCTCGGCATGCGCGCCGAGCGGCACGATCAATGACGACGCAGCTTTCTGAATGGTATTTCGCCCCCGCCACGGACTGGCGCAAATCGATCAGGATGACCGAGGGGAGATACCATTCACGATCTGCCTCGACGAAGGCCACACAGGAAGCACGGAAGGTTCCCTGTGGGCCGCTCTTGCTCGGATTGAGCAAGAGTGCCAGGCCTGCCCTAACGGGCAGGGTGGTCCGGCAAGGATGCTGACCATGCAAAGGCCGATCACACGCCAGGGACGGCGCGGATCGGCCTTTTTTTTTCCAAAAGCAACACTTCATTTCCTTGGCTCAAGTCACTTCCGCACGCCAGTGTGCCCTTTTATGGATTCACCATGCGGCGGCTGCCCGGACCGCTCGCACCAACGATTGCTGTATCTCAGCAAGCGCAAGGGCTTGACCGAATCGCACACGTCTCTTTCACAAATGCGATTGCGAAATCCGCAAGAAAGGCAAGTTCCAAAATAAGGAAGGCATGAAAACAGAAAGAGTCAAATTCGCGTTTTCATGTCTTCCTTCCTTATTATTTATTGTTAATGTTTGCCAGGCCTCTGAATTTTTTGGGCAAAGCCTGCTCCGATCAAACTCGAAAGCTCTTGTGGCGGCATGGGGTTTGCTCCATGTATTAGGCTGTGCGAAAATTGCGGCACGCTTGGAAAGGAGCATGCGATGAATGGTTCAAACAAAACACAACCGAACGTGCGCTGGATCAGCTACGGCTCGGTGCTGTTGGCGTTATTGGGCGGCGGATTTTGCTGGTGGGTGCCCATGGGGATCATTTTGAGCCTCGCTGGCCTGACGCTGGGCTTCGTCGATTGGACGGCGGCGCTGCGACGGTCCCTGGATCAACGTTTCGCGATTGTCGGCATGCTTTTGAGCGTAGCCGCTCTGATCGTTGATTGCATCGTCTACTACCTCGGCTGGCAGATTCTGACATTCGGGGGCCGATGATCTCAAGCCGCAATTCCGCTCCGGGGCATGAAACTTGCTCCTCTTGGATCGCCTGCGAGCGTTTGTTCTTTTTCAAGGAGCACGGCCATGTTTACGGCACGCTGGAAATTGGTTCGGCTGGTCGGCATCCCGATTTACGTGGACGCCAGCTGGTTCATTATTCTCGCCTTGATCACCTGGAGCCTCGCCAATGGTTTTCCACAGGTCGTTCATGAGTATTTTCCTGACGCCGCCGCCGTCGAGTCCCCTTATCAATTTTGGATCATGGGACTGATCGCAGCGGTGGCGTTTTTTGTCTGCATCCTTCTACATGAGTTAGGGCATGCGATTGTGGCCCGCAGTCGCGGCATGCGGATTCGCGGCATCACGCTGTTTCTTTTCGGCGGGGTCGCCGACATCGGCGAGGAGCCGCCGTCGGCATTGACGGAATTCATGGTCGCCGTCGCTGGGCCGATTGTCAGCTTGAACTTGGCCGTCGGCCTCTGGTTGGTCGCCACGGTCGGATACCATCTCGGTTGGCCGATTTCGCTCGTCGTCGTTCTCGGCTATTTGGCCGCCATCAATGCGATTGTGCTGGTGTTCAACCTGATTCCCGCTTTTCCGCTGGACGGCGGCCGCGTATTTCGCTCGATCCTCTGGGGGGTGAGCGGCGACGAACGGCAGGCCACCCACTGGGCCTCTCTGATCGGCCAGGGCTTTGCCTGGTTGCTCATTGCCTGGGGCGTTTTTGAACTCTTTAGCGGGAATATCATCGGCGGCATCTGGAGCGGCCTCATCGGCTTGTTCCTCAACAATGCCGCACGCACGACCTATCAACAGCTCCTGATTCGGCAAGCGCTGGCCGGCGAACCGGTGCGCCGCTTCATGAACACGCAGCCGATTTTCGTCTCCCCCGCTCTCGACCTCCATCACTGGATCGACGACTTCGTCTACCGTTACCATCGCAAGTCGTTTCCCGTCGTGTCCGAGGGCAGGCTGGAAGGGTGCATTGAAACGCAGGCACTGGCCAACATGTCGCGCTCCGAGTGGGATCGGCACACGGTCGGCGAAGTGATGCGAACCGACCTGAACGACCTGACCATTGAGCCCAGTGCCGACGCCATGCATGCGCTGAAGAAGATGCAACGGGTTGGTGTGAGCCGGCTTCTCGTGGCCGAGGGGGACCGATTGGTCGGTGTGCTGACATTGCGCGATTTGCTGAAATTCCTGAATCTGAAACTCGAGCTGGAAGGCTCCGGCACCGAAGAGTTTGAACGGAATGGGGACCATCGGCACGCGTCGTCGCACAACGGCAGCCACCATTCAACATCGGCTTGACCAGGCGGATGCCAGCGTGCGGCCCGTGGCGTGGTCGAACCAGTGCGCGTCCTGCATGGAAAACATCATCGTCACGTCCTGACCTCGGCCGAAGCGCTCGCCGGCGGCTTGGCCGATCAAGCGGCCGCGCCCGTCGCCGGCGACGATCCATGTGCCGGCCGGCGTGACTTCCTGCTCCAGCACCGGCAGCGAAAGCCGGATCAATTCCCGATCCGCGCGGCGCTCGCTGGAACAGCGGACGGCCCGGGCGGCAATGCCAAGAGCGACGTGAGCATTTCCCGCATGGGCCGGCGCCTCGCATTCGAATAGCGCGTCATGCAAGGCGCTGACCTTCAGCGCCGACACCGGCCAGCGACCGAACGCGCACTCGAAGTAAGTGTCCAAACCATCGCGGCTGATCTGGCCCGCCAATACGTTGAGCCCGCCGAACGGCTGATGGATGATCTCGGCAACGAAGCGATTCTTCGGCATCCGCAACAATTCCGCCGGCGCATCGATCTGCACGATTCGGCCCGCTTGCATGACCGCCACGCGATCGCCGACCGCGCACGCCTCCTCCGGATCATGCGTGACATGGATGGATGTCAAGCCCTGCTGCCGAAGCACGGAGCGCATCTCCCGGCGCAAATCGGTGCGCAACGGCGCATCGAGATGCCCGAGCGGCTCATCGAGCAGACAGATTTTCGCGTGCCGCAACAGGCAACGCCCCAGGGCGACGCGCTGTTGTTGGCCGCCGGACAGATGCTGGACGGGGCGATCGAGATCTTTTTCGAGGTCAAGCATGCGGGCAATTGCGAGCAATTCGCCGGCCCGTTTGCCGTCGCCGAAAAAATGGGCCCACGGCGATTGCAAGCTCCACGCCCAGCGCAGGTTCTGCCGGACGGTTCGCTGTGGCACCAAAGCGGGGCGCTGGAACATCATCGCGACGCCGCGGCGATGGCTCGGCATCCGATTGACGGGCTGCCCGCCAATGCGGATTTCGCCTTCGCTCGGTTCGTCCAACCCGGCGATGAGCCGCAACAATGTCGTCTTGCCGCAGCCGGAGGGCCCCATGAGGGCGAGGCATTCGCCTGGGGCGACGCTGAACCTAATCTGGTCGAGCACCCTGGTTGCCGGTGCGAAGACTTTGCCGATTTCTTCGAGGTGCAATTCGACGCTCATGAGAATTCGCCGCGGGAGTTCATAAAATGGGACGATAACATGACTAGAGCGTGATGCCAAAGCAGGCAAGAGCAAAGCTCAGTTGGCGGTTTCGCACACGAAATGCGTCCCGATTGGAGAAATCGACATGCATCACTATCCGTCCGACCGCGTTATCCTGGGGATTGGCGCATTCGTCATACTGGCCAGTTCGTTGGTGATCGCGCCGCGCAGGAGCCCAAGGATAAAAAGGCCGTCGCGCATCAGGTGGTGCGCGTCAGTGGAGCGAATGCGCGTTCGCCGGTCGAGGTCTCCGTTGCGATTGATCCGACCAATCCGGACCACATCGTCGCGGTTTCGCAGCAAGCGGCCAGCAACCATTCCTATGTCTCGACCGACGCCGGCAAAACGTGGAAGACGGCCGCGCTGGGCAATCCCAACAAGCGCACGCAGGGCGACGATGCCATCACGTTTGCCGCCGACGGTTTGGCCTTGCGGACTTATATTTCCTTCCTGGGCATCCGCACCGAGCGGCCCACGCGTGCCGCCAACGGCATCTGGGTCGCCACCTCGCGCGATGGCCTGACCTGGAATGATGCCGTCGCCGTCATCGATCACGTCAACACCGTGCATCCTTTCGAGGACAAGCCGTGGATCAAGGCCGACAACAACAAGGACTCGAAATATAAGGGAAATATCTACATCACCTGGACCCAGTTCGACGAGTACGGCAGCAAGAAGGCGGTGCACAAGACTCATGTTTATGCGTCGCGTTCGAAGGATCAGGGGAAGACGTTTTCGGTGCCGCACCGCATTTCGGAAACGCCGGGCGATTGCATCGATAAGAGCAATACGGTGATGGGCGCGATCCCCGCGGTCGGACCGAAAGGGGAAGTCTACGCGTGTTGGGCCGGGCCCAAAGGATTGGCCTTCGTCAAATCGACCGACGGCGGCTGGACTTTCGGCAAAGAAAAAATCCTCACCGATACGCCCGGCGGCTGGGACTTTGGGGTCCAAGGCATCTTCCGCTGCAACGGCATGCCGTCGATGGGCGTGGACCTGAGCGACGGCAAGCACCGCGGCACGATCCACGTCAACTGGGCCGACCGCCGCAACGGCGACAACGATCCCGACATCTTCGTCATGAGCTCCTCAGACGGCGGCGACACCTGGACCAAGCCTTTGCGCGTCAACGACGATCCCAAGGGCAACGGCAAGGAGCAATTCTTCACCTGGATGGCCGTCGATCCCGCGGACGGCTCGGTCAACATCGTCTTCTTCGACCGCCGCGACACCGAGGGAACGCTCACCGGCCTTACAATGGCCCGCTCGATTGACGGCGGCAGAACTTTCGTCAACCACAAAATCGCTCAGGAGCCTTTCGAGTGCGTCAAGGGCGCCTTCTTCGGCGACTACATCGGCATCGACGCGTTCGGCGGCCGCGTCGTGGCGGCGTACCAGCACTTCGCCAACAAGAAGCTGGTCCTCTCCGCGGCGGTTTTCGACTTCCAGCCAGGCACGCAAGAGGTGCGGGGGGAGAAGAAGCCGGCGGATAAATAGCGTCGTGGGGCGGACTACAATGACCATCCCTGCGGGCTGGCAGAACCCGATTACGGCGCAGGTCGGCCACCTTCAAGCGAGAGTCGATCCGCTGATGCTCCTGCCGAGCCGGTTGGATCTTTCGCAGGTTCGACTTGACATTCAGCAAGGATTGCTGGACTCTGGTACGCAGAGATCCACGCCGATTCGGGTGACGCCGGACGGCGTAATTTGGGACGGCCACCATGCAGTCGGATTTGCCGCTCAGCAAGGGACCAAGATTACCGTGCAGGTGGTCAAGTTCAACCTGACGCCGACGGCCGCGTCAATTCTCGATTTGCCCGTGGGGTAGCGTCATGCAATGTCCAGCAGAAATCGCCGAGATTATCACGGAGATTCTAACCACCGGGTTGCTGCGTATTCGCGCTCTCGGCTGGAGCGGCACCAACGCGGAGCGGTGCGCCGTCGAAGCGGACCATCTGCACAATTTGCCGGCTCTGCTGAGCGATTTCAAACCGGAGTTGCTCGCATATTACTGGGATGCGGAACGCATTTCGTTCATGCAACAAAGCTCGCCCGATGACGTGGAAGGATTCGAGCCGCTTTGGGACTCGCTGTCGGGGTTTGTCGTGTCAAGTGCCAACAAGGTTATCGCCGCGCGCGGAAATTGACTATGTCTGCCACGCTCTTAACGCCGTCGCCACGCCGCCTGAAAGTGTTCCTTATGGGCCAAATTGTCATTCCCGGATGGGTGGACGACCTGGATTCCTTCTGCGAATGGCGCACCTCCGATGACTCTCCGCGGAACGGCGAAATCGCATTTCTCGCCACCGGCATCTGGGTGGACACGTCCATGGAAGAATTTTTGACGCACAATCAGGTGAAGGCGGCTTATGATTTTGCGATCATGAGCGTGGTCCAGGCGGCGGCATCGGGGCGCGATGTGCCGGACCGAATGTTGCTGAAAAACGCGAGCGCCAATTTGAGCGCCGAACCCGATGGGTTGTTTTTCACGTGGGAAACGATAAGCACTGGCCGGCTCCGCCTGATCGAAAAGCCGGGCCAAGGGATCATGGAGCTGGACGGCAGTCCCGACATGACGCTGGAGGTCGTCGGCAAGACCTCGGTGCAAAAGGACGTGGTGCTGTTGCGCGACCTGTACTGGAAAGCCGGCGTCGCCGAATATTGGCTCGTCGATGCTCGCGATGGCAAGCTCTCGTTCGAGATTCTCGCCTGGACTCCCGAAGGCTACGTCAGCACGCCGGCCCAGGATGGATGGATTGCGTCGAAAGTGTTCGACAATCGATTTCAACTGCAACAAAAGGTCGATCCGCTTGGCCACCCGCAGTACTTCGTCGGGTGGCAGGATGATGCGTGAGATCACTCCCGCCATTGTATGAAACCTTCGAGCGCATCGGATTCCGGCGAGCCGAGTTGGTCGCAGAATTGTACGGTATCGCGATTGCCGTCCTCGGCACATTGCCAAAACTCGCGCGTTATTCGAATTCGAGCGCCTGCTTGATGAGCAAGCATAACAATATACCGCTGGCCGCGCAAAGGCCTATCCAGCCGAGCAGGGCTTCCGCCGTGTAATCCACCGGAACTTCCGCAACGAGGAGAATCTCCCCATTGATGCGCAAAGTGAACGGGAAGGCGCCGTTTGCGAAGACTCCCCATGCCAGTTCGGCCTCATGAATTTCCCCGCCGTGATGGAATGCGGAGTGCACACAGCCAAACCGACTGGCTCGACCCGCCGTGCGAAGTACCGGCTCGCCATTCAAAAAAACGTCAATGGATGCGGTCGTCCATAGGTAGCGAGGCACCAGACGGGCCCGAACCTCGACGCGAGACTCATGCCAACTCGTTTGAAGTGCCATGCAAGCCGTATCTGATTTCGCGGCTTCCATCGTAACTCACTCCCGCCACTGCACGAAGCCCTCGAGCGCGTAAAACTCCGGCAGTCCGAGCTGATCGTAGACCTTGGCCGTGTCGCGGTTGCGGTCCTCGGCACGTTGCCAAAATTCGCGCTTGTCGGAGACGCCGGGGAACATCGCCTTGTCTTTTTGCGATTGATGGCGAAAGATTGCGTTCTTCTTGCGCTCCAGATCGCTGGGGCTGAGCGGCACGACGCGTTCGATCTCGTGCGGTTCCCATTCCTCCCAGGCGCCGCGATAGAGCAAAACCTCGAAAGCCCTCACCCCCGGCCCCTCTCCCCCGGATGGGAGAGGGGAGGATGCGTTCCCCCTCACCCCCGGCCCATCTCCCCCGGCGGGGCGTGGGGAGGAATCCCGGACGCGCCGCGCCGCATCGTAGATCGCTGTCGCGCAGGTGCGATGCGTGCCGTGAGGGTCCGACAACTCGCCGGCGACATAAATCTGGTCCGGCTTCAGTCGGTTGAGCAGGCCAATAATGTCGTCGATGTCCTCGGGATGGATCGGCGCCTTGGCGATGGTGCCGGTGCGGTAGAAGCGCAGGTTCATGAAGATGAGTTGATCGGGAGGCACACCGGCCGCCAACGCGCCGGCCCGCGCCTCGGTCTCGCGAATCAGTTTCTTGATCTCCAATAGCTCCGGGCAATCCGGTTCGCCCGGCTTCTTCTTCGCCAGGAATTCGCGCACGCATTGCTTCAGCTCGGCCGACTTTTGTTTGTTGAGGTCGAAGAGCTCGTTGAAGGAGCAGACGAAATCGGTGAATCGCCAGGCGTCGTGATCGAAGACGGCGATGTTGCCACTGGTCATGTAAGCGATAAAGACCTTGTGGCCTTGCTCGACGAGGCGGATGATGGTGCCGCCCATGCTGATGACATCGTCGTCCGGGTGCGGGCTGAAGACGAGGCAGGTTTTTTGGCCTTGATCGCCGGCAGGGCTGGTGCGGATGGTGTTCATCATTTCGTCGAAGACGCGCCGGCCGAGCTTGTGGGCGGGGCCGAACTCGCGCAGCAATTCGTAAAGCTCGTGCTCGCGGAAATCGTCGTCGGACAGTTTCAGCAGCCCCTTGCCGACTTTCATGCTGAGCCAAATGACGGCCCGGCGAATCAGCTTCGGCGACCAGTTGACGGAGCCAATCACCCACGGCGTGCGGATCGGCGTCAGATGCCCGGCGGCGGCCTGATCGAGAATGAACGTCGTGTCGTTGTGCTTTTGCAAAAAGCTCGCCGTGACCGATTCGCTGGTTTCCTCCTCAACCGCCTTGCGCACGATCGGCGCCTTGTGCTCGCCGAAGGCCATGATGACGATCTTGCGGGCTTCCATGATCGTGCCGACGCCCATCGTCAGCGCCTGGTGCGGCACGTTCTCCTCGCCGAAGAAATCGCCCGAAGCGTCGCGGCGCGTCACCGGATCGAGCGTGACCGAGCGCGTTCGGCTATGGCGCGTGGAGCCGGGC
Organism: uncultured Planctomycetota bacterium; assembly: GCA_963767835.1. Classification (GTDB taxonomy): domain Bacteria; phylum Planctomycetota; class Planctomycetia; order Gemmatales; family Gemmataceae; genus SIAQ01. Next base: position 181,484 of record CAVYFY010000006.1, read on the forward strand.
TCATTGAAGCCGATATGGCCGCTGCGGCCGATGCCCAGGATTTGCAGATCGATGCCGCCCGCCCGGCGAATCTTCTGTTCGTAGCGAGCGCAGTATTCCTCAATGTCGGGCACGGCGATCATGCCGTCCGGGATGTGCACATTCTCCGGCTTCACGTTGACGTGCTTGAAGAATATTTCGTGCATCCAAAGTTGATAGCTGTGGGCATCGTCCGGCGTCATCGGATAATATTCGTCGAGATTAAAGCTGACGACGCGCGCGAAATCGAGGCCCGCTTCCTTGTGCAAGCGAATCAGCTCGCGGTAAAGGCCGACGGGGGTCGAGCCGGTCGCCAGGCCGAGCACGGTGGGTCGGCCGGCGGAGTTGTTCTGCCGAATCAGGCTTTCGATCATGAGCGCGACATGGCGCGACGCTTGCGTGCTCGTGGGAAAGACGAGGGTGGGGATTTTCGTGTGCGGGATGTAATGGGAGGTCATGGTCGGGGATGGTCCGTGGTCTGTAGTCAGTCGCCAATAATCAGTGTACAGTAACGGATAGGAAGCGGACATTCAGACATGCACCGTGAAAGCTCGCTTGGCGGATTAGCGCACGGTTTGCCTTGGGACGCCGCGTTTCTCTGGAATATGAAATGATCGACATCATCCTCAACGGCGAACCCAGTTCATTGCCTCGACCGCTCTCGATTCAGGAACTCGTCGAGCAGATCGGCCTCGATCCGCGCAAGATCGCGGTCGAGATTAATCGCGAGGTGGTGCCGAAGGCGATGCACGCGGAGCGGCGCTTGCAGGCGGGGGATGCCGTCGAAGTCGTCACGCTGGTCGGCGGCGGGGCTCCCTCACCCCCGATCCCTCTCCCGGAAGACGAGGGGAGATTGGATAAACCGCTCACGATCGGCAAGTTCACCTTCCGCTCGCGGCTCATCACCGGCACCGGCAAATATGCCACCTATGATCTCATGCGCGATTGCCTGGACGCATCGTGCTGCGAAGTCACCACCGTGGCCGTCCGCCGCGAACGGTTGATCGACAAAGAGGGCAAAAGCATTCTCGACTTCCTCGATCTGAAGAAGCTGACGATCCTGCCGAACACCGCTGGCTGCTTCAATGCGGAGGATGCGATTCGCCATGCCCGCATTGCCCGCGAGCTCTTGAGCAATCTTGGCAATCGCGGGGCTGACTGGGTCAAGCTGGAATGCCTGGCTGATACGAAGACGCTGCTGCCCGATCCGGTGGCGACGTTGCAAGCGACCGAGACGCTGGTGAAGGAAGGATTCCAGGTGCTGGTTTACACGAGCGACGACCCGATCATGGCCCGGCGTTTGAAGAATGCCGGCGCCACCAGCGTGATGCCGGCGGGCAGTCCGATCGGCTCCGGGCAGGGCGTCCTAAATCCGAACAACATCCGGATTATCCTCGAATATCTCAAGGACGGCGATCCGGATTATCCGGTGATTATCGACGCCGGCGTCGGCACCGCCAGCGATGTCGCCGTCGCCATGGAGCTCGGCTGCGACGGCGTTCTGCTCAACACCGGCATTGCATCGGCGCAGGACCCCTTGCGAATGGCCTACGCCATGAAGTATGCTTGCGACGCGGGCCGATTGGCGTTTCTGGCGGGCCGCATTCCGAAGAAGCTATATGCGACTGCTTCGAGCCCAATGGAAGGGCGGATCGCTGCCGCGAACTGACCGATTGTATTTCACGATGAGGTTTTCCTATGAGCACTGCCGCTGTTTTTGCCCCGCTTGAGGCCAAGCGGTCGAAAGATGACGAGCCGCTTTACGAGATTTTCGACGGCCAAAAAGTGGAGCTGCCCCCTATGAGCTACTTTGCAACGTTGACGGCCACTATATTGACCGTCGAAATCGGTGTTTTTCTCAAGACCTCGCACCTGGGTCACTTGGCCACGGAAACACTGTTCCATCTCGCTCTTCCTGTGAACCGCAATCGCCGGCCCGACGTTGCGTTCGTGTCTTATCAACGCTGGGCAAAGGATCGCAAGAAGGATCACACCGAGAATGCGTGGGACGTGACGCCGAATCTTGGAATTGAAGTCGTCAGCCCAAATGACGACGCGTCCGAGCTCCTGGACAAGATCGCTGAGTATTTCGAAGCGGGCATGGAACAGGTGTGGGTTGTCTATCCGCATCAATCGGTGGTTTACATTTACCAGTCGCTCAAGGATGTCCACGGCTTGACGCGCAGCGATGTCCTTGATGGCGGCACGGTTCTGCCGGGATTCCGGCTGCCGCTCTCCGAGTTGTTTCCCGAGTAAAGAACGAACTTCAGTCGGAGACGAGCCAGAAGCGTTGGCGACGCTCGATCGGCGAGAATCCGTCGCTTATGCTTCCGGCTCGTGCGACGAAACCACTACCACGTCCCGTGGATATATTCCTCCAGCAGATAAATCGTCCGCTCCTGCGAATCGGTCTGGTACGCATTCAAGTCGCCGATCGAGATCAGGCCGACCAGCTCCTCCTCGTCGCTCATCACCGGCAGATGACGGACGCGGCGATTCTTCATGACGCTCTTGGCTTCGTCCATGTCGGTGTAGGGCCGGCAGCAGACGACGTCGCGTTCCATCAGTTCGCCGACGCTTGTCGCCTGGGCGTCGCGCTCTTCGGCCACGACGTGATAGAGGAGATCGCGTTCCGTGAGCATGCCGACGAGCCGGCCTTCATCGACAACCAGCAGGGAGCCGATGCCGAGGTCCATCATCAGCACGGTGGCGTCGAAGACGCTCGCCTCCGGGGAAATGGTGATCACTTTTTTGCCCTTGACGGCAAGGATGTCGCGAATCGTGGCCATGGAAATGCTCCCGACGGGAAATGAAGGGAAATGGATTCAACTCATTGTGAATGGGAGCAAACGTGATTGCAAGCGGGAAATCACCGATTTGCGAAAAAAAAATGGACCGAGGCTGCCGCTCAATTCACGCTGAATTCCGGTGGAAATTTGCGATGCGAGACCACCGCCTGGGCCCCTTCGAGGAAATCGTGCAGCGTCCGCAAGCGCGCTTCCACGCGCAACTCCTCCAGCAACGTCTGCTTGAACTCGGCGTCGAGCGGCAATGCGAATGCCAGGATGTCGCATAACGCCCCGAGCGGCAGATCGCTTTGCAACAGCTTGGCGAACTGGCCCGCGACCTCCCCCTGTTTCGGCAGCCAGCCCGGCGCCTTGTCGATCAGCGTCGTGCGCCAGAACAGCGACCGGCCTTCGTCCGCGATGGGTAATTCATGCAGCATCTCGCAGCGGGCCATGCGGTAGAGCGATTCGCAAGCGATCTCCTCGACGATGCGGATGCGGGCCGTGCCGCGCAGGAGAATGTTGTAGCGGCCATCGTCGAGTTTTTGCTCGGCAAGGATTCGGCCCAGGCAAGCTACCGAATGGATCGCGGGATTGCCTTCGTAATCCTTGTCCCAGCCGGGCCGCGGCAGCACGAGGGCGATCAGGCGGTCCCCTTCGAGTGCATCGGCGGTCATCTGGCGATAGCGCGGCTCAAAGATATGCAACGGCTGCATCACCTGCGGGAAGAAAACCAGGTTCGGCAACGGGAAAAGCCGAGCCTTGCCGGCGAATTCGGCGAGGGGAAATAGATCGCTCATGGTCATGCTCAATTCTCCCCTCTCCCTTTGGGAGAGGGGCCGGCAGTTCTCCCCTCTCCCTTTGGGAGAGGGGCCCGGGGGTGAGGGTGTTCACCATTATCGCTTCCGGCCCTTCCCTCACCCCCAACCCCTCTCCCAGAGGGAGAGGGGAGATCAATCGTCCTCGTGCAGAAACGCCTCGGGCTCAGGCCAGGCGTCCGGCGGCGGCGTCAATGCCAGCGTCGGGATCAATTCCTCCTTGATGTCCACGCGCGTCGGTTCCGTTTGCGCGACCAACTCCGCGAAGCAAGCGTCCATCTGGCCCCAGAACGCGGTTTGATCCAGGCCGAGAAACGGCGTGCCATAGCGCAGCATGTATTCGCGGCTGGAGCGGTAGAGCTTCAAGGCGCCGCGCACGTTGCCGTTGCAGAAATGGCACAGCCCCACGGCGGCCTGGATCAAGCCCTGATAGAATTTCTTCTCGGGGGTGAAGGTTTCCATCCACAGCGATTCCCAGACCTCGTGGGCCTCGAAGAAATCGCCGCGATTGAACAGGACGATGCCGGCCAAATAGCGCGGATCGTATTGCGTGGCGTCGGCTTCCATAACTATATTGTAGGCAGATCGCCTCCAAGAAGTTCCGCGCGGAACATTTGCATGCAGTGCTGACCTTGACTTTTCCGCGCTGTCGGATGTGTGCAAGACCTGTGCATTTCGTTCACCTCCCCCCGAAGGTTCCGCGCGGAACATCCGTATGCAGGCTCGGTATACTTTATGATGCCCGTAAGCCGTGGGTGTCCTGGAAATGCGAAATTCCATGGAACACGAGAGTGATCGAATTATCGTAGTAATAATTGCAGCAAGTCTTACTATTGACTACAGAGAAGGTCGCGCGTAGAATGCGATCAATGGAGGGAATATGGCTCGTACCGATACCCGTTACTCTGTTTACCCAACCGACAAGTCTATCGAAGTTGTGGGCAGTTCATCGCCGGCTTTGAACCAAGCCATCGAGTGCTGGGCGGCACTCCTGGCGCGAGCGATTGCGGATAATTCCGGCACGTTCCTAAAGGACATCTGCGAACCTGCGGTGGATGCATTCCATTGCCTCAATGATTGGGGGATCCTCGCTGATGCCTTGAAGGCAATGAAGTTTGATCCTGATTTTGCCAATCCAAAGTACCTTCTCGCTTCGGCAGTCGAGGATGGACACCGGCTCCACGGACTCGGCTGGAAATGGGCGGACCCCGATCAAAATGACGTAACTGAGCGGGCGGTCGTGAAACTCGTCGAGAAATTGAAAGAACTCGACTACGCGCACGCCTGGGCCATCATCGTTGTCGTCCAGTGGTACTGGGAACACCACGATAAAATCGGAAAAAGTGATGAGTGGTGGACGTTGGCATACCGCATGGAAATGTCGTCAGACAGAAGCCAGAATCGTGGTCGAAAACAAAAGCCAACGAAAAGCCAAGATGTGATCGCTTCCGCCGGCGCAAAAAGCGTGCGTCCTGGCACACGCAGCAGAAAGGAAAAATGAATATGGCCGCGAAACTACGCCACGGAGCCGATCACCTTACGCCATCGCAAATCGCGAAGCAGTATTACTGCGAGTACGAGGTTCACCTTAAGCGACTGCATCCCGAAGTGCGGATTGAGTTGCCGACGCTCGATGATGGCGAGGAGGGCCATGCGGCACTCGCCAGCGAGGCCAAGCCAATCACCCAAGCTGAATTGGAGCAAGAAATCCGCGCAGGCAAAAAGCTGGCCATAAGCGAATGGACGATGGAAGCCCGTTGCCAGGATGTCCTGCTCCGCGGCCGGCCAGATTTTCTTGCAGTCGATGGCAAAACGGCTGTTCTTTTGCTCGATTTCAAATTCTCTCGCGCAAAACTCCGTTCGACAACCATATAGTTCAGGCCGAGTTGTATGGACTTCTCGCCCAAAATAACGGATTCGCCACACAGAATCTTTGCCTTGGGATCGTGTTTCTGCCGCCAAGGGAACGCATCGACGGTGCAGATCCATTGCCAAAAGACGCCAGACTCTCACTGCTGAACAGCAAGGGAACATTGCACGAGATTAACGAGCGCTGCCAGCAGGAAGCGAAAATCCTGGTGGCAAGCGGGATCAGGAGAAGAAAGGTCGAGTCGGAGCAATGGACAGCGCATCTGTTCCGGTACGACGAGGGGAAAGCGACAAATGATCTGAATTGGGCGCTGAAATATTGGCTACTTGAGCGTGAGCCGATTCCGGAGAAAAAGTATCCGCGCAAATGCGGAGTCTGCCCCATGAACGCATTGGGCCTTTGCGAGCATGCGCTCGGCGAGCCTGACCCCAAATTGCCAATTCAAAAGCGACCCAACAAACGAACCGCGCGCCGGCCGTAGTTGCGTGACTGTCCGTTAGCCTAAATGAGGAGTTTCCATGTTGAAGCACACTTTTTGCCACATTCGCGGAATCGGTGCGAAAACCGAGCAAGATTTGTGGGCGGCCGGTGTCACTTCCTGGGATTGCGAAATGCCCAGAGATGGCGTCAGAATTCCGCGCACGATTCGGGAATCATGGCCTGCCCACATGCAAGAGTCTCATCACAACCACGCTCAGAGCAATCCGGGTTTCTTCGTCGGAAACCTGCCGCCCAGCCAGGAATGGCGCCTCTATCAGGACTTTCAGGGCAAGTGCGCATTCGTGGATATCGAGACCACTGGCCTCGACCCGTCAGCGGAGATAACAACCATCGTCCTCTATGACGGCCGAACAATCCGGCATTACGTCAACGGCCAGAACCTTGGCGATTTTTGCACCGACATTATGGAGTACGCGTTGCTGGTGACTTATAACGGCAAGTCCTTCGATGCGCCGCGGATCAGAGATTTTTTTATGGACATCCAGCTGCCTCAAGCCCACGTCGACTTGAGGCATCATCTGGCGAGCCTCGGCCTAAAAGGCGGGCTGAAGCGGTGTGAGAAGCGATTGAAGCTTGTCCGCCCGGAACTGGAGGATGTCGATGGCAACATCGCGGTCCTGCTTTGGGGCGAATATCACCGCCGAGGCAACGTAAAGGCGCTGGAAACGCTGCTTGCATACAATGTCCAGGATACTCTCTCCCTGCACGCGCTTATGGTGTATGTTCACAACAAGAAATTAAAACAGACGCCATTCGCTCGCACCCACGCCTTGCCATCGCCTTCGCTCCCAGAGTCGCCATTTCAGCCGGACCGTAAGACCTTGAGACGAATCCTAAGACGACTCGGGCGGAAATCCTAAATCTCTCAGCGCCGGCCTCGAATATGGGGAAGAGGGGAGAAAGGCTTCACGATGTTCTCGCAGCGTGTCGGCTTACCGGACCTTATCGATCTGTGCCGGGTGCTTCGGCATCAGCTTGGCGCCGGGCTCGGCATCCATCAGGTGCTGAAGAAACAAAGCGAGCGTGGCCGGCGTTCTTTGCGGCCCATTACCGGCCGGCTCAGCGATGCGCTTCAGCAAGGCACGAGCCTCGATAGTGCGCTCGAGGTTGAGAAAGACGCCTTTCCGCCGCTCTTTCTTTCGATGGTCAAAGTCGGCGAGAACACCGGCCACATCGCGGAAGTCTTCGGCGAGCTGGAACGCTATTATCAGCTCGAACTTCAGCTGCGGCGAAAATTTCGCAGCCAAACTTTTCTGCCGATTGTCCAGTTCGTCTTCGCCGTCGCCATTCTGGCCGGCGTCATCTACATCGTCGGCATCATTGGCGGCGACAAGCCGATGCTGACGATCTTCGGCCTGAGCGGCGCGGCTGGATCGTTGGCGTTTCTCGGCGCCGTCGCCAGTGTGCTCGGAACCATTGCGATACTCTACATTATCGTTGCGCGGCTCGGCCGGCAGCGGGCGTGGTTGGATCGCATCTTGCTCGGCACGCCGGCGCTGGGGCCTTGCCTGCGCGCCCTGGCGATGAGCCGATTCACGCTGGCCCTGCAATTGACGCTCGATTCCGGCCTGTCGATCAGAAAGGCGCTGCAACTCAGCCTGGAGGCGACCGGCAACGCTTATTTCGCCGCGGCGGCCGATGGCATCGTCCGCGCTTTGAAAAATGGGAAATCGCTGCACGAAGCGCTGGAAGCAAGCGGGGTGTTCACCAGCGATTTTCTCGAAATGATCTTTAGCTCCGAAGCCGGCGGCAGCGTCCCGGAGATGATGCGCGTGCTGGCCCAGCAATATCAGGAGGAGACGGCCCGTCAGATGACCATGCTGACGCGCGGCGCTGCCGGCGCCGTCTGGTGCGGCGTTGCGGCGTTCATCATCTGGGCGATCTTCCGCCTCGCCGGCGTTTATTTCGATGCCCTGGGCGGCAAATTGTTTTGAGGCGGAAATTTCGCTTCGCGTTCGCTTCGCTCCCCGGTTAGAATAACGTCAGGAGAATCGTCCTAATTCAAATACTGCTTATATCTTGCAAGAGGAGCCAATCATGAATCGCAAACTTTCGCTGCTCGCCATCGGCGTGTGCGGCGTTCTTTCCCTGACTAGCCAGGCGCCGGCCCAGACCAAGCCGATTCAGAAGCAACTTGAGGAAGCTCTTCGGCGCGAGGGCATCGTGCCAGATCAGCCTGGCATTCGCGGCGGCAGAACGCACCTGCGCTGGGGCGGATTGCGGCTGGAGAAGCCGTCGGCGGATTTGCAGGGGCAGCTTGGGCTGGAGGAAAACGAGGGGCTCGTCGTTGCTGCCGTGGATGTCAACTCGATCGGCGCCAAGGCCGGATTGAAGGCGAACGATGTGCTCGTGAAGATCGGCGCGACTCAGGTGCCGAATGATCCGGCTGGCTTCGCGAAACTCGTGAAGGATCAAAAGGCCAATGAGCCGATCGATCTCGTGGTGGTTCGGCTGGGCAAGGAGGAAACGATCAAGGGGGCCAAGATGCCGGCGCTCGTGCAGAGCATCGGCGGCGGCATCGGTCGCATGCCAGGCATCGTCGGGCCGCGCATCCCGGTCATGCCGATCAATCCGCTGATGCCGGGCAAGCTCGACAAGCTGCACATGGAAATGACCGTCAACGGGGCCAAGCTCGTCAAGGACCAGGACGGCGACAAATTCACCGGCAATTATGTCAAAGATGAGCTGAAGATCAGCGTTGCCGGCAAGATCGAAAATGGCCAAAACAAGATCAGCGAGATCACCGTGCAGCAGGGCAAGGAAACCAGAAAGTACACGAGCGTGAACGATGTGCCCGCTCAGCATCGAGCGATGATCCAGCAATTGCTGCCGTCCCCGTTCGCCAATCTGATGACCTTGCCGTTCCCCGATATGCCGGCGTTTCCCGGTTTCCCCATGATCCCCGGCATCGATAATTGACGCTCAAACCGATCCCCACGCCAGTGAGAAGCCGCGCCAACGGATGCGCAGGCTTCTCGAGTTTTCAGGCAGTAGGCAGCAGACAGCGGGCAGCAGACAGTGCTGCCTGCTGTCTGCTGTCTGCTTTTTTGCATAGAACAACGTCCGACGAAAATAGGGAAAGGAACGAGCATGCTGGCGGCGCGAGCGAAGTGCATCGGCATCTTGACGAGCGGCGGCGATTGTCCGGGCCTCAATGCAGCCATTCGCGGGGTCGCCAAGCCGGCCATGAGCGATTTCCATATCGAGGTCATCGGCATCGAAAAAGGCTTTCGCGGCCTGGTCGAAAATCACTCGCGCGTTTTGCACCTGCAAGACATCTCCGGCATTCTCTCGGTCCCCGGCACCATTCTCGGCACCAGTCGCGAGAAGCCGTACAAGATGCCGCTGCCCAACGGCGAGACGATCGACATGACCTCGCGGGCCGTTGAAACCTACAATCGGCTCGGCCTGGATTGCCTGGTCTGCCTGGGAGGCAATGGCACGCACAAGGTCGCCTACAGCCTGACCAAGCACGGCCTCAACGTCATCGGCCTGCCCAAGACGATCGACAACGACCTTGCCGAGACCGACATCACCTTCGGCTTCGATTCGGCCGTCAGCACGGCAGCGCGGGCGATCGATGCGCTCTATTCGACGGCCGAGGCTCATCTGCGCGTCATGGTGATCGAATTGATGGGTCACAACGCCGGCTGGCTGACGCTGACCGCGGGCCTGGGGGGCGGGGCCGACATCATCTTGATACCGGAAATTCCCTATGACATCGACAGCATCTGCCAGCACCTGACCGAACGGCGGCGGCGCGGCAAATGGTTCAGCATCATCGCCGTCGCCGAAGGCGCCCGCCCCAAGCCGAACCGGGCCGACGGCCTCGACAAGGACAAGAACGGCAAGAAAAAGAAAAAGGCCAAGAAGAAAAAGGAAAAAGAGCGGGACCGCGAGGACGATGATGAGCACGAGGGGCGCGTCAGCAACGGCGTCGCCCGCGCCATCAGCAAACGCCTCGGCATGGACACGCGCGTCACCGTCCTTGGCCATCTACAGCGCGGCGGTATCCCGACGCCGTTCGACCGCGTCCTGGCCACCCGTTTCGGCACCCACGCCGCCGAGATGCTCGCCGAGGGCGCTTACAATCAGATGGTGTGCATGAAGGGAGCCGATGTGACCAGCGTGCCGCTCGAAAAAGTCGCCGGTCGCATCAAGCTGGTTCCGCTCGATCATCCGCTGATCCGCTCGGCGCGGCGCGTCGGCACGAATTTCGGTGATTGATCCGATTCGCCTCACTCGATTTCGCTTACCACAAAATTTGGATCGCGTGGCACTAAACGTTGCTTGTTGCAATCGGCGAGAAAATCTAGGTCCTCGGGCACGATTGCGCCGATCAATGCTTGCTCGCGTTTTGGCTCGACGATGGCGGTGAAAATGCCGTCGCGCCCTTGTAGCCAGACAGCAACCTGATTCGCCTCGGCGCGCGTCGCCTGGCGGCCATCGGCACAGCGCACCTTCGTTTTTTGCTTCTTGATGGGCAAGCCGAGTTCTGTTACGATTGTCGCCGGCAAGACAAGCCGGCTGGCGCCGGAATCAACCACCCCCTGGATCCTTTTGCGACGCACCTTGGCTGGGTCGAGATCGCCGTTCTTGGCTCGCACCACGTCTTCGTTGTTCAAAACCTCAATTTCGACCGCGAATCGACCCATCGCTGTCTTCCCGTTGTTTATCATCGAATCGTCCTCCATCGCACCGATTCATTTATTCTATTGGATATCCGCTGATCCGCTCGGCGCGGCGGCACGAATTTCGGCGATTAGCGCAAGATTCCCTATCAATAAGCGAATAAGCTCTCCGAGGCGTCTACATCTTCACAACAAGGAGAAGATCATGGTCCGATTTCGCACCTTGGCCATCGCCGGCTGCATTCTGGCGGCGTCGGCGGTTCTGGTCCGCGCTCAGGATGATGATCTTAAGGCCGTGCTCAAGAAAGCCATCGCGGCTCATGGCGGCGCGAAGAATCTCACCAAGTTCAACGGCGCCGTCTCCAAATTCAAAGGCACCATCGAATTCAAGGGCAAGACGCGCGACATCTCGGGCGAAACCACCTTGCTCAAGCCCGACAAAGTCAAAAACTCCATGACGCTCGATTTCGACGGCAAGGAGATTCCCATCGTCATCGTGTACAACGGCCAGAAGATGTGGCAGTCCGTGCTCAATAAAACCGAGGAGATCACGGACGACAAAATCCTCACCGAAATGCGCGAGGGCCTGCGAGCGGAAGGGACCGCCTCGTTCGTCAATTACCTCAAGGCCCCCTACGAGCTCGGCGCCTTGGGCGAGGTCAAGGTCAAAGGGCAACCCGCCATCGGCATCTGCGTCAGCAAGAAAGGCCAGCGCGACGTCAGCTACTTCTTCGACAAGAAAACGCACCTACTGGTCAAGACCGAGACGCGCGTCCACGATGCCCAGACGAAGCAGGAAGTCACCCAGGAAAAATACATCGTCGGCTATCGCGACACCGACGGCCTGAAAACCGGCGCCCGTGTCATCATCCATAAGGACGGCAAAGCGTTCATGGATATGGAAATTACCGAATCGAAGGTGTACGAGAAACTCGAAGAATCGAACTTCGCGATGCCGTGATTTGCAACCAAGCCCCAGGATAAGCGCAGCGTTCCCGGGGGTCGCTGACAGACAACCCCCAGGATCGCTGCGCTTATCCTGGGGCTTGGTCGGGCCATTTCCATTGCGCCGGGTCTTGCCGATAGTAATCGCGGAATAATTCGTACAGTGCCGGATACTCATCGCGCATCGCCTGCGGGGCGTCGAAGAAGCACTCGGTGGTCACCGCGAAGAACTCGGCCGGATCGGTTGCGCCATATGGGTCGAGCAGCGTCCGGCGATGGCGACTTTCGGCTCGCTGCAAGCGGCGATATTCGACATCCATGATTTTCGCCCAGCGCTGGGCCAATTCGCTGGTCGGCAGGTTCGGCGTGCCGTCGAAGGCGCCGTTGAGCATGTCGAGCTGATGGGCGAATTCGTGGAAGACGAGGTTGGTGCCATATCCGGGCAAGTGGGCGTTTTCGTGGATTTCCTTCCATGACAGGATGACTGGGCCGCGATATTGGGCTTCGCCGAGCCGTTCGCTGTCTTCTTCCATGACGGCGCCGCCGATGGAATGCTGTTGCCTGGCGACGTATTCCTCGGGATAGACGAGAATGGTCTGTACGTTGTCGAAGTAGAAATCGTCGAAACCGAGAATCAAGATCGCGGCCAGGGCGGCAATGGTGACGCGCATCTCGTCAACCAATTCCAGGCCGCGACAGCCTTCCCATTCCTTCTCCGCAAGCAGAATCTGCACCGCGCCAAGCAACTTGCGGCGCTCCGCATCGCCGAGCACCGCGTAATGGCCCACGTGATCCTGGAGCGTCGCCAGCCACGCCGACGGAAACGGCTCCGCGAGAATCTTGCGGCGACGGCGATTCTTCAGCCAGGATAACAACATGCACGGCTCCGGGTTGCAATGCGGCTCCGTTCATTTTACACTGAAGGCATGGAAAGGCGCATGATGATGACGATGCTTCTCCGGCCAGCGCGAATATTGGCCGTCGTTGCGTTCACGGGCGTCGCGCTGTCGGCCGACGCCCAGGAGACGCCGCCCCGTTATGTGCCGTTCGATATCGATCCGAATTATCAAAAGCTCCTGGAGGCGCGGTTCAAGGCGAACCAGCAGCTCGGCCCGCTCAAGGATTTGGTCCGGCAGATCATGGCCAATCCCGATAAATTTCCCGTCGATCCGACCAAATTCAAGGACATGAGCCTGGATGACGAGAATACCAAGAAGCTGGTTCAGGAGTGGGTGGCCAAGGATCCGGAGGTGCAAAAGTCACTACGCGATTGGCTCGACAAGAATCCGGCCGACGGCAAGCAGCCAGATATGAAAAAGCTGCAAGGCGAGTTGAAGACGATCGTCGATGACGCGGCGGCGAAGAAAACGAACCCGCCGAAAAGCCCCATCGCACCGGCAGGGCCAAAGGAGGATCCGCTGGCGAAGCTTGCCGAGCGGGCGCTGAAACAGACGGAGCGAAGCAAGCTCGGTGAATGGCTGCGCGATTCGCCGGCGTGGAAGCAGGCCTTCGAGGATCTGCGCGGCTCGATCAACGACCCCAAATCGCCGCGCTGGAAGCTGGAGGGCTGGCAGGCCAGGCTGCTCGATCCAGATGGCGACGCCTGGCGACTCGGCGCCAGGTCGCTGGAAAATCTGCGCAACTTGCCGAAGCCCGATCTGGAGCGATTCAATTGGACTGCGCCGGCCGTCGGCGAAATCCCGGCGCCCAACTTCGGCGCTCCAAGTTTTTCCACGAATATATCACTCAGCGAGACAGCGACCTGGATTCTGCTCATTCTCCTGTGCGTATTGGTCGGCTGGCGTTTCTTGCGCTGGGGCAAGACCGAGAAGCCAACGGCCGAAACGCGTCCCAACCTCGGTCCGTGGCCCGTCCGTCCCGAAGCGGTGGCGACACGTGCCGATCTTGTCCGGGCCTTCGATTATCTCGCCCTTTGGACGCTAGGCCTGGCCGTCGCCAGTTGGAACCATCAGGCGATTGCGCGTCGCTGGCGTGAAAAGTCGCCGGCCTGCGCCGAGACCGTTAAGGTACTCGCGCTGCTCTACGAACAGGCCCGCTACTCCGCCGGCGCCGACATCTTGAGCGAAAGCGAGCGCGACCTGGCACGACGATCCCTCTTGCAAATCGCGGAGGCGCTCTGATGCGGCGATTGATGCTCGGCATCCTGCTTGCCTCGCTCACTGCGGCGGCACAGGCACACGCTCAGCCAGCCAAGGAGCGCACCATCCCGTTCGAAGGAGCGGAGGTCTTTTGCCAAATCCTCCATCACGAGGGCTTGAAGCCGATCCAGTCGCTTGACGCGCTGGCCCAAAATCAAAAGGACACGCTGCTGATCGTGTTCGGCAAACCGGCCCGCGCAAAGAACTGGGCCTGGCCCAATTTGTCAAGGACGGCGCCAACTTGCTGGTCGTGACCGATTACCCTTTCACCAGCGATTTGAACATCCAGGTCAGCGGCACGCGGATCGAGCAGCCGGAGCCCTTCACATACGGCGGCAAACCGCAGTGTCCCCTGTTACGCTGCGCGTGGGGCGGCAAACATCCGCTTTTTGCCCCGCTTTACAAAGAAATTGCCACGAACTGTCCGAGCAGCGTAACGATTGACGACGGTGCTCGCGGCGTGCAGCCTTTGCTGACATTTTTCAACGTGGAAAACGGCGGAATCGAATTCCGCGACCACTATATGGTCGGCTCTCCCAAGGATGCTCCGCCGCAAGGACGCATCTTGTTCATCGCGGGGCAGGGGATGTTCATGAACGGCATGATGCTGCGAACCGACAACGATAATTTCGATTTCGCCGTCAACGCCATTCGCTGGCTGCGCGAGGGGCCGGACGGGACGACACGGTCCAGGGCCTTGCTGCTGGTGGATGGCAAGATCGTCACCGATTTCAACATGGACCTGTCGCCGGGAATGGCGCCGCCGCCGATTCCGATTCCGCCGGTGAAGGCGCTCAACCGCCTGATTCGCGGCATGGAAGAGGAACGGCTCTTCCACAAAATTCTGCATGGATTGCTCGGCGACCATGCCGACCGCGTGATCGGCGTCATGTTTGCGATCGCGTCATTCGGGCTCTTGATTTACGGGGCGAAGAAATTCCTGGAAGCGCGTTTCCATCACGAAACCGGCGTGCCGCGCATGGTCGGCATCGTGACTCCACTCGTCTCCGGCGTGCGGCGCGGACAACAGCGACAACTGGCTCTTTATGACCAGCCCAACGCGGCGAAGGAAAGCCGGCAGCTTGTGCGCGACTGGCTGCGAACGGAATTCGGCGTCCAGCCGGAGCAATGGTCGGCCAACACGCCCATTGAATTTCGCGCGGCCGGCGCTTTCTGGACGCGCCGGGCTCTACAGCGCCGGGCCGACGAAGTGCTCCGGGTGGCCCGCGGTGCGGAATTGGCGCCCGTGTCGCGCGATGCGTTGTCTCGCGTGGTCGAATCCTTGAGCGCCCTGACCGAGGCGCAAAAGGCCGGCCGGCTCGTATTGCTCGTTGACGGGAAAAACGTAAGACAAGGAAAAGCTTAGTGGCCTGCACTCGGGACGCCTCCATGCCTACCAATGAAGTCGGCGCCTCCACGCAGGAATTACAGGACTGGGCCGTCCGCATCAAGGAGCTGCGCGAGCGCGCCTTGCTCGAAGTGTCGCGCGTCGTCGTCGGCATGGATCGCGTGGCGTATCGCTTTCTCATCGCGCTATTGGCCGGCGGCCATGTTCTTCTCGAAGGCGTTCCCGGCGTCGCCAAGACGACGCTTTCCAAGACCTTCGCGCAAATCCTCGGCATCCAGTATCAGCGCATCCAGTTCACGCCCGATCTGCTCCCCTCCGATGTCACCGGCACCTATGTGCTCGATCGCAAGACCAATGATTTCGTGCTGCGGCGCGGCCCGATCTTTTGCCAGGTGTTGCTCGCCGACGAGATCAATCGCGCCCCGGCCAAGACGCAGTCGGCCCTTCTGGAGGCGATGCAGGAATATCAGGTGACGATCGAGGGCACGACTTTGCCGTTGACGCCGCCGTTCATGGTGCTGGCCACGCAGAACCCGGTCGAGCAGGAAGGTGTTTATCGGTTGCCCGAAGCGCAGCTCGATCGCTTTTTGCTGAGGATCGAGATGGGTTATCCTGGGCCGGAATTCGAGCGGGCGATGCTGAAGCTGCATAGCCAGGCGATTGCACCGGCGCCGCAGGTTTTCACGCCGGACACGATCCTGGAGATGCAAGCGCAGACGAACCACGTGTTCGGCAAGGACGAGCTTTTCAAGTACATCATCGATTTGGCCGACGCGAGCCGGCGGCATCCCGATGTGGCCCTCGGCGCCAGCCCGCGCGTCGTTGTGTCTGTTGCGCTGCGCCCGTGCCCGCGCCTTGCTGGAAGGCCGAACTTACTTCACGCACGAGGACGTGCAGGCGATGGCCCTGGGCGTTCTCGGCCATCGCCTGATCGTTCGGCCCGAAGCCGAGATCGAGGGGAAGACCGTCAAGCAGCTCGTGCGCGACATCGTCGAAAGCGTGCCGGTGCTGGCCGTTTAGTATTGCTCGAAGAACGACTTCTCGATTTGGGCAAGTTAGTAGGGTGGGTCGAGCAACGCGAGGCCCACCATCGCCGTGGACGGTGGGCCTCGCGTTGCTCGACCCACCCTACAAGCAAGGTCTGAGGTCGCGGGGAAACCGGGAAGTTATTTCCCAACCCTCGCACCTCCGGTGCGGGCGACCCTGTTGCCGGCTGAATGTAACCAAGGATGCCCACATGAATATCCGCGTTTACCTCGATCACTATCTCGACGGCCAAATTCAGCAACGTGCCGCGGTCTTCGAGGATGCCGCGTCCACCAGCGTCCTGATGCACGGCGTCAAATACCTGTGCCAGCATTTCTACCATCTGTTCGATTGGTTCTGCCGCTGCTACATGCTCCTTCGCCTGCATTGGCATCAACCCCACTCGGCCGACAAGGTGTGGAAGAACATGGGGCGATTCTATGCGGACGCCATCGACACCTACCATTTGCTATGGGTGCTGGTGACGTTCGCATGCTATCTGATCGGCTGGTTTCTCTACGAAAATGCGCCGGAGACCCCGGAGACAGAAAAAAACGTGGCGTCGGATTACCACTGGTGGCTTTGTCTTTTTCCAATCAGCATCTGCGTCTACCGGATTTTCGAGATTGTCGCGGCCCTTGTGGAGATTTACTTTCGGCCCTCGGACACCAAGCATCACCAGTTTCGCATTCTCATCCACGCTTCGTTGCATTACCTGGCCGCCGGTTTCGCTTTCGCGTTGTTTTATGTCTTCGCCGATTGGACTTTCAACAGCTTCAACTCCGAAAACGACGCCGGCGGATGTGATTATCAGTTCGCGGATTGGTCCGAGCCGATCTATTACAGCCTGATGACAATCGTGGCATTCGGCGGCAATGACGAGCCGCAAAACTGGCAGGGCAAATGGCTCAACCTGATCGAAATGTCGATCGGCTTCATGCTGGTAACATTCATCTTCATGAACATCACGCAAATCTGGACCGGCAGCCGGGCGGAATCGGAATAGTTATCGTGCACAGAAGGAAGCGCGCACTCAGGGTGGGCTGCGCCACAACCCAAATTGAATCACGAAAGCCCGAAAGACGAAAACACGAAATAAAGTGAGAAATTGATTGCTCAAACGTTTTTTTCGTGTTTTCGTTTTTCGGGCTTTCGCGATTCTCTTCGTTCAAATAATTCTCTCGCCGCACAATGATTTCATCGAGATATCAATGCAGTAAGCGGCCAGCGCCGTGTCGCTTACTGTGTGCGCGGCTCGTTGGGAACCACTTCGGCTTGTTTCTTCCCGGCCATACGTCTAGAATCCCGCCGCTTTTAGCACTGCAAGGAGGCGTGGCAAATGGTTGCGGAATCCCAGGAAGAGGCCGGTCTGTGTGCGCGCGGGTTGGCCGGCGTTGTTGGCGTCATCGGCCGGCGGCCGTGGCTGGTCCTCGCCGTCATCGCCTTATCTTGCGTGGCTTGCGGCATTTACACTTGCCGCCACCTTACCTGCCTCACCCAGCGCGACGACCTTATCAGCAGCAACAAGGAATATCTCCAGCGCTGGCGGCAATATGTCCACGAGTTCGGCGACGACGATGACATGGTCGTCGTCGTGCGCGGCAACGACCGCCCTCAGATGGAAAAAGTGCTCGACGAACTGGCGGCGGAGATCGGCAAACACCCCGAATCTTTCGACCGTCTGTTTTTTAAGGTCGATCTGACTTCGCTGCACGCCCGCGCATTGCTGTTTTTGCCTACCGACCAAATTCGCCTGGTGCACGAGCACATCAAGGGCATGGCGCTTCTGCTCGAACCGCCGGTGCTCAACACGCTCGATCCGCTCTTCGGCTGGAAATCGCTGAGCGTGCAACAATTGCTGCGCGAGGCGGAACGCAAGCTCGAAGTCTGGAAGCCCGGCCAACCCAATCCGAAGGCGGAGGATTTCTTTCGGCAACTCGATTCGATCTGCAACGGCGCCTGCGATTACCTGGAGGACGCGAGCAAATACCGCAATCCCTGGCAGAGCGTGATTCCACCGCCGACCGGCCCGAGCACGGACGACTATCTCGCCAAGCCGCAATATTTTTTCTCCGGCGACGGCAAGCTGGCGATCCTCACCGTCAGCCCGGTCAAGGACGCCGACCCGGAGAATTTCGCCAGCGCTCAGAAAAGCATCGACGCCCTGCGTGCCCTGATCGCTCAGGTGAAAGAACGGCATCCGGATATCGAGATCGGCCTGACCGGCTTGCCCGTCCTCGAAAATGATGAGATGATCGCTTCGCAAAAGGACAGCAGCTTCGCATCCTGGCTGGCGCTGGTCGGCGTGGCCGTGCTCTATCTAGTGGTGTATCGCGGCTTTCGTTTTCCGGTGACGACGGTGGCGTCGCTCCTGGTCGGCACCGTGTGGGCGCTCGGCTGGCTGACGCTGACCATCGGGCATCTGAATATTCTCTCGTCGGCCTTCGCGGTCATGCTGATCGGCATCGGCGATTACGGCGTGCTGTGGGTGACGCGCTTCGGGCAGGAACGGCAAGCGGGGCGCGACATTGCCGCCGCCAACCGTGAAACCGCCTTGCGCGTCGGCCCAAGCATCCTGACCGCGGCGGTGACGACGGCCTTCGCCTTCTTCGCCGCCATGCTCGCCGATCTGCAAGCGGTGACCGAGCTCGGCTGGATCGCGGGTTGCGGCGTGCTGCTGTGCGCCGTTTCGTGCTTCACCGTCGTGCCGGCGCTTTTGACGATCTTCGATTATCGATTGTGCCCGAAAGATTCCAAGGACTCCATGGTGCTATCGCTCCAGGAGCATCAAGCGTGTCGCCGCGAATGGCTCCCCTGGCTGATGCGCCGGCCGCGCTGGGCCCTGGCGTGCTGCGCGATGGCAACGATCGTGTTCGGCGCGTATGCCGTGCGCATCGGTTACGATCACAATCTGCTCAACATGCAGGATCAACGCATGGAGTCGGTGCAGTGGGAAAAGAAGCTGATCGAAAACATGAGCGGCTCGAGCTGGTACGCCGTGAGCTGGACGCGAACGCCGGAGGAAGCGCTCGCCCTAAAGGCGGAGTTCGAGCAATTGCCGGCGGTGTCGAACGTCATCACGCTCGCCGCTTTGGTGCCGGGCGATCAGGGGCCGAAGCTGGAAATGCTGCGCGACATCCAGCAACGGCTCGCCAAATTGCCCCCGCGCGGCAAAGTGATTCCGCATGCGACGCCGAATTTGCAGGACATCGAGCAAACCTGTGCGACGCGTGATCAAAGCATGCGAGAAGGTGCAATCAATTGATCCCAACGCGAGATAGGAGAAGTTGCAAGCAAGCGTGCACCGGCTAGCTCAAGTACGCTTTGCGCGGTACACGGAATATTGGGCGACTCACTGTGGGCGGCCTTGCGTTATCGGGAAGATTTCGATCACGCCAATGACGACTCAAGCAATTTGAAGAGAAAATCACCGGCGATCTGGCCGAGGACCTGCACCGGCTGCGCGATGTCTCGACGCCGACGCCGATTCGCATGGATGATCTGCCCGCGAACCTGCGCGAACGCTACGTCGGCAAGAACGGCCAATGGCTGGTGCGCGTTTTCAGCAAGGATTGCCTGTGGGATTTCGAGCCGTTGCAAGCATTCGTCCAGGCGGTCCGCGGCGTCGATCCGGACGCCACCGGCAAGCCGTTCACCACGCTCGAAGGCCTCAAGGCGATGCGCGACGGCTTTCTGTGGGCCGCGGTCTATGCCCTTGCCGCGATGGTGCTGATTCTCTTCCTCGATTTCGGCAAGAACAAGCAAACGCTGGTCGCCTCTCTTGCCGCTCGCGCTCGGCATGATCGCCACGCTCGGCGTCATGTCGATGTTCGGCTTCCCGCTCAATCCCGCCAACATGATCGGCTTCCCACTGATCCTCGGCGTCGGCGTGGACAACGGCGTTCACGTCCTGCACGATTTCCTCAACCGCGACAAGAGCCGACGCTACCGCCTGACGCACATCACCGGCTTCGGCATCCTCGTCAAAGCCCTGACGACGGTCCTCGGCTTCGGCACGCTGATGATCGCCCAACATCGCGGCATGGCGAGCCTGGGCCTGATCCTGACCGTCGGCGTCACTTGCTGCATGTTGACGGCGCTGGTGTTCCTGCCGGCGCTGTTGCATGTGATCGGCGGCCGTCAGAAGACGGTGGAGCCGGCAACGCTGCCGATATCGGAGCGCGCGGTGGCGTGACGAGATCGCCTTGGCCGGGCTCGAGCAACGTGCTAGGATAGCGGTGACACGTAGCAGGAGAGCCCCGATGCCGATTGACATGCCATCCTATCTGGAAACGCGGCGCAAATTCCTGGCCAACCGCAGCGCCTTTCCGCCGGATGAACTTGCAAAATATGTTGGCCAGTGGGTCGCTTGGAGTCCAGACGGAAGCCGCGTTGCCGCCAGTGCTGCCGACCCGGCAATGCTCGATGGGCTTTTGCAAGCCGCTGGTGAGGATCCGTCTCGGTGTGTGATTGAAGGCATCCCTGGCGATGGCGTGGCGGGCATGGAAGCGGATGGGAGTGCCGCGTGAAGTTCGCCTATTCGCCGCTCACCGTCCGCCAAGCAACTCCGGCCATGCGAGGGGCAAAGGTCCGGCATCGTCCGATTGTTCCCATTCACATCCTGGCGCCGTCGGCGCTTCCTCCGGTGGACGCCTGCGTTGACAGTGCGGCGGACGACACGGTTTTCCCGCCGCATCTCGCTGCGCGGTTAGGTCTGCATGCGGCCGCGATACAAAAAGGCCAGGCTCGCTCGGTGGGCGGCACTATTGTCAATGTCGTATATGCGCCGGTAACGCTTCTGCTTTCGGACGGCTACGAAAGCTGCGAATGGGACACGATCGTCGGTTTTTCGACCGTGCCCATGCCGTGGGCGTTGCTCGGACACGCGGGATTCCTCGAGTTCTTCGACGTGCAACTTCTCGGCCTCCGCCGCGAGGCCATCATCGTCCCGCACGCCGCCTTTCCGGGACAATTCACCCTCCACGCGCAGCGAAATCCGTAGGCCGAGCAATGGTGAATCCGACGTTTATTCCGGTTATAACGGTCCGCGAATCCTTTCCAGCATCACTTTTGGCCAAATGGGCAAGACAAATCGATCACGCCGATTGATAATGGGGTGATTCCAGCGCATGTCGGTCTCCGTTATCTACGAATTTACACCGCCATGAAAACAGCTTATTGGATGCGGACAGTGTTCGGCATTGCGCTTGCTTCGGCATGATGATGATGCCATTCTCGGCCTCACCGGCGAATGGTCCCGATGGTATTGATCGGCCCGGCGCTGGGGCAGGACGAGGATTGCCTGCCGAAGTATCCGCCGCCGCCGGTGGTGAAGATCAAGGTGCGCGTGGCGGCGTGCTCGGAGCCGGGGCGCAACATCGAGTATCGGATTTGCGTGGAGAATTGCTCGCCGGCGGAGGCGCATCACGTGGTGGTGAAGAACGCGCTGCCGGCCAACGCGAAGTTCGTCAAGGCCGAGCCGGCGCCGACCAAGCAAGAGCCGGAGCTGCAGTGGAGCCTTGGCACCATCGGCGGTGGCGGCGTGCGCGAGATCGTGCTGGTGTTGCAACCGACGAACCGCGAGGATGTCAAGAATTGCGCGCGCGTTCTGTTCGAGCATGGCCAATGCGTGACGACGCGCCAGACCGCTTATCCGCCCGGCGCTCGGCCGCCGGTGATCGAGACGATTCCGGATTCCACGGAGTTTCCGGACTTGGAGCTTTCTCTGCGGGGCCCGGAGAAACAATATGTGAACGTGGCGACCAAGTATGAAATCACGCTGACGAACAAGGGCAAGGGAAAAGCTACGGACGTGTCGGTCAGCGCAATTGCCGAAGGAACTCAAGGCGATCAAGGCCAGTCAGCCAAGCGCCATTGGCGATTTCGTCATCTGGATGCTCGACAGCCTGGAGCCCGGAGAAAAGCGCGTTCTGGAGTTGACCGCGCGGGCGACCGAGAAAGGCGAACACTGCCTCAAGGTGGAAGCAGTTGCCAAATACAACCGAAAAGCGGAGAAGCAAATCTGCACCAATTTCATCGGGGCCGCCGCGATGACGTTGGAAATGATCGGCAAGGAAGGGGTCGCCTTCATCGGCCACAAGATCAACTACCAGGTAGTCATCCGCAATCAGGCGAGCGACCCGTTGACCAATATCAAATTGCGGGCGTTTGTGCCGAACGCGGAGAGATTTGTGCGGGCGAATGCCGCCAACGACGCGACGGAGCCGGTGAAAGAGGGCCAATGGGTCGAGTTCAAGGCGTTGCCGAAGCTTGATGGCGGCGCGCAAGCGCGCTATGAGATTGTTGTCGAGGCCCTCAAGGCAGGCGTCACTCGATTTCACATCGAGGTCCTGGCCGACCAACTCGATAGCGGCCCGGTCGTCGAGCAGGAAATCACCAACATCGTGGACGACCGCGAACCGGTCAAGGTCAAGAATTGAGCAGGACCAAGGAGCAATAGCGAATCAATTCGGTGTTGACTGGCTCTCGCCCCCCCCGACAATGAGAATATGAGCACAACGGTAAACAATCTAATCCCGCCAGAAATTGCAGCGCGGATGCAGGAAGCTGCGGAAAACGCTGACAAGGGGCGTCGAGACCCTGAGCGCATCAAGCGGGCGCGGGCGAGTATGGATCGCATTCGCGAGGAAATCCGAAAGGTTCACGGAATCCTTGATATTGGGGTTCCTGCGATCCGTGAGCTCCGCGACCAATGAAATACGTTCTGGATTCATCTGTCGCATTCAAGTGGCTCGTGCCCGAGATAAATTCGTATAAGGCCCTGCGTCTACTGGATGACTATCAGAAGGGGATCCACGATCTGCTTTCGCTCGACTCGACGCCTTAACATTCACGTCCCATCATCCTTGGGCGCAGCGGCGGCCGAATCTCCGCATCGGGCCGCACGATAATCGGCACCGGCACCCGGAAAAGCTCCGGGTTGAACAGCATCAAGTTGCGCTTGCCGAGATTCTTGTCGCTGTCGATCAGCAGCATTTCTCGCCCCGCCAACGATTTGCCGACCGTGTCCCAATAGAGGCGAAAATCGACGAGGTCCGGATACTCCTTGCGAGGCAGATAGTGCGCATCGAAGCGCAGGCTGTCCTTTCGCGCTTCGTAAATCTTCTCCGCTCTCGCGCCGCGGGCCTGCGCGAGAATCTTGACGATGTCCGCCTCCGCGGTTTTGCGGGTGCGCGTCGCGTCTTCCTCCGCCTTGTTGATTTTGCGGTCACGCTCCTCCATCGCCTTGGCGACGTCATAGTAGGCATCGACGACCTCGCCGGGCGGATGCAGATCGAGGATGGAGACGCCGTCCAACGCAATCCCCAGGCCTGGGTAGGGCAACGCCCGGCATCGCGCTGCGATACGCTCCAGTACGTCCTTCTGGAATTGGCCTCGCTCGTAGGTGAGCAAACCGAGGAACGGCCGGCCGGCGACCATGGCGCGAAGCTCCGACTCCGTGGCGCCGCGAATGAAATCCTCCGCGCTGGTGACATTGAACAAATAAATACGCGGGTCCGCGACCTTGAAGCGGACCGTGACCAGCAAATCGACAAGGTTGCCGTCGCCGGTGATCATCATCGCTTCTTCGGGGATTCGCGTTTCGCGGCGATGAGCGCTCGACCAGGTCAGGGCGCCGGCTTGCTTGGTCCGCTCCGACCCTTCCTTGAAGCCGATGCTGACGGTGCGAATTTGCAGCGAGATTCGCGAAGTCTCCTCGACCGGCCAGGGATAGCGCCAGTACCAGCCGGGGTCCAGGTCGGCGACAGGTCGGCCAAATTGCCGCACCACGCCGACTTCATCCGGCGCGATGATCGTCAAGCCGCTGGCGAGATAGGCGGCCATCAGTAGACCGGCCCCGATCATAGCAAGCCGGCCCCAGTAATGCTCGCACCAGTGCACCGCCGCGTTGAAGTCGAGGTTGGCGCTGAGCCAGCGGTCGAAGCTTTCCATGCGGTCGGTTGCCGCCGACCACGCTCCGCCGCCGGAACTTCGTTCGAACCACAACAGACGCATCGAGTTCAACAGCACCAGCAGCGAGCCGAGTTGATGATAGACCACGGCGGCAATCGGAGATTGTTCGTACCAGGTGTCCGGAGTGATCAGCGGCCAAAGCCACGCGGTTACGACAATGCCGACGATGTTGACGACGAAGGCAAACCAGATGATGTTCTGGCGAATGATCTTCATCGTCTCGCGCGACAAGCGGATCAGCGTCGGCAGCGGCTTGAGCGGATCGCCCATCAGCACGATGTCGCCGGCCTCTGCCGCGATGTCGGTCCCCGAACCGATTGCGATGCCGACATCGGCGTGGGCCAGGGCTGGTGCATCATTGATGCCATCGCCAACCATGGCAACAGTGGTGAGTGGTGAGTGGTCAGTGGTGAGAGGCCTTTGTCTCCTCTCTCCCCCCGGGAGAGGGGCCGGGGGTGAGGGCGCATTTCCCCCCTCTCCCCCTGAGAGAGGGGCCGGGCGTGAGGGGGTTTTCATCCTCTCGATGTACGTCGCTTTTTGTTCCGGAAGGAGCTCGGCAAGCACTTCGTTGAATGTCAGATCTTGAGTCAGCGACCTGGCCGCCGCGGCGCGATCGCCGGTCAGGAGCACGATGGGATCGATGCCGAGTTGCCGCAGCTCCTTGAGCACGCCGAGGGCCTCGGTACGCAAGCGATCGCGGGCGCCCAGCACGCCGAGCAG
The DNA here is from genome assembly GCA_963767835.1 of uncultured Planctomycetota bacterium. Classification (GTDB taxonomy): domain Bacteria; phylum Planctomycetota; class Planctomycetia; order Gemmatales; family Gemmataceae; genus SIAQ01. The sequence continues at coordinate 206,280 of CAVYFY010000006.1, forward strand.
GACGCCGTCGCGCGCGATCAGGAGCGCGGTCTGGCCTACGGCGTCGAGCCGTTGCAGGGCCTCGGCTGCCTGGTCGGTGATGGCGATTCCTTGCTCCTCCATGAGACGGCGCGTGCCGATGAGGATTTTCCCCGCTGCGGTGACTGCCGTCACGCCGGCGCCGGGATGGGCCTGGAATTCGAGCACGTTGTCAAGCGTGAGTTTGCGCTCGGCCGCTTCCTGGACAAAAAGCTTGGCGAGCGGATGTTCGCTGCGCAGTTCGGCGCTGGCGGCAAGACGCAGCAGTTCATTGGCATCGATATCGGCCAGGCTGACGACTTCGCCCAACTCCAGTTTTGCCTCGGTGATGGTGCCGGTCTTGTCGAAGGCGATGGCCGTCACCTTGGCGAGCCGTTCCAGGGCGGCGCCGCTCTTGATGAGCACGCCGGTCCCCGCCAGTCGGCCCAGCGCCGCGATAACCGCCGCCGGCGTCGCCAGGATCAACGCGCATGGGCAAGCGACCACCAGCACCGATAGGGTCGGATAGATGCTCAACGTCAGCGCCTGGCGAAAATTCAAACGCGGCGCATTGGCGGTGCGAAACCAGCCCGAGCCATAACAGATTAGGCACACGAGCAGTGTCGCCGCCGCTAGCCCAAGCACGATCGGCAAGAAGTAGCGCGCGAGACGATCGGCAGTGCGTTCGATGTTGCTCTTATCCTTGAGCGCCTTGGCGGTCAGTTCGATCACGCGGCCCGCCACGGTTTGGCTGGCGACTTGCTTCGCCTCGATGGTCAGCGCCCCATTATGGTTGATCGAGCCGGCCAATACCGGATCGCCGGGGCCTTTGTCAATCGGCAAGGATTCGCCGGTCAGCGGGCTGGTATCGACGGCCGAGCGTCCATCGAGGACGATGCCGTCCACCGGAATCTTACCGCCCGGCTTGACGACGACGCGATCGCCGACTTGCAAATTCTTGGTGAAGACGCGCTCCTCCTTGCCGTCTTTCCATTGCCAGCAGCGGATCGGAAAAACCTCGACGATCTTGTGGATGGCCCGCCTGGTCCGGTCGAACGTGAACGCTTCCAGGCACTCACCGACCATGCCGATGAAGACGACTTCCGCCGCGACCAGCCATTCCTGAATGAAAATGGCCGCCAGGAACGCGATGGCGATGGCGACATCGGCGCCGATCTTCTTGTCGAGCAGCCCGTGCAGCGAGAGGTAGACGATGCGCGCCCCGCCGAGAATGGCCGCAATCATGGCAAAGGTGATGCGGAAGCCGAGGACGGTCCCCAGGTCGCGGGTACTAAATTGCAAGAACGCCCAGCCCGCCCAGTCGCCGAAGCGCGGCAACAGATCGAGCGCGAGCAGCACCGCCAGCAGCCCCGTCATCAGATAGAGCGGCAGATTGCTTTCTTCAGCGAAAGCTTCATCGGTATGAGAGATTTCGCGGTGCATGAGAAAAGACGCGAGCGGAAGACGCCGGGATTGATCGCCCGGTTATCCTAGCGGTTGCGGTGCGGCGATCAAGGAGCTGAGCGGCGACGGACAATGAGACTCGATGGTTTCTAACACGGCGCCTTGGGGCAGAGGCGGCCTAGGCAAAATTTGTCATAGGATTATACTGAATCCATGGCCACCATTTCGATGACGGAGCAAGCACGTGTGGATCTCGCTGGGTTGCCCCGTCCCATCGCCCAACGGGTGGAGAAGTTGCTGACCCGGCTCAGTCGATGGCCCGATGTGAGCGGCGTCAAGCATCTGCGTGGCGACCTGGCGGGAAAGTGTCGGTTGCGGACCGGCGATTATCGCCTTCAGTTTCACGTTGAGGAAAAAAAGAAAAAGAACCAAGAGAAGAAAACAGCCAAAGGGAAAAAGGCGATGGCGAAGCAATTAATCACGGATTACATCGTGGTGGTCGAGAAGATAGGCCACCGTGATGGCTTTTACGAGGAATAAGGAATATGGGTACTTCGACGAAGATCGCCAAAAGGACGCGCCCCAAGGCCGATCAACGCGGGAGCGACCAACCAGGTGGCAAAAATGGCCGCCCGCGTTCGGAATCTAATAAGGCTCTGACATTGCTGACTGATGACGACCCCGACCTGCCCGTACTTCCTCCTGCGGACGAGAACGGCCATTACCCCGCGATCGAGACCGCGCGAGTGATCATCGCCCGACAAGTCATTCGCGCCCGCAAAGCCGTGGGCTGGACGCAGGCCGAATTGGCCGGCAAGGCCGGCGTTCGCCAAGAAACGATTAGCCGCATCGAGACCGGCAAACATTCCGCCGGTCTCAAGACGATGGCCAAGATCGACGGTGCGCTTAAGCGGGCAGGCGTTTGACGTTGGAATCGGATTTTCGGTTGCACGTGGGTTTGGCGGGCCGTACTATGAAATTGGTATCAAGGAAAATAACTGCTCGGCGTGACCGCTTATGCGCGTAAGATTGTCCTGCCAAAGCGACGAAGTGACGATCCGATTCGCTCCCACCAGTTCTGGGACCCGCGAAATTCCAGTGGTGGACTTGCCCGGCGCGTGCTTGATTTTCAGTGAACTCGGCATGCTTTGCGGATTGCGCGTCACCGGGGTAGTTGCTTTGTGTCCTTATGAATTGAAGAAGGTAATACAAGCAAACGCGGGCAGCGAGGTCCAGGCCGAGTTGCATTCAACCTACGATTCCTCTTGCGACATGGGCAATATATACCTCGATCGACGCGGGCCGGCATCATCAGTCGCTTACGCCGTGGATGGTTTCGATCAAGGCGTTTGCATCGATATCGGCAAGGATGGGGCGATTCTCGGCTTAGAGATATTCTCGCCGTCCCGGGTTCTCCCGACACTTGCAAAACCATAGCTCCGCGCCGGCGAAAAACAACGACGCGCGTTGCTTCAAAGCAGGTGCATAGGCGGTTCTTTTCCATGAGTCTCGCAAAAGCAAAAGCGATTGGGCGCAAGCGATGCCGGCTTGGGCGTCTTTGGCCAATGCCAATTCGGGAGACAGACTTGAGACATATCTACGCCGAAGTCACCGTCAGGCCGCTGGCAGGCTCAAGCAAAGCCTGGACTGGACAGGCGCTCGTTGACACCGGAGCCACGGACACGTTTCTGCCGGCGAGCGTGTTGCGCAAGCTTGGCATCGAGCCTTCAGCGCGGCGATCCTATGAACTCGCGGACGGCACCGAACAGGATTTGCCGATCGGTTTTGGCGTGATCGAGGTGGAGGGGCTTGCTGCCGGCGCGACCTTGGTCTTCGCGGGCGAAAAGGAAGAACCGCTGCTGGGTGTCACCGTTCTCGAATCGACCGGTTTATGGCTCGATCCGCAACGCGAACGGCTCATCCGCCGGTCGCCGAAACGAAAAGGCGGCAGCAAGAAAAAGGGGAACGGCGGAAAGCGGAAAGGATAGGCGGGCGCTTTGGCCGTGATCGTGGCTCCTTGAATCGCGATTGCCATGGGGAGCTCCGTATCCAAGGATACGGCGTTATTCCACACGAACGTTCGCGGTAAATGCTTGCTCTGGCGCAGCCCTCTTCGCCAACGCCGTCGGCAGCGGCGTGTCGGCGCTCACGGCTGGCAGCACTCCCTTCAGCGCCGACGGCAGTCCATCGCTCGCCGCTGGCAAACGCCGTGTGAACGGCAAAAGCGAAAGAGCGACGGAGGCCGGCGTTTGAAAACGGTCTTCCGGCTGTTTCGCCATCATGCGCTTCAAAATCGCAATCAACCCGGCCGGCACGTCGCCGCGGAATTCCTCGATCGGTCTTGGCTCGCCTTGCTGATGCTGCATGATCTTCTGCATGAGCGAGCCTTCCGGGTACGGCACTTGCCCGGTCAGCAAAAAGTAAAGCGAGCAGCCCAGGCTGTAGATGTCGCCGCGGATATCGACGGTGTTCGCATTGCGGGCCTGTTCGGGCGCCAGATAATCGGCTGTGCCCACCACCCCCTTGGCGGCCTCCTCGGCCTGATCGTTGCTCGCCCCATTCGGATTGCGCAAGCTGGCCAGGCCCCAATCGAGAATCTTGATGATTGGCTTCATCACCATGGTCGCATTGGTGTCGCGCGTCGCCGTGGTCAGCTGAGAGCGCGTGCCAAAGTAGCTGTCGGCGGCGCTGGGATTTCCGAGCGAAACGTGGGTCAGGAACAAGTTGACCGGCTTGATGTCGCGGTGAATCAGGTTGCGCTCATAGGCGTGTTGTAAGCCGAGGGCCGCCTGGCGGGTGTAATCGCATGCTTCATGCACAGGCAGAGCGCCGGAAAGCCGCACGACCTTGCCCATGTCGGTGCCGTCCACGTATTCCATGGCGAAGTAGAAGGTGTCGTTGAACTGGTCGGCGTCGCAGAACTGCACGACATTCGGGTGATCGAGGCGTGCCATCGCGTCCACTTCCTGGAGGAACTGTTGGCGTCCTTCGGGGTTGGCGAAAACCTCGGGCTTGATGATTTTGATGGCGACCAGATTCCCGGTTTCGCGGTGCTTGCCCTTGTAGACGGAGCTGAGTCCGCCCTGGCCGAGCTTGTCGAGGACATGATACGGCCCGATGACGAGCTCGTGGCCGTTGCCCGCGAGGAGCTGGTTGACCTGGTAGACGCTCAGCCAGCCTTTTTGCAAGAGCAATTTGGCGAAGAGACGTGCGTTGCCGCATCGACCTTGGGCAAGGTCCGCCAATTGTGTGAGCTGGTCCGGCGACAACAAAGATTGCTGCCGCAGCGTGTCCGTAAAGATGCCGCAGGAGGATATCCCCATGTTGGTTTGTCGATCGCTTTTTGTCCACGCGGGCAAGATTGAGGAATTCTGCCGCGTGTAAGGACGGAATAATGGGCTCGCGAAAATCAATCGGAGGGACGAGCCAAATCGGGTCTATTGCAACGATAGCTCGCAAATTGCGACGCGACAAATAATCGGTTGTGAATTTCCAGAAAGAGGCCGTTACGAAATGGGCTTCGCCTCGTCTCGTCGAAAGGCTAGGCGTCAAAATAGGTCCAAGCTGATTCCCTATGGCAGCCGTAGTGCGGGCTTTAGCCCGTTTCCCGTCCTGCAACGGGTTAAAGCCCGCACTACGGAAAATGATACGCCACGGACCGGTAGCTGCACCCCGTCCAAATGGGGGCGCAAGCCATTCGCGTGCCGATCATGTATAATCCATGAAGCCACATTGTTGCAGGATGGAAGCGGTATGCGCACCGTTTACGCTTGTGTCCTGGATGTCAACATCAAACCGCCTGAGACCAGCGCCCAGGGCTTCGAGCGGCTATGGAAGATCGCGTCCCAATGGGTCGAAACGCAATACCGCGAACGCTGGCACATCAACTGCCAGGTGGCGGCGAATCAGCCCCGGCTCGCACCCTTGCCCCAGCACGGCGTCGTTGCCCAGCGCGAGTCGGTAGCCGGCGTGTGCGAGCTCATCTCTCTTGAATGGAGCTATCCCGACCAGCAAGATCCCGGCATGCAGTGGATCATCGCCTGTCAGCTCGCGCGCAACGGCCCCCGCCTGGAAGCATCCATCGCCATCCGCATCGCCTCGACGCTGACCATCGCCAAGCCGCTCAATTATAATCTGAAGCGGCCCGGTCTCGTCGATTTAATCGTGCAGAATTTCACTTGCTTCATCGGCAAGTCGGCGATCCCGCTCAAGCCGCGCGAGTTGGACCGCGACGATGCCGAGCTTTTCGTGGAAGATACGCTCTGTGCGAGCGAGCGTTGGTTGCCGGTCATCGCGATATCGCCGGAGCAAGGCATGCGCGATTACCTGCTCGATCCGGTGGAATTGCAGCAAACGCTGCTGGGGCATGCCCAGGTGGTCGCTTTTCGGGATGTGGCGGCGGGGCGGGCCTGGACCGATGCTTTGAAGAACAAGGAGCTATCGTGCTATCTCGGCGCCGTCCGGCTCTACTGGCCCGGATTCAATCTGCGCCAAGCCCCCGGAGCATCCGCTCTATCTGGCCGACTCGATTCGCTGGCACACCGAGCAGCAACAACCGCTGGGGCAGCATCTGTTTCGCACGCTGGTGGCCGTTTCGGGCTTTCGCTTCTCAAACCCGCCGACCGCCCGGATGGTGCGCGACGCGATCGAAGCCGACAAGGTCGCCCGCTTCCAGACGATGATCAAGAACTCGAAAGCACTTGAGGAAGCGGGGCAAATTCTCACTGAGCTGGAGCGTGCCTGGGACGATATCGAGCAGCTGAAGCTAGAGCGGGATGAGGCGCGCAACCAGGCAGCGGAATTATCGCGCGAACTCGAATCGTACAAAGAAGCCTTGATCGATTACAAAGGATCGCGCAATAACGGCACGCCTGGCGATTCCCACGCCCCGCCGCCGCGTTCTCCCCTCACCGCCGTCGGCGAGGCGGCCACCCGCGCCGCCGCCGATTTCTGCGGCACGCTCATCTTTCTTCCCAGCGGCCTGGAGTCGGCCCTGCAATCCCCCTACCGCTGGCCCGATCGCGTCTATAGCCTGTTTCGCGCACTCGATGAATTGACTCGCCGCTGGCAGCAGTCCGGCAGCATCGGCACCGGCTGGCACGCCGCCCTCAAGCCCAAGGGCTTCGACTACGCCGAGTTCATCTCCCCCACCGCCAAGGGAAAGTTTGGCGAGGAATACACCTTCCAGTACGAAGGCAATCCCGTCCTGTTCGAGCATCACGTCACCATCGGCGCCCGAAGCGCCGACACCTGTATATCCGTCCACTGGTTCCGCGATGAAGCGAAAAAACGCCTCGTCATCGGCTGGTGCGGCCGCCACCTCAGCAACACCCAGAGTTGATCCGGGCCATAGCGGGTTCGGCAGCGCCTCCAAACCAACCGCTTATTTGGCCTTCTCGACCTTTGTCTGCCCGCGCCTGACGGCTATACCCCCTTGGGCTTTCTTTGCTCGAAATGCGACTTCTTTCGCAAGCGTTTCGGCCAACTGTTTGGTCATGATCTTGACGTTGAGTTTTTTCGTTTTCATGGTTCACCTCTAATTCGGGGGCTTGGTGGGGATCATGTCAAGAACGATCAATACTGCTTCGTGATCTTTGGGCTGGCCGTGACGAGGCCACCCTCGCTGTCAACCACCAGGAAGTAGCTATTGGCGACCCTGACGGCGCCGGCGTTCGCGCCGACGATGACGTTCACGCGGTATTGAGTGTCCGACACTTTTCGGACTTGCACATTGCGCAGGTCGGTTGGCGTACCCAGAGCGTGCATTACCTGTTCACTGATGAGATTGTTTAGTGTCTCACGTACATGCTGATCCACCTTTCCTTCTTTGGGTTGATCACATTGAAGTTTGTTTGGCATCGTAGTCTTCCTCGGTGTTGATTCAACATAGGTTCTGCGGTCATCGGCGAACTCTCGTCGATGAAGCCTCCACGTTCACGGCGTTTTCGCAACTGGTAAGGGCCGGCAGGAGAAGAGCTTGATGGCATGGTCGCGATCAAGAATCTGTTCACAAAATCCAGTCACCTTCATTGTACGGGAGCAGTCGTTCTTGAACTAAACTATTCACGGATCTTTACGCAGAAGGACCAGACGTGCATTGGCCGCCGTGATTCGTGACCGTGCCGAGGCCACAAGCCTTTTCGATTCGGCACCATTCCCCCCATCGGCGAAAAGTATCTCCATTCGATTGCACTGAGCCGTCACACGCTTGATTCCTGCGATTCCATCCTGCCGGGTGAAACCGTGCCGCCCAAGCGTATATGACCTCAGGAACTCGCACGCTTCTGCCAGTGCCATTTTCACATCTTCAAACGATGAGGTTTTCATGGATCACCTTCTCTGCCAATTGTGGCTTTCCCTCCATTCTAGGTCGATCCGCGCTGAAAGCAGGCTATTCATCGGAAAAAAGGTTGTAGTGCGACTTCAAGCCTTCTTTTTTGGGTCGGGAGGGCGAGGCTCCTGCCGAGCCGCGAATTCCGAATCGCCGGTTGTGAACCGGTCCCACTGGCGCTTCCGGCTCGGCCGGAGCCTCGCCCTCCCGCCGCGGTTTCCACGCGTGGCACCCCAAAATCAAGCCTTGAAGCCGCAGTAGCCAAATTCTCTGGGAATGGTCATATGGTCATGGGATTCGGCTGGTGGCGGATCGAGAGGTTCGGGAAAAGAGGGGGCGGGTCGCGTCTCTACACTCAGGACAAGGATGGCCGCGGCCTTGTCAAGGTCAGCACTGCACGCAATTGTTCCGCGCGGAACATCATGGCTCGAGCGGCAGCCAATCGGTGACGTCGAAGCGGGCGTGCGGCGAACTCAGCGGCGAGCCGGCGGCGGATTCATAAGCCGTGCGGCATGGCTTCAAGAGCGGGGCCAGCTCCTCGAATGTCAGGCCTCCCTGTTCGCTCAGGAACATCAGGTCCGATTGGCCCGGCACACGCACCAGCTTTAGCTCCGGGAAAAGGGACACGACCGATTCGCTCAGGCCCTTGCCGGCGATGGATGCGGGGACGAGCAGGAATTGATGGCGATCCTTGCCGGTGCGGTTGGACCAGGGCGGGGCCGAGCGGTCGAGGTAATCCTGGGTTTGCTCGCGCAGGCTGTCAGAGGCTCCATCGGACAGGCACGATTCGCCTGATTCGACTTCGTTCTTGATGATCTGGGCGACGTCCATGACCGGCAAATGCTGATTGAGGAATTGCGAGGCGCCTTCCAGGAGCGGCACGACCATTTGCCGGGTCAAGTCGCCGTTCATGCAGGCGCCGTTGAGGCCGCCTTGAGGTTCCAGCACCTTCTCGTGCAATTCGCGGTCGAGTTGCAGCCATTGCTCCGACTCGAGTCCTTGCAGGAATTTCAGGGCCGCATGTTCGAGGTCAGCCTGGCCATCCGGGAGCACGACGCGGGCGCTGTGGCTTTCGCGGATCGTATCCCAGAAGGATTCGGCGCTGGGCAAAGGCGATTGGCCCAGGGTGTGATCGCCGGCGTTGGCGTGCGTGCCGGCAAGATCCTCATCGGCCTCGTGCACGGGACGGTCGAGGCTTTCTTGCAGGTGGCGCAGGCGTTGCCGGCAGAACCCCAGATCGCGCAGGCGGTCGGCGAGCCTGCCGGCCAATTGGCAGAAGGCTTGCTTGACGGCGCCGCTTAATTCTTCTTCGAGGCGCAGATGGCCGTATTGGGCCAGCTTTTCAAGGAAGGCGTGCAGGAGCCTCGTCTTGGATCTGCCAGCGAAAAGCCGGAACCCGCCGCCGCCCGCCATGCACTCCAGCATCGCTTTCTCGGCATCGCGCCAGCCGGCGGCGACCATCGGCATCTGCCGCTGATGCAGCGCGGTCTGAGTGTCGGCGGCCTTCTGGAAATGCTGTTGCAAGGCGGCGAGGGCGATCTCGGCGCCGGCGACACGGGCCCCCGGAAACGCCATCAGATCGTACACCTCGCGGGCAATCTTCTGCTCCCAGTGTTCCGCCGCCTTGTGGGCGCTGGCGGCCAGCGCCCGCGCCAGCTTGGTCTTGCGCCATTCGCCATATTCCTGATCGTCCACGCCGCTGCCCATCCAATCGCGGAATCGGCTCATGGCTTGCCTGCACCAGTTGCCCGGATCGTCCTGGGCGGTGGACTGGATGAGCTGATCATCGAGCCGGGCCAGCAAGCTGCTGAGCACTTCGTTGGGCGTGGCGCTGACTTCGCCGGCAGCGCCGGCCTGGGCGCTGCCGTCGATGTGCTTGCCAAGGGCGGCGGCACTGAGATCGGCGTGGGTGGTATAGCGATGCACCACCGAGGTGATCGCGGCCTGGACATCGCCGCCGTTTTGCAGCGTGTCATTGGCGACCCACAGATCGATCAGGCGTTTGCAGGCGTGCCGTGAGGCGAGATTGAGCATCAGGCCGCGCGGGAACCAGACGGCGTAGGTGCCGAAAGTGTGCAGCGGGACCGCCATCTGTCCCAGGGCTGGCCCGGTCTCGCCGTGATCGTCCGCGTGCCGCAAATTGTCCAGCCGAAGACCGAGCGGCGTGGTTAGCTCATGGAAAAGGTAGCTGCCCAGATGGGCGACCGTTTCTTCCAGCGCATCAGGCGTGCGATGCGCGAGCGGCAGCAGATACACCGAGTGAAACGGCGTCCCCTGATCGACGATGCGCTGCCCCTCGCTGCCGTACTCGGCGGCAAAAGGGATCGACGGATCGCTGAAGTGGTTGAGCTCGGTAAGCGTGCCATAGACGTTGGCGAGTTCCTGCTTGGGCGTGGCCGGATCGTGGGCGGCGCCGCACATGAGCAGGGCGACGACCTTGGCGTCGGGGTGCCGTAGCGTGCCGAGCAGGCGGCGCACGGCGTAACCCAGATCGGGGAGCATGCCGCTGGAACCGCCGCCGGCAGCCGCGAGAACGTAAACCCGCGGCGTGCTATTGATCAGGGCCAGGCCCGTCTTCTCGACCGACTTGTATAGCGTGTCCGGATGCGCGATTTCCTGCAATTCTCGCCGCAGCCGCGCTACCAGCCGTTGCTGATTGTCGGCAAACGCCAACCGCCCCAGCGCCCGCGATCCCTGCGTTTGCAACGAACGCGGCATGCCGTATAACTTGTCGCGCGGCAACCATTCGGCCAACTGGTCCAGACTGCGCCGACGATAATTCACCACCGGCTGCAATGACAGTGGATAATAATCATTGCGGCTCAACGCCACCTGCGGCGATCCCGAGCACGCTACCTGCCCCGCTTCCGGATCGGTATCGAGATACAGAAATCGCAGCAGCGGCACTTTGCCCAGATCGCCGAAGCGATCCAAAAATCGGCAACGCAACTCGATGAGCGCCTTGCGGCCAAACGTCCCCAGCCCGATGATGAGCGTCGGCCTGAGCGACCCGGTGTCGGGCTGCACCACCGTCACGCCCAGATCGGAAACCTCGACATCTTGCTTGTCATCGTCATCGCCTGGATCAGCCAGCGCCAGGCCGATAGGTTGCCGTGCCAGGCCGGCGGCCGCGTCCTTCGCGCTGAATTCCTGCAGAAAGAGATCTTCCATCGTGTCGGACAGCGACTTGGGACGTTGTCCGATCCCGGCGGGCAGAGCTTGCGGACGCACCTCGACCAGGCGCGAGCACGAGCGGGCTTTGTAGAGCGCCGCCACGAAGCCCATCGAGTTGGGGAATCGCTTGGCCGGATCCTTCGCCAGGGCCTTCGCCAACACGGGCCGCTCAATTTCCGGCAAGGAGCGCAAGTCCGGCTCGGCCTGCATGTGCATCTGGGCCATCTGCCGAATATTCTTCGCCAGGTAAGGGCGGTGGCCGGTCAGCAATTCCTGGTAGACGATGGCAAGGCTGTATTGATCGCTCTGCGGCGAAATCTTGCCCTGGAAGGTTTCCGGCGGCGCGTAAAGCGGCGTCACGCCCCCCAGCAGGCCAGATACGCTCGATTTGTCGCAGCCTTTGACCAGTCCGAAATCCGCCACCTTCACACGATCGCCGATCAGAAAGAGATTGCGCGGCTTGACGTCGAGATGCTGGAGCTGATGCTTCTCGTACATATAGTCGAGCGCCTCGGCGGCGTCGCGCATGTAGCGCATGAGATCGTCGCCGGGGATGCCGATCAGCCCGGCGGTTTGGCATTCCTTGAAGCGATCATGAAGAGTGCGGTCAGCAAGCTCCATGACGATCATGAGCTCGCCCTGGACGAATTCCATGCGCTCGACGGAACAGACAAAGGGATGGCGGACTTCCTTGACGCGCTGCAGGGCCTTCCATTCCTGCTCGGCACGAATGCTGTCCATGTCCAGGGAATTCATGTTGCCGTAGACGAATTTGATGGCCTTGAAAAGGCCGCCGGGAGCTTCGCACTTCCAGACCTCGCCGAAGCCGCCCGATCCCAGAGGTTCGACGAGACGATAGCCGGGAATGGGCTCGGCATTCGCCTCACGGATCCAAGTCATTTTCGCACCTGAAGAGTTGTGTCTCCCGTTCCGCGGTTGACCGAAGCGCGTGATCCGCTTCGCTCCAGATTCCGGAACGATTGCTCAAGCGTAGGTCGCAAGTTCCGATTTGTCCAATTTTGCCCAAAAAAACGCGCGGCAATGTGAACACGTGTCCCGCTGTGCGAATCAGCCTTTTGCGGCCGCGGCGTCGCTATGGTAAGCTGTGCGAATGGCGGCGTGGCGTTCGGAGGAAGATGCGTGAAAACCGTGTACGTGGCGCTTGCCTGTAGCATGCTGGCGGGCTGGCTATTGCTCGCCGTCTTCGGGTCCCGCAAGCTCGATGTGCCGGGCGCGCTCGCGAATATGCGCTTTGGCCCGGCGTTGCGTTCGGTCGTGCTGATCCTGGCGCTCATTGGCCCGTTCATGATGTTGTTTGTGCTCAATTCCTCCGAGTGGAAAAACGCGACGCGGCTCAATATTGCCGGCGTGTCGTTTCTTGTCACGTGCTTCTTCATGGCGCTGCCGTTGATCGAAGTGACGCGCACGCAGATTGTCGTAACCGAAGAAGGATTGACGCGCTTCTCCGCCTGGTCGGGGCCGACCATGCGCAAATGGAGCGAGATCGAACGCATCCGCTACTCCGCCGTCAATCAGTCACTCATTGTCGAAGGATGCGGCCGGATTATCCGTGTGTCGCGCCATCTGGCGGGAATGGACATATTCGCCGCCACGGTGAAGCGAAAACTTGCAAGCGCAAGCTGGGCGAGCGCGGCCGATCAACTCACGGCCTGATGGGGTGAGTCCTTACCCAGGGCGGCGCTCGCACTTTCAGTGCTTCGCTTGCCCTGGGCTATATTGTGTGACCCCTTCGGGGTAATGCGATGCGCGTATGGAACTACTGAATTGAATTTCGTATAACCGGGACATCATGCGGCTGTCCTCGTCACGTCTCGACATCAACTTCCCCCCGGCGATTCCTCCGCGATCTTCATGTAGCGGTTGATGGCCCACTCGAAGACGCGCCCGGCTTCGGCGCGTTCCTCCGGGGCGATCATGTTACTGCGGGATCGCCAGAGCTGATCGATGATGCCGATCGCCCACTGTGCGCTTTTGCGCGACGCACGGATCGGCTGATCGTCCACGAGTACCGTCACCGGGTTGGTGTGCATCTGCGGGAATTGCCGCAACGCGACCCATGAGCTGGCCTCGATTGGGATCGTGAATTCGAGATCGTGCATCTGATTGTCCGCGGCCACTTCCTGCTTGGCGACGACCCGGCCGTTGACGATCAATTCCACCAGGCGCGTTTTTCCTTGCGGCAACGGAGCGCCGACGGAGGTGCCCAGCACGGGATCGGCGGCGAGCGCGACCTTCGCCTTGACCGTCACCATGCCCTTCTCGCGCAGCTTGACCTTCTCGCCGGGAACCTTGCCATCGACGCTGAATTCGAGCGCGTGGGCATAGCCGTCGCTGACATAGGAGTGCCCCTTGGCAAGCCCCTCGGCCCAGGCTTTGAAATCGATCTGCTCGATCTTCGGGCCAAGCTGCACGTAAACGCGCCCCTGGCCGACGCGCGAGCCGGTGATGCACGGAAAATCGGTTTCGCCGCTGACCTTGAGCGGGAAGCCGCAATTCATGAGGTGATACCAGCAATTCCATTCGGGAATGCGATTGGTGTCCATGGCGCTGATGAAATCGCACAGGCCCTGCGCGGTGGTGACGGCGATTTCCTGGGCGCCCAGGCCGTTCATCTCCGGGATCGCGTAATTCGGCAGCATCGTGGCCGCTCGGCTGTGGGCGGCAATGAGCTCGGGCAGCGTGATGACGCCGTCCTTGTTCGTGTCGATTTCCTCGAAGGCGAACGGCAAAAACAGGTCCGGCGTCAGCATTTTGTCGGTGATCTTCCAGTTCGCTCTGGGGTCTTTCTTGGCGTCTTTCGGAAGGGCCTTTTCTTCCTTGAAGCCGAGCTGCTCGAAGATGCGTTTGCTGGCCGCCTCGGGATTGATGCCCAGGCCGCTGGCGGAATGGGCGTAACCGGTGTAGGCGCCCTGATTCTTGGCCCACCGCATGACCGGGGTGGTCCAGGTTGGCCAGCCCTTGGTTGTGCCGTTTGAACCAGGATAATTTTGATCGCGCAAGTTGAGCAAGCAAACATGGCCGAGCGCCTGCGAACCGAAGCCGCTGACTTCGATGTCATATTTCAAAACGGTGAACGGCTCGCTGATCTTGTTGGCAACCGGCTCGAAGAACTGGCGCTGGAAATCGAAGCACGGGCCCCAGGTGAGATTGCAGCCGACGTTGAGCGCCTCCCCCTTGCAGTGCAGGAACATGTCCTTGGCGAAAACGCCTTCGGTCGGATTGGTGTAATGGGCGCAGCCGGCCGCGTGAATGTGATGATCGCCGGAATAGAAGCCGAAATCGCGCGGGTTGATCCAGCGTTCGAGCTTGACGGCGAGCTCCGCCCCGCCGCTGTCGGGAACCTTGATTTGCTGCACCAGCATACGATACTCCGGGCCGCGGCCATAGATCACGGTCAAGTCGCCGGGCGGCAGGAAAACCACGCCGCCGCTGTGCCGATAGATTTGATCCTGGAAGAAGAAATCGGGAGCGAGCCGTTTCGCCTTGGGGGGATAAACGCGGCCCGCCTTGTCCATGAACGTGAAGCGGCCCGTGGTCTGCGTGCCATCGAAATCGAAGATTTTCAGCCGCACCGGAATGGCCGGCTTGACATCGAACAGCACCGCCGCCTCGGCGCGAAAGCCGAGGTCTTGCGTCCCCTGCCCCACGTCGAACATGATGGTCGCCTCGCGCTTGCCCGCCTGGCTCGAAGAGATGAGGGCGATGGCGTATTCGACCTTCAGGCCGCTCAGCTTTTCGGTCATTGGCTGGGCGGTGAACATCTCGACATCGAGAAAGCGATTTTTGATATCGAGCGTCCTTGATCTCGCCCGGCTTGCCGCGCGAGTGGATCGGCAGCGCCTGCGGACTGCCGATCTTGAGCGCCTTGGTGACGGTGCTTTCGTTGTGCACTTTGATGATAAAGGGAGTGAAGCCCGCCTGTTGCAAAATCGCCGCCGCCGGCCCGCGTTTCACCTTGACGCGCGCTTCCGGATTGATCTGCACGATAAGCAGGGCATGCGGATCGAGCAATTTTTGCAGGGCGATGGCGTCCTGAGCGTCGGACGCTTTCTCGATCGCCTTGGCTTGATCGGCAGGCAGCGGTTGGCCGAGAAATTCCAGGGCCTTGAGCAAGCGCTTGGCGTTGGCGGCGAGCGGTTGGCCTTCGACATCGATGGTTTGGGCCTTGGTGGTTCCGGCGCATAGTAGCAGTGCGGCCAGGCCGAGGGTGAGATTTCGCAACATGGTGGCTCCTCGCGTTGGGGTATCCAATCAGCTTAGCTGAGCAAGGTGCGAATAGAAAGTGAAAAGTTCTCCGCGCGCGGCAGCAATTAAAGGGCCTGCTGCTATGTCCACGCCAAAATGAGGGTTGGAGTTCCGCCTTTAGGCGGACGAACCCGGCTAAAGCCGGAACTCCAACCCCAAGATTAAGCGATGACGGAGTGCTAGCTAGTAGCGCGATTTGCGCAATTGCGTCAAACCGCCAACGCGAGCGGCGACGTTCCGGCAGGCCTCGCGCCCGATTCACGCATTGCAACGGTTTTGCGGTATTCTTCGGCCTCAGGATCAACAACGAATGTAATGACGCCGTGGTGTTTTTTTATCGCTTCTCGAATTTCATCCAGCGTCACATGAAAGAACTCCCGACGGAGATTGACCATGTTGACGCGCCGGTGCTGGAAGTGCTTGTGCAGCGTGTTTTCCAGAGCCGGAGCGTCTTCGGTGAAAATCATCGCATGGACATCAAAGCGGAAGGGCACGGCCGCTTGGCTGAGCTCATCAACACGCTCGACTGGGTCATAGCGCCGGGTCATGCCGATCTTATACATGTTTTTTCCAAAAGCCCCGATATTCGATAACACGTATACCCATCCCGATCGAGTCAACTGGGCTCTTGCTATCGCTTTGGCCTTGCGCTCAAGGGCGTCCTTTAGCTCCTTTTCGAGCTTGTCAACGATGGCTTGGAGCCGGCCTGTCTGGTGAGCTTCGGCCGCCGCGAGCTCCTGGCGTGCTTTTTCCAGTGCGTCCCCCTTGGTTTGCTCCTCCCTTTCAGCATCCTTTTTGGCTTTCTCGATCTCCTTTTCTGCTTTTTCCTCCTCGCGCAGTGCGCTCCCTTATTTCGCGCTGCTCCTCGCGCTCCTGCTCCACCTTTTCGCGATGTTCGTGGACCAGAAACAATTCTTGCAGCTTAAGATTTAGATAGTCACGCGTTATCCATACCTTGTTCGCCTCTCCCAATTTGTTTACGGCCTCGAATGATCGGTTAATTCGGTTTTCCAGGCTGCTGGCGTTGCTATACTTGACCTTGGCAATAGCCGCGTCGCACTCACCGTTGAAAGCGCGCAGCATCAGTTTGGCCTGTTTCTTGATCATTTCGCGACCTTTAGCGGCGCTGCCGTCCACAGTCCATTCCTGCGGGCATTCTGTGGCCCGATCGGCCTTCGCGAGAGATTCCTGTGCCTCTCGAATGGTCGTAAGCTTGTGGGTATAATGTTCGGAACTCTCAAATCCGTATTTGGGCTTATAGAGTCCGAAGGATTGAATTACCAGTGTTTCCTCGACCGCTTGGGATTCGGCGACCAGGCTTGTGAGCTTTTGTTCCTGCGCTGCGAGTTGTTGCCGGCGCTCCGCTATTCCGGTGTTCAAGGTGTACATCGTCTTGGTCAACTCCTGCCACTGCTGATCCATGTCGGCGAGCTTTTGGAGCTTGGGCAGCATTGCATGGGCGTTTCTAACCTTGGAATCGAGGTCAGCCTTGTACTTTTCGAGATCGGCAATGGCCTGGTACCGTGCCAGGTCTTTCTTGGCCTGTTGCTGAGTGCGCGCGATTTCTTTCTTCGCTTGTTCTTTGTCGTTCTCATTTTCAGTCTGTGCAGCTTCCAGGTCCTTTTTGACCTGAAGGTAATAGGTCACTCCGACTCCCAGCAGCACGGCGAAAAGCAGTGCCAAAATGCCAAAAATGAACGCCAAGAGGCCTAAGAAAGCTGCCATGTCTGGGCCCTTCCTGAAGGAAAAATGCCGGGTGAAGGTAACCAAATTGAAATCGGGGGAGCGTGGCTTGTCAAGGATTTTTTTCCATTTGTTGCAACGCACATTTCAGCCACGTTGGCCTCGTAGCCTCTGCATCCGACCGGTAGCGCTTCCTCGACGGCGACCACATTGCGCCGTGCAAGGCCATCCCGCGCAACGAATCCGTCAAGGCCGAATTCCGCCGTTGATTTCGGGGCCGACGCAATCCATTTCCTCCAATGGCCTTGCAACCCGGCCTGCAAAACCGCTGCGCCGCGCCTGGACACGTCAGCGCCAGAATGCGCTCAATGGGGGTGGGTGTCTCGGCGTTCTGCGCTAGCGCATTTCGCCAACCTACCGTGTGCAAAGGAATTGCAGCAGAAATCTGCCCATGAACGAAATTCGAAATCGCTACAACCGCTACAATCGTCAAAATCCCCCAAACTCGGCAACATCGGTGCGATCATTCTTTTCGGAACCATTTGGCAATCGGCGGTCCGTGCATTAACATGGACGAAAAGCGAAACTCCCGAGGAGACCGCCATGATCGCACTATCGATGCTTCTGATGTCCGCCGCCCATGCTCCCGCGCAGCCGCAGCCGGACGTGCGCGTCCAGGTGCTGTCGGCCAAGCAGGACATGGTGCTCAAGTGGAACGACATCGCCCTGCACGCGGTTCGGATGGATCGCTCGCCGCCGCCGGTCGCGGCGCGGAATCTGGCGATCATGCACCTGTCGATTTATGACGCGGTGATGGCGCTGGAGCGAACGCATCAGCCGTACCTGGTCGATGCGACGCCGAAGCCGGGTTCGTCCGCGGAAGCCGCCGCCGCTGCCGCCGCCCACCGCGCGTTGACGGCCCTATATCCGAAGCAGCGCGATTATTTCGATGCGATGATGAAACTGTGCTGGAGCGACATGCCGGCCAATCAGGCGCGCGACGACGGGGCGGATTTCGGCCGATTCGTTGCGGACAAGATGTTGGAATCACGGCGTGGCGACAATTCCGATTGGGAGAGCCGATTCGATTACAAGCGTGAACCGGGATTTTGGCAACCGACGGCGCCGTTGTTCAAGGAAGCGCTGTTGCCGCACTGGGGCTATGTGAAGCCGTTCGCGATCAAGAAGGGAACGCAATATCAGCCGCCGTCGCCGCCGTCATTGAAGAGCGATGCCTTCGCGGCCGCGTATCACGAGGTGAAACGACTCGGCGCCAAGGAAAGTCTCACGCGGACCAAGGAGCAAACCGAGATCGCTCATTTCTGGGCCGACGACCTTGGCACGGTGACGCCGCCGGGGCACTGGAACAAGATCGCCCAATCGATCGCCATCGAGCGCGGCAACACGCTGGCGGAAAATGCCCGCCTGTTCGCCCATCTCAACATGAGCCTGTCCGACGCCGGCGTGCTGTGCTGGGTCATCAAGTTCACGATGGAATTCTGGCGGCCAATCAGCGCGATCCGCATCGAGGATCCGGACTGGACGCCGCTCTTGACCACGCCGCCGTTCCCCGCTTACACGAGCGGCCACAGCACCTTCAGCGGCGCCGGCGCGGCAGTCTTGGTGCAATCATTCCGCAGCGATAAGATTCGCTTCCGCACCGCCTCCGACGATCTGCCCGGCGTGACGCGGCAGTTCGAGACCATCTGGTCCGCCGCCGAGGAAGCCGGCATGAGCCGAATTTACGGCGGCATCCACTGGCAGTTCGACAACACCGAGGGGCTGAAAGTCGGCAAAACGCTGGGCGAATACGTCTACCAGAACACGCTGCAGCCGCGCACCAATCGGGTGCAGAAGGCGCTGTATCCGGAGTTGCCGAAGATCACGGATCGGTAGTTCATGGCTTCCAATCTCGACGGCGTGCAGACTAATCTCGGAGGGTCCAATGAACGCGCTATCTCGCATCACGATCGATCCGAACATCTGTCACGGCAAGCCGACCATTCGGGGTTTGCGCTATCCAGTGGAGACGATCCTCGAACTGCTCAGCTCCGACATGACCACCGACGATATTCTTGCGGATTATCCCGACCTGGAGCGTGAAGATATCCTCGCAGCGCTGGCCTATGCGACCCGGCTAAGTCAGATCAAGAAAATGGAGCCGGTGTCGCCATGAATTTCCTGGTCGATGCTCAGCTGCCGCGCCGCCTGTGCAATGTCCTTGCAGCAGCGGGACAAGATGCCGTTTTAAGCACAATTTGCCCTCCATCTGTTGTTCTGTATACTACTCGGGTGCGATCAGCGCGACACAGACGGTTCAGTTTTCAGGGTTGGATAAACGATTATGGACGAGATTCTTGCCAAGGCTCCCGCAGGCGACGCTCGTAAACTTGCGCAAATCGCCCGAGCGAATGTCGATCTAACAAGGAGGTTCAAGGGGCTCCTGCACACCCAGCCGTCACTGACACGTCAGCTGGTGAGTTTTCAAGCCAACAAGGAACGGGCTGGCTACCGATGGTACAAGTATAAGGAGGCATTTTCTGCCTCCCTGGTGGAACACCTGCTTGTTAACCACCCCATCCCGCGCGGACCGGTCCTCGAGCCGTTTGCTGGAATGGGTACAACGCTGTTTGCAGCTGCCTCTCGGGGATTGAACGCCGATGGAATTGAGCTGCTGCCAATCGGGCAGCAGATTATTCGGACGCGTCTTGCCCTTCAAAACCTCAACCCCAGTGACCTAGATACGCTTCGTACCTGGCGTGACGAGCGGCCATGGCGTGGATCGCGTTTCAGAGCGGTGCTGCCGGTGCTGCGCATCACGAAGGGCGCGTATCCGGCAGACACCCTTCATGACGTTGAAAGATACACTTTCCGATTGCAGGAGGAAAATGAAGCAGTCCAGGGCATACTCCGATTCGCGCTCCTATGTGTTCTCGAGTCGATCAGCTTCACACGCAAGGATGGACAGTATCTTCGTTGGGATCACCGCTCCGGGCGGCGCCAGGGTGCGAGGCCCTTTGACAAGGGACGGATCCTGCAGTTCGACGAAGCCATAACAAAGAAGCTTCGAGAGATCCTTTCTGATACCGAGGGGGTGCCGCCAGCCGATTTATTCACGGAGGCGATACGGCCAGGAAAAATCAATTTGATGGCCGGATCATGCCTTGAGGTCTTACCCACTCTTCCTGGGTCCAAGTACTCAGCAATAGTGACGTCGCCCCCGTACTGCAACCGATACGACTACACGCGGACTTACGCATTGGAGTTAGCTCTGCTTGGTGTCGGCGAGGAAGAATTGGTCGCGTTGCGGCAGCGGATGTTAAGCTGCACGGTGGAAAATCGCGCAAAAAACTTGCTCGCGATCAACCCGAATTGGGGCAAGGCACTCGCGGCTGGCGACGGGCAAGCCTTGCTGCAGACCATTTTGAAATACTTGGAAGGATTGAAAGAATTAGGCGAGCTCAACAACACCGGAATCCCCCGCATGGTGCGCGGTTACTTCTACGAGATGGCATGCGTTGTCTCGGAATCTGAACGTCTGCTGAAATCTGGGGGTTTTCTTTTCATGGTCAATGACAACGTGCGCTACGCAGGCGCGAGCATCCCGGTCGATTTGATTCTTTCGGACATAGCTCAGGAACTCGGGTTTTCTGTCCAGCAAATCCTTGTGTTACCGATTGGCAAGGGAAACAGCAGCCAACAGATGGGAGAGCATGGGCGCGATCAATTAAGAAAGTGCGTTTATATATGGCGAAAAAAATGAAGGCCTTTCGGCGACATCTTAAGGCCGCGAGCGACCTCATTACCACTCCGGAGAACACGCGGGCAGGTTTTATTGCGCTCGCATTGGAGCGGAACCGAAGAGCCAGTCCTTATGTAGCCGAAGGGCGCGATTTGAAAGTGAATTCGGCCCAGGTTAATAAGCCGCTTTTGCTGCCCAGCATCACACGGATTCACGCTGCTCTCTTGACCGCAGGCGGCGTCTCAGACAAGGCCGCTCGGTATTTTGAAGAGATTGACAAGAATGTGGCCATCGAGAACTTAATAACCGAATTTCTCGAACCAGTGGGCGACGCCTTCGTTGAGGAATTGGTATTTCGCTTCTTGCTCACCCGTGGTGACACCCTGGGAGGGTCCATGCGGAACGTGGGTGGAGCGCTTGCGCAGCGCAAGCTTTCGCGCGCTTTGATGGCTTCCCTGAGTAATGCGGGGAGACCCTTCCGCTGGCTCCACGGACCGACGGCAGCTTGGGCTGAAATCCCTACGTCGGGAATTGCGGGACTGGAATCCGAGTTGCGCGGCTTGGCGTGGACGAAAGGACGGCAACCGCGGACGTTAATTTTCAACCTGGGTGTTCCGGTGATCAAAAACAATGTGGATCTGTGTTTGCTTGACTGTTCGGCGGAAGAGTTTCAAGCTGGCGAGTTTCGAAACCCGGCGCGTTACCTTTCGTTCGGTGAATTAAAAGGTGGGATCGACCCCGCGGGGGCCGACGAACACTGGAAAACTGCGGCGACGGCACTGCGCCGCATACGGGACGCCTTTGCTGAGCAAGGCGCAATCCGGGCCTCTTTTTTGTCGGCGCGGCCATCGCGGAGAAGATGGGCAATGAAATCTGGGCCCAACTGGAAGATGGAAGGCTTTCGAACGCGGCGAACCTTACCTCTGAGGATCAGGTTGCATCGTTGTGCAGTTGGCTATGCGACCTGTGAAATGGCACCCTTCACGTCGTCCATTGACTTTTGTTGTTGTCCAAAAACCCTATAAGCCACGAGGTCATCCCATGAAAACCGGCATGAATCTGCTGCTCTGGACCACGCACGTCACCGCCGAGCAATTTCCGCTTTTTGGCAAGCTCAAGGCGGCCGGCTTTGACGGCATCGAGATTCCGCTCTTCGAAGGGGACGCGGTTCACTACAAAGCGATTGCCGCGGAGCTGAAGAAAAATGGCCTCGGCTGCACGACCGTCACCTGCATCGGGCCCGAAGCCAATCCGATCAGCCCCGATGCGGCGATTCGCAAGGCGGCGGTCGAACGGCACCGCTGGGCCATCGAGATGACGGCGATCCTGGGCGGCGATTTGCTGGCCGGGCCGTTTCACTCGCCGCTCGCCGTCTTTTCCGGCGAGCCGCCCACTGAAGACGAGAAGAAACGCTGCGTCGAGGTCCTGCGGCAATCCGCGGAAATCGCCCGCCAGCACAAGATCATACTGTGCATCGAGTATCTCAACCGCTTCGAGTGCTACTTCCTGACCACGGCCGCCCAGGCGAAGGAACTCGTGCAGCGCGTCGATCATCCGAGCTTCATGACCATGTACGACACCTTCCACGCCAACATCGAGGAGAAAAACGCGGCCCAGGCGATCAAGGCGCTCCACCCACACTTCGGCCACGTCCACATCAGTGAAAGCGATCGCGGCGTCCCCGGCACCGGCATGGTTCACTGGGATGAATCGTTTAAGGCCCTGCGCGAAGTCAAATACGACGCCTGGCTGGTCATCGAGGCGTTTGGCCGGGCGCTGCCGGCGCTGGCGGCGGCAACCAAGGTGTGGCGCGATCTGTTCGCGGCGCCGGAAGATGTCTACACGAAGGGACTGGCGTTCATGAAGTCGAAATGGGGGCAGTTTGCTTAAGGCCAGCCGCCAGCGTGCATAGGATAGTCATTATGACAACGAATATCATGAGACATCCGGAGGAAGACCATCTTCGTGCCCTGTCGATTTGCCACTACGTGCTCGGCGGGATGGATGCCTTCGGCGGCTGCATCCCGTTGATCCATGTGACGCTCGGAATTTCGATGATGGTTGGGGCGTTCGACGCCGGTCCAAATCCACCGCCACGGGAAATGGGCTTGTTCTTCGCGGTCATCGGCGCCACCGTCTCGCTTATTCTTTGGACACTGGCGATACTCAAGATATTAGCGGGCCGATTTCTCGCGCGCCACACGCATTACCGCTTCTGTTACGTGGTCGCCATCATCGACTGTTTTCAAATGCCGATGGGCACGGTGCTGGCCGTATTCACGATCCTGGTGCTGTCGCGGGATGGCGTGCAGGCCTTGTTCGCAGGGATTCCGTACCGCGATCCCCGCATGGCCGCACTCGCGGAAATCGACGAAGACGAACCGTCGGCGCAGGCATCCACAGACCCTGACGACGGCTCGATTCGCGAAGGCAATCCCGTGCCGTGACGTCCGCGAGGTCAGCTGCCGCCGCCGGCGTGATCCGTGGCTCTTTCATGGTGCCTTCCTTCCGCTGCCAACGACCAAGTCGCCAGCCAAGCCGATTATGCCGGAGGCTCGGCGATATCCGCCACGGTCAGCGGCTATAACGCGAACGGCAATGTCACTAGAATAGCGCCACGGCACACGCTGTCCATCTGACCATATCAGCACCTTATCCCGTTCTCACAATCGCTGTAATCGGCAAATCTTGACATCTGCCTTTGAGAATCGCGACGGAAAATCCGGTCCGCGCTGGCGGAGCGCCTTTGGGACAACCTACAATCGAATTGGATGTAACGAAAGCTGGAGGTGCGCCATGAGACGCGTATGGTTATGTTTGCCGCTGATGGGAATGTCGCTGGTTTGCGCCGGCTGCCGAAGCACGTGCGGTGGCAATCCGCCGCCACAGCCCAGGGCGGTCGTGGTGGCACCTCCCGCGCCCATCGTGGGGCAACCGCCGGCAGGGTTCGGAACGCCCGCGCCGTTTCCGACGGCTCAACCGCCGGCCTCGTTCGGTCCACCAGCGAGCGTGCAGCCGCCTCCAGGAGTGCAGCTTGTGCCTCCCATTCAACCGGCGCCGTCAATCAAACCGATGCCGGGTCCAGGTGGGTCAGCGTCCAGCCGCATCGAGACTGATTGGCAAGCCGTCGAGGGGCGCGAACCTGAGAAGAACAAGCCGAGCATTCAGCTCTACGCGCCGGAGGAGATCGCCAAGGAAAAGCCGGACGCAACCGTTGAGCCGCCGCTGGCGAAGAAACCGAGCGTCCAGGCGTCGTTCCCCGCCATCGGGCAATTCGCCGTTGTCAAGGACAACGCGGTCTACACCGGCTTGCGCCCGCCCCTCGACGGTTTCGATTGGCTCCAGCAAAACAACGTGCAAACCGTCGTGCATGTTCGCCTGGGCAAAATCGACGACTCCGCCGACCGCATGCAGGTCGAAAACCGCAAGATGCAATATGTCTCGTTTGTCGTGTCGCCGCAGACATTGACGAAGGAGAAAGCCGACGAGTTCATTAAGCTGGTCCGCGATAATGCCAAGCGAGGAATCTTCGTCTATGATTCGGATGGCTCGCTCGCCGGTTCGCTCTGGTATCTCCATTTCCGCTGGGGCGAATTCCTCGATGACGATGCCGCCCAGCTTCGCGCGGCCCAGCACGGGCTGCGCCCGAACGCCCCCGGCCAGGACCGCGACATGTGGCTTGCCGTGCAGAAGCTCCTGAGCGAAAATAACCGCTGATCGTTTAGCCGGTGAGCTCGCTCGCCGTGAACGCACCAGGGGTTATTTTCATGGCCAAATCCAAGAACCCGCTCGGCGAAACCAAGCCGCTCGTCACACCCATCTATCAGTCCTCGGTTTACACGATCCCTGATCTCGACGCCCTCGACGCTATCATGAACGACGGCGAACCGGGCTTCATCTATGCGCGCAACGCGCATCCCAATGCCAGGCAACTCGGCAAATTGCTCGCGGATGCAGAAGAAGCCGAATGGAGCGTCGTCACGGGCTCCGGCATGGCGGCCATCAGCGCCATCGTGCTGGCAACCGTTCAGCAAGGTCAGCGCATCCTTGCCAGCAATCGGCTCTATGGCCGCACCGTGCAGCTATTTACCCAAGAGCTGGGACGCTTCGGCGTGACCACCGATTACGTCGATTGCAACGATCTCGCCGCGGTCGAAACGGGCTTGCAGAAGAAGCCGCGAATTCTCTTTGTCGAGACGATGTCGAATCCGCTCGTGCGCGTCGTCGATATCACGGCCCTCGCGGAGATGGCCCACGAGCACGGCGCCTTGCTCGTCGTCGATAACACATTTGCGACGCCGATTTTGACGAAGCCGATGGAGCTCGGCGCCGATTTCGTCATGGAAAGCTTGACGAAGATGATCGCCGGCCACAGCGACGTGACCCTGGGCCTGGTATGCGGCAACGACGCCGACATGCTCCCCGCGATCAATACCGCCGTCAGCATCTGGGGCCTGGCATCGAATCCATTCGATTGCTGGCTGGCGGAGCGCGGCCTGGCGACGCTGAAATTGCGCATCGACGCCGCCTGCCGAAACGCCGAGGCTCTGGCCGATTGGCTCGCCGAACAGCCGGGCGTGTCGTGCGTCTGGTATCCGAGCCGCGCCGATCACCCCGACCGCGCCATCGCCGGGCGCGTGCTGCAAGGCGGCTTTGGGCACATGCTCTGCTTTGAACTGGAAGGCGGCCGCGACGCCGTCAATCGCTTCATCCACGATGCTCCCGGCATCCCGTTCAGCCCATCGCTGGGCCACATCGCAACGACGCTGAGCCATCCGGCGACGACCTCGCACCGCTACGTCAGCGGAGCGGAGAAAAAGCGGCAAGGCATCACGGACGGGCTGGTGCGGGTATCGGTCGGCGTGGAGCCGTTGGATCAGATTCAGGCGGAGATGGCGAAGGGGCTGGCGTGATTTCCTCTAGCGAAAGCGCGCGCGGCTCGGTAGAGTATCCAGATAGCAAGCCGTTCTAGAGGAATAATACGGCGATCGCACGACCAAGAAAATCGGACCTCAAGAACTGCAAGAAAGGGCAACACAAATGATGACCCACATCCTCGGACTTAGCCTACTGTTAGCTGCGGAGAATAGCCGTGCCCTCGGTGCCGAGCACCTCTTTGCAATCGCTAAAGAGAACAATGGCGACCAGAAGGGTGGCCTTTTGTCGCTTGCGGTGTCCAAGGAGGGGAATTTTTTTGCCACATCTTCGGAAGATTACGTCATCTCAATCCGCGACAAGCGCGGCCAAATCATGGCAACGCATACCGTTCATAATGAGGTGGACCCCATTCTTTGGACAAAAAGAGGCCATTCCTTAGCTACACTTTTGCCAGCCTTCCTGACCGGCAACTCTTGGTTGATCTTGCTTCGCTGACGCTGTTCCGCTATCGCCTGCTCGCCGGGTGAAACGGAGGTTGGCTCTGCTGGCGAGCATCCAGCCAAGGGATAACTCGGCCGAAGGTCCGCCGATGGCGGTGGGCTCCGGGTCGGTCAGCCGATCCGGGGCCTTTTCTTTCCCACCATCGGATACCTGAGCCATGCCTTCTAAAACGCACCGCATCCCGCGCGTGATCGCGATCCCTTCCCGTACACCTCGGCAGGCGTTCGATCCGCCAGCGACTGATGCGTCCGCGCCTCGTTGTACAACTCAGCGACACAAAACCCACAATACCGATCTCCGGGATCTCACCTATCCCTGGCACCCGTGGTTCAATCAGCGGGTGCTCATTCATGAATCCTTGACGAAGTCCGGACAAGCGCTCTTTCGGTGTTCGTTACCGGAACAGGCCCAGCTGGCGGGGTTGGATATTCCGCAATGGATGTTTGACCGCGCTCGGTGCTGTACGATGCAGTTGCAAAATCCGCCTTGGGTTCATGTCGATGCGTTGCGGCAAGTGCGGCAACTTCTTGAGCTCACCAACGGCGCCTCGCGTAATGAAGTAGATCATGCGTATCGTTCCTCGCCCATCCAAGGAGACGACGATGCGCAAGAGAACCAAGACGCAGACCGTGGAGCAGTTAAACCTGTTTGTTCTTCCGCCGCGGCGACCGACATGGGAACGGCTGCCTCCGCCGGTGCAGAACAAAGTGACCGAACTCCTCGCCGAGTTGCTCGGCAAAAAACAAAAGCCAAACGCAAAACCAGCAAACGCAAAGGAGGCCGGCGATGAGTGACAAGATCAAGCCGTTGCATTTGCAGCGCAAAGCGATCCTCTACATCCGGCAATCGTCCGCGTTTCAGGTACAACACAATCAAGAAAGCCGCCGCTTGCAATATGCCATGAAGGAGCGGCTCGAAGAACTCGGCTGGCGTGATGTTGAGATCATCGACGATGATCTGGGCTGTTCGGGGACTGGCACGGTGCAACGCCACGGCTTCGAACGCATGGTGGCCGAGGTGTGCCTGGGCCAAGTTGGCGCGGTAGCGGCACGCGAAGTCTCACGCTTCGCACGCAATAGCCGCGAGTGGCAGCAACTGGTCGAGATGTGCCGCGTGGTCGATACGCTGCTGATCGATCAGGACACGGTGTATGCGCCGCGCCAAGGCAACGATCGGCTCCTGCTCGGTTTGAAGGGAAGTTTGAATGAGTATGAGCTGGACCTGCTGCGGGCTCGCTCGGTGGAAGCACGCTATGAGAAAGCGCGCCGTGGCGAGTTGCTCGTCGCGGCGCCGATCGGTTTCATCAAAACCGAAGACCAGCGTCTGGAGAAAGATCCCGATCGACGCATCCAAGAAGCCATCCTCTTGGCGTTTCGCAAAGGTCGTGAACTGGGTTCGGTGCGGCAGGCTTTGCTGTGGTTTTTGGAAGAAGGCTTGCAGTTCCCGACGCGCAAGGGGCAACGTGAAGTGGTCTGGATACGTCCGCGCTATTCCACGTTGTATCGCCTGTTGACGAACCCGACCTATGGCGGCGCCTATGCCTATGGCAAGTCGGAGACCACGACGCGATACGAGGACGGTGTCAGCCGGCGCCGCAGTCGCCGCCGAGCGCCCACCGATTGGATCGCGTTGAAGCCGCAGGCGCACGAGGGATATATTAGCTGGGAAGAATTCCAGGAGTTGCAAGCCATGATCGCCGCCAATGGCTTCGGCAACGAAGCGCCCGGTGCGCCGAAACGCGGCCTGGGTTTGCTGACCGGGTTGATACGTTGTCGGCGTTGCGGCCGCAAGTTGACGGTGCATCATTGTGGCTCCGCGCAACGCGTCTTGCGTTACGGCTGCCGGCGTGGCCAACTCGACCAAGGCGAACCGAGGTGCATCGCGTTCGGAGGGCTCGTTGTGGATGACGCAATCGCGCGGGAGATTGTGCGCGTGGTGCAACCGGCAGCGCAGCAAGCCGCGGTGGTGGCGAGTCAACAAGCGGACCGGCATCAAGACGAAGTGCTGGCGGCGCTCGAGCGCGATCTGGAGGCGGCGCGTTATGAAGCCAAGCGCGCGCAGAAACAGTACGACGCTGTCGACCCGGAAAACCGCCTGGTTGCCGATGAACTGGAGCAACGCTGGAATGCTGCGCTGACACAGGTCCGCGCGCTGGAGCAGCGAATTCAAGAGCAGCGCTGCACCAGCACCAGCGAAAACGCAGCCACGCTTGATGAGTTCCGGGATCTCGCAGCGGATCTCGATGCGCTCTGGAACAACGCCGACACCGACGTGCGTTTGAAGAAGCGGATCGTGCGGACGTTGATCCACGAAGTGATTGCGGACGTGGACGCCGCTGCCGGCGAGGTCGTGCTGGTCATTCACTGGCGTGGCGGCGTCCACACGGAATTACGTCTGCCACGCCGCCGCCGAGGACAAAGCAACACCCATACGCCAAGGAGATCGTTCAGGCCGTGCGTCGCCTGGCGTTGATTTGCGATGACTTGGCGATTGCGGGCGTGCTCAATCGCAACGGCCTGCGCACTGGCCGCGGCAATCGCTGGACGCGCATGCGCGTGACTTCGCTTCGCAACACGAATGGCATCGCCGCTCATTGTCCGCAAGCGCCAAGAAGCCGAGGGTTGGATGACGCTCACCGCCGCCGCCGAGTTCTTGGGCATCAGCACACGAACGTTACGCTTGGCCGTTGAAGCGGGCGAGATCGTCGGCGAGCATCCGCTCCATGACGGTCCGTGGATACTCCAGCGACAGGCCCTGCAAACCAAAGCGGCTCAACGTGTCGTCAAACGCGCTCGCCGCCACACCGGCGACCCCACCGTACCACATGCTGATCAGCCAACCCTGGATTTTTCCAACAAATAGCGAGGTGTGCATTATGAAGCGTACTCGTAATACCCGAAGTAGGTCGTCAGCCCCGCCGCCAATGCCGGCACCGCCTCCGGACGCCATAGGTAAACGTACTCATACTTCACCGTTCGCCACAACCGCTCCACGAACACGTTATCCAGGCAGCGACCTCGGCCATCCATGCTCACCTGGGCCCCCCGCCGACTCCAGCCGGCTCGTGAACGACGCCGACGTGAACTGCACCCCTTGGTCCGTGTTGAACACCTCCGGGCAACCTCGACGCAACGCCTCCTCCAACGCCTCCAAGCAAAACTCCGTATCCAGCGTGTTCGACAACTTCCATGACAGCACGTACCGACTGTACCAATCGATCACCGCCGTCAAGTACATGAACCCGTTTGGCATGGGAATATACGTGATATCCGTGCTCCACACCTGGTTCACACGCTCGATCGCCACGTTCCGCAGCAGGTACGGATACACCTTGTGCCCGGCCCCGCCGACCGACAACCGCGGCTTCGGATACACCGCTTCCAGACCCATCAAACGCATCATCCGCTGCACCCGTTTGCGATTGACCTCATGCCCCTCACGCCGCAGCCAGGCCCTCATGCCTCGGCTGCCTCGGAAGGGATGTGCCGTGTACTCGCGATCGATCAATGCCATCAGCGCCAGGTTCTCGGCCGTCTCGGTCGCCGGCTCGTAGTAGTAGCTCGACCGACTCAGGCCCAACAACTCGCACTGCTGGCTCACGCTCAGCACGCCATCCGCCGCATCGACCCACGCACGCTTGCGCTCAACCGAAGCTGGCAGCTTTTTTTTTGAGCCAGTCCAGCTCCGTCTTGAGCCGACCGATCTGCTCGTAGAGCCGAGCCTGCAAGGCCTCATGCTCGGCGCTGGAGGCCTTGGCGCCCGACTGGAACAACTCCTCGGCGTTCTCGACGAGCTGCTTCTTCCAAGTATGGATCATCGTCGGATGCACGCCATGCAGCGACGCCAGCTCGCTCACCGTCTTGTCTCCCTTCACCGCTGCCAACGCCACCTGGGCTTTGAACCCTGCCGTATGGGACTTCCGTTTCCTTGCCATGCTTACCCCTCTCTTGGACAGCCAATAGTAGCTTAGTCGACTGTCCAGTTTTTGGGGTCCACTTCATAAGTGTGAGCAGGGGTGGGTAACGGGACTGGCGTTTGATCCCAACAACCACGAGCGCCTGTTCGTTGCAACCAGGCATGGGCTTTTTGGCTGGGATTGGAAGGGCAAGGCGAAGCCACGCAAGTTGTTCGCTAACGACCCCCCGGACGGCAAGATGGTTTTCGATTTCGCGGTAGCTCTTGCAATCTCGCCCGCGGGCGGACACATTGCCATCATCGACCAGGGTGAGCAGGTGGTCGTGGTCAACATGGAGCCCAAGCAAATGAAGGTAAAGGCGGTTGCCATCGCCCAGGAAGCCCAGAAACGCGGTCTGGATACGTTCACAATCGAGCATGGCGCGGTGGCCTTCGCACCCGATTCCTCGATTATTGCTCATACAACAGGGAAGGGAATCAGATTACGCTTTACGATATGAAGGCCAGAAAAGAATTACGCCGGCTCAAAGGCCATACGGGCGTGGTCGGTTCATTGTGCTTCATCGATAACGACACGCTAATTTCTGGAAGCTGGGACGGCTCATGTCGAATTTGGGCGGTTAAGGATGGCTCGAGCAAAATCCTACCTTCCAAGGTTCGACCCGAAGCCTGCCCATTGGTGGCGTGTTCGTCGGACCGCAAACGATTTGCGTGTGAATGCGATGGTGATATCGCAGTATTCTCATTTCCAGGGCGGGAAGAGATGAAGCGCATCCGTGGGCCGAAATCTGGACTCACAGGTATCGCTTTTTTGCCTGACGGCCGATCTCTAATCACAACAGGTGAGGCGCCGCGTGAGCAATTTTGGGACATACAGGATGGGAAGGAGATCAAGAAGAAGTAGGAGGGGAATATATATGGCCCGCAAGAGACCTGCCAAGAAGCGGCCCAGCGATCGCAAGGACGAAGCCACCTTCGACCTACGGCTTGAAAAGCCGCTGCTTGAGCGATGCACCGCTTTGGCGAAGAAAAAACGCGTTAGCCTCGACGCCCTGATCGAACGCAGCATCCGCGTTCTCCTCGCTGCCGAAGGCCAATAGCAATCACGTCCCCGGCGGCAGCACATGTTCCCCCTCGACAACATCCGCGTCATGTGCATGCGCCATCGCCTCATCGGTGCTGGTTGGATCGATCTCGCGGCAACTGGCCGTCAACTGGTTGGCGATGTCGCGCAACTCCGCTTGCCAGGCGCTCGCCTCCATATCAACCGGCGTCACCTGCGAGAATTCACCTAACAGCAAAATCAAGCGCAGCAGATGGCGAAAGATGATGCCTTCCTGCTTGACCAAATCGCGCGACTGCACGTACTTGTTGAAGTTGCCGCCGAATCGCAGCAATTCGCCGGCGGCCCACACCGATTGCGTCGTCACGTCCGCCACTTCGGGAAACTGGGCGTCGAAGAGCAGCCGCAGCTTATCCGCAAGCGTCGGTATCCGTTCCTCCTCGCGCCAGGGGCTGTAATCATCGTCCTCTTCTTCACCCTCAGCCAACGGTGGTTTCGCGATCATCAGGCCGCGGCTGATCAATTCGGCGTCGAGCCGGGTCGTCGCCAAGGGGCCAGGGGGCATATCTTCCGGCCACGGCACGCGCACATAGCGAAGCACCGAACGCGGCATCTCCAGCACGCTTTCCAGCGCCTGCAAGCGCTCATTGCGATCGGCGATGCCGAGATGCTGCAAGAGGAATGCGCCATATAGCGGATGCACGCTGCGGAAGACGAGCAAATGATCGAGCTTGTCGGTCGGGGTCGCGATCTGCACCTGATAGCGTTCCACTGCCGTCGGCGCGGCGCTGCCGCCGAGCGCCTTGCGGAGCATCTCATCGGTTTTCGATTCCTTTGCCGGGCCTTGTTGCGACGGCTCGGCGGGAGCCTCGCCCTCCCGAGGCGGGTCCGGTGACAGCGTCACGTACCCCGCGCGGTTTAGCGTCAACAACATGCGGTCGAGCTGGGCATCCTGGGCCTTGATTCGGCTTTCGTCCATCAAACGTTTGCGGATCACGGAGCGGATCAGCGCCACCTCCGGCGAAATCTTCAAGAGATACGCCAGCAAACGCCACGGCAGCGGGCCCTTGCTGTAGAGCTTGCCCGGTGCCGCGGCTTGCAGTTGCTTGAATTGCGCCTCGCTCCAATAGGTGCGCGTGTCGCTGCGCGTCGGCTTCTTGCGCTTCAGGTCCTTCTTCGCCTTGATGAGGCCCGGCTCGCGCGTGTCCTCGGGAATCCGGTCGTATTTCTCCTTCCAGCGCAGAATCTTGACATCGTCCTCATGGGCGACCGCATAAACGTAACCTCGGTCGTCGAATTGCGGTCTGCCGGCCCGGCCGAAGATTTGCTGGGCGCTGCTGGCATCGATCAGCTTTTGCTTTTCCATCGGCCCCTTGACCAGCGACGAAAGAATGACCGAGCGAGCCGGTAGGTTGATTCCCGATGCGAGCGTTTCCGTACAGATTACTACCGCCAAGAGTTTTCTCGTAAACAGGTCCTCGACCACCCGGCGATATTTCGGCAATAACCCCGCGTGATGGACGCCGACGCCGCGGTGCAGCATCTGCTTGATTTTCGGGCCGACCCCTTGCGTCCAGTCGAGCTTGTTGACCTCCGCGTGCAGGGCGGCCTTGTTTGCTTCCGGCACCAGCGGCAACCCCTTGAGCTGCTCGGCGACGTTCCAGCATTCATCGCGATTGAAGCAGAACAGTAGGGCGGGAATCGTGCGTTTGGCGTCGTCCCCCTTGGCCATCAAGACGACTTGCTCGGTCAGGAATTGATCGGGAACCCACACGTAGGTGAGCGGCACCTTGCGTTCCTTGCCCTCGACCAGCTCAAGCTTGCGTTGATGGCAGCGCTCCAGCCATTGCAGGAATTCAAGCGAATTGCCGACCGTCGCCGACAGCAGCAACAGGCGGATGTGCCTGGGCAACATGGCGAGCGAAAGTTCCCACACGATGCCGCGCTCGGGATCGGCAAAGCTGTGAAATTCGTCCATGACGACCGCGGAAACCTTGGAGAAATCAAATGCGGAGGTTTCCCCCCTCTCCCCCTGGGAGAGGGGCCGGGGGTGAGGGCAGATTCAGCGGCAATTTGGGAATTCACCCTCACCCCCGGCCCCTCTCCCAGGGAGAGAGGGGGGACATAAGTCTGGTGCAGCAAGCGATTGAGCAGAATCTCGGCGACGACGACGATGATGCGGGCATCGGGATTGACTCGGCGGTTGCCGGTGACCAGACCGACGTCGTCGGCGCGGAAGCCCCAGCGGACAGCGGAATCTTGCATTTCGCGGAATTTTTGTTCTGTCAATGCGATCAACGGAGTGGTGTAATAAGCGGTCGATCCGGTGTGCAATGCCTCGAAAAGAGCGGCCTGAGCGATGAGCGTCTTGCCCGTGCCAGTCGGGGCGCACACGAGCACGCCTTGCTCCGCGGTGAACCAGGCCAATAGCGCGTCCTCCTGGACCGGATAGGGCGTGTACGGCAACTGGCTTAAATATTGCTCCGCGAGTTGATCGCGGGTTGGAAGCGTAATCATGGCCTTGTTCCGCAAGCCGCCGTAGACATTCCGGCCGCTTGAATTATGCCCCATTGCGGGATAAGATGAAAAAACTCTTCATAGAGACCCTCGAATTCACGGAGCGCGTTTCGGCATTTCTCACCGAGGAGAATTATACGGAGTTGCAAAAGCTCCTCTTGGGGACGCCCGATCGCGGCACGGTGATGCCGGGGTGCGGAGGCATGCGCAAGATTCGTTTTGCCGATGCCAGACGAGGCAAAGGAAAACGCGGCGGTCTGCGGGTGGTTTACCTCCATGTGTCTCACCGCAATGTGATCCTCCTGGTTGACATTTATGACAAAGGCGAGCGCGAAGATCTGACACCAGAGCTGCGAAAACGTTACAAGAAACTGGCGGTGGAATTCAAACGCCACGCAACCCAGTGATCCGCGATTCAAGAGCCTTCTCATGAAATCCAAATCGAATGGCAGCGGAAATGCCACACGGATTGAAAAAGGCTTGAAACAAGCCATTCAGTTCATGCGCGGCGAAATCAGCCTTCGCGTTTGGGAGTTTGTAGACCCGCCGCCAAAACTGACAGCCAGCGCGATCGTTCGGTTGCGGCGCAAGCAGAACATGTCTCAGGAAGACCTGGCCCGTTTTCTCAAGGTGTCCGCCAGAACCGTCCTGGGCTGGGAACAAGGAAACCGCGAACCGGGGCGAAATTCGCTAATGGCCCTGCAAGTCCTGGCAGCCAAGCCGAAAATAATTCGGCGTGGCGCGAGCCTGGGCAACGGCCGCAAGAAGAGACCAGCATAGCTCCAATACGGATGCGCGTTTCTTTGGCAGCTTTTTCAAGGAGTCTCCCATGATGTTCTTTGGTTTCGCGGAAGTCCTGATGCTTGCGCTGCTCACGGGCGGCATGAACGACACCGAGCTCGTTGCCATGATTCAGCCCAAGGCGTATTTCGAATCGCGGCGAATCCGGCTCTCGATTGACAGCATGATCGATGTCGCCATCAGGGAGCCCAAGGACAACAAAGCCCAGATCATGCAGCTTTCAGCTCTGCGCTATCTGACCGATGAGTCCGTCGCTTTCAAGAAGGCGGACAATTACGCCAGCAACCGCGAAGCCATCGAGGAGATTGCCCAGGGCAAGCGCGCCCAGGACAAGGCGGGCTTCGCCAAGGAATATGCTCAGCGCATGCTCGACAAGCTTGATGGCAAGAAGCCTGCGAAGACCAAGCTCGAGCCGAAGCGCGACGACCTTTTCGCGTGGTTTCCTGCCGATGCCACGCTGGTCGCCGCCATGGACCTGCGCGCCGGTCAAGCCGCCGATGGCAAAGATTCCGTCAAGGAACTTCTCAAGCTCCTTCCCGATCGTGAACGCGAGCAAATGTACGACATGGTCGAGAAGGTGGGCAACCTCCGCCTCGAGCGCATCGCTCTTGCCTATAGCGACGGGAACGGCAAAAACGACGGCAGATTCGTGCTCCGCATCACCGGCAAGGGCAGCCAGTCCGGGATGATCGAGTTGTTTAATGCGATCGACGGCGGACGACTGCAATCCAAGGAGATCAAAGATGACAAGGGCGTACCGATTACGCTCCTGGAGGAACCCAAGAACCGCTCCCCCGTCATCATGCTCGTGGGCAACACCGATCTGTTGATCGTCGCCACCGAGGACCGAGTTAACCCCGGCAAGCGCGATGATCTGATTCAGGAAGTGCTTAAGGTGCGGGCCAAAAAAAAGGCCAACGCCGCGACAGGCAAGCTCAAGGATCGCCTGGCCAAGGTGCCCGACAAGGCGGTCGGCTTTCTCATTGGCGATATGCCGGAGGGCGCAAAGCGCGCGCTTGCCCGCGAATTTGAGGCCGTGCCGATGCATGGGTCGGTCTATCTGGAACGCACCCCACAGGGACTTCAGGTTGTCGCGGAAGGCGGGATGGCCAACGCCGATGACGCCGGCAAGCTGGTGCAAAAAATCGGCGCCCTGCGCAAAGACGGCATCGCGACGCTGCAAAAAGAAATGCAGATCCCGCAGCGTCAAGGCGATCCGCCGATTCCGTTCCAGGGCATGATCAACCTCATGGAGAGCATGCAAGTGCAAAATCAAGGCGACAAGGCCAGCGTGCGCGTCCTGGTGCCGAACACGTTGATCCAGCAGCTACCGCTGATGCTGATGCCGCACCGCGTGGAACTGAAGTGACCGCATGGGCCGCTCGCGGCTTCGCGCTCGCAGTGAATGGACCGGGATTACCGTTACATCCCTGCGAGCGCGAAGCCGCGAGCGGCGAGTTGACGTTCGCCTTGGCGCCCATACCCTGTCCGGATGAAAAAAAAACGCCGCGACCAGAAATATCTGCACAAGATCAGCCACAAGCGCATCGATCCGCCCCTCCTCACCGGCGCCGTTACGTTGCCGCAGCTTGTGGACGAAGCGTTTCTCTCTTACAATGCGGGCCGCACTCGTGAAGCGTGCAAGCTGTTCACCGCCAAGATGCTGGCGGACAATGTCACCGTCGGCCTATCGCTCTCCGGCGCGTTGACGCCGGCCGGCCTCGGCATTTCGTGCCTGGTCCCGTTGATCGAGGCGGGGTTCATCGATTGGATCATCTCCACCGGCGCCAATCTCTATCACGACACGCACTTCGCACTCAATATGGAGATGCACCAATCGCGCCCCGGGCTCGACGATCTGGCCCTGCGCGAGAATCAGGTCATCCGCATCTACGACATCGTCTTCGATTACGAAAATCTGCTCGGCACCGACCGCTTCTACCGCCAACTCTGCCGCGGCGATGCGTTTCAACGCAACTTCAGCACGGCCGAGTTCCATTATCTGGTGGGCAAGTATCTGGCAGCCCTGGAAGACGAAGCCCCCTCACCCCCGACCCCTCTCCCCCGGCGGGGCGAGGGGGGGAATCGGAAGCACCGCAGCTTCGTCGCGGCGGCGTATCGGGCCGGCGTGCCGATCTTCACGTCGTCTCCCGGCGATAGCTCCATCGGCATGAATCTGGCCGCGTTGCAACTCGAAGGCTCGCAATTGCGCCTCGATCCATTGCGCGATGTCAATCAGTCGGCGTCGATTGTATGGGATGCGAAAAAGAACAAGGGCCGTAGCGGCGTCTTCATCCTCGGCGGCGGGTCGCCCAAGAATTTCATGCTGCAAACGGAGCCGCAAATCCAGGAGGTGCTCGGCCTGGAGGAAGCGGGGCACGATTATTTCCTGCAAGTGACCGACGCCCGCCCCGACACCGGCGGTTTGTCCGGCGCGACGCCGCAGGAGGCGATGACCTGGGGCAAAGTCGATCCGCACCAGTTGCCCGACACGCTGACGTGCTATCTCGATTCGACGGTGTTCCTGCCGATCCTCACGGTGTACGCGCTGGCGACGCATGCCCCGCGCAATCCGAAGCGGCTGATGGATCGTCTCGCGGATTTGACGAAGGAGCTGGAGGCGGGCTATCTCAAGAACCGCAAGAAGAATCGCAAGGAATGAGCGTTCTCAGCCTGCACAGCCGCCTTGCGCAGGTGAAACTGCATTGAAATGAGCAAAATCACGGGCTTTTCGCATTGGCGGGTCACCCGCGCACAGTTGGGGGAGACAAGGAAGGCATAGTGCCAACGGACGTTGTCTTTCGTAGCGCGCGGCATTCGCCCAGCGCCCAGCGGAGTGAAATTGCACCCATGCGCATAAACCGAGTATAATGTGGAAGCCGATGATTATCCCACCTATTTGGTGAGCAATGCCCGAACTAGCACGGCAAGCGGCGTTCCCACGGCTGCGGACCCGGCCAAGCTGGGGAAGAAGCTTGTCCGCTATGGTGCATCGCCTGAAACAGCCGAAAAGTTGGCGGACGATGCTGCAGCAGCCCTTGCGAATCCGCAGCTCGGCATTCACGGCGTCTCGGCGTTTTACCGCAACCCTGTCCCATCGGCTGCAGAGTTTGCGGCAGTTGCTGCGGTATTCAAAATCTGCAAGACGCTAGGAAAAGGGCGTTACACCATCGAACTGCCCAACCCGGTCACGCAACAGGTCGCAGACACGTTCAATCGGGTCTTCGGCAGGAACCCATAGAATTGGGGAGATATCCTCATGCACGCCAGCTCGCAATGTTGCAGTTCCGCGCCGGCGACCAATCCTGTCGCTATTTTGGATGAGCCGTTTTCGCAAATGGTCGTCCTCGATTACTACGATGGACCGGCCAGCGGCTTCGTGAAATGCAAAGCTTGCGGCGCCGAATACCATTTCTACATGCTCGACTGGGATCATTTGCACGTGCTTCGGATCTTCGCCCTCGGACGCGTACCGAATGGCTCCTTGCAGCGGCTTTTCGAGTTGGTCCAGGCTAATCCAGACCGGCATGTTTGGATTCCGCCCGTGTTTGCCCGTGCTTCGGAAGAGACGCTTTCAGATTTGTATTTCCGCGGTATTCAGGGCATCATCGACCAAGCTGCCAGTCCGACCGCGGTGGTCGCCTGGTCAACCCGGGCGGAGAAAACGTTGGCGATGCGCGCAATCGATGCGGCAGCCGGTTCACAATTGTTCCCATGGTTCGATCGGTCTCTGGCCGTTGCGTTTGATTGGTTCGGTTTTTTAGGGGTCGCGAAGCCCTTGCAGCCGGAATGAAGGGCGAGGGGATCAGCGTTGCAATGGAATCCGAAGAGACCGTCTCTGCTTTGAAAGCCATAATCGCAGAAGAGCGACGGCGAGCCCAAGATTAGAGATTTGCTGCCATGATGTCGAGGTGTCCACGCTGTGAGCAGGTGTCGGTAGAAGGCCTGCGCTGCACCAACTGCGATTTCGATTTCACTGACACTTCAGTCACAGCGACGCCGCCCGCGCGATCCCAGACCGCCATCGTTGAGGGAAAAAGCGAAACCTCCTCCCGATCGGTAGAGCCGACGCCGCTACCGGAGCCCGACATTGCGAGCGACCGCGGGGCGCTGGTATGGTTGTCGCGTTTCTGGTCATGCTTCCCGCCGCGGCGCTTCTCTGGCTCGCCTTGGTCACTCGCGGCGGCCGAGTCAGGGCATCGCTGGCGATCGCCGCAGTATCGGCTGCCGGTCCATGTATGATCCTGGCGGGGGTATTCAATTGGGACTGGTTCTTTGACGATTCTCGCGCCCATGCCATTGAAGATCGACTTGGCCGAACCGGCGCCCGTTGGTTTTATGGGCTCCTGGGAAGCGGCCCTTCAGGACCAAATCGGGAATCATTTTTCGACCGATTCGAGAATATCCCGACGGCAGCTTCGTCAGTCAACTCCCTGTGATGAGACGCTCGATTTCCCGAACATCGGCCCGGATTTGCGCTGTCAAATCCTGCACGCTGCTGAACGGCCTCGTATCACGGGTTCTCTCGATGAAATCGAGACTAAGCGATTGATCGTAGAGCTGCCCCGCGAAGCCGATCAGGTGGGCTTCAACCTTGCGAGCGGTTTCGCCGAAGGTGGGGTTGGGGCCGATGTTGACGGCGGCGGGCCAGGCCTTGCCATCCAAGATCGCCTGCGCCGCGTAGACGCCGTTGCCGGGGATCAGCGTCGCGATTTGTTCGAGGTTTGCGGTTGGAAAGCCGAGCGTGGCGCCGCGTCTGGCCCCGGTTCCGACGACGCCGGTAATGCGATATGGTCTGCCGAGCATCTGCTTGGCAACATCCGCGTGGCCGGCGATGAGTTCGCCGCGCACCCGGCTGCTGGAGATGCGCTGGCCCGCAACCTCTTGCGGCGGAATCAGCGTCAGGAGCACATTTTTCTCCACGCACAATTGCTGGAGCACCTCGATCGTGCCTTCGCGCTTGCGGCCAAAAGCGAAATTGTGCCCTTCAACGAGCGCTTTGGCTTGCAAGCCGGCGACAATGATGTGCTCGAAGAAATCGCGCGGCGCTCAACTGCAAGAGGCTAGCGGACGTTTGCAGCACCAGGACGTGATCGACGCCGTATTGTTGCAGCAATGCGGCGCGGTCCGTGAGCGTGCTGAGGAACGGCTGGACCAAATCGGGCCGTAGAAGTTGAATCGGATGCGGATCGAAGGTGACCGCGACGGTTGGATGGGCTTGGCGAATCGCCTCGGCCAGCAATGCTTGATGGCCGAGGTGAACGCCGTCGAAATTGCCGATAGTCAGCGAGCCGCCGCGAAGGGGGTCGGGGATGGTCGCGCCGAGCGCATGGGTGAAAATTGCCATAATGCATGGACGTTTGGCCCCGCCTCCTCGAAGCGGGGCCAAACAAAATCACTAAACTGCGGCCTTCAACGCAGCCATGGCGGCGTCGTAGTTCGGCTCGGCCGTCACCTCCGACACGTATTCGGCATACGTGACCTTGTTGTTCTTATCGACGACGAAAACGGCGCGTGCCAAAAGCGGAATCGGCAGCCCTTCGAGCAGGACGCCCCAGTTCTTGCCGAACGACTGGTTGTGCACATCCGACAGCGTCTGCATGGTGGCGATTTGTTTGTCGCCGCAATATCGCTTTTGCGCAAATGGCAGATCGAGGCTGATCGTGTAGCAAGCAACCTGGTCCTTCATGGACGCGATCGCATCGTCGAACTTCTTCGTTTGCACGCTGCAAACCGGCGTGTCAAGCGATGGCACCGCACTGAACAGACGCGCCTTCTTCGGCGTCGCGGCCAGCGTGACCGTCTCGAGACCTTGCGTCACACAGGCGAACTCAGGAGCGGCGGTGCCGGGCTTCAATTCCGGGCCGACCAGATTCTTCGGTGAGTTCTTGAACTTCACTTGGTGAGCCATGAGTGAATCCTCCAGTTGGTGTTGGCGAGACCAAGGCGATCCATTTCACCTTATGAACGCGTCTGGCGAACGTCAAATCACCGCTTGCTCATGGCTCATCCGCTTCTAAGATAGACCACAACAGATGAACATTACAATTGCGCATTCCAACGAGACGGAGGAAATATGACGACGGAAAGTAAATGCCCGGTGATGAATGGTACCCACGGAAACAGTGCGGCCGGCGCTCACTCGAATCAAGATTGGTGGCCGAATCAGTTGAATCTGCAGGTACTGCATCAACATGCTCCCCGGTCCAGCCCGCTGGGCAAGGAATTCAACTACGCCGAGGAACTCAAGAAGCTCGACGTGAATGCGCTGAAGAAGGATGTTGAAGCGCTGATGAAGACGTCGCAGGACTGGTGGCCGGCCGACTATGGCCATTACGGGCCGCTCTTCATTCGCATGACCTGGCACGCCGCCGGCACCTATCGCATCGCCGACGGCCGGGGCGGCGGCGGCTCCGGCGCACAGCGATTCGCCCCTCTCAACAGCTGGCCGGACAATGTCAGTCTCGACAAGGCCCGGCGCTTGCTTTGGCCGATCAAGCAAAAGTATGGCCAAAAAATCTCCTGGGCCGATCTGATTATCTTCGCAGGCAATTGTGCCCTGGATTCGATGGGCCTCAAGACATTCGGTTTCGCATTTGGCCGTGAGGACGAATGGGAGCCGGAATCGGACATCTACTGGGGGCCGGAGAAAACCTGGCTCGGCGACGAGCGGTACACGGGCGATCGAGTGCTTGAAAATCCGCTCGGCGCCGTGCAAATGGGCCTGATCTACGTCAATCCGGAAGGGCCCAACGGCAAGCCTGATCCAATCGCCGCGGCCCGGGACATACGCGAAACCTTCGGCCGCATGGCCATGAATGACGAGGAGACCGTTGCCCTGATCGCGGGCGGCCACACCTTCGGCAAAGCCCATGGCGCCGCCAACGCCGCTCAGTACGTCGGCCCCGAACCCGAAGGCGCGCCCATTGAGCAACAAGGCTTCGGTTGGAAAAACACCTATGGCACCGGCAAAGGCGACGATGCCATTACGAGTGGGCTGGAAGGCGCATGGACCACCAACCCGATCAAATGGGACAATGGCTATTTCGACAACCTGTTCGGCTACGAATGGGAGGTGGCCAAAGGACCGGGCGGCGCCTGGCAGTGGCATCCCAAGAACGCCGCGGGACAAGGCACCGTGCCCAACGCGCATGATCCCAAGAAGAAGCACGCCCCAATGATGTTCACGACGGACCTTTCCCTTCGCGTGGATCCGATCTACGGGCCAATTTCAAAGCGATTCCATGAAAATCCAGCTTTGCTCGCCGAGGCTTTTGCCAAGGCGTGGTACAAGCTGCTTCACCGCGACATGGGGCCCGTCTCGCGGCTCCTCGGCCCGTTGGTTCCCCCGCCCCAATTGTGGCAAGACCCGGTTCCCAAAGCTGACCATGCTTTGATCGGAGCGCAGGACATTGCTCAACTCAAGACCAAGATCCTCGCATCCGGGCTGTCCATTTCGCAACTGATCGCAACCGCCTGGGCCTCGGCGTCGTCATTCCGCGGCACCGACAAGCGCGGCGGAGCGAACGGGGCCCGCATTCGCCTGGCGCCCCAGAAGAACTGGGAAGTCAACCAGCCGGCCGAGCTCGCGAAGGTGTTGCCGACTCTCGAGAAAATCCAAAAGGAATTCAGCAATGGCGGGAAGAAGGTATCGCTCGCGGATGTAATCGTACTGGGCGGGTGCGCTGCCGTCGAGGCCGCGGCGAAGAAGGCGGGGCACGATGTCAAGGTTCCGTTCGCACCGGGGCGCACTGACGCATCGCAGGAGATGACCGACGTCGAGTCCTTTGCCGTGCTCGAGCCCACTGGCGACGGTTTCCGCAACTACCAACGAAAGGGAGATGACCGAGCGCCGACGGACGTGCTCGTGGAGCGGGCGCGACTGCTGACGCTGACGGCCCCCGAGATGACGGTGCTACTCGGCGGCCTGCGCGTGCTGAATGTGAACTTCGGGCAGTCCGCGCTCGGCGTCTTCACCAAGCAACCCGGAGCTCTGACCAACGACTTCTTCGTCAACCTGCTCGACATGAACACGGCGTGGCAGAAATCCCCCCAATGCGACCACTTCTACGAAGGGCGCGACCGCCGCACGGGCGAGGTCAAGTGGACTGGCACAGCCGTTGACCTCGTCTTCGGTTCGAATGCTCAGCTCCGGGCGGTCGCGGAATTCTATGCGTGCGCCGACTCGCAGCAGACGTTTGTGCGTGACTTCGTGGCGGCGTGGAACAAGGTGATGAACCTGGATCGATTCGACATTGTAGCGGTCGCGTAAACGGGCAAAAAGGAAACGGGGCTGCCGTGGCCAAGCGTGTCCCGCGCGTGATCCGGTTGATGCGCGCGCCGGGTGCGCTCGGCATCGGCGTTTTTGCCATCGCGGAGCGAAAGGACGCGCAGCTTTACTCCTTCAAGGAAATTCGCTGCGACATCGGCGGCCGCGGCTTCGTCGTCCATCGGCTTGGGTTAGGGAATCTCTACCACGTTCGCGTCGGCGCTCCGGAAGAATGCTCGTGCGAATGCCTCGGATTCCTGCGCCATGGTCGGTGCAAGCACATCCAGGGCTTGTCGGCTTTAATCGGTCACGACGCCTTGTGAGCCAAGGTCACTTCATCCTCAGCGCAGTTTTGAGCAACAAGACGCACGTCGGCCCATGCGTGATGCGCTCGTCCTCCATCATTCGCAGTGATTCATCGATGGGCATGCGCACCCGGCGGATCAACTCGGTCCCCTCGTGCTGCATATCGGTGAACGCCAATGCCTCCGCAAGATACAGCCGAAGAGGCGAGACGACATTGGCGGTGAACGGATCGAGGCTGCCCACCTCGCTCCATTGATCGGCGAGGATGCCGAGCTCTTCGCGCAGTTCGCGCTGGGCCGATTGAAACGGCGTCTCGCCGGCCTCAATGCCGCCGCTGACTGCTTCCAGCGTTACGCGGCCGACGGCGTAGTGGAATTCCTCGGTAAGATAGACGTTTCGCTCGGCATCGATGGCCAGCACGCAAACGCCCGGCTTGATATCGATGATGCTGTGGATGCCTGGTTTGCCGTCGGGCCGAATGACATCATCGACGCGCACGCCGATCCACGGATCGCGATAGATTTCGCGCGATTGCACGATCTTCCAGGGTCCGCGCTCGATCATGGCTCCTCCGTCTTGGCGGTTTTCGCTATGGCATTGTATTCGTTGATTGCCCTTGTGAATTTGGGCCGGTTTGCGTATATGCGACGGATGGAGGAAAGGAATGGACGCCTGTCTCACGCAAGCTGCGCCGGCTGAACCAAAAGCGCCGGTGCGGTTCGATATGGAGGCGCTGGATTCTTCGGGCGGCGGTTGCCACGATTGCGGTCGGTCTTCTCTGGCGGATCGTGCGTTATCTCAGCCAGTTCCCCATCTGGGGCGACGAGGCGATGCTGCTTCTGAACATCCTCCAGCGCGATTACGCCGGACTGACGCAACATTTGCGCTTCGCACAGGTCGCGCCGCTCTTCTTTCTTTGGCTCGAAAAAACCGCGATCCTCGTCTTCGGCACGTCGGAGTGGTCGGTCCATCTGTTCCCGATGCTGATGGGATTGATCGCGTTCGTTGCGTTCTGGCGGATTTGCCGAACCCATTTCACGCCAACGGTTGCTGGTTTCGCAGTCGGCATCCTTGCGGTATCGTATTATCTGGTGCGGCACGCTTGCGAAGTGAAGCCGTACGTCTTTGATCTGGGCTTCGCGGTGTTGTATCTCTGGAGCGCGCTCGGCTATTTGCGGAATTACATCAAACGCCCCCACACCCCCGGCCCCTCTCCCCCGGAGGGGCGAGGGGAGGAATTGCGCTGGCTGATCGCGCTCGTGGTGATGACGCCGATCGCCGTGTTCTCGTCGTATCCATCGGTTTTCGTCACGGGTTCCGTGAGCCTGGTGCTATTGCCGACGATGCGCACCGCGTCCTGGACGCAACGAGCGCTTTACGTACTCTTCAACATCGTCATGCTGGCTTCGTTTGTGGTGCATTTTGGATTCGTCGGGCACCATCAGATCGACGCAGCCGAGGCGCAGCGGACGCGCGAGTTTTTGCGCAATTATTGGAAAGACGCTTTTCCGCCGGAAAATGTGCTGCAATGGCCGCTCTGGCTGCTCAAGATTCACACCGGCAACATGCTCGCCTATCCGGTCGGCGCCAAAAATGGCGGCAGCGCGATCACCTTTCTTTTCGTCGTGATCGGTTCCGTCACTTTGTGGCGCAGGAACCAGCGCACGCTCCTGGCCCTATGCTGGCTGCCGTTCGCCCTCAACCTCATCGCGGCGATTCTCGGCAAATATCCCTTCGGCGACAGCGCTCGCATCTCGCTGCACCTGGCCCCGTTCATCTGCGTCTTGATGGCGCACGGGCTCGGCCAAGCGCTCGACTGGATTCGCTCACCGGTTTGGCAAATGCGCGTCCAATTTGCCATGTATGTGCTACTCCTCGGTTGTGGCATCGCGGGTGTCGTGCGCGATCTCGCTCATCCCTATAAAACCGAGCATGATCGCGATGTCCGCCAGGTGACGCGCGACATTGGTGAGCGCATCGCGCCCGGCGAACTGGTGCTGCTTGGTCATGGGCGCGACGAGGAGATGTTGCCGGAATTCCTTTGGAATCTGCGTGCTCAGGCGCTCCCCTTGCGTTGGCAATCCGCCGGCGTCGATGCCGATGCCCAATCGTGCTGGTT
Source organism: uncultured Planctomycetota bacterium (assembly GCA_963767835.1). Lineage (GTDB taxonomy): Bacteria > Planctomycetota > Planctomycetia > Gemmatales > Gemmataceae > SIAQ01. Next base: position 251,246 of record CAVYFY010000006.1, read on the forward strand.
CGTGCAGTGCAGCCACGCGGATCCGGGTCCGATGGCGCCCATCGCGGGATGGCGGATCGTTTCAAGCGCGTTGCGATTCGTGCCGCCGGAAAACGACAAGATGCATGCGATGTATTGCCGCTGGGTGCATTTGCTGCGCGAGTAAGGCGAGCGTCGCGGCGTAAGTGCGACGTGACCTTGCAATTCACACGTCGCGCTTACACGGCGACGCTCGCCAGATTGCGTTTCCTATAATTACAGCATTCACGATATGGGAGCATCATCGATGGCGGCGCGGACTGAGCCACGTAATCCGTTTTATTTTGTGATGTTGGTCGTCGGTCTGATCTTCGTGGCGACGGTGCTGGCGTACGCGATGGTGCCGGTTCTGGAGGACAAGGCGCGAGATGCGGGAACAGAACCGCCTCCCTCCTGGTTTCGCTCCGCGTTAAAGAACGACGGCTGGAGGTGGGTGCTCGCGGAAGTGGCGGCTTTGGTCGTGCTCGCGCTGCTCAGTATGGGTCTAGACCGATATCGCCGCTGGAAGCAGGAAAACGAAAAACCGCCGGAACAATCCGCCGCAAGCAAGGTGGAAACTCCGCCGCCGCCATGATACATTCTTCCAACCGTTTGCGTGCAGCGGGAGCTAAACTCAAACGGCCAAGGAACCACGCCATGGCCAACGTCCAAAATCGCATCGCCGAACTGCGCAAGCAAATCGAACATCATAATCGCCTCTATTATGTCGAGGCCAAGCCGGAGATTTCCGATCGTGAATTCGATCGGCTGCTCGAAGAGTTGAAGTCGCTCGAAGAAAAGCACCCCGAACTCATCACGCCCGACAGTCCGACCCAGCGCGTCGGCGGGCAGCCGATCGATGGATTCGCCACGGTCCGCCACCGCGAGCCGATGCTGTCGATTGACAATTCCTATCAGCGCCGACGATCTGCGCGAGTTCGACAAGCGCATGCGCAAGCTGCTCGGCGACCAGCCAGTGCGCTATGTGGTCGAATTGAAGATCGACGGCGTGGCGATGTCGCTCTCCTATATCAACGGCACTCTCGAAGTCGGCGCCATGCGCGGCGACGGCGAGCAAGGCGATGACGTGACGCACAATCTGAAAACCATGCCTGATGTGCCGCTCAAGCTGCCCGAGTCGCCGAAGCTGTTCGAGGCGCGCGGCGAGGTCTACATGACGCGGGCCGACTTCGCACGGAACAACCGGGACCGCGTCGCCAAGGGCCAGGAAGCCGCCGCCAATCCGCGCAACTTCTCCGCGGGTTCGCTCAAGCTGCTCGACCCCAAGGAATGCCGTAAGCGTCGGCTCAAGTTTTTCGCCTATGCCCTGGGCCCCTGCGAAGGCATCGAAGTCAAGACGCATCTGGAATCACTTGAGCTCTTGAAGCGGTTCGGCTTCATCGTCAATCCGAACATCGAATCCTTTGACACGATCGACGCCGTCATCGATTATTGCAATAGCTGGGCCACCAAGCGGCACGAGTTGCCCTACGAAACCGACGGCATGGTCATCAAGGTCAACGATTTTACCCAACGCAAGAAGCTCGGCACAACTTCGAAATCGCCGCGCTGGGTGATCGCTTTTAAGTTCGCGGCCGAGCAGGGGATCACCAAGCTGGTGTCGATCGACATCCAGGTCGGCAAGTTCGGCACGCTAACGCCGGTCGCCAATCTTGAGCCGGTCAAGCTGGCTGGGACGACGGTGAGCCGGGCGAGCTTGCACAATGCCGACTTCATCGAGTCGAAGGACATCCGCGTCGGCGATACGGTCGTCGTCGAGAAGGCCGGGCGAGATCATTCCCTATGTCGTGCGCTCCGAGCCGGCGGCGCGCACCGGGGCCGAGAAGAAATTCGTGTTCCCCGAAAAATGTCCGTCATGCGGCAGCCCGGTCGTGCGCGACAGCGTCTTCTACCGCTGCACCGGCGGCCGCAAGTGCACCGCCCAGGTCAAGGAGGTGCTGCGCGCCTACGCCCGCCGCAGCGCCATGGACATCGAGGGGCTGGGCGAAAAAATCATCGAGCAACTCGTCGATGCCGGCCTCGTGAAGTGCATCCCCGATCTCTATCGGCTCACGCTCGATCAGCTCGTCAGCCTGGAACGCATGGGCAAGAAATCGGCCCAAAATCTGCTCGACGGCATCGCGGCGAGCAAGGATCGCGGCCTGGCAAGCCTGCTCGCCGGGCTGGCGATCCAGCACGTCGGCGACAGCGTGGCCGATCTGCTGGCGAACGAATTCGGCGACATCGACGCTTTGATGAACGCATCGGTCGATCGGCTCAACGAGATCAACGGCGTCGGCCCGATCATGGCCCAGGCGATCCACGATTTCTTCCATGCCGCCGACAACCGGGCGATGATCGAGGAGCTGCGCACGCTCGGCCTGAAGTTGACGCAGGACAAACGCCCCAGCCCCGCGGCGACCGGCGGCGCCGACCTCACCGGCAAAACCTTCGTCGTCACCGGCACGCTCGCCAAGTATGAACGCGAGGAGATCGAAGCGCTCATCCGCTCGCTCGGCGGCAAGGCGTCGGGCAGCGTGTCGAAGAACACCAGCTACTCATCGCCGGCGATAAGGCGGGCTCGAAGCTGGAAAAGGCGAAATCGCTCGGTGTGCCGGTGCTAACGGAGGAGGAATTTGACAAATTGATCGGGCGGAGTTGAAGAAACCGCGTCGTCAAGCCCGCTTGGACCGCCCCATTCGATCGACCCCTAACCCCTCTCGACGTTATTCCTCATTGATTCTGTGCGGTCTATGGGCATGAAAAAACCCTGCCAAGCAATTAAGCAAGGCAGGGTGGTTGGGCCTATCGTAGCCGAATGCACGCTTCAACAATCAGGCTACCTTTCCTGCGTTCAATGCTGGATGCGAGATCTGAAACAGACGAAATAGAAAACAAAGAGTGGTAAAACTGATAATAAATAATCCATCGATCCTTTCTTACAGGTAAGAAAATAGCGGGAAGCGCGAAAATGCCCCCGGAACGATAAGACGAGCAAACTCGCGGAGTCTAACAGGATTTAGTCAACTTTTTCCTACCTGTATCGCTCCGGATGTTTTTTCGCGTCCTCTTGGATTGCCCGAATGCGAATCTCTAATTCTTCTATTTGCCGTTCCCGCTCTGCTTCTATTTCTCGCTGCAACGCTTTCCCACGGGAATCAATGAACTCCTGATGCTGTTGTTGCGGGGTTCTGCTCCCTTGAATCAGTGCACCGATTCCGACAAGGATTAGCACGCCGACACCAACGACATGCCAACCATTGAGGTTCTCTAATAGGCCGCTGCCACCGGCTTGTTGTTCCGGCGTGGTGGATGCCGAAGGTGGAGCCACACAGTACAGCGTGACGCTGGGTTTCGCCGCTTGGACTTTGCTCTTTTCATTTTTTTTACTGGAATGGCGAGGATCAATGGGGCTCGTCACGCTCGACCGAAAAAGGCCGGGGATGTTGCTGGCCTTTTCCCATATTTGCAATCCATCTCGGAGAACCAAATCATCGGGTTTCAGGTCACCAGAGGACGCAAGCTGTTTGAGTCGTTCCAAGGGGTAAGGCCCGAACGTCATCTTACCCCTCGCAAGGAACCAATGGTTGGCATGCATGGCTGGGACCCTCCATACGGCGTTGCGAGTAATTTTACACGCGGTGCGGCTTTCGCCCCCCTTTTTTGCCAGACTTTTTCCCAGAATTGTTTTACCAATTTGAGAGATGCAAACACAGCACGGTATAGCGTTACGGAATGTTGGTTTTGTCGTGTTGTATGCAAATCATTTGCCGCCGATTCGCGCTCGTTGATTTAATACTGCACCTGGACGCCGATGCCGACGCCCTTGGGGATGTCGCACGGGACGATGCGGAAATGGCTGTCGGATTCGGTTTGGTTGACGGAATGCACCGACAGGTAGGCGATGGACCAGCCGAGCAAGGCCTGCGAGAGATAATGATCGTCGCTATGGATGCGCGACCAGGAAGGGCCGAAGGAACCGACCACGAAGAGCGATTTCAGGGCCAGGTTGTCGGTCATGGAGGCGGCGGTGAGGAAGGGGACGGCGCCGACGAAAGCGTTGCCGGAGACGCCGTCATGGGCATGCAAGGGCTGCCAGCGCGAGTCAGGCGGGTCGGCGGGACTGCCCGAACCGAGGCCGTATTGCAGGATGCCGACGGTCGGGGCGCCGACGGCGAGGGCGCGCAGGCTGCGATTGCCGAAATCTCCCACGCAGACCAGCGCGGGCGTGTCGTCGCCGAAAAAGCCGGTCAAGGAACAAGCGAAGAGAGCAGGCACCACATAACCCGCGTCGCCGATCTCATTGAAGACATTGGCAACCTGATCGGCGCCGTGAGATCGGCCATTGCCGGCGCTGCGCTGATACCAGTTGCGAATTTCCTGATCGGCATGGGTGTTCGCCAGCGGGGCGGCAATGGCCACCGCGGCGCCGACGTAGAGCAGATTCTCACTCAGGTAGAAATTCCGGTAATCTTGCACGAGCCGATGAAACTGGTCGCCGTAGTAATTGACCCCCCGCTCCCACACGCCCAGATCGTCGGGATGTTGTGAATTGGCGATGTAGCGCGGATCAACGAACTGGCTGCTTTCGATGGCAAGTTGCACGTTGCCGATGTTGCCCCCGTTCTGCGCCTCATCGAATTTGAACATGCCGGTGTTGGGGCTGACCTCGGGGGTCTTGAAAATGGGCCGGATGTCTGCCGCGATCGTGGGTTCAGGTGATTCGGTTTGAAGAATGGCGAGTGGCGCGAAGAGGTCGGGCAGCACGCGCATGCCTTGTTGGGCGGACGCGCTCGGAGCAAAGACGATCAGCGCCCAAGAGGCGAATCCCAGACAACGCAACACACGCCGAGCCATTTCACTTTCCCAAGATTTGACGAATGCGCCGATTTTTCCGGGGATGACGATTATTACATCGGCAACATGGCGGGTTCAAATCGGCGAAAGTGCGAAGAATTTCCGGATGAAATATTGCGCCTTTTGCCCCGGTCTCCTCAAGCGCCGGGCCAGAGACCGCTGGGCCGTTCGCTGACTTCCATGATCTGGGTTTCCTGTTTGAAGAGCCGCAGGCCGCGTGCCTGATAGTTGGCCAGCGCGTTCGGATGATCGAGCGTGCAGGTGTGCAGCCAGACGCGGGTTGCTCCCGTGGCAAAGCCTCGCTCGATGGCGCACGTCAGGAGATGGCCGCCCAGACCAGCGCCGATGAAGCTCGGCAGCAGTCCGAAATAGGCGACTTCCACACTTGATTCCGCTTGCGCTTCCAGCTCGAAATACCCGGCTGGAATCGCGGCAGCCGTCAGCATCCAGGTTTCGAGTTCCGGGCGGTCCAGGTAATTGCGCCATTGCTGATAGGTCCAGGGAAGGCGATCATGCCACCACCAGGCGCCGCCGACCGAGGTGTAGAAGAAGCGATTGAGTTCCGGCATCGGCGGCGCGATTTGCACCAGCGAAAGGTCGGCGCGCTGACCGTTTGGGACGCAACTCACGCGGATCGCACATCTCCAGAAAGTACGTGCTGACAGGTGTTGGCGGCATTGGTTACCACGCCAGTGGTTTTTGCCAGGCGTCCTTCAATTGTTGCAGCGCAAGCCAAACGATCCATTCGCCGCTTGATCCCGCGATGCGTAAACGCGGTTCCTTGACGGTCTTGCCGATCTCCACGAGCGGGACGGCATCGAGCACGCGCCGGAGCTGCTCGGCTTGTTGCGGCCGCACCTCTAGCAAGAAACGCGTCGGAGATTCGGCGAACAGGTTGACTTCACCAGAGCCTGGTCCAAGCCTGACGATATCAGCGCCAATTCCACCGGCGAATGCCATCTCAGCGATCGCCACCGCAAGGCCTCCTTCGCTCAGGTCGTGGCAGCTTCGCACCAGGCCGACCATAATCGCTTCATGAACCTGCGCAAAAATCTTGGGGGCGAGCTCAATGTCAACGCTCGGAACGCGGCCGCCGGTCTGGGTTGTAATTTGGTGAAAGAGCGATCCGCCCATATCGGCGGTGGTTGCGCCGACGAGAAACAGCAGATTGCCCGGCTCCTTCAAGTCCATGGTGACGCAGCAGCGCACGTCGGGAACCTGGCCCATGGCGCTGATGAGCAAGGTCGGCGGAATGATGATGTGCCGGAGCCCCCCCTCACCACCCTCCCCTCTCCCCCGGTGGGGCGAAGGGGGAATGGCGAATTCATTGTTGAGGCTGTCCTTTCCCGAAATGAACGGCATCATGTAAGCCAGCGCGACATCATGGCAAGCCTCGGCGGCGCGAACGAGCGAGCCGAGTACTTCGGGCCGGGTGGTGTTGCCCCAGCAAAAATTATCGAGCAGAGCAATGCGGCGCGGATCGGCGCCGACGGCAATGACATTGCGCACCGCTTCATCGATGGCGTGAGCGGCCATTTGATAGGGATCGAGATCGCCGAGATTCGGATTGATGCCGCACCCGATCGCCAGGCCGCGCCAGGAGCCGAGCACCGGAGTGATGACGCTGGCATCGCCGGGCCCATCGTTGGCGGCGCCGACCAGCGGCTTCAGGACCGAGCCGCCTTGTACTTCGTGATCGTATTGGCGGATGATCCATTCCTTCGAGCAGACGTTGTAATTCCCGAGGATTTTGAGCAATATTTCCCCAAAGCCCGCAGATGAGCACAGCGAATCTGCGGGGTGCAGCGCCGGCGGCGCCGTCCATGTCGCCTGCCGCACCACCGGCGGTCGCCCGTTATGGAGGAAGCCCATGTCGAGATCGGCGACCTGCTCGCCCTGATAGCGGAGCCGTAGCTTGCCGGTCGCTTCAAAGCTGCCGATCACGGTCGCCTCGACATCTTCGCCGGCGCATAGCGATTCCAGGCGGGGCCAAAGATCGGGCGGCACCGCGAGGATCATCCGCTCCTGGGCCTCCGAAATCCAGATTTCCGTGTATGACAGCCCCTGATATTTGAGCGGCGCCTTGTCGAGATCGACCATCGCGCCAATCTTCTCGGCCATCTCGCCGACGGCGCTCGAGAACCCGCCGGCGCCGCAATCGGTGATGGCGTGATACAGGTTTTGATCGCGTGCTTGCAGAATCACGTCAAGCAGCTTCTTCTCGGTGATGGCGTTGCCGACCTGCACCGCGCCGCCCGAGATTTTCTCGGATTCCGCGGTTAACTGGATGGACGAAAAGTCGCGCCGTGGATGCCGTCGCGCCCGGTGCGGCCACCGACGGCGACGATGAGATCGCCCGCCTGAGCCGACTTGAACGCTTTGTCCGCGGGGAGCAGGCCGACGGTGCCACAATAGACGAGCGGATTGCCCAGATAGCGCGGATCGAAGCAGACGGCCCCGTTGATGGTCGGAATGCCCATGCGATTGCCGTAATCGCGCACGCCGGCGACGACTCCTTTCATCACCTTCTTCGGGTGTAAGACGCCCGGTGGCAATGATTCCGGCGGCGTGTCGGGGGGGGCGAAGCAGAAGACATCTGTGTTACAGATTGGCTTGGCGCCCAGGCCGGTGCCGAGCGGATCGCGGATGACACCGCCGATGCCGGTATTGGCGCCGCCATACGGCTCGATGGCCGATGGATGGTTGTGCGTTTCGACCTTGAAGCAGACATGATGGCGGTCATCGAACTTGACGACGCCGGCATTATCCTCGAAAACGCTCACGCACCAGTCGTCGGGGCCGAGCCGGCGGCGGATTTCCTGCGTGGCGGCGAAGATGGTTTCCTTGAGTAGATTGTCGTAGCGTTTGCCATCGCATTCGATGATCCCTTTAAGAGTCTTGTGCGAGCAGTGCTCCGACCAGGTCTGGGCGATCGATTCCAGTTCGACATCGGTCGGCTCCCGCCCGAGATCGCGAAAATGACCGCGAATTGTCTTCATCTCTTCCAGCGACAACGAGAGCTGGCCGTCCTTGCTGAGCTTCATCAAGCCGGCGTCATCGAGCTCGCGGATCGGCACGACGATACGCTCGAATTCGTACGCCGAGCCCAGGCCAAGCTGCGATTCGGAAATGCTACCGTCGATGATGCGCTCGATGGCATCGTTGCACAGGACCTTGCCGGACATGGCCGCGCGATCGTGGGGTTTGCCGGTCCAATAATAACGGCGAAAAGTCTGCGCGGAATCCAAGGGGATGCCGAGATCGCGGGCGGTCTGCATGACACTCATTGCGACCGGATCCATGACGCCGGGTTTGAGCAATACGGTGGCGGGGCCGCTGCTGGCCAGTTCGCCGTCGGCAATCGCGCGATGGATTTCGCCCACTTCAGCAACCGGATCAACGAGGAGCATGGCCGCGAGCTGCGCGATGTGCGCTTGGTTCAGTTCGCCTTGAAGCAGATAGCCTCGCGAGGCTTTGGCGATGGCATCGTGGCCGGCGGCCGAATGCGTCAAGAGATCGTACTCTTCAGCGACGCGGACTTTCTCGGCGTCGGGGCCTTTCGCAAAAATCTCAACTTCCCAGAGCATCGCGCACCCTCTTGCCTTGGGTTAATAGCTGGTCGATCTGGACAACATCCTGTTTCGCGAGCGCGCGGCGGAATTGCTGCAATCGCTGTTCGAGTTGATCGAGAGCATCGAGCAAGTCTGCGTGATTGTGCTGGAAGATCGGCGTCCACAATTCGGGATCGCCGCGGGCAATGCGCGTTGTGTCCCGAAAGCCCGATGCTGTCAATTCGCGCCAATCATCCGGCAGAATACCTGCCAGCGCCGCGGCAACCAGGTGCGGCAAATGGCTCGTGAGCGCCAGAGTCCGATCGTGGTCCGCCGGCGTCATCAGCCGCACACACGCCCCCAGCGATTCCCAAAAGGAACGAATGGCGGCGACTACGTCCGGCGGCGTCCGCTCAGTCGGCGTCAGCACCGTCCAGCGATTGACGAACAAGTCCGCCGACGCGTGCTCGGCCCCCTTTTTCTCCGAGCCGGCAAGCGGATGAGAACCGACAAAACGCAACCACACACCATCCACAGCCTCAACGATCGCCTGTTTCGTGCTGCCCGCGTCGGTGAAAATCGCGGTCCTCTGAGCGCAGGTCGCCGCCTCCGCAATTAGCCAGGCGACGCGATCGACCGGAGTGCAAAAAACCACAAGATCGGCGTCGCACACCGCCGCCGCAATATCGCGCGTGGCCTCGTCAATGGCGCCAAGCCGCTGTGCTTGTTCTAGCCCGGCCGGATCACGGCCGACGCCAATGATGCGCTGGGCCAAGCCGCGTTTTTTCACGGCCAGGCCGATGGCGCCGCCGATCAAGCCGACGCCGACAATCACGAGGGTGTTGAACCGCATGAGGATTTTATAAGGAACGGCGTGCATTCGTTTAGGCCCGCCTCGAAGAAGCAGGCGGGCGCGTCGTCAATTGTGCCAGAGATTGAGCACGATCAGGCCGATTGCCAGGCCGATATGCAATCCTGAAGCGATCAGGCCGCTCAGCGCCACGATGCGATGATCGCCGCGCAAACGCAGCGCCGACGCGGCAAGGCCGAGCGCAAACGTCGCCAGCGCTAAACTCCCCAGAAACAGCGCGTAGGTGAAGAATTTGTAAATCGGGCTTACCGAGCCTTGATAAAAGGTGGAGAACGGCAACAGGGTCAGAAGCAGGAATGCCCAGCCGAAGATGCACACAACGACGGCGACCCACGCTTGCTTGGTCTGCAGCTGGGCTTCTTGTGGGCTTGGCTCGTCTTCAAGCAGCGACCAATCGACGCACCGCGGGCAGACGACTTCCTGATGCCAGCGCGTCCGGCATGATTTGCAGACCGGCGCGTCGCATCGGCTGCACTTCGCTACCGTCGGCGCATCGGGGTGCTGGGCGCATTTGCCGTAGTCCTTTTCCGGATCCGTCTTTTTCTTGGAGGGATCCTCGTAGAGCGGCATCTTGCACTTCGGACAGCGCGCACCGATCTTCTCCGGCGGCTGGCGAAAAACTCGATAGCAGAAGGGACATTCGATCATGGTTAGGGATTAGGGGTTAGGGTTCAGGGGCTAGGGGCCTTGGCTCCAGGGTTAGACCTTTTGGGACTAGCCCTACCCTAACCACTAGGAGGCTAATCGCGCCACAAACTGAATCATCAGCACCGTCAAGACGCAGGTCAAACTCGCCGTAGCGACGCCGGTGATCGCCACCCATTGGCCGCCGCCCTTGTTCTCCGTTTCCGCTTCGCGCAGGGCCCAAACGCCCAGCCCGATCGACAATAGCTGCAATAATAGCGAAATCCAGCACAGGATGCGCATCGGCTCGCCGCGCTGCGCCAGGAGCAAGCACATCATCAACGGACCGACGATCAACGAGATCACCACACTGGCCGTGGCAAGTGAGGACGCAGTCGGCGGCAACTCCTGCCGGCGCGCCCGAAAGTTCTTGCACGGCCCGCACAAGCTTGCCCCCTGGAACTTCACCAGGCAATCCGCGCAGAAATTTTCCCCACAGTCCGCGCACGCCTGAGCCTGCGGCCGACGCTGGTGATTGAAGCAGAATTCGGGATCGCGCTTCTCGCCGCGGCTGCGCCGATAGGGGCGCTCTTCATCGAGCGGCGGCGGATCAAGCGGATAACTGCTCGGCTTCGACTTGGGCGGAACCGAAGAGCCCGGCGTGCTCGGCGACGCCACCGGATCGAACTGAATGGGCGCCAGATCGGGCACTTTCGGCGCCTCCACGACCACCGGCGCCGCGGCAGGCGCCGCGGTGCTTTCCCAAGGCACGGTGTTGCCGTGCCCGCAATCGCAAAACACCATCGTTCCTAGGGAGCCGTCCGTTCGGCCGTGCGTCTTGCCGCATTTCTTGCAGTTAAACCAGATCATGGTGGATAGCCTTCGTCACAGACCGGCCTGGGATCGGAATCCAGTGAACGCCTCACGGAATTGGTCCACGACGCGCTCAAAGCGGCTGGCGCGCGCACAACCAACAAAGTAATTCACCTTCAATGGATTCCTGTCTGCCTTGTAGAGAATCAAAAAGCGGCGGTCGAAGCCGCCCAGCCGCAAATCGACGGTAAGCTCGCGGACATCGCCAACTTTTTTCGGGGAGACCATGGTCGCATCGGGCGCCTCTCTGCCATTAAGCCGGCCGAGCAGGTTGACGAGTTCGGATTTGCGCAGCCGGGCCAGCATCTTTGCTTGGGTGGCATCCTCATCGTCATTAATGTCGTGGTCAAAGTGTTGACAGGCCATGTACGCATCCGCGGACACATTCACTGCGATGAGATCGTCGGCCGGCACATTGGAATTGTTCTGCGCCTGGGGCTGAAATAATCCCCAGCGGCCGGCGCTTGGCCGCTTGATGGCGTAATCCCCGCCCGGGCTCTCAAGCACCCCGCGGTCGCTGTAGGTGGTGCGGCCCAGAAACGCCAACGCCAGCTCACGGTAGATTCCGTCCAGACCGAGCGGCGTTATCAGGATCACCAGCGTGGCGACGATGCCGACCCCGCCCACGATGATTCCGGCGCGGGCCAGCGTGAGGCCTTCGAGCCTCTTTGATCGCTTGATGGCTCGCATCGCGAAATAGCCGATGGCGATGGCGGCAAGTGAGCCGATGAACGTGAACATGCCAACAAGCGCGACCGCCAGGCTCATCACCGCCAGCCCGCTGGTGCGGCGATTGTCGGGCAAATCGAGCGGCGGCGGTTTCGGCGGCGCCTTCGTCGGCAACGGCCGCTGGCAGTCCGGGCAGGGAATCTCCTTGCCCAGAAACTTCTCGTCGATCTCCAGGTGCGAGCCGCATTCACACGTGACGGATATCGGCATACCCACGTCCACCCTTCGGGCCGCATTGCTTCAGCCGGTATTATTGTAACCAGAAATGTTCGCTTTACCACCCCGCAGCGCACCTAATTCGCGGGTGTGTGACCAAGTTTTCTTCGAGGACGACGCTCGTGCCGAACGGGCAAGCCGCCGGCATGAAACGAATTTTCGCGCTGGAACTTCTTTGCAGATCAGAGAGTTATGTCGATGCGTTTCACACCGACAACCACACCCCTCTTGCTGAAACGAATCGGGGCCATGTCCGGCGCCCGAGATTTTTGGCTGCACCTACATGAACCCGCATCACGCTCCCATCGGCTTCGGCTTAATCCCGGTCGTCGGTGCCGGCGGCAAAGGCGGCGTCTCCACCTTCGAGAGCGGCCGAAAACTCTGCCAGTGCTCCAGCGGCATCAATCCCAACCCTGCGATACCCAGGAAGATGAAATCGATCAACACCATGCCCAGCATCGCCGATCCCTTGGCGCCGCCATAAGCGTGCAGCCCGATGCCGAGAAAGTTGGTGCCGAACCACGACCAACCGGTGACGATGATGCCGAGCACGGACAAAACAGCGATGCCTCGTTGCTTGACCATGCCCCCCCAGCGTGCGTGCAGGATCAGCGCGACCCAGATGACGATCAAAAGAGCGCCGTTTTCCTTCGGGTCCCAGCCCCAGAATCGGCCCCAGGAATAGTCCGCCCACAGTCCCCCCAGCACAGTGCCCACGAAGCTGAGGAACATGCCAGCGCACAACACGCCATAGGTCATGCGCGTGAGATTGGCGGCATTCTCGCCGCGCAGCTTGTCGGTAAAGACGCCGAGAACGATATACGTGATCCCCATGAAGCCGGCGACAAATACCGTCGTGTAGCCGAGCGTCACGCACGTGACGTGGGTCGCCAGCCAGAAATTAGTGTCGAGGACGGCCTGCATCATGGTCATGGTGTCGCCGTCGAGGCTGAGCAAGTGGGCGATAACCAACGTCAGGAAGCCGAGCGCGGCCCCGACGACCGTGGCGATGCCGTTCTTGTAAAGGCATTCGACGAGGATGCAAATCCCGATGCAGCCCGCGCCGATGAACACGGCGGACGAATACAGGTTGGTGACGAAGACGAAATAGCGGTCTTGCAAATACATGCGCATGATCAGGCCGCCCACGTGAAAGCCGAAGGTGACAATCATGGCGGCGAGGGCGGCGCGGCGCATCGGCATCGCCCAACGGCTGCCGGTGGCAACCCATGACAGGGCTCCGAGCAAGGCGATGCCGATGTAAATCTCCAGGCAGCGGTAGAACGGCGCGACTTCGTTGAAGAAAATCTCGGTGTCGATCTTCCGCGTCCATTGCGGATAGGTTTTGCTCATGTAGGCAAGATGATCGTCCAACAGTTCGTTGAATTTCCGCTGACGCTCCGGATCAGGCCCCGCACTGTAAAGGGCCAGCAATTGCAAATACGACTGCACCACCCTCGCATCGACATTAGCGTCAAGGCCTCCGGTTTGCTCAATTTCACGGATGCATTCCCCTAAGGAGGTCCATCTGTCGGTGCCGTTGACGTCGGGGATTACCAGCGGCGCCCCATGAGAAGAGATGCCTATGAAGAGCCGCAGGTGTTGGGCCAACTCCACGATCTTGGCATCGCGGGCATCGTAGCTCTTGGGGTCCTTGCCGGGGATGTTGTGCTCCTCATCGCCTGCCAGCCGGTTCGCCTCCTCGTTCAGGCGAAAAACGCCGGGCCGGAGTTCGTCGGCCGAATAGCGCAGACCTTCGCGCATCTTGAGGCCGAGCATGTCGAGCACCTTGTCGTTCTCGATGCGGAAGATTTTGAACCGCATCCCACCCATGTTGTTGTTGCCAAAAAGCCGAGCCAGGATCCCGTTCTCGGTCATCGGCATCGTGGCTGTGTCGAGAAACCACTTGGTCGCTGGATAGGTTTGCTTGGTTTCCGGATCGTAGAATTGCTGCCGAGAGGTGATAACCATGAGGTCCATGCGCGCCGCGGTGTCGAGCGGCTTGCAGCGGCCCTGGTCCATCACCGGGAGCCGGCCGAAATCGCGATAATGGAAATCGTTGGGATTGTCCCCGTGCGGCATGACGAGGAAGACGCCGAAATACAACAGCGCAGTTCCCGCGCCGATCCACGCCGGATAGTGACAAAAAAGCCCGCCCAGCGCGGCAAAGATTCCACCGGCGCTTCCGGCCGATGCCTGTGGATTCTGGTTCATCGCATGACTCTCCTATCGACGAATTTGAACAGGGTGATGCCGAAGTGATAGAGCATGCCGACGCCGACCAAGAAGCAAGAGAGGTACGGCATCGACCAGCCCGGATTGTGCACCACTTGCAGGATGGTGCCGTCCACTTTTTTCGTGAGCTGATCCGTGGACCAGCCTTGCTGATAGAAGGTTTCGCCCTTATAGGAGAAGGGGTGGTTCATGTAAATCTCTTCCTTGCGATCGGCAATCCCCGCCGCATTATCGGTGAGGCGAATGGTAGCTGTGGAAATCCTTCGGCGTGTTCGTGCCGGTGAACTTGTCGTACTTGAAATCATCCAGATGAATGTTGAAATCGCGCTGGGTTTGCTTGAAACGCAAGAAAAGCTGATATTGGGTCTCTCCCTTGGTCCCGGCGATGGCGATCCACTGAGGCTGATCGAACCAGGGTGAGAACAGCCACGTGCCGAGATCCTTACCGTCGCGGCCTTTGAGCTTGGCGTACATGGCCGGGTATTCGACCTTCTGATTGGTGGAAACTCCGGCCACTTCCTTGAGTTCGCGCGCGACCAAATAGCGTGCTTGCCCTTTGGCGTTTGGCGGCACTTCGTTGGGCTTCGGGTCGTCCACCGTCGAATTGGACATGTAACGCGTCACCTCGACAATGAACGGCAAGCTCTCATCGTCGATCACCGCGCCGGGCTGCAATAAACGCTGCGGCACCGTCACGACTTCATCGCTGGCGGCATCCATCGTCTTCACCACGGCAAACTCCGCGCTGCTGGTGTGCGACACGGAGTTGACCGTGCGGCCGATCTTGATAATCATGCTCCCTTCGACCGCATACAGGTGGGTGATGACCTCGCTGACCAGCATGACGATGATGCCGACGTGGATCAGGATAATGCCGCCACGGTTCCAGGCCAGCTTGAAGCGGATGGCATGGGCGGCGAGCAGGTTCGCCATCATGACGGCGCCGATCAGCAACCCACCGGGGAAAATGATGGTCGGGCCACTGCGGTCGATGCAGTTGAAGAGGATGACGCGCAACGGAACCGACGCGACGAAGCTGCGGAAGAAATTGCGCTGCACGTTCCAGACGCTCTGATCGGCCTGGGCGAGCGTGCCCCAGAAAACGATCAGCATGGCCAGCGCGAACAGGCCGACGGTGATGCGCAGATCGGCCACGATTTCCAGGATGCGGACGAGCGTGGATTTCGTGCGGGGCGAGGCGGCCGTTTGCGCGGCGTGAACCCCGTTCGCCGTGCCGTTGCGCTAGCGTTAGGCGGCGGCCCGGTCTGCACGGCGGTCGAGGGCTTGGTGGCTTGTTCCATGGCATTTTTCCTTAGCGAGCGTCAAGCTTGAATGACTTGACGAAGGTCTCAAACGCATTTTTTTGCTGCCCGACTTGATCGCGCGGACCCCACATTTTGATCACCCAATTGGTCGGCATAATCACCCCGAGCGTGCGGTTCTCTTTGGCCGGCCCGGCGCGATTATCGATGTCCGCATACGCCGATTTCACACCGGCAACCTCGATGGCCTGCAGCGAGCGCTCGATTTCCGCTTCTCCGATGGGAGGCAATCCGATATCTTTGCGCCAGCGATTGATGTTCGCCGCCACGCCGCCGCCGACCGGCGTCAGCGTCACCTGCACGTCCTTGCCCGCGGCGTAGCGCTCGGCCGCGAATTGTCCCGGCTGATCGACTTTCTCCCAGCCGGGCGGCACGTCGTACTGGAACGGAACCCGTTTCTTTGCCGCGGGCTGTTTGGCCACAATCGGCAACTGAAATTTCTTCGCATTCGCCGCCACCGCGTCCGGCATCCTGCTGACCAGATGTGCACCCAACCCGGTCAGATCGACCCAGGTGATGCCGTTCTCTTCCTTGACCTCGCCCGGCTTCAACTCCCCCATCTTGGTCGCCGGCGGCAAATTCACCTGCTTCTGCCAACGATTGACATTCACCAGCAGCCACTGGTCACTGGCGGGCAGCCGCGTAACCGTCACTTCCAGCTCCTTCGATTTCGCGCCAATACGGTAATTGCTGAATCGCATCTCGCCCGGCGGCACATCGTCCTTCTGCCAACCTTTCGGTTCCGTAAAGGTCACAATTTCCTTTTTCGTTTCCTTGTCCTCGACAAATTTCGCCGAACGCACAAAATCATCGAATGCACTTTCTTGCTTTGCGATCTCCGCGACGGGGCCGGACATCCGAATAAACCAGATCACCTTATCGCGCTTGATGGCGGCGACCTTCAAGCGAATCGCCTCCCGGTCCGGATGCGTCACTGTCGTCACGCTGATCTCATCCTCCGGTTTGCAACCGGTAATGGCGATCAAGCACCCGGCAAACAGCAACAGGCAGGCTCGCGGAAAACGCACGAGTAGGATCCTTTTGGAATTCGTTTGGCTGCTGTTCATGGTTACATGCGGACGCCGGTCAGTCAAGGCCGCCGGCAAGCGGGTGGGTGGGCGTATCTCTATTTCATCGCGAAGAGCAGCGAAAAGCAAGTTCAAACACTGTATTTCTTGATTCTTCTCCCCTCTCCCCATCGCGGGAGAGGGGCGCGGGGTGAGGGGGCTGGTCGTCGGAGGAGAACTGGTCCATCCGGTAAGCGGGCGATTTTGCATCATCTGGTGCGATGCCCCCTTACCCCCGGCCCCTCTCCCCCGGTGAGGAGAGGGGAGTTAACCCACAAACACCCTGGCGGCGAATCGGCGAAATCTGCTATATTACTCGCATGCACTATATCGTTCGTCACGGCGTGATGCGCTTTCTCGGCGATTTCGAGCCCGCGGCCAGCACGAACTATGCGCGCAACCAGGACGTCATCGTTGAGACGGAGCGCGGCCTGGAAGTCGGCGAGATTCTCTGCGAGGCGACGCAGCGGGCGATCGATTATCTGGACGAACCGACGAAGGGCCGCATCGTCCGGGCCATGTCCGATCAAGATCGCACGCAGCTGCTGGACGCCCAGGCACGCGAGGATCACGCCTATCATCGCTGCAACGATTTCATCCGCGAGCGCCGGCTGCAAATGGAACTGGTCGATGTCGAACAGCTCTTCGGCGGCGATCGACTCATTTTTTATTTCCTTGCGGAGAAGCGCGTTGATTTCCGCGATCTGGTCAAGGATCTGGCCCGCGAATACCGCACGCGCATCGAAATGCGCCAGATCGGCGTGCGCGATGAAGCCAAGCTGCTGGCCGACTACGGTGATTGCGGCAAGCCGGTTTGCTGCAACACGCACCTGGCAGTGATGCCTCCCGTGTCGATGAAGATGGCCAAGCTGCAAAAATCGACGCTCGATCCGTCCAAGATTTCCGGGCGATGCGGCCGGCTCAAGTGCTGCCTGCGTTACGAGCAAAGCGTCTACGAAGAATTCCAGGCCCAGCTGCCGAATCCCGGCGTGCGCATCGTCACCAGCAAAGGGCAGGCGCGCGTGCTCGGGCAGGAGGTGCTCGCGCGAAAACTGATGGTAGAATTCGAGGACGGCCGGCGCATCCTCATTGCCGCCGACGAAGTTCTCAGCGTCATCGGATCGAAAGGCCCATGAGTTCTTTCAACGCCAAACTGCTGGCCGTGGCGCGGCGCGATCCGCGCTATGCCTACGAGGCCTATGAGTTTATTTTCCAGGCCCTCGAACATACGCAGAAAATGCTCGGCCGTACCCCAACCGACGAAAGCGCCGATCCCAACGAGCCGCGCCACCACGTCAGCGGACCGCAGCTGATGGAAGGAGCACGGGCCTTCGCAGTGCAGGAATTCGGCATGATGGCCCGCGTCGTCTTTCGCATGTGGGGCATTCACCGCACCGACGACTTCGGCGCCATCGTCTTCAACCTCATCGAAGCCGAACTGATGAGCAAGACGAATGATGACACCATGGCGGATTTTCACGAAATATTCGATCTCGACGAGGCCCTCTCAAGCGGATTTCGCATCGTCCTGGAAGAGGAATAGGAAACCAGGAGTCAGGAATGACTTTTCCCAAAGCTCGCCTCATCGTCTCGGCTATCCTCTTTATTTCCTGGCTCGGCTTCCTTTTCTATTTGGTGCTCGAAGCGAGAGCCGTCATCATCTCCAGGCCGCAATTCCAAATCGCTCAAACGGTGGCGGTTTTCAAGGTGCGCGACGACGGCGGCAAGCCCGATTCGCTCGCTGCGGTGAAGGAGATCCTGTGGGGCGATCCGAAATTGGCCGGAAAGAATATCCGGCTGACAGATTTGCTCGCTTGTGACAAGGAGCAGGGATACAGCGGCGGCGGGGACTACGTGATTCCTTTGATGCGCCGCGGCGGAGTTTGGCAGATCGCGCAGGTGCCGATTCCGCTATCTTATAGGCCGACGCATCTGAGCCACGGCACGGTGGAACTGGTCGATGCGGGCGCCAACCCCGATTTGGTTCTGGATTGCATGGTCGATTTCGCGCGGGAAAAGCCGCTGGAGAGGGGGAACTTGCTAGCGCCGTTTCTGCCGGCGCTGGTGGTGCGCGGCCTGGGGCGGGATTTTTTCGACGCGGACATCGGCTTGCGGCCTAACCTTGCAGTTTTTCTTCGCGGGAAATTCGCTTGGTATGATGTGTTCGAGTTGCCGCGCGGTCCGATGGCGCGGCTAGCGATTGCGGATGCGCACGCCTTGGAGAAGAAACTGAAAAAATGCGGCGCCGATGTCAGGGTGAGCGAGGAGGAGGTTCGCATTTATCGCTGGCCGGAGGTGCGCCAACAGGTGGAGGCGGTCCTCGCCGCGAAAAAAAAATGAGCAATCACAGCAAGGCCAGCAGCAGCAGCGGGGCCGCCAGCACGATCGCCAGGACCGTGGGCACGCGCATCACGGAACGTGCGGGGCGATCCTTGCCGAAGCCGCTCATCAACGGCCGGACCACGAGGGTGTCGAGTCCGCTCAGGGCGAGCAAGGCGCCCAGCATCAACGCCGGCATGGGCCTGCCTGCGAGCCTTTCTCCCTGATCGAGAGCGATGCCGAGAAATCCTGGAAGCAAGGGACCGTAGCAGGCGCCGACGAGCCAGAAGCCGAGGCTGCCGCCGCCGATCTCGTACCCGCCGGTGAGATTGCCGAGAAGAATCGCGGAGGCGATGAGCAAGCCGAGCGTCAAGCCGAAGCTATGGCTGGGATGTTCGTAAAGCCACCAGGCGGCGCCGGCGCGCGTGCCGATGAAGGCGAGCCAAAAAACGAGCATGCCGGCTCGCATCCCGCGCGGTTGATAGCCAAGTTCCTTCAGGTAGGCGTCAGGCCAGAATTCGAGGCAATTTTCAAGTGCGAAGTAGAAAAGGATGACGCCCACGATCAACGCCACGTGAGGATGCAGGATGACCTCCTCGATACTGGCGGCGGTCTTCGTGGGGTCCGGCCCCTCGCAAACCACAGCCAAAACCGCTGGCGCGATGCAGGCAAGGCTCAGGTAGAGCAAGCCCTGGCGGCAACCCCAAAGGCGCTCAATCGCGACAGCGACCCAAGGCCCCACGAGCGCCCCCAATCCGACGGCGATGAAACCGACGTTGAGCGATGCGCTGATTTTCGCCTCGTCCGCGAAGAATACGGAGGTCATCAAACGGACCGCAGTCGTAGTGACGCACGAGTACGCCAAGCCCAAGAACGCTGCACTCAGTTGGAGAGACGCTGCCGAACGCGCAAGGGCCATCCAGGTGAAACCGATGATCACGCCGACAAGGCTGGAGAATAAGATCTGGCGCGAATAAGGGCAGCTGTCGAGCATCCAGCCCGCCAGCGGCATGGCGGGCAGCCAGGTGAGGTAAAAGAGCCGGAGGAACCAATCGCATTGCGGGCCGGAAAGGTTGAGTCGATCTTGCAACGGCTTCTTCATCCCGTCCACGATGGTTGGAATCAAGCCGATCAAGAACGCGCCGGCCAGGACGGCCGCCGTCAGGAGCGAAAATATCATAGCATTCCCAATAACGCCGAGCGACACCTTGGCCGACCGGTCGTCATGGCAATTCTACAAAGCGATGCTGGATTTGGGTAACTTTTTCGGAGCTGCCCTTGGTGCTCCGAGCGTGATCGCTATAACAATACCTCTTGTTTGGCATTGAAATTCCGTCCGCGCACGGACGAACCTTATTCCCAAAGGTGCTGTCTATTCGTAAGATGAGATGGGGGAGTTGTCGCCGCAACTCCCTCCCCGGCGAGCCGGCCCCAGAGCGAGAATCCTTGCTGAATGAAAAAACAACTTGCAAGGAATTTGGGGAGTTTCTATACTCACTGTTTCCATGCGCTTCGCTGGCGTAGCTCAATGGTAGAGCACCGGTTTTGTAAACCGGTGGTTGTGGGTTCAAGTCCCTCCGCCAGCTCACTCGTGAAATGGAATTGGCAAGGGCAGGTGGCCGAGCGGCCAATGGCATCAGGCTGTAAACCTGACGGATTTACTTCCTACGGGGGTTCGAATCCCTCCCTGCCCACTTGGAATAGGGGTCAGGAGTCAGGGATCAGGAGCCAGGAAAATGCGGAACCACTGGCGTTTATTGCTTACCCCTGATTCTTGACCCCTGATTCCTGGCTTGCGGGTGTAGCTTAATGGTAAAGCCCCAGCCTTCCAAGCTGGCCACGTGGGTTCGATTCCCATCACCCGCTTGTGCGCAAGTAAAAAGGGCCAAGTAAAAAACTAGAAAGAAAACCGGGATGCTGCACTTTCTAGTTTTTTCCTTTTTACTTTTTACTTGGACGCGCTGCTGTAGCTCAGTCGGTAGAGCGCGTCCTTGGTAAGGACGAGGTCCTGGGTTCAAATCCCAGCAGCAGCTTTTTTTGGTTCGAGGTATTCTTCACGGTCCCAGCCCGGTTGCGGCTGGAATTATTCGCTTCGTATGGGAGGAAAGATGGCTAAGGAAACTTTTCAACGGACCAAGCCCCACGTCAATGTCGGCACGATCGGCCACATTGACCACGGCAAAACCACGCTGACCGCGGCGATTGTGGCCCGCCAGGCCTACAAAAACAAGCTCACGGGCAAGGTCAAGAGCTATGCCGAAATCTCCAAGGGCGGCACCGTCCGTGATGAAAACAAGACGGTCACCATCGCCGTCGCACACGTCGAATACGAAACGCCGAATCGGCACTACGCCCATATCGACTGCCCGGGCCACGCGGACTATATCAAGAACATGATCACCGGCGCCGCTCAGATGGACGGCGCGATTTTGGTGGTCGCCGCCAACGACGGCCCGATGCCGCAGACCAAGGAGCACCTCCTCCTGGCCCGCCAGGTCGGCGTGCCGCGCATTGTCGTTTTCATGAACAAGGTCGATACCGTCGATGATCCCGAGTTGCTGGATCTGGTCGAACTCGAATTGCGCGAGCTCCTTACCAAGTATGAATTTCCGGGCGACGAGATCCCGATCATCCGCGGCTCCTCCAAGCCCGCGCTCGACACCCAGGGCAAGGACGACGCCGCAGGCAAATGCATCGACGACCTCATGGCCGCTCTCGACTCCTACATCCCCACGCCGAAACGCGAAGAGGATAAGCCGTTCCTCATGAGCGTGGAAGACGTGTTCTCCATCGAAGGCCGTGGCACCGTCGCCACCGGCCGTATCGAGCGAGGCGTCTGCAAGGTCGGCGATGAAGTCGAGATCATCGGCCTCATGAAGGCACCGAAGAAGACCACCATCACCGGCGTCGAGATGTTCAACAAAACGCTCGAACGCGGCATCGCCGGCGACAACGTCGGCGTGCTGGTGCGCGGCTTGAAACGCGAGGAGATTGAACGCGGGCAGGTGCTGGCCAAGCCCGGTTCGATCACTCCGCACACCAAGTTCGAGGCCAACGTCTACGTGCTGTCGAAGGAAGAAGGCGGCCGGCATACGCCGTTCTTCGCCGGCTATCGCCCGCAGTTCTATTTCCGCACCACCGACGTCACCGGTTCCATCATGACGCTCACCGGCGCCGACGGCAACAAGGCGGAAATGTGCATGCCCGGCGACAACATCAAGGTCAGCGTCGAGCTTCTGCCCGACAGCCCCATTGCCATGGACGACGGCCTCCGCTTTGCCATCCGCGAAGGCGGCCGCACCGTCGGCTCCGGCGTTGTGACCAAGATCACCGCGTAGTCAACCGCCAAGCCCCACCATGAGCGCAGCGTTGGTGGGGGTTGACCGCGAGCTCACCTCCCACCAACGCTGCGCTCATGGTGGGGCTTGCAGGAAAATAATCATGCGTGAATACGTCTGGCTTGAATGCACTGTTTGCAGTGCGCGCAACTACCGAACCCAGAAGGAAACGCGCGGCGCCGAACGGCTTGAGCTGAAAAAATTCTGCCGCAAGGAGCGGAAGCACACTCCACACAAGGAATCAAGGAAAAAGTAAAAAGAAAAAAAATAGAAAGTGAGCGCTGGCTCGACGAGAAACGCCAGCGCCGAGGTCTGATTGTCCGCATGGGCACACTTTCTCATTTTTTACCTTTGGCTTTTGCCTTGAACGAAGGGGTGTAGCTCAATTGGCAGAGCAGCCGTCTCCAAAGCGGCAGGTTGAGCGTTCGACTCGCTCCGCCCCTGCTGTCAAAAAGGCCTCGTTTTTTAAAGATGCCGCAAGGCAAGGATGAACCATGTCGGTTGCAGAAAATCCCACGACGGAGCAAACGGCGCGCGATCCCCAGCAGCAGCTGGTGATCGGTAGTTTCGTCTGCGCCTTGGTGCTGTTGGCGGCCTTGCTGATCGTGTTCGGCTCGCTGCCAATGCACTGGCATGAAGCGTGGGCCAGCGTGTGGGCCAACAATGAAACGCTGGCCAAGAACATTTATCTTGCCGACGCCTTGCTGATCTTGATCGAGATCGGCGTGATAGGCGGACTCTTGTACGGAGCGTTTCGCCTGCTGCAACAACTAACGTTGCCAGGCTTGCGGGCAGGCATATTTTTCGCGGCCATTTACATTTGCCTGGCGCTTTTGCTGGTCGGTTGGGTGGGCGGTCAACTCGACACGACTGCGACCGTCGGCTTCATCATCATGGCAGCGGCGCTGGCCGTCCTGATCGGACTGGCTGGCTACGTCTATTTGATGGTCCCCGGCTGGCGCAGCCTGCTGGAAACCATCGAGGCGCAAGGCTGGTTCCACGGCATTTCCTACAAGGGCAATCAAGGTGTGCGCGTTCGCCGCGGCACCATCGTCGGCATCCTGGTGATCGGCGTCTTCGGCATTATCGCCATGTACAATCATCGTTATTTCGGCTCCGAACGCCCAGAGATGCCCAACGACTGGTACTGGACGGTGCCGTTCACGAATCCCGTGCAGCACATCTACCTGATGTTCAAGGTGCACGTGATCATGCCGATCATCCTGGGAGTATTGCTGATCTGGTTGGCTTACCGCATCGTCAATGTCCCCGCGTTCGCGGATTTTCTCATCGCCACGGAAGCCGAGATGAATAAGGTTTCGTGGACGACGCGCAAGCGCTTATTGCAAGACACGGTCGTGGTTTTGACAACCGTCTTCCTGTTCACAGCGTTTCTGTTCGTGGTGGACATCATCTGGATCAAATTGCTGAGCGCACCGTATATTCAGGTCCTGCTGATCGACCCGCGCGAGCAGGCGCAAAAGCAACAGGAAACCGCCAAGTGGTGAGGTCATGACAACGGATTCTCCAACGCTCGATGAACCTGAAAAGAACGGCAAGCCGCCGTCCGATGATGTTACAGGGCCGCCCGAGCCGCCTCCGGTTGCGGATTCGGGGCTTCCCGAACTCTCGCCCGATCTGGTTCCGGCCCCCGCAGTGAATCCAAATCTGCACTGGTACGTCGTCAAAGTGCAGAGCAATCGCGAGGATTCGATCAAGGAAGCGATCGAACGCCGCGTGAAGATTGAGGGCCTTCAGGACAGCTTCGGGCAGATCGTCATCCCGACTGAAAAAGTCAGCGAGATGCGCAAGGGTAAGCGCGTCGTCAAGGAACGGAAGCTGCTGCATGGCTACTTGCTGGTGAACGTCGAATTCAACGAGCACATGCTGTATCTCTTCCGCGAGACGTCCGGCGTGGGCGACTTCGTCGGGGTGGGCTTGAACAAGAAGCCGATCCCCATGAGTGAGAACGAGATCAAGAAATGGATCGGCAAGGGGCCGACCGATGGACCGATCGAGCCGGAAAAAGGAAAGTCGCCTTTCAGCGAGGGCGATAAAGTCAAAGTCAAGGACGGCATGTTCTCCGGCATGGAAGGCGTCGTCAAGACGGTGCTGGAGGCCAAGGGCGCCGTCACGCTGGAACTGACGATTTTCGGCCGGCCCGTGCCGGTCGAGTTGGAATATTGGCAGGTGGATTTCGCTTAAGATCGTCCGTCGTCCGTGGTCCATGGCGAATTCCAGACCATGCGACGGACGACGGACCAAGGACAAAATCATGGCAAAGCAATTAACCGCACAAGTGAAGCTGCAGTGCCCCGGCGGGCAGGCGACGCCGGCGCCGCCGGTGGGCCCGGCCCTGGGTCAGCACGGCGTCAATATCGGTCAGTTCGTCAGCCAGTTCAATGATCGGACCAAGGATCAACGTGGCATGATGATCCCCGTGGTAATCAGCGTGTTTAGCGACCGCACGTTCACCTTCGAGATCAAGAGTCCACCCGCGGCTATCCTGATCAAGCAGGCCGCCGGCATTCCGATCGAGAAGAAAAAGGGGAGCGAACTGCTGCCCGCCGAGGAGAAGGAAAAAGGGACCGGCAAATATAAGGGTTTCAAGGTAACCAAGACGCAGATCAAGGAGATCGCCAAGCGCAAATTCGTTGATCTCAACGCCCGCGACGAAGAGCATGCGATGAGCATCATCGAAGGCACCGCCCGCAGCATGGGCATTACTGTTGAAGCATGAACGCCTAAGCTTGAGCGGGTGGGTGTGTTGCCTTTCCGCCGCCGAACGCCTAGAATGAAAAAAATATCCTCTGCACCGACAAAAAAAGAGGACACTGAAGCCTATCCGGAGTACACTATTCGGATGGGTCAGGGTTCTGTTTTTGTCGATGCGTTTTTGCATTGATCGAGTTTTTCGACATGGCCAAGAAACAAGCCGCCGAAACACCGCCGGAAGCCTCCGCCGAAGCCAACGAAGCCAAGCCGGCGGCAAAGGAAAGCAAACCGGTAGGAAAGAAGCCCCGCGCGCCGAAGGCCGCCGCGCAAGAAGCGCCTGTCGCCGAGAAGGCAAATAATGCGCCTGCCGCGGAGGCGACGAAGCCGGCGGAAACAGCACCTGCTGCCAAGGCTTCTACGCCAGCTGGCCTGGATGAAGCCAAGAAAAAGAAGGCCGCCGGCGTCGCGCCGAAGCGTGGCAAGAAGTTGCGCAGTCACTTGAAGAATATCGAACAGCGGATCCACAAAGAGGGAGCCGTACCGATCAGCAAGGCGGTCACCGTGCTCAAACAGGCCAAGCGGGCCAAATTCGATGAGACGGTCGAAATTCACATGTCGCTCGGCGTGGACACCACCCAGAGCGATCAACTCGTGCGCGGCACCGTCCCCTTGCCGTTCGGCGTCGGCAAGAAGGTGCGCGTCGTCGTTTTCTGCCAGGGTGACAACGTCGGCAAGGCCAAGGAAGCCGGCGCCGATTTCGCCGGCAGCGACGATCTGCTCGAGAAGATCCAGAAGCAGGGCTGGCTGGAGTTCGATGTCGCCCTGGCTACGCAGGATCTCATGGGCAAGGTCAGCCGTCTTGGCAAAGTGCTCGGCCCGCGCGGCCTGATGCCCACTCCCAAGGCGGGAACGGTCATCACCGGCGACGTTGCCCAGGCCGTCATGGACTTCAAGGCGGGCAAAGTCGAATTTCGCACCGACAAGGGGGGCAATGTCCACGCGGGCGTCGGCAAGCTCAGCTTCGAGGAAGAGAAGATTGCCGCAAACGTCACCGCCTTCGTCGATGCCATCCGCGCCGCCAAACCCGCCGGAATCAAAGGCAATTATGTGAAATCAATCACGCTATCCTCCACCATGGGCCCAGGCATTGCCCTGGCAATGTAGCTGCCGGTTCGATTTCATTCGCGAAGTTCGCTTGGCGGCTTCGCGCAAGGTTATATTGCGAACCTCTCTTTTGCGGATTTTGTCCTATGAGCAAAGTTATCAAGCAGATGCAAATGGACGCCTTGAAACGCGACTTCGGCGGCGTTCGCGATCTGGTCATGCTCAACATCGTCGGCCTGGATGCCATTGCCGAGAATAAGATGCGGCTCGATCTGCGCAAAAAGGGCATTCGCTTGCAAATGGTGAAGAACAGCTTGGCGCGCCGGGTCTTCACCGACATGGGCTTGAAGATCAACAGCGCCTGGGAAGGCTCGACCACGATCGCCTGGGGTGCAGGCAGCGTCGCCGAGCTTTCAAAGGAAATCGAAACGATCGTCAAGAAGAACGACAAGAAGATGAAGGTCAAGACCGCGGTTGCCGATGGCAACGAGGTCGCTTTCGCGGCCGCGCTCAAGATGCCGACCCGCGCTGAAGCCCTCGGCCGCGTCGTCATGCTGGCGCTTGCGCCGGCGCGGCGCGTGGCAGCCCAAATCGTCGGCCCCGCTTCGCAGGTGTGCGGTCAGATCAAGGGAATCAAGGATTCAAAGAAAGACGAGGCGCCGGCCGCCGAGGCGCCTCCGCCGGCATGATTCGGTTCGCATTGGGCTATTACGCTTTGCTGCCCCGCTTCAGGCAGCGCTGTACGATACAGGTTCCACGATTCGCAACGAAAGGAAAGCTTTCATGTCACGTGAATGGGGTTCGGAAATCAAAGATATTGGCGACAAGATCGCGGCTCTGACCGTCGCCAATGCGGTCGAGCTCGGCGATTACCTCGAAGAAGTCCACAAGATCAAGCCCGCGGCGGGCGGCGGCGGCGCGATGATGGCGATGCCAACGCAAACGCAAGCCGGCCCGCCGGTGGAAGCCGCGCCGACTGAATTCAAGGTTGTTCTGGAAGGCTTTGACGCCGCCAAGAAGATCAACGTCATCAAGGTCGTCCGCGAGATCACCGGCCTGGGTCTTAAGGAAGCCAAGGATGTGGTCGAAGGGGCGCCCAAGTCGATCAAGGAAAATCTCAGCAAGGAAGACGCCGCCAAGCTGGAAAAGCAATTGACCGACGGAGGCGCCAAGGTCTCCATCAAGCCGATGTAATTGGCTGGCTTGTCGTTCAGCGCCCGCGGCGAGGCGCTGAAACGACAAGCGGCACGCGATTCGAACCGGAATCGGAAAGTCAGGCTACGGCAGCGGGAAAGGGTAGATGACAGCGGACGTCTCCGCCTCCCGTTTGCGATATCACGTTGTCCTGCGGTGGAAACAGCGTGAAGCGCATCACGACACTCCTTTGGACAGGAAGATCCTCAGTTCCGCTGAGGGTCCATTCGATGGTCTTGCTATTATTCGCCGATTTCTCGTCGGATGCCGCCCTGGAACAGGCGGCATCGATTACATGCATTAACCCAATTTGTAAGCTACATCCGCGCCAGTTCGCACCGGCATTTTCCGGTGCGAGCGGCGTGACTCTTTTTCTGGGAGGAGCCTGAGTTATGCCCATCCCGGCTGTTCGCATTATCAAGCCCACTGAGGAACGCAACTTCGGCCGTTTCGGCGACGCCGTCGAGGTGCCGAGCCTGACCGATGTGCAGACGAAATCGTACGATCGATTTCTGCAACTGAATGAAGATCCGCTCAAGCGCGAGAACAGCGGTCTTGAAGGGGTGCTGCGCGAGATATTCCCCATCGAGAGCTACGATAAAACACTCAGCCTCGACTACATCAAGTACGAGCTAGGCAAGCCGCGCTACGGCCCCGATGAATGCCGGCAATTGCGCCTTACCTATGGCCGGCCATTCAAAGTTTGGCTGCGCTTGAAAAAGGAGCAGCCCGTCGAGGAAGAAGTCTACCTTGGCGACATGCCGATCATGATCGGCGGCGGCGAGTTCATCATCAACGGCGCCGAGCGCGTGGTCGTTTCCCAGCTGCACCGCTCTCCGGGCGTCGATTACGTCATCGAATCCGAAGGCGCCGACCGCAAGCTCCATAGCTGCCGCATCATCCCCGAGCGTGGCAGTTGGATCGAAGTTAACGTCACCAAGAAGGACACGCTCGGCGTCCGTATCGACCAGTCGGGCAAGTTCTCCGCGATGACTCTTCTGCGCCATGGACCCCGCCTATTCCACCGACGAGCAGATCATCCAGGCCTTCCTCGACACCAAAGAAATCAAGGTCACCGAGGCCAATCGCGCTGCCATCGAGGGCAACATCGCCGTCGGTGATCTCATCGACCCGGAAACCGGCGAGGTCTATCTCGATTCCGGCGAGGTCATCACCAAGGAGCATCTCGACAAGATCATCGGCTGCGGCCTCAAAAGCGTCACCCTCCTTTTGTCCAAGGACGATCAGGGCAAGCAGGTCGATCCGGTCATCCTCAATTCGCTCAAGGAAGATCATCAAACCAAGACCCACGAGCAGGCGCTCCTCAAGATTTACCAGCGTTTGCGTCCGGGCAATCCGCCGCAACTGGAGAAGGCCAAGGAACTTTTCAAAGAAAAATTCCAGGATCCCAATCGCTATCGCTTGGGCAAGGTCGGCCGCTTCCGCATCAATCGTAAGTTCAATCAGGACATCCCCGAATCGGAAATGACGCTGCGGGCCATCGACTTCCTCAACGCCGTCCGCTACATCCTGACGTTGCGCAACGGCACCGGCATCGTGGACGATATCGATCACCTCGGCAATCGCCGGCTGCGCACCATTGACGAACTGGCGGCCGATGAATTGCGCAAGGGCTTCCTGAAGTTGCGACGCACCGTACAGGAGCGCATGTCGATCCGCGACCAGCAAGACATGACGCCGCGCTCGCTCATCAATCCCAAAAGCATCTCGGCGGCGATCGAGTATTTCTTCGGGCGTGGCGAATTGTCGCAGGTAGTCGATCAGACCAACCCACTGGCCATGCTCACGCACGAGCGGCGCTGTCGGCGCTCGGGCCGGGCGGCTTGAACCGCAAACGTGCCGGCTTCGAGGTGCGCGACGTGCACATCTCGCACTACGGCCGTATCTGCCCCATTGAGACTCCTGAAGGCACGAACATCGGTCTGATCTCGTCCTTGAGCATTTACGCCGGCGTCGATGAATACGGGTTTTTGATTACTCCCTACCGCAAGGTGCACAAGGGCAAGCTCGGCAGCGACAAGGATTCGGTCGTCTGGCTGCGTGCCGACGAGGAGTCTCAAGCCCACCTGGCGCCGGCCGACACTCCGGTGGAAAAGGAAAAGATCGCCCAGGAACGCGTGACCGCTCGCTTTGGCGGCGACTTCATGATGACGCTTGCAGATCAGGTCCAGTACATCGATATTTCGCCCAAGCAAATGGTCGGCGTGTCCGCGGGCCTGATTCCGTTCCTGGAGCATGACGACGCCAACCGCGCCCTCATGGGCTCCAACATGCAACGGCAAGCCGTGCCGCTCATGATTACCGAACCGGCGCTCGTCTCCACCGGCCTGGAGCGGGAAGTCGCCAAGCATTCGGGCATGGTCGTCAAGGCCCAGAACGAAGGCTATGTCACTTTCGTGGACGCCGACCGCATCGTCATCGGCCCGGAAAAGTTGCCGGAGGAAGCGCCGGTTGCCGAGGATGCCGAAAAGAAATCGCTGCTCGATCGCGCCCGCGCCCAGCTCGGTTCGCGCGAATACCAGCTGCGCAAGTTCGTCGGGCTCAACGAGCGCACCTGCTTGAATCAGAAGCCGGTCGTCAAGATCGGCCAGAAGGTCAAGAAGGGGCTGATCATGACCGATAGCGCGGCGACACATAACGGTGAGTTGTCTCTGGGACGCAATGTCCTCGTCGCCTTCATGTCGTGGGACGGTTACAACTTCGAGGACGCGATCATCATCAGCGAGCGGCTCGTCAAGAACGACACGTACACGTCAATCCACATCGAGGAATTCGACATCGAAATCCGCGAGACCAAGCTTGGCCGCGAGGAGTTCACGCGCGACATCCCCAACGTCTCGCCCAGGGCTTTGGGCAATCTCGATGACAACGGCGTCATCCGCATCGGCACTTTCGTCGTGCCCGGAGACATCCTGGTCGGCAAAGTGTCGCCGAAATCCAAGAGTGAGCTGACGCCGGAAGAGAAGCTGCTGCACGCGATCTTCGGCCGGGCCGGCGAGGACGTGAAGAACGACAGCCTGGAGGTGCCGTCGGGGATCGAAGGCGTGGTGATCGCCGCCGACAAATTCAGCCGTCGCGCCGCCATGTCCGATGATGAAAAGAAGGCGTTCGACAAGGAACACAAGAAAACCGAGGAGGCGAGCAACGTTACCATCGCCGAGCAGTACCGAATGATGATCGCCGAGCTGGGCGAGACTCTCGACAAGAAGGATCTCAAGCCGCTGGGCGGCGACCGCGACGACAAGGTGATCGCCGAGATGGCCGCCGCCGCCAATCTCGACCATCTCGACATCCGTTCGGAAGCGAAGGCCAAGAGTGTCAATGCGATCTTTTCCAAGCACATGGAGCGCATCCATTTCCTGCTGGACGAGAAGGAACGCAAGATCAACAACCTCAAACGCGGCGATGAGCTTCCGTCCGGCGTACAGCAGATGGTCAAGGTCTACGTGGCCACCAAGCGCGTCATTTCGGTCGGCGACAAGATGGCCGGCAGGCATGGCAATAAGGGGGTTATCTCCAAGGTCCTGCCCGAAGAGGATATGCCGTACCTGATCGACGGCACACCGGTGGACATTCTCCTCAACCCGCTGGGCGTGCCCAGCCGTATGAATGTGGGCCAGATTCTCGAAACGCATCTGGGCTACGCGGCGGCCAAACTCGGCTTCAAGGCGATCACTCCCGTTTTCGACGGCGCGACCGAGGAGGAAATTCGCGGATCGCTCAAGGAAGCCGGCATCCCCGAGAGCGGCAAGAGCTATTTGTACGACGGCCGCACCGGCGAACGCTTCGAGCAACCGGTCACCGTCGGCTACATCTACATGCTCAAGCTGCACCATCTCGTGGACGACAAGGTGCACGCCCGCGCCACCGGCCCCTATTCGCTCATCACCCAGCAGCCCCTGGGCGGCAAAGCCCGCTTCGGCGGCCAGCGCTTTGGCGAAATGGAAGTGTGGGCGCTGGAAGCGTACGGGGCCGCGTACATCCTGCAGGAATTGCTGACGGTGAAATCCGACGACGTGGAGGGCCGCACCAAGATCTACGAATCGATGGTCAAGGGCGAGAACACGCTGGAAGCCGGCACGCCGGCGAGCTTCGATGTGTTGACCAATGAGATTCGGGGGCTGGCGTTGAATATGCAGTTGGAGAAGAAGCGGTTGTGATCGGAATTGCACAATAGTCGATTTCAAAACTCGTTCCGCGAGTTCTTTTTTGGGGAGGGCTTTCGCATGAGTGCAGGTGAAGCCAACTATGATCGCATCAATGACTACGGCTCGGTCCGCATCAGCCTCGCCAGCCCGCACGACATCCGCTCCTGGTCGTTCGGCGAGGTCAAGAAGCCCGAGACGATCAACTATCGCACCTACCGCCCCGAAAAGGACGGGCTGTTCTGCGAGCGCATCTTCGGCCCCGAAAAGGACTGGGAATGTTCCTGCGGCAAGTATCGCGGCATGAAGTACAAGGGCATGATCTGCGACCGCTGCGGCGTCAAGGTCACGCATTCGCGCGTGCGCCGCAAACGTATGGGGCACATCGAACTGGCCGCCCCCGTCGTGCACATCTGGTTCTTCAAGGCGATGCCGAGCCGATTGGGCACGCTTTTGGAAATGAAGACGACGAGCCTGGAGCGGATCATCTATTTCCAGGATTACGTCGTCACTGATCCGATGGAGACTCCGCTCAAGGAAAAGCAGCTCCTCACCGAGGATGAATATCGCCGCGCCCGCGAAACCTATGGCGAGGCCTTCAAGGCCGGCATGGGGGCCGAGGCGATCAAGGCCCTGCTCGAACGGCTCAATCTCGTCGATCTCTCGCTCGACCTGCGCAGCAAGCTCGCCACCGAGACCGCCAAGGACAAATCGTCCAAGCAGAAGCTGCGCGAT
Organism: uncultured Planctomycetota bacterium; assembly: GCA_963767835.1. Classification (GTDB taxonomy): domain Bacteria; phylum Planctomycetota; class Planctomycetia; order Gemmatales; family Gemmataceae; genus SIAQ01. The sequence goes on from CAVYFY010000006.1 coordinate 283,159, forward strand.
TTCGTCAAACGGCTCAAGGTCGTGGAATCGCTGCGTGACAGCGGCCTGGGCGGGCCTCCCAACAAGCCGGAGTGGATGGTCCTCGAATGCATCCCAGTCATCCCTCCCGATCTTCGGCCATTGGTGCTGCTCGATTCGGGAAACTTCGCCACCAGCGATCTCAACGATCTTTATCGCCGCATCATCAACCGCAACAATCGGCTCAAAAAGCTCGTCGATCTCAACGCGCCGGAAGTCATCATCCGCAACGAGAAGCGCATGCTCCAGCAATCGGTGGACGCGCTCTTCGACAACAATCGCTGCAAGCGGCCCGTCCTCGGTTCGTCCAACCGCCCGCTGAAATCGCTGACCGACATGATTAAAGGCAAGCAGGGCCGTTTCCGCGAGAACCTGCTTGGCAAACGCGTCGATTACTCCGCGCGTTCGGTCATCGTCGTCGGCCCGGAATTGCGTTTGCACCAGTGCGGTCTGCCCAAGAAGATCGCGCTGGAATTGTTCCAGCCGTTCATCATCCGCCGGCTAAAGGAGCTCGGGCACGCCGACACGATCAAGTCCGCCAAGAAGATGCTCGAACGCAAGGCCGATGAGGTCTGGGACATTCTCGAGGAAGTCATCAAGAACCACCCGGTGCTGCTCAATCGCGCTCCGACGCTGCACCGCATGGGCATCCAGGCGTTCGAGCCGGTCTTGATCGAGGGCAACGCGATCCGCATTCACCCGCTGGTTTGCAAGGGCTTCAACGCTGACTTCGACGGCGATCAGATGGCGGTGCATTTGCCGCTCTCGATCGAGGCCCAGGTCGAGGCCACGGTGCTGATGATGGCGACGAACAATATCTTCAGCCCGTCGAACGGCCATCCGATCATCACGCCCAGCCAGGACATCGTCATGGGCTGTTACTATCTCACCGCCGATCCGCTGCAGATGTTTACGTCACCGGGTGGCGTCGTCGATGAGCGCGTCAAGGACTACCGCAAGAACCTGCCGATCAATCTCAAGGGCGAGGGGATGAAATTCTCCAGCCCGGCCGAGGTTTTCCTGGCATTCGCATTGAAGAAGGTGGGCATCCACGCCCGCGTCAAGGTTCGGCTGCCGATCGAGAAGAAAGTCATCAGCGAAGTGCCGGTTGAGAAGGACAAGCCGCCGCGCGTCGAGGAAATTTCGCGCGATCCGAAAAACCTCCTGGTGGCGACAACGGTCGGCCGGGTGATGTTCAACGACATCCTCAAGCCGCACATGCCGTACTACGATCTTTCGTTGTCGGGAAAACATCTTAGCCGAATCATCGCCGACTGCTATCAAATGCTGGGCCGGCGCGAGACGATTGAGCTTCTGGACCGGATGAAAGAAACCGGCTTCCGAGAATCGACCCGCAGCGGCTTGTCGTTCTCCACCGACGATCTCAAGACGCCGATCAGCAAGGAGACCTTCATCAAGGAAGCCGAAAAGGAAGTGGACAAGGTGCAAAAGCAGTATTCGCGCGGCTTTATCACCGGGCCGGAGCGCTACAACAAGATCATCGATCTTTGGACCAACGCCCGCGATGCCATCACCAAGCAGATGATGCAGGAGCTGCGCCATGACGTGCGCGGCGGCGTGCCGTACCTCAATCCGATCTTCCTCATGGCCCACTCCGGCGCCCGTGGCGGCGTCGAACAAATTCGCCAATTGGCCGGCATGCGCGGCCTCATGGCCAAGCCGTCGGGACAGATCATCGAGACGCCGATCAAGGCGAATTTCCGCGAAGGCCTGAGTGTGCTGGAATATTTTTCCTCGACACACGGCGCCCGCAAGGGCCTCGCCGACACCGCCCTCAAGACTGCCGATTCCGGCTACTTGACGCGCAAGCTCGCCGATGTCGCTCAGAACGTCGTCATCACCCAGGAGGATTGTGGTTCCACGCAGGGAATCACCAAGCGAGCCATTTATAAGGGTGAGGAAATCGAGCGATCCTTGAGCGAAACGATCCGTGGCCGGGTCAGCCGGCACGCGATCACGACACGCATCGACGATGAGGAGGTCACCGTTGTCGATGAGAACGAAATGATCACCTGGGAGCACGCGCGCCGCATCGAGAAGCTCGGTATCGACAATGTTGTCGTCCGCAGCCCGATGACCTGCGAGGCGTCGCTGGGAATTTGCCGTAACTGCTATGGCATGGATCTGGCAACCGGGGCGCTGGTCGAGGAAGGCATGGCCGTCGGCATCATCGCGGCCCAATCGATCGGCGAGCCGGGCACGCAGCTCACCATGCGCACCTTCCACATCGGCGGCGTCGGCAACCGCGATGTCGAAGAAAAAGAGCGCCGTTGCAAACGCGCTGGCGTCGTCAAGCTCGTCCGCATCACCGCCGTTGAAGACGACAAGGGGCAGATGGTCGCCCTCACGCGCAATGGCCAACTGCAAATTCACGGGCCCAAGGGCATTCAGGAAGAATTTTCCGTCCCCAACGGTTCCTACCTCTTTGTCAAGGACGGACAATCGATCGCCGCCGGCACCAAGTTGTGCGAGTGGGACCCGCACGTCACGCCGATCCTGGCGGAGCGCGGCGGCCGCATCCGTTTTGAAGACATCGAGGAAGGCGAGACTCTGCGCAAGGAGCGCGATGCCTCGGGCGCCGAACGCTGGGTGATCATGGAGCACAAGGGGGACTTGCACCCACAAATCATCATCGAAGATGAAAAAGGCCAGGGGCTTGAAGTGCACTATATTCCCGAGAAGGCCCACCTGGAAGTGCGCGCCGGCACTCCGGTGGCCGCCGGCGCCGTGCTCGCCAAGACGCCCCGCGAAGTTTCGGGAACCCAGGACATCACGGGTGGTCTGCCACGCGTCACCGAGATTTTCGAGGCCCGCAAACCGCGCGATCCGGCGGTCATGGCTGAAATCTCCGGCCGCGTCCGCCTGGGCGACACCAAGAAAGGCAAGCGCTCCATCATTGTCGAATCGATGGACGACGCCGGCAAGCCCACAGGTTTCGAGGTCGAGCACATGGTGCCGCGCGGCAAGCCGATGCGAATCCACACCAGCGATTACGTCAAAGCGGGCGATCCGCTCGTCGATGGCCCGCTGGTGCCTCATGACATTCTGCGCATCAGCGGGCTGGAAGCGGTGCAGAATTATCTGGTGCGCGAAGTCCAGAGCGTCTACCGCAGCCAGCGCGTCGATATCGACGACAAGCACATCGAGATCACCGTCTCGCAAATGCTGCGGAAAGTCAAAGTCGAGACGATGGGGGACACGGGCCTGTTGCCCGGCTCCGTGATCGACCGCTTCGCCTTCCGCGAGGTCAACAATCGCCTGAAGGATTGCGTGAAGATCAAGAATCCTGGCGATTCGAAATTCGAGCCGGGCAAGATCATCTCGAAGGAGGCATACGAGGAAGTGCGGGCGGCGCTGGAGGCCGAGGACAAGAAGCCCCCGACGCATGAGGCCTCGCTACCGGCGACGTGCAGTACGCAGCTTTTGGGCATCACCAAGGCGGCGGTGCAATCCGACAGCTTCATTTCGGCCGCCAGCTTCCAGGAGACGACCAAGGTGCTCACTGAGGCGGCGCTGGCGGGAAAAGTCGATTACCTGGTCGGCCTGAAGGAAAATGTGATCCTCGGCCATCTGATCCCCGCGGGCACCGGCTTCCAATGGCATCAGGAAGCGGAAGTGCGCATCACGCCGGGAGCGCTGGAGAGCATCGCGTTGCCGCACGAGCCGGCGCGAGCGGAAACGGCGAGTGAGTGATGCGAAACCGCGAAGAAATTGCTCTTGCACGAATCGCGAAAATCGTTATGGTACGTGGCCTGTTTCATGGATGAATGCCGAGAACGCGCTCCGCGCGGGGCAAGCCCCGCGGCTAAACGGCCGGCGCTTTTTCCTTGCACGAGGAGGGAACCATGTACGTCGCGTGCTCGACGCTCTGTTTTGCGCGTTTGCCTTTGCAACCGGCGCTGCGCTTGATGGCGGAACTGGAATTCAGTAAGGTGGATATCGCGATCTGCGAACAGGGATCGCACCTGAAGCCGTCGGAAGTTGCCCGTGATGTCGCCGAGGCGGCGTTGCGCATTCGCATCGGCCCGAGCTTGACGCCGGCGGCGTTCAGCGTCGAGATCGATGCGGCCAGCGACGACGAATTTCTGCGCCAGCTCAAGTCGATCTGCAAGCTGGCACGAATCACTGCGGTGCCGCTGATTTCGATTCCCGCGGCGGCCAAGGGGGTCGGCCTTGATGTCGAAACGCAGCGTTTGCGCGAGCTTGGACAGATGGTCGCATCGGAAGGCCTGATCCTGGCCGTGCCGACGCGTATCGGCACGTTGACGGAGTTGCCGAGCGCAACGCGCGAACTTTGCGAGCGCGTGCCGGGCCTTGGCGTGACGCTCGATCCGAGCGCGTTCATCAATGGGCCGCACCAGGGCGGTTCTTACGATGAGATTTTTCCCTATGTCCGGCACGTGCAACTGCGAGACACTGGCAGAGCGCCTGGAAAGTTTCAAGTCCGCGTCGGCCAGGGGGAAGTCGAGTATGGTCGAATTATCTCGCAATTGCACCGTCACCGCTACGATCGTTTGTTGAGCGTCGCGCTACATGATGTGGCCGAGGCGCCCTTCGCGATGGAAACGGAAGTGCGCAAGCTGAAGTACTTGCTGGAAAGCTTGGTGTGATTGTTCGCGGCTTCGCGCTCGTGGCGAATCGCCGAACCGCCTGGCGTTTGGCTGTGAGCGCGAAATTGCAAGCGGTGGGTTTATTTCGTTTCGGTCGTTTTTTTCTCTTCGGTTGCCTTTTTCTCTTCAGGTGCCTTTTTCTTCAGCACGATCACGCTGTAGGTCTCCGTTTCCTTGCCTTCGAAGACCGTCGGCCGGCCCTTGCGTTTCTCGTCCAAGGCCAGCTTGAGCTTGGCGCCGTCGAACGCGTAGATGCCGGGCTCGGTGTTGCCTTTCTTTGCTTCGGTCTCATCCGTAAAGTCGATCTGCTTTGGCTTTTTATCGGGATCGAGCTTGAACCGGTACTGCACTTCAACTTTGCCTTTCTTGTACACCGTCATTACGTCCTTGTTGACCACGACTTCGAGGATGTCGGTCTCTTCGGCTGGAATCGCCTTTCCCAGCTCGGTCAAGGAAACGACGGTCCAGGTTCCCTGCATCCGTTCAAGATCAGTGGCGGCTTCGCCCGCGCTAAGCAAGGCAAGGCTGAGAAAAAATAGCGGCATGCATGCAATCAGCGTTTTCATGGGTGTTGGATTCTTTGGCTTATGGATGGCTCTTATTCTTTCGTCAGCTCGCGGATCACATGCCCACGGTTCGATGGTTGGCCACCAAAAGAATTCGCTCCGGCGGAACGCATCCTTGTTGGATTGGGTAAAGATCGCCAAAGTGTGGCCATCGGTCTAAACGATTTTTTGCGCACCGTTCGTCAACCGACTAGGGCGAAAGCGGCAAGTCGCTCTCGCCTGCGCAGCGGCGCAATCTCGAACGGGCCAAGGAAATCCTTCAGGAAAAATCCAGAAAGCAAAAAATCCTGACGTGATTTCAGAGAGGTGGCGGCAATTCCTTCATCTCGATGTTACGAAAAATCATGCCCGCGTTGACCGGCTCCAACACAATGGCTCCAGCGAATGCCTTGCGAATCGGCATCTTGGCCATGCTGACGCCGTTGGACATCACCTCCAGGCTCGCTCCCAGGCAACGGATTTCGACCCGGTTCCAACCCGTCGGCTGGAATGCCTTATCCTGAAATTGCTGCGCCTGCGGGTTGCTAAGGGTATTGCCCCTGAAATCTTTCATGCCGACTATGACGGTCCCTCCCGGAAGGATCTTGTTCCCTCCCATCAGCTTGTCGGGCACTGCCATACCTTGGGGAAGAAGTTGCACAAAGGGAGAAGTCATTTCGGGATCGAGCGCCGCCTTTGGGTCTGGGACTCGCAGATCCACATTCAAAAACGGAGCATGGGTCTTGGGGAACTGCTTGAGCCACTGATAATCAAAACGCACGCAGAAATCCGTGTAGGTCTTCTTCGTTCGCAGCGGAGCTGCCTTGGGCCCTTTGAAGGCCAGCGTTTCATTCTTCAAAACCTCCCAGGTCTTAGGATCCGCACCCCAGCCATCGAAATCTTTGCCGTTGAAGACCTGGGCCCAGCCGCGCTCGGTGGGTTTTTCCATCCCAGAACCGCGCGCGAAGATAAAAAGGGTACGGCCATCCCCGGGCTTGGTCGTGAAATCCGTTGGACGCTGGCCGCCAGTACAAATGAAAAGTTTGTCCCCGTCCCGCCGATAGATGGCATGCAATTTTATTTGAACAAACACATCACTAAAGTCGAGGGCGGCAGGCGTTCGGGTCGGGTCGATTCGGTAGGCTCCTTGAATCGCTGGCTCGTTGCCGAATGAGACCTTTACTTGATCGCCAACGAATTGGAGAAGTAGCTTCTGGTCGGGCGGCAGCGGTTCGGGCGATGCCTTGCCATCGCTCTTCTGCGGCAACAATATGCCAATAGCCTTGGAGTTTTTGCTTCTCCCGATTCATTAGTTCGACAGCGTCGGGTGGCGTCAAATCCTTGATCTCGATATTGCGAAAGGCGATCTGCCCGTCAATGCCGCCGGGGCCTGCCCGTCGGGCCAAGTTCCACAGGCTGAGCACTCCGGCCATCGGCACGTTTTCGGCGTGTTTGAGCGTCAGGTATTTTTGGCCGTTGACCAGCACTTCGGTGGATTCGTCCTTGGCAATGATTTCGACGATAAAACCACTCGCTTCGTTTGGCGATGACGAGCACTTTCGAGTGTTCGTCACCGGCCTCCTTATCGAGAAGTAACCGTTCAAACTCATTGTGGGGAGGTTTGCGATCGGGCCTAAAGGCGAGCAAGTTCGGCCAGGACATTTCCGTGCCAAGTCTTCGGCAAAGTCGAGAAGCCAGCCATCAATCGGCAGGCGGAGGTCGGGGTCCCAGGCGTGCGCGGCTCTGCGTGGAAACGCACGAATTCCTTGCCGTGGAGGAGTCCACTTCCATCCGAAGGTGGAAGTTGCGCGGCATTGTGTCGATCGTGTCGAGGTTGGAGCCAGGAAAGAGCAGGAGCTCTCCGCGGCCGGCTTTCGAAGGTGCCGGTAGGTTTGCCAGCCCTTAGACGATTGCCGTCGTAGAGTCGTTTCCAGCCGGGGCCGCCGAAGGCGGGGACGAAGTCGCCCAATGCCGCACGGGTAAGGTCGAATTCGCGGGTCTCGCCGAATGCAAGATGGAACGATTCGTCAAACACAACCTTGCCCCGCTTGATCGCTTGCAACGTGTGGTCGCCGGTCCGCAGCGGCTTGAACTTCCCGTTCCAACTCATTTCCGGGTCGGGGCCTTCCCCGCTCCGCAAGATTTGGCCGTCCAGTATGACCACCAACTCGGGGACATCGGTCTTCAACGAAATGTAGCCCTGGCCTTGGCCCGCTGCGAACCAGATGAACAAGGCAACGGGCAGAATGATCGACGCGGCATACGCCAACGGCCGGGCGCGCTTGCCGATTCGCGCCCATGTCGAAGGGGTAAGAGCCAGCGTTGGCGGCGAACCTTCACTTGCATAGAGCCGACAGATCGGCGTAAGGAAGCCGAACTGGCCCAGGACGCGAATCTTGTCGCCGGCGCCCGGCCCGGCAGGGATGGCCGCTTGAAGTTCCTGGAAGGTGAAACCGGGACTGCAGCGTGCCAGCAACTCCCCGTCGAGATAGAGCTTTTCGCTGCCGAATACCGTGAACTCCAGTCGCAGCGTCCGTCCTTTGTAAGCAACCGTCCAACGGTTCTTGACGCGCATGCTGGCAATAAGGAATCCGATGCTCCAAAGCACGTGAAAGATGCCAGCGGCGATAAGCATGGCGATGGCGGGAACCGCTTCATCGGGCTGTATGACAGTGCCGCGACTGGCAGCAAAAATAATAAGCAGGGCCGGAAGCGAAGTGGTAAAGAGGAGCGCGTACTGAATCAGCCGCCGGCGGTAGTCCGTGCCCTCGAAAATCTGTGTCCAAACATTTCTGTCCGTTTGCGAAGGCTGGGGCATTGCGTTCGGTGCCACCGCCACCGGCGCCGGCTTGGAATTCGCTGTCGGTTGTTGCAAATGCGCCAAATGCCCGCCCAACAGTTCCGCTACTTCCTTCGCCGTCTGAAAACGATCCGCCGGTTTCTTCGCATGCAGCTTCGCGATGATCGCTTCGAGCCAATCGGGAATCTCGTTGTTGATCTCGCGGACGGGCCGCGGCGATGCATCGATCACGCGCTTGAGCACGGCATGGGTGCCGCTCGCGCGAAACGGCGGATGGCCGGTGCACATGGCGTACAGCACGGTGCCGAGGCTAAACAAGTCCGAGCGATGATCGATCGCCAGGCCTTCCGCCTGCTCCGGCGACATGTACATGGGCGTGCCGGCGACGGTGCCCGATTGCGTGACGCTGGCGTCATCGACGGCTCGGGCCAGGCCGAAGTCGGTGATCTTGACGCGCTCGACGCCATTCTCCAGGAGGATGTTCGCCGGCTTGATGTCGCGATGCACGAGACCCTGCTTATGGGCGGCGGCCAGTCCCTCGGCGATTTGCATGCCGATGCGCAAGATCTCCTTGACGCCGAGCGTGCCGACCTTGTCGATCTTGTCTTGCAAAGCGATGCCGTCGATGTATTCCATCACGAGGAACGGCGGCTGCGCTTCCTCCTGGACATCGTAAATGCCGACGACATGTTCATTCTTGACGGCGGCGGCGGCCCGCGCCTCGCGGATAAAGCGTTTTCGCGCGGCGCCATTGGCAGCATACGCCGGCGATAGCACTTTGATGGCGACGACGCGGTGCAACCGTTCGTCAAACGCCTTGAGCACGATGCCGAATCCACCCCTGCCGATGACCTCTTGCACCTCGTAATGTCCCAGCCGACCCAGGTGTCCGGGCTTGTCGGACGGCATCAAGAAGGACAGATTTTCCGGGTCCGTTGGCCCCTGATCCGCGAGGGTGGCCGACGGCAGCGGTTGCGGCGTGAATGCGGCCGTCTGGTCCGATTCCGTCTTGTCCGCGTCGGCCAGCAGCTCCGCCGGCGGGCGGGCCAGCAGTTCGCCGGATTTTTCGTGGCTGAGCAGCATTTCCTCGATCTGTCGGCATAGCGCCATGTCCCCCGCACACGCCGTCTCCAGATAGGCGGCACGCTCGGCAGCCTTCATCTCAAGCACGGCCAGGAACAATTCTTTGACCTTCGCGACTTCGGCTGGCATGACGCATCTCCTGTTTGGGTTCTTACCCTTCTAAGCGCCGTTTTCCGAAATGTGTCCCGCTTTTTTTTCGTCGTTTTCTCCCAATTCATGCCGAAGCCAGGCCCGAGCGAACGCCCAGTCGCGGTAAGCAACGGTGCGTGAAAGGCCCAGGTGTTTGCCGGCTTCCTCGACGGAAAGGCCGCCAAAGGTATGCAGCTGGACCAGTTCGGCAGCCCGGGGATCAGCGTCGGCAAGCCGATTGAGGACTTCATCGAGCGCCAGCAGCCGGTCCGCTTCTTGTTGCTGAGGGTCTGCGTGATCCAGCAAATCAACGCGTTGCCGCTCGCCGCCACGCTTGGCACGTTTCTTCCGACGGGCGCCATCAATGAGGATTCGCCGCATGGCCAGCGCCGCCATGGCCAGGAAGTGGGATCGCCCGTGCCATTGCGCATCCACCTCATCTCCAACAAGACGAATAAACGCCTCGTGCACCAGAGCCGTCGGCTGCAAGGTTTGACCGGGCTTTTCCTGGTCGAGATAACCGGACGCAAGGCGGCGCAGTTCGTCGTACACCAGCGGAAGCAGTCGCTCGGCGGCGAGCGATTCGCCCCGGCTGACGGCGTCCAGAAGCTGCGTGACTTCATTCATGGCGAGCGCCGCCGAGCGGGGTCGGTTTCCGTGGGTTGCCGCGATGTGAATGATATTATCCCACTTAGCGGCGCGTCGCTATCGAATTTCCACGCGATTGGGTGGTGTTAGCGTTGTTGCACGCCGGTGTTTGGATGTCGCCAGCTCATATTACGACGAGCCTCCTTGCCTCTTTAAGATTCTCTAGGCAGACGATGCCTGTCGAAACGACGCACGTCACTTGAAGAACCCGAACGCCCGTGCCGCGTCGAAATTCGCCGGCCGAATAAACCGAACCCCCCGGCTCGGCCGGTCCCAGGCTGCCGGCCGGCTACCACCGATGTGGGGAGTCGGTTTGCTGGGTTCGATCTAGCCGTGCCGATTAAGTGTCGTCATATTTGTCGAGGGTGCGTGATCTGCGTTCCTTGACTGCCGCCACTGGATGCGATAAGGTGAGAAAATCGCGGCTCATTTCTGCAACGACGGTGCTTGGAGGATAGGGGATGCCCGATGCCAGACGGGATGCGGCGCAGTGGCTGCCGGCGGCTCGGGCCGGGTCGGACGAAGCTCTCGGCCAGATGTTCGAAGCGTGCCGGGGGTATTTGCTGCTGATTGCGCAGCAGGAACTCGACCCGGCGCTGCAGGCCAAAGGGGGGGCTTCCGATCTGGTGCAGCAGACTTTCCTTGAAGCGCAGCGGGATTTCTCGGGTTTTCAGGGCACGACGCACGCGGCATTGCTGGCCTGGATGCGCAAGCTCCTGGTCAACAATCTGGCGAATTTCCGGCGTGATTTTCAGCGCGACAAGCGCCAGGTGAGTCGTGAAGTCGCATTGCCGGGGAGTGATTCGCAAGCGCCGCGCGGCGGCGGTCTCGCCGCGGGGACATCGACTCCCAGCGCCTTGATGATGCTTGCCGAACAAACCGAAGCCTTGGAACGAGCCATAGCCAAATTGTCCGAGGATTACCGCCGGGTGATCCAACTGCGCTATCGGGAAGAGCGCTCATTCGAAGCCATCGCCGAGCTGATGCTACGAACGCCGAACGCGGTCCGCAAGCTTTGGTCGCGGGCGGTCGAGCGCTTGCAGCAGGAACTGGATGCCGAGCCATGAATCCGAAACTCGAAGTCCACAATCCACGTTCCGAAATGCAAGACGCCGAGCCGGCGCCTGATGACGAATTCACCGACCGTTTGCTCGCCTGTGAGGAAGCGCTCGCCCTGGGAACGCCGGTCGCTTTTTCGTTAACCGAAGATACGCCTCCGCATCTGCGCAGCCGATTGCTGCGTGGCCTGGCGTGCGTGCAAAAGCTGCAACAGTTGCGGCCAAAGCTCCCGGATGTCACGTTGCCGCCGCCTGGCAATGCGGGACAGATTTGTCCCACTCGCATTGGTCGATTCGAAATTCGCTGCCTGCTCGGCCGGGGCGGCTTTGGCTTCGTCTATCGCGCTTATGATCCGGTGTTGTGCCGCGAGGTGGCCCTCAAGATCCCGCGGGCCGACATTTTGGCGGACGCCGAGTGCCTGGCGCGTTTTCAGAGGGAAGCTCGGGCCGCCGCCAGCCTTCATCATCCGAACCTGGTGCCGGTCCACGAGGCGGGCCAGCTGGGGCCGATTTGCTACATCGCCTTTGCGTATTGTCCCGGCGGCGACCTGGCCGCCTGGCTGAGGCAACGCACCTCGCCCGTGCGCTCTGTGGAAGCGGCTCGCCTGGTGCGGACGCTGGCGCAGGCCATTCACTTCGCCCACCGTTCTGGGGTCCTGCACCGCGACCTTAAGCCCAGCAATGTGCTCCTGTCGCCCGCGCTTCCGGCGACAGATTCGTCCGACGATCTCTGGCGGCCGGAAGCAGATACTGCCTTGATCCCCCGCGTTACGGACTTCGGACTGGCCAAATTCCACGCGGGCGATCAGGCCTCGACCCATACCGGACAGCTCCTCGGCACGCCGGGCTACATGGCCCCCGAACAGATCGACGAACGGCTGGGGGAGGTCGGGCCGGCGACCGACGTGTACGCACTGGGCGTCATCCTCTACGAAGTCTTGACGGGTCGGCCGCCGTTCTGGGGCGAGACGCCCCTGGCGACGCTGCTGCAGGTGAAGACAAACGAGGCGGTGCCGCCGAGCCGGCTGCGACCGGAGTTGCCTCGCGATTTGGAGACAATCTGTGTGAAATGCTTGCACAAGGAGGCGCGCAAGCGCTATGCCAGCGCGGCGGCCCTTGAGGAAGACTTGGGCCGATTCCTGGCGGGCCGGCCGATTCGGGCTCGCCCCACCAGCCGCGCCGAACAGGCGCTGAAATGGATCCGGCGGCGTCCGGCCCTGGCGGCGTCCTTGGGAGCACTGTTGCTGGTAACGCTCCTCGGCACGGCCGGGATCGCTTCGCAGTGGCGCGAGACGCAAGACGCCCTGGCCGAAACGAAGCTGCAAGAGTCGCAGGCAATACTGGCCCAGCAGGCTGAGGCCACGGAGCGGGAAAAGAGCGAAGTCGCCTTGTATCACCACCGCGTCGTGCTGGCGCACCACGAATGGTTGGCCGGCAACGTCGGGCGTTCGGCCCAGCTTCTCGACGAATGCCGGCCCGATCTCATCAACTGGGAGTGGCGCTACGTCCGCCGCCTCTGCGACAGCGCCTTGTTCACGTGCAAAGGCCATTCCACCCACGTGGCGAGCGTCGCCTTCAGCCCGGATGGCCGATTCTTCGCCACGGCTGTGGGCCAATGGTTTTCCAATGAGCCGGGCGAAGTGAAACTGTGGGATGTGACCAGCGGCGAACTGCTTTGGACGGGCCTGAGCAACAGCGGCTCGACGATGAGCGTCGCCTTTAGCCCAGACGGCCGACGGCTCGTGTCGGTAACAACAACCTGGAGGACCAGGACCGGAGAAATCAGGATATGGGAAACCTCGACGGGCAAACTGCTCACGAAACTGTCGAGCCCTCGCACCGGCAACTTCGGCGTGGCATACAGCCCGGACGGCAGCCTTCTGGCGACGGCGGGGGCGGATGGCAAGGTTCGTCTCTGGGACCCATATTCGGGCCAGGACGCGGAGCTCTGCGCCATGGAAGGGCACAAAGCGAACGTCTTCAGCGTTGCCTTCAGCCCCGACGGCCGGCAACTCGCCTCGGCCGGATGGGACGGCACCGCGATTGTCTGGGACCTGGCCAGCCGACAGAGCGTGCAGGTCCTGAGCGGCCCCGTTGACCTGCGCAGCATTGCGTTCAGCCCCGATGGGCAGCACCTGGTCGCCGCCAGCTTCGATCACAGCGTCAAGATCTGGGAGGCGGCAAGTGGAAAACTCGTGCACACCTTCTTGGGCCATCGAGCTCCGGTCCTGTGTGCCGCCTTTGCTCCCGATGGACGGCGCGTTGCCTCCACCGACAGCGCCGGGATCGTCCATGTTTGGGATGTCAATACCGGTCGAATCTTTCGCACGATTCGCGGACACACAGGGCCCGTGGCCTGGGGTGCTTTTAGCCCTGACGGTCGACGCCTGGCCACGGTCGGCCGCGACCGCGCCGCGCGACTCTGGGACATCACTTCGGAACAGGACTCGCATTCCCTTCCCCATGCCACCGGCGCAGTGAACGTGGCTTTCAGTTCTACGGGCCGGTTCCTTGCCGCCACCGGTTACACGCACAGCAGCGGCAAGATCGAAAACAGAGTGCGCGTTTGGGCCATGGACGATCCCGCTTCCCGCGCTGCTGGGAAGGACACAAAGGCTGGGTCCGCTGCGTCGCCTTCAGCCCCGATGACAAGCTGCTCGCCTCCGGCAGCGCCGACAACACCGTGCTTCTCTGGGACGTTACCACAGAACAAAAGATTCACGTGCCCGATCACCACACGGCCATGGTAACGGGGGTGGCTTTTAATCAGGACGGGACTCGATTCGCGTCGGCCAGTCTCGACAAGACCGTTCAACTATGGGAAATCGAGAATAAGCCGAGAGTCGACATCCGAAAATCCAATGTGACGCTGCTCCATCCGCACCCCGTCAACGACGTGGCCTATGCTCCCGACGGCAAGCGCCTGGTCTGCGTCGGGGGCGATGGCATGGTCCTCATTTGGGATGCCGCGACGGGTACGAAGCTCTTCGCCCTGCCGGGGCACCACGATAGCGTTGAACGCGGAGTTTTCAGTCCGGATGGCCGATGGGTCGCCACGGCTGGGGAGGACAAGACGATTCGAATTTGGGACATGAGGGCCGATCCCGCGGACAGGCAATCCGCGCGGCCGCTGCACGTTCTTACCGGTCACACGGACCGCATTGCCGGCCTGTGTTTCAGCCGCGACAGCCGCCGGCTGGCCTCGACGGGGGGGGACCAGACGATTCGCATCTGGAACGTGGCCACCGGCGCCGAGGCGCTCACCTTGCGTGGCCACCCGGGAACCACCTGTGGCGTGGCGTTCAGCCCCGATGGCCGGCTGCTCGTCTCCTCGAGCACGCGCGACATCAAGGTCTGGGACGCCGGCACGGGGACCAGGGTGTTCCAGGGTAATCAGCCCAAATCGGTTCGCCCGAATTGAAATTCTGCATCGTGAAGCCGTCGCGTTGCAGGTCGCGCGCTGCATCTTCCAAGAGTACAAGTGCCCCTATTTTCGGGGACCGCTTCCGCCGCGCTCGGCAAGCGGAGCAGTTCTTCGTTGCGCCGCCCGTCTTTTTTCAGCGCCTCTAATTTTTCGCGACCCATTTCACAGCCTCGTAATGCCGATGCGCGCCCACACAGGAACCACTCGATGCGATCACGCCACAAAATCGCGGCCTATTTTCCTTGCGATGGTGCTAGGAAGATTAGGGGATGCCTGATGCCAATGAGGATGCGGCAATAGTGGCCGCCCGCATTAACAAGGAAAAATACCATGTCTCACAATATGCCGCGTAGCTGGATGATAAAACTCCGTGAAAAACTGATCGGCACCAAGCCGCGGCCGGTGCGTCGGCCACGAGCAAAGAAATTGCTGCTCCAAGCCGAGCAACTCGAGGATCGAACTTTGCTAACGACCTGGACTGTCACTGACCTCAATGGCAACTCAGGCAGCGGCGGTCCCTCGGATGTCACGCTCCCCTATGCCGTCGCTCACTTTTCGAGCGGGGACGCGATCAACTTCTCCAACTGCCTGGACGGGAACACCATTACTTTGAACGGCACGTTGACGCTCAGCCATAACGTGACGATCACGGGTCCAGGCGCGGCCAACCTGGCGGTGAGCGGCGGCGGCTCGGTCCAGGATTTCCGTGTCGATTCGGGAGTGACTGCCAGCATCTCGGGGCTGACCATCGAGAACGGCACGGAAAGCGGCCTCGGCGGCGGCGGCGGCATCCTCAACACCGGGGGGACGCTGACCGTGGACAATTGTGTCATCTCCAATAATAACGGCGCCAGCCCCGGCACCTACGACCCCTACGGCAGCGGCGGCGGCATCCTCAACACCGGCTCTCTGACGCTTATAGATTCCACTTTCGAAAACAACACCGCTAATTACGGCGGCGGCCTTGCGAACTACGATGGTACCGCGTTTATTTCCGATTGCACCTACGCGCACAACACCGGTTCTTCCGCTGCCGGCATCAATAACTTTGGAGGCGGCACGCTGGATCTGTTCGACTCCACGGTCGCCTACAACAGCGGCTACGGCGTGGATCATATGAGCGAGATGGATAACTGCATCGTGGCAGGCAACACTTCCGGCCAAATCGATTCGGGCACCTCGGGCACCTATACCTTCACCAGTGTCACCGGCCTGTCCAACACGCTCGCCTACAACAACGGCGCGGCCACGCTCACCTTTGCGCTAACACCCGGCAGCAACGCCATCGGCACAGGCGATCCGAATCAGGCCACCGTTATCGCTCAGAATGGGATGGTTCGGCCCTCCGGCGGCGTGGACGTCGGCGCCTGCCAGGGGGGCCATGACTGGGTGGTCACGGACCCCAACGGCAACTCCGGCTCGGGCAGTTCCGCCAACATCACTCTGCCTTACGCCAACGCCCATATCGATAGCGGCGACCAGATCACCTTTTCCCCGTTGCTGGACGGGGACATCATCTCCTTGAACAACACGTTGACCCTCAGCCAGAACGTTGCCCTTATAGGTCCAGGGGCCGCGAATCTGGCGATCAGCGGCCACGAGGCGACCCAGGTTTTTGCCATTGCCTTCGGAGTAACGGCCAACATCTCCGGCCTGACCATCGAGAACGGCGCCGCCGCTACCTACGGCGGCGGCATCGACAATTTCGGCACGCTGACACTGAACAACGCCATCTGCTCAGGAAACTCGTCCATGAGCGGCGCCGGCATCTTCAACGCAGGCGTGCTGACGATGACCGGCTCCACGGTCGAAAACAACTCCGCCAGTCGCGGCGGCGGACTTTTTAACGACGGCTCCGCATCGATTAACGATTGCACCATTGCTTCCAACACCGGCCTTTCCGCTGCCGGCGTCTTGAATGATACCGGCACACTGAGTCTGAGCAACTCCACGGTTGCCTATAACATCGGCTACGGCGTGGCTTATATCACCTCGATGGATAACTGCATCGTGGCCGGCAACACGACGGGTCAAATCTATGCAGGCACTTCGGGAACCTACACCGTCACCAGCACCACCGGCCTGGAGACGACGCTGGCCTACAACAACGGCGCGGCGACGCCAACCTTTGCGCTAGAGCCCGGCAGCCCCGCCATCGCCACGGGCGATCCGGCCCAGGCCGGCGCCATCGCTCAGAACGGGGCGATTCGGCCCACCGGCAGCGTGGACGTAGGCGCCTGCCAAGGAGGATTTGACTGGGTCATAGTTGACCCCAACGGCAATGTCGGCTCGGGCGGCGCCGGTGACGTCACCTTGCCCTACGCCGTCGCCAATGCCCACAACGGAGACGAGATTACCTTCGCCAGTTGCATCAGCGGGGCAAACATCGACCTGAACGGCACGTTGACGATTAGCAAAAACGTCACGATCGCTGGTCCGGGGTCTGGCTACCTGTATGTCAGCGGCAACAACCTGGTTCAGGATTTCTTTGTCGACTCGGGAGTGTGTGCCAGCATTTCGGGAATGAACATTATCAACGGCGCTGAGAGCGGCCTTGGCGGGGCCGGCGGCATTCTCAACGCCGGCATGCTAACGGTAAACGCTTGCATCATCTCCGGTTGCAACGGCAACAGCGGCGGCACTTATGACCCCTTCGGCAGCGGCGGCGGCATCCTCAACGTCGGCTTGCTGACCCTGAGCAACTCGACGTTCGAAAACAATGTTGCCAGTTATGGCGGCGGCCTCGCGAATTATCACGGCTTCGCTGTGATTGACAATTGCACCTTTGAGGGCAACACCGGCGTTTCCGCCGGCGGCGTCGATAATTATGGAGGCGGCACGCTAAAACTAAGCAACTCCACGGTAGCCTACAATGTCGGCTACGGCGTGGCTTATATGACCTCAATGGATAACTGCATCGTGGCCGGCAACAGTGTTGGCGCCGTCTATTCAGGCACTTTGGGCACCTACACCCTGACCAGCCTCACCGGCCTGGCAGGCGCGCCGGACTATAATGGGCCGACGCCGACCTATGCTCTATCGCCCGGCAGTTCCGCCCTCACCGCCGGCGATCCGAGCCAGGCCGGCACCACCGCTCAGAATGGCGTGATCCGGCCCGCCGGCAGCGTCTCCGTCGGCGCCTTCCAGGGGGCGGACTGGTTGGTCACCGACCCTAACGGCAATGCCGGTTCGGGCAGCGCAACCGACGTCACCTTGCCCTACGCCGTCGCCCATGCTCAGAACGGCGACTCGATCAACTTTGCCAGCAATTTTTACAACCAAACGATCACTCTGAACAGCGCGTTGACGATCAGCCACAACATTACGATTATCGGCTTCAATGAGTTCGTCCCGAAGATCAGCGGCGGCAACTCGGTTGGGGACTTCGTCATCAACTCGGGAGTCACCGCCAGCATCTGGGGCCTGACCATCGAGAACGGCCTTGCTGCCGACGGCGCCGGCATCGCCAACAGCGGCACCTTGTCGCTGACCGATGACACGGTCTCGGGCAACGGCGCCGTTTACAACACAACCAATCGTGACGGTGCAGGCATCTACAATTCCGGCACCATGTTCGTAAGCGGGACCACGATCAATGGCAATACGGCCTACAGCAACGGCGGCGGCATCTTCAACTCCGGATTCATGACGCTCAGTAACTCCACCGTATTCGGCAACGCGGCCTACACCGCCGGCGGCGGCATTGACAACACCGGCACCATGTCGCTGATTAGCGACACCGTTGCCGGCAATTCTGGCTGGGACCATTTCTCCACCCTGCCTCTTGACGGCGGCGGCATTTACGACACCGGCAGTCTGCAAATGGACAACACCATTGTGGCTAACAACTCCGCCACCTCCGGCCCGGACGTGTATGGCTTCCTGGCCGCCTGCAACTATTGCCTGATCGGCAATCCCAGCGGAGCGTTCGACTACGGGGGCGTCGGCACCCTGACCGGCAGCGCGGGCCTGAGCACTACTTTGGAGGGCAACGGGTACACCGGAATTGAGACCCTGGCGCTGGTGCCCGGCAGTCAGGCCATTGACGCGGGCGATCCAAGCCAGGCAGGCACCACCGCTGAGGACGGTATCGTTCGCACCGCGGGCGCCGTTGACATGGGCGCCTGCGAGGGGGCGATTTTCTGGGACGTCACGGACCCCAACGGCAATGCCGGCTCCGGCAGCCCAAGCGACATCACCTTGCCCTACGCCGTCGCACATGCCCAAGACGGTGACACCATCGCCTTCGACTACAGCTTGATTGGACAAACGATTACCCTGAACAGCCCTTTGACGATCAGCAGCAGCTGCACGATTTTCGGCAATGGACCAAGCGGCCCGACCGTCAGCGGCGGCAACGCGGTCGGAGACTTCATCGTTAACCCGGGAGCGTTTGCCACCATCAATGACCTGCCCATCGAGAACGGCCTCGCTTCCCAGGGCGGCGGCATCAAAAACAACGGCATACTGTTTCTCAGCTATGACTCCGTTTCCGACAACGGCGCCAACACAACCAATCGTTTCGGCGCCGGCATCTACAGCACCGACTTCATGGATATCTCTTACACGACCATCAACGGCAATACCGCTTACTCCGACGGCGGCGGCATCTTCAACTCCGGCACCATGTCGTTGACCGATTCCACGGTCTTCGGCAACGCGGCCTACACCGCCGGCGGCGGTATCTTTAACTCCGGCACACTGACGCTTAAGGACGATACCGTTGCCGGCAATCTTGGCTACGGCGATAATTCCGCCCTGCCTGAATTCGGCGGCGGCATCTACAACTCCGGCTCGCTGCAAATGGACAGCACCATTGTCGCAGGCAATGTAACGTCTGGTTCCGGTCCGGACATTTATGGCACGATTGCGTCCGCTCACTATTGCCTGATCGGCAACAGCAGCGGCAATACCATCACCAGCGGCGGCAACAACCTGCTCAATGTCAGCGCGGGCCTGGCGTCCGCCCTGGCCGACAACAACGGCGCGCCGACGGAAACCCTGGCCGTGCTGCCGGGCAGTGCCGCCATTGGCGCCGGCGATCCGGCCCAGGGCTTTTTCTCGCAGAACGATGTCGATTGGCCATCGAATCCGGATATCGGCGCTTACCAGACTCCAGTGCCGACCCTCACCTCCAGCGCGGCTAACATTCTAGACGACGCCGCGACCATTACCATCAATGGCTCGGGTTTCTCCAGCGTCCCGGCCGATAACACGGTCAGCTTCAATGACGGGGTCACCGGCACGGTTGCGGCCGCCACAACCAATGAGCTGGTCGTCGACATCACTTCGCCGCCAACCGCGCTGGGCAGCCTGACTGCGGTGGTTACCACCGGCTTTTACAACAGCGGCTCCCCAGTGCAGGTGGGCACCGAGGTCAACGCGACCTGGAATGTTACCGACCCCAACGGCAACGCGGGCAGCGGCAGCTTGACGGATGTCACTCTCCCTTACGCCGTCAGCCATGCCCTGAGCGGGGACACGATCGCTGTGCCAAATGGTCTGGGCGTCATTACTCTCAACGCCACGTTGACGCTCACCCAAAGCATTGCGATCGATGGCTACGCCTCCTGGGCCACGGCTATCAGCGGCAACAATTCGGTGCGGGCTTTCAGCATCAACTCGGGGGTGACGGCCACCATTTACGCCCTTACCATCGAAAATGGTCTTGCGAACAGCGGTGCTGGCATTTATAACACCGGCAATCTAACGCTGAGCGACGACGCAATCACAGACTGCGGCTCGCCGTCCAATACCGCCAACAGGTATGGCGCCGGCATCTACAACTCCGGCACATTGCTCATGGTTGGTTCCACCGTCTCGAACAATGTTTGTTACTCCGACGGCGGCGGCATTTACAATTCGGGCACAGCCAATTTGTACAACGACACGATCTTCGCCAATGAGGCTTACACCGATGGCGGCGGCATCGCCAACGTCGGCACGCTGTCGCTGACCAGCTGCACCGTCGCCGATAATTCAGGTTGGAACAACGCATCGAACTTGCCTTTGAACGGGGGCGGCATTTTCCAGAATGGCATGGCGTCACTAGACAACACCATTGTGGCCGGCGACAGCACAACCGGCGCTGGCCCTGACATTGACGGGTCAGTCACCGCCAACTATAGCCTCATTGGCAATATCAGCGGCACGACCTACAGCGGGTCGAACAACTTTCTCAACTTCAGCGCGGGCTTGGCAAGCGCGCTGGCCTACAACGGCGGTTCCGTTCCAAACCTGGCGCTGCTGCCCGGTAGCGTCGCACTTGAAACAGGCGATCCGGCTCAAGCCGGCATCATATCGCAGAACTATGCCTTCAGGCCGCTCACTCCCGATATTGGCGCCTACCAGACTCTGATGACCGTCACCTCAAGCACGGCCAACATCCCGGACGATAGCCCGACCATCACCATCAACGGCACGGGTTTCTCCACGACTCCGGCCGATAACACGATCACATTCAATGATGGGGTCGTAGGCACGGTCGTGACCGCGTCATCCACTCAGCTGGTCGTCAACGTTAACACGCCGCCGACTTCTTTGGGCAACCTCACCGCGTTGGTCCACTCAGGGTCGGACGACAGCGGCCTCCCGGTGCAGGTGGGCACCGAGGTCAATGCGACCTGGACCGTCACCGACCTAAACGGCAACACCGGCAGCGGTAGCCTTACGGATATGACGCTCCCCCACGCCGTTAGCCATGCCCTGAGCGGCGACACGATCAATTTCGCCGGCGCCCTGAGCGGGCAAACGATTACCCTAAACAGCACCTTGACGATCGGCCAAAGCTACACAATTAACGGCCTTGGCGCCGCCAACGTGGCGATCAGCGGCAACAACGCGGTCGGGGTTTTCAGCGTTAACTCGAATGTGACCGGCGCCACCATCCTGGGCCTGACCATCGAGAACGGCCATGCCGCCGACGGCGCCGGCATTCATAACGGCGGCATCCTGTCGCTGATCGATGTCGCCATCTCAAACAACGCCACCTTGAACACCGCCGCAGATAACTATGACGGGGCCGGCGTCTACAACTCCGGGACATTGAATGTTTACGGCTCTACCATCAACGGCAATTCCGCGTTCACCGACGGCGGCGGAATTTACAACACAGGCACGGCCCTACTGAGCAATTCCACCATCTTCGGGAATTCTGCTTACACGGACGGCGGCGGCCTTTTCAATTCCGGCGCACTGACGCTGACCAATGACACCGTTTCCGGCAACGCCGGATATGGCGGATCAAGCAACTTGCCCCAATACGGCGGCGGTGTCTTCAATGTCGCCGGCGCGACGCTGCAAATGGATAACACCATAGTGGCCGGCAACGCCGGCTCGTCAACCACGGGCCCGGACGTTGACGGGACGATTATGGTCGCCAACTATTGCCTAATCGGCAATCCCAGCGGCGCGACCTACAGCGGGTTTGACAACCGCACCGGCAGCGCGGGATTGGCGGCCTCGCTGGCATACAACGGTGGGCCGACGCAGACTCTGGCGCTGTTGCCCAGCAGTCAGGCCCACGGCGCCGGCGATCCAGGCCAAGCGGGCACTTTCTCTCAGAACGGCATCACCAGGCCAAGCGCCCCGGACATGGGCGCCTTTCAGTTCGGCCCGCCCCCTATCATTACGAGCGTGGTGATCAACCAGAATATCTCGGCACTTTACAACGCCGCGAGCCAACCGACGCCCGGCGCAGCGCTCGATGGTGAACGATATCGTCTACACGTTCAGCGAACCGGTCAACGTCCTCAATCCCTCCGTTGATCCGAATGTGTTTACAATCGCAGTTGCTTCGGGTCGGACCGGGACCGTGCCGATGCTGGGTTGGGCGCCCGTCGCCGGCACGGGCAACACAGAATGGGCCGTAACCTTCAGCGGCAACGGCGTCACGGGCGGCTCGATTGCCAACGGCGCCTACACCATCACCGTCACCGATCCGGACTCCATCGCCGCCTTGTCCGACAACCAGACGCTCAGCCTTACGCCTGGTCAAGCGCCGGCGACGAACAATCCGGATTACGCCACGCAATCCTTCTACCGATTGTTCGGCGACATCAATGGAGACGGGGTCGTCAATGCCGCGGACAATCTGAAGTTCAAGCAAGCCCTGACGACCTACAATGCGGCATTCGACTACAACGACGACGGCACCGTAAACGCCGCCGACAACTTGAAGTTCAAGAACGACCTGACGGTGAATTTCAGCGGCTTCACGGCGACGATCTAAGTTCAGCGATTGCTGAGCGACGGCGCTGGCCGAGGTAACGTTGGTTGCAAGCCAAGGCGTGGCGTTGATCGTGATGCAGATTGCCAAGGCGCGGCGGCCGGGCGGCGGTCCGATCCCCTATCGCTCTCAGTTGCGTTAGGCCAATATCTCCTCAAGCACATGTCCATGTACGTCCGTCAAGCGCCGATTGGTGCCGTTGTGGCGGACCGTGAGGCGGGTGTGGTCGATGCCGAGCAAATGCAGAATGGTCGCGTGTAGATCGTAGCAGGTGAGAGGCTCGGCGGCGCGCCAGCTCCATTCATCGCTTTCCCCTTGGGCCACGCCTGCCTTGATCCCGGCGCCGGCGAGCCAGGCAACGGACGTGCCGCCGTTGTGGTCGCGGCCCTCGGCGCCCTGGCTGAACGGATGCCGGCCGAATTCGGTGCTGAAGATGAGTAGCGTGTCCTCGAACAGGCCGCGCTGCTTGAGATCATGCAACAGGGCGGCAATCGGCTGATCGACTTGCTGGGCCATGGGAGGCAATTCGCGGATGATGCTCGAATGGTTGTCCCAGTTGCCGGTGGGCCCACCTTGCCCGGACCAGACCTGCACGAAGCGAACGCCGCGCTCGATGAGCCGGCGAGCGGTGAGACAGCTGCGGGCGAAGGCGTCGGTCGGCTGTTGCTCGAGTCCATAAAGCCGGCGCGTGGCGGCTGTTTCGCGAGCCAAATCCAGAGCTTCCGGAGCGCTTGCCTGCAACCGGGCAGCCAGCTCATAACTGGCGATGCGGGCCTCGAGCCGGGAATCGCCGGGCGTACGTTCCTGATGTGCACGATTCATTTCACGCAGCACCGCCTGCCCGTCGCGCTCGCTTTCGGCTGTGATCTCGCCGACATTGCGCGGCGGGAAGAGCGACGCAATAGGATTCGGACTGTTGACACGCAGAACCGTCCCAGCGTGTTGCGCGGGAAGGAAACCCGAGGAGAAATTGCCGAGGTTGTTGTAAGGCAGGCCACGGGTATCCGGCAGGACGACGAACGTGGGGAGGTTGTCGGTCAGGCTGCCGAGGCCGTAGCTGAGCCAGGCGCCCAGGCAGGGGAAGCCGGGCAGCGTGAAGCCGGTGTTCATCAGGTAGCTGGCCGGGCCATGAACGTTGGTGCGAGCGACCAGCGACATGACGAAGGCGAGGTCATCGACATGGCGGGCCAAATGGGGGAACACGCTGGAAACCCAGCGCCCCGATTGGCCATGTTGGCGAAACGAGAACGGGCTGCCCAGCACGTTGCCCGGCGTCGAGGTGACCGCCTCGATCCGTTCGCGCGTGCCGGGATCAAAGGGCCGGCCATGCTCGCGCTGCAGTCTGGGCTTGTAGTCAAAGGTGTCCATCTGGCTGAGGCCGCCATTCATGAAGAGCTGAATGACGCGCCGCGCCTTGGCCCGATGGTGCAGTCCCCCATTCAGCTCCGGCCGCGGCCCATCCGCCAACGCCTGGTCGCGCCCAAGCAGATCTGCCAGAGCGATGCCGCCTAATCCGCCGCCGAGTTGCCAGAGCATTTCACGACGTGTCAGCATGTTCGATTCCTTCTCAATTCACAAACATGAATTCATTGCAGTTGAACAGCAAGCGGCAGACATTCGCCATGCCGTGCCGACTCGCGTGGCGCACGAAAATCTCGGTTTCGCGCACGCTCGGATCGCGGCCGAATGTGAGGCGGACGGCCTGGCGGATCTGCTCCTCCGGCATACCCGTCAGTCGTTTCGCGAAATGCTGGCTCATGCGCACCATGAACGGGTCGTTCAGCAAGGCCAACGCTTGCAGGGCGGAGAGCGATTCGGCCCGCGCGGGGATGAACTGCGAGGCGTCCGGGCAATCCAATGCGTCCATCAGCGGATCGGGGACGGTGCGGAAGATGAAGCGATAGATGCTGCGGCGGTGGGCGCCGGGGCTGTCCGGGTCGAAGCTGAGGTAATCGACCTTGGGCGTGCGGTGAATGCCGGGGCTTTGCACGAAGAGCTTGACGGACGGGCCTCCCATTGTCAGATCGAGCTTGCCGCTGACAGCGAGGACGGCGTCGCGCACCGATTCGGCGTCGAGCCGGGCGCGGTTCATGCGCCACAGCAGCGTGTTGTCGGCGTCGACCTTGGCATAGTCCGCGTGATGCCGCGTTGCTTGCATGTAAGTCGCGCTGGTGACGATCCGGCGATGCAGCTTCTTGAGCGAAACGCCTTCTTCCTGAAAGGTGGCCGCCAGCCAATCGAGCAATTCTGGATGAGTCGGCACGCTCCCCATCTTGCCGAAATCGCTCGGCGTGGCCACCAGCCCCCGGCCAAAGTGATAATGCCAAACGCGATTGACGATGGACCGCCAGGTGAGCGGGTTTTTCTCGTCGGCCACCCAGCGGGCGAGAGCGGCGCGGCGCATCGATTCGTGTCCCTTCAACGGCACATCCTGGAAATGCCGGTCAAGGCCAGGCAGCATGGCCAGCGCTCCCGGCTTCATCTCGGCGCCGGGCTTTTTGATGTCGCCCCGTTTGAGCAGGTGGATGGGCCGACATGTTCCCTTGGTCGGCTTGAAGGAGCCATCGGCCGCGAAGTCGCTTGCCGCCGCATAAACAAGTTGCGGCGCGGGCAGGGCGGCCAGTTCCGTGTCCACGCGCGCCTTGAGAACGAACCAGGCGATCTCATCCTGGTCGGCCTCAGTTCGCTCGGCCTTCGGTTTCGCCAGAATCTGTTGTACGCGGGCCGGAATCGATTGGACGGTCGCGGTTGGTGTCTCGCTGGTGCTTGCCAGCCTGGCCCGGCCGATCAGGTGACCGCCGCCATGCTGTTGTTCCAGCGTGAACATCAGCCGGGCCGGGCCCTTGATCGGTTCCTGGAAAATGAAGACAGCGAAATGCGTCTTTCCCACCGCGGGATAAATGCCCCACGCCGTCGGGAGTTGGCCGTCGATGGCCTTGGCGATGTCCCAGCCCTCCTGGTTGAAATCGGCGAAGGCTTTGGCAATCTTTACTGGCTTCTTCGAGCCCGCCAGAGCCACGCGAAACTCGGACAAATGGAGGTTGCCGTTGTCCTGCCGGCCCGGGCCGCCGTGAGGCAGCGCAGGATCGCTGAGGACTTCAAGCCGCACCGCCCGGATCAACTTGTCCGCGCAGTCGGTCTCGAAGACGTATGTATCCTTCTCCGGCCGCTTGCCCTCGAAACGAACGGAGCGGTCCGGGAGCTTAATCGGGGTCGCGCCGCCCGCCGAGGTGAAGACGGCCGGGTCGAGAACCGTCCAGATGTCTTTTGCCGCCTGGCCCTGCGCCTTCTCCCAGGCAGCGACCTCCGCGACCAGTTTGGGATCCTTGAGTAATTCCCGCGCGGAGACTGGGCCTGCTTTGAGCGCGTTTTTCAAACCGGTCAGGCGCAAGCGGTTGGCGTGGACCTTGGGATCGGCATCAAAGGTTCGGTTGGCGCGATCGACGCCGGCAAGAACGGCCTGGAGCCCATAGTATTCTTCTTGCGGGATCGGATCGAATTTGTGATCGTGGCAACGAGCGCACTGGAGGGTCGTGCTCATGAAGGCCCCGAAAATGGTGCCGAGCATGTCATCACGGTCGAGGTACTGGCCGGCCTTGCGGTCGAGCGTGTCCTCGCGGATGTCCCTGAGCGAACTTTCATCCCAGGGGCCGGCCGCGAGAAAACCGAGGGCGGCAACAGCCTGCGTCTCGGTGGGAAATAAGGCATCCCCTGCGATCTGCTCCAGAACGAACCGGCGATAGGGCTTGTCGTCGTTAAAGCTCTTGATGAGGTAATCGCGGTAGGGCCAGGAGTTAGGGCGGGGCACGTCTTGATCATGGCCATGCGTCTCTGCGAAATGGCAGACGTCCAACCAGTGCCGGGCCCAGCGTTCGCCATGGCGCGGGCTGGCGAGCAGGCGGTCCACCACCTTGTCATAGGCATCCCGGGCCTCATCCTTGAGAAAGGCGTCCACCTCTTCCGGAGTCGGCGGCAGGCCGATGAGGTCGAAGTAAACGCGGCGCAACAAGGTGCGGCGATGCGCGGCCGGGCCGGGTTCCATGCCCTTCTCGATCAGCTTGGCCAAGACAAAGCAGTCGATGGAATTCTTGGCCCAATCCTGAAATTTGGCAGGCACGGGAACCGCAGGCTTGCGGATTGGTCGGTAGGACCACCAGGTCTCGTCCTCCTGACCCAGCGCCGGCCAGGTCGCCAGGGTCAGACAAAAAATTGATAGAAGAAGCCGCCGCATGGCAGATCCTCGTATTTGGGAATCTTCCCCCTATTGTAGGCCTTTTTTGACTGGAATGCGGGAAGACAACGAGCCGGGCGCGGCAGAGGCCCCTTCTCTAGACTAGTGGGAACGCTGTCGGTCTGGCGCGGCGGCAGCGACGGGCGCCGTGGCAGCATCGGTGCGGCGCGGGGCCGGGGGCAGCGACAGTCCGACGACGGGAGCCGCACGGAAGCGGCGCCGTTCCTGGCGGGAGCGGCGGTCTGGCGCGGGGGTGCGCCGGTCGGACGCGGGGTCATTTGCGATTCCGTCGGCGTCGCAAGGTGTCAAGCAACACCGCCGTCATGAGAACCGCTCCCAAGACGATCTTCTGATTGAATGGATCGACGTCCGTCAGATTCATTCCGTTCTTAATCACGGAGATGATGAACGCTCCGATTAGGGTGCCGAAGATCTTCCCCTGTCCTCCCATCAACGACGTGCCTCCCACCACCACAGCGGCAATCACTTCCAGTTCGTACATCTGGCCGAACTTTGGATCGCCCGCCGAGAGCTGCGATGTCAGCGCAATGCCGCCGAGCCCGGCGACGGCGCCGCAGATCGTGTAGACGGCGATGACGATTCGTTCGACCGGCACCCCGGACAGATAGGTGGCTCTCTTGTTGGAGCCAATCGCATACACGTAACGTCCGAACACCGTGCGCGACATCACCAGGTGCGCCAGGACATAAAGGGCGATCATCAGCAAGATCGGATGCGGCACGCCAAAGGTCTGTCCGCGACCGAGCCAATTGAATGTCGATGGCAGCTCCGGGATCGAGCGGCCTTCTGACAGACGAAACGCCAGGCCGCTGGCCATCATCATCATTCCCAGCGTCACGATGAACGGCGGAATCTGAAACGTGGTGATCATGAACCCGTTCAAGGCGCCGGCCAGGGCGCAAATCGCGATGCCGGCGCAGCCCGCAACCAGGACGGTAGCGACGCCTGCATCGATGCCGCCACCCCAGTCACGGATCATCAACGCCGAGCTGACGGAGGCCAGGGCGACCAACGAGCCGACCGAAAGATCGATGCCCCCAGTGATAATCACCATCGTCATGCCGATGGCAATAATCGCGTAGATGGCCGTCTGATTGGCGACGCCGAGCAGGTTGCTGACCTTCAAGAAGTCGGGCCAGGTATAGGAGCTCGGAATGACACACTTCGCCGAGCCGACGCCAGGGAAGCGGTCGTATACCGTCCACTTCGCCGTAACGTCGTTGGCAGCGATGGCGTCGATTCGTTCGCCTTGCTCGAGAATCGCCTCGAGGGCCTTGCGCGCGTCCGGCACGGAGCCGTTGACGGTGGCCAAAATGGTGGCGCCAGAGGCTCCCAATGTTTCCGCGGCGGCCCGGGAAAAGGCCAGGTCTTCGCTGGTGTCGCGCGTCACGATCAACACACGTGCATGCTGGCCATGCTGCGCCACGATCAGGTCGGCCACCTGGCGACCCGCGTCTTCGCCAGTTGGGTATTGCTGCTTGACGGTCAAAGCGGCGAAGAGTCCGGCGAGCAAGAGCAGCACGAACACCATCCCGTAGTCGTGCCCCAGCAGATAATCAAGGAGCTTCGCTTTGATTTGATTGCTCATTGGATCAAGCCGGCTTCGATTTCCTGGTCCGCCAATTCGTTGCCGTGCGCTACTTCTTCAACTCGGGATCTTTATCGGCGTCTTCTTTGTAATAAAGTTCAGATCGGATAAGGATCTCGGGTTCGACCGAGTCGCCGTTGAAGTGCTTGAGTATCTGCTGGATGGTGACTCGCCCCATGCGGTCGGGAAACTGAATCGGATCGCACAGGATCTTGCCGTCACGGATCGCTTGCTTGCCGATGAGTTGGCCATCGAAGGCAATGATCTTGACCTGATCGGCCTTCGCGGTGCCCTCCAGGGCGGCGCGGCGCCGAGCCCGGAAGGATCATTGATGGCGAAGATCGCGGCCAGGTCCGGATTCGCTTCGATGGCGTCCTTGGCGGCGCGGAAACCTGCGTCCCGCGCGCCGCCGCCGTCGAGCGTGGCCACGACCTTGATCTGGTTGCCGGCGGCTTTCGCGTTGTGAGCGTTGACGATTTCGAGGAAGCCTTTCACGCGCATCTGACACGATTCTGTTTGCGGGAAATGCAAAATCGCAACCTTCCCGCCCGATTGGCCCAGCAGCTTGACCATCGCTTCCCCCGCCAGCTTGCCGCCTTGATAGTTGTTCGTGGCAATATGACAGACGACTTTGCCCGCGCTGCCGGCGTACTTGTTATCGTTGGTGAAGACCGGAATCCCGGCGGCGTTCGCTTGAGCGATGGCCGGCCCGATCGATTGCGAATCGCATGGATTGAGCACGATCGCCGCGACCCCTTTGACGATGAATTCCTGGACCTGATCCGCTTGTTTCTTCACGTCATTATCCGCGGACACGACTATCACATCGTAGCCGTGCTTCGCGGCCTCGGCTTTCATGTTGTCGGCAATGACCTGAAAGAACGGGTTCGTCAATGTGAGCGCGGAGAAGCCGATGGTCCCCTTCTTCTTCACCGCGGTTTCGGGCGCCGGATCGCGCCGCGTGTCACCGCATCCGGCGACTGCGAAAAAGAACGCAAACAGAATGACAGACGAAAGGAGGCGTACCATGGGTTTCTCCGCAGACGGTTGGCGGGTGCGTGTTGAATAATCGGGGGCGAAATCGAATGCCGGTCCGCCCCTGGATACAATTTCACGAATAGTTACCGGGCACAAGCTTACCACTGCTTATAACCAGCAGGCCGAGGAAACGCCATGAATTTTCTTAGCGAAATCACCGGCTCATTTGCACAGCCATGCGCGGAGAATCCCACGGTGGCCATGGTGGAGGCCGCCTATCGGCACCACGGGCTCGACTGGCGCTACCTCAATTGCGAAGTTGCGCCGCAGGATTTGGGAGACGCCGTACGCGGTGCGCGGGCCATGCGCTGGGCCGGCTTCAACTGCTCACTGCCGCACAAGGTCGCCGTCATCCAATTTCTCGACGGCCTTGGCGCGTCGGCCGCTATCATTGGCGCCGTCAACTGTGTGGTCCGACGCCAGGGCAAGCTGATCGGCGAGAACACCGACGGCAAAGGCTTCGTGCAATCGCTGCGCGAACACATTGATCCAAAGGGGAAGACTGTCGTCATGTTCGGCGCCGGCGGCGCGGCGCGGGCGATTGGTGTGGAAACGGCACTGGCCGGCGCCAAGAAGATTACCGTGGTCAACCGTTCGCCGGAACGCGGAGAAGCCCTGACGCGACTGCTGAACGAGAAGACGCCGGTCGAGGCCGAATTCGTTCCCTGGGTCGGCGACTACCGGATTCCCCCGGCTACGGAAATCGTGGTGAACGCGACCTCGATTGGCCTGTTCCCAGATGTAGACGCCCGGCTGGCGCTCAATCTGGATACCCTGACGCCGCGAATGTTGGTGGCCGACGTGATTCCCAATCCACCGCGCACACGGCTCATTCGCGACGCGGCGGCGCGCGGTTGTCGCGTCATTGATGGACTCGGGATGCTTGTCAATCAAGGCGTGATTGGGATAAGGTACTGGACCGGTCTCGACGTCGATCCGCGTGTGATGCGAGCCAAGGTGGAAGAACTTTTTCAGGAAAAGGCGGGGACTTGAACGCGCGTTTCAGACGGCCAGTCGCGGCGTCGGTCCAGACGGCGCGCGTGGCACCGGGCCGGGGTGCGCCCGGGTGCGCCCCTTCGACTCCGCCGCTACCGCTGAGCCTGGCGGGCGTCGAATGGCTCGCCTCCCCCCGGACGGGGGGAGGTCGAATAACCGAACTCACTTAACTGAAGGCCGAGAAGGCTCACTATTGGCTCAGCGTGATGAAGAACATGCTGGTATAGGTTGTTCCGTTGGGGTCGGTCAACCAGTTAGGATTGTTTGGGTCCGGGCTAAAATTGACGGTGCCTGAATAGTAACCGTCAAGGTAAATCGTGCCCGCGGAATTCACGGCGATGCCAAAGCCGGTGCCGGAACCGGTGGTTCCGCCGAATGCGTCCGCCCAATCGAAGTTGCCGGCCGAAGACAGTTTCAACACGAAAACGTCGGTCGCGTCGGGGGCGGTCGTCAGTGAATAAGTGCCGGAGCCTGGGTCGAAGTCGGTCGTGCCAGAGAAACCGCCTGTGGCGTAGATGTTGCCAGCGGCGTCCACGGCCAGCCCATACACGTTGGTGTCCTCAAACACGTTGAGGCTGCCGGAGGACTCCAATCCCTTCGCCCAGACGAGTGCTCCGGCGCTATTCAGCTTGGTGATGAACCCCTGGTTCGCATAATCGGTGCACGGCAGATTGGTCGTCCCGGCGCCGGGGTTGAAGTCGACTGTGCCCTCATAATTCCCTCCGACAATGACGTTCCCGCTGCCGTCCAGCACGATGCTCTGGATGTAGCATTCGCCGAAGTTGGGTAGTGAGGAACCGGCGGCCGCCAAGAACGGGCTGACCCAGCCGAATTGCCCGTTGGTGTTCAGCTTGAGGACGAACCCGCTCTGGTTGGAGGAGGAAACATCGTGCGTCCCGGAACCTGGGTCGAAGTCCACGGTCCCCGAAAAGGAAAGCGCCCACGAACACGTCTCCGGATGCGTCCACCGCCAGGTGCTGCCCCAAGGCAGCGAACGCTGCTGAGGGATCGGCGATCGACATGTTCCAGACGGCGCTGCCACTCGGGTTGAACTTGAGGACGTCGAAGGCGCCTTCGTTTACCGTCGCGGTGCCAAAGGCAGTCCCGCTACCGAGCGGATTCTGCGTTAGCGAGTAGGTGAAAGCGGAAGCCGAGGCGGAGAGAATCGTGTACGAACCGTTGTAACCGCTGGGAGTCATGCCGCTGATGACGACGGTTTGCCCTGCTGCGAAGTTATTGGCGGCAGTGATGGTTGCCGTATGGGTGCTGGAGTTCCAGGTTGCCGCCGTGATCGACGCACTGCTGGAGCCGGACGTGTACGCGAGGGCATAGACGTTACCGGCGGCATCAACGCCGACCCCAGCACCCGAGTTAAAATAGGGCGTTCCCCAGCTGTCGGCCCATTGGAACGTCCCGCTCGAATTGAGCTTGGCCACAAAGGCGTCCGCGCTTCCGGCGGACGTCAGGTTGATCGAGCCAAAGGCGGTCGTCCCGGCGAATTCCCCGGTGACACACACGTTGCCGCTTCCGTCGATCTGGATACTTGTGCCGCGGTCGAAACCGCCCGCGTTGCTGCCGCCCATTTGTTGGACCCAAACCAGGGAGTTGTCCGGGGCATACTTGGCCACGAAAGCGTCCCGAGTGCCCAAGGAGGTCAAGACGCCATCCGTGCCCGGATGCGCCGGGTCGAAATCGGCGGTGCCAATGAAGCCCCCGGTCATGTAGGTGTCACCGGCCGTATCGACAGCGATGCAAGTGGGCGAAATGCCCCCGGTGGAATCCACGCTCATGGCCGATTGCAAGGTCACGCTCGGGACCGAGCGGTCTTCCAACACTTCGACGGCGAGTCGGGTGCCCTGCGTCCGCTTGGTGTTCTTGGTCCGGATGGGCTTCCTGGAACGCCGTAGCCAATTGGTGAAGAACATTGTGCAACTCCTCTTGTTAGAATGGAGGGAACGTAATTGCTCTGTTCTCAGTGCGCCATCTGGCGGCGAAATACGCCAAGAATTTTGGAAATTTATTTTGCAGCCAGGGGGGCGACGCGCGAAATGGGGGGCGACGGGTGGAAGGAATGGTTGGACGGTGCGTACACTGGCAGAAATCGATGCGTGACCTGCGTTACTGTAGGATCAGTCGTTGGGCCGCTTTTCGTGGTCTGCGGGCTGGTATTCCTGAAAACGCAGAGTGAAACTCCCCGTGGCGCCCGCTTCGTTGGCCACGATAATGATCGTGTACTCGCCGTCGGCCGGCGGGACGAACAATAGCCGGTAGGCCATGCCTTGCCCGCCGTCGATATCTTCGGCGAGCACTTTGCCGGCGGCGTTCTTGGCGATCAGGTACGTAGCGCATCCGTCACTCAACAGATCGATTAGGTAGTGTTTGCCGGCTTTGAACTGGCGCGAATAAGTCTTGAAGAATTTGCTCTTGAGCGACGAGTCGTCTTTGGTGAGTAGTTCCTTGATCTCTTCGGGTTCGCCGACCTTGGCCAACGTCTTGAGTTGATCGCTGACGCGCCATTGTTGCTCGACAACTTTCATGAGGACAGCGATTTTGCGAGAAAACTCCGGGCGCTTCGACGCAAGCTCGTGTGCCGTCTTCATTGAAGCCAGCGCGGCTTTGTAATCACCCTTGAACCGGAAGATGACGCCCAAGTTAAGGTGGAAGTCGGCGTTCTTGGGCTCGAGGTCTTTTCGACGCTGCTCAACTCGCTCACGCAGCGGCGTCGAACCGGTGATCACCAACCGGCTTCGCGCACGCTCCAGCACTTGCGACATTTCAGGCCAGCGTTCCTGCTCATGGAGCAACTCTGCTTCGCGCAAATCCGCCTCAACTGCTTGCTCTGCCGCTAAGCGTTCACGCTCCTTTTTTACCTCTCGTTCTTCCCGGTCGCGGCGTTTTTCCGCCTCTTGAGCCGCACGGTCGTTGATCCACGCCCCGGCTATCCCTGCCACGGCACCTACCGCCAAAAGCAGCATCACCGCGAACAGCGCCGCCGTTGCCAGCGCGCCTTTGTTCCGCCGGGCAAATTTCCGCACGCGGTAGCCAACGCTCGGCGGACAGGCTTCGACTGGCTCATTCGCCAGGTAACGCCCTATGTCCAGCGCAAAGGAATTAGCCGTCTCATAACGGCGGTTGCGGTCCTTGTCCAGGGCTTTCATGACGATCCAGTCGAGATCGCCGCGCAACGTCATCGACATGCGGCGCGAATCGACGCCGCGGCGCTCGGCCGTTGTCGTCACGGCGGCGCCGAGCGTGCTGATGCGCGTGCTGGGGTTGGCGGGCTCTTCCTCCTGAATAATGCGGCGAACCTCGTCGAGGCCCAACGTCTTCATGCGCGCCTCTTCGAACGGCGTCGTTCCGGTCAGCAATTCGTAGAGCAGCACGCCGAGCGAATAGATGTCGCTGCGTGTGTCCACGTCGAGCAGGTTCAGGGCGGCTTGCTCGGGACTCATATAGCGCGGCGTGCCGAGCATCTGCGCGATGCCGGTGAACAGCGAGCGTTCGGTGAGCGATTGGCCCGTGGCCTTGGCGACGCCGAAATCGATCACCTTCGGCACCGGCACCGTGTCGTCATGGGCGACCAGCACGTTGGTCGGCTTGAGATCGCGGTGGATGATGCCCTTCTGATGCGCATGTTGGACCGCATGGCAGACCCGCATGAACAGTTCGAGCCGCTGGCGAATGGTCAGCTTATGCTGGTCGCAATATTCGGTGATGGGGATGCCGCGCACCAGTTCCATGACGAAGTAAGGCCGACCCGATTCGGTGGCGCCGGCGTCGAGAACGCGCGCGATGTTGGGATGGTCCATGAGGGCGAGGGCCTGGCGTTCGGCTTCGAAGCGCGCGATCACCTGCTTGCTATCCATGCCGGGCTTGATGATTTTGAGTGCGACGCGGCGGCGCACGGGCCGCAGCTGGTCGGCGTGGAAGACGAGTCCCATGCCGCCTTCGCCGATCTGTTCGAGCAGTTTGTAGGGTCCGATCTCAGCGCCGGGCTTTTCGGTGATCGGCGCCTCGGTAATCGCGTTGTCAATCCCCGGCGGCGGCTGGTCGAGAAAGCTGCCGAGCTCCCCCTGGGCGACGAGGAGCCGGTCAACTTGCCGCCGCAACGCCGCATCGTTGCCACACGCGCGGTCGAGGTACGCAACCCGTTCGGCGGCATCCGCGATGTCGAGGGCAGCCGCGAAGATGGATCGTTCGTTCATGGTGGGCATCCTCGTTGGGCTCTGAATAGCGGGCCATACTTATCAGTGCGCCATCGGCGCAAGAAGTTCGCCAAAAAAAATGAAATCAGTCGGCGTGCAGTTTGTTGTATAGCCAGGATCGAGCGTAAACCCAGGTGCGGTCGGCCGTTCGAGCCGAGATGCCGAGCGCTTCTGCCGCCTGGATCGACGTGAGACCGGCAAAGTAGCGGAGCTTGACCAACTCCGCGGCCTTGGAATCGGCCGCCGCCAGCTGCGTCAATGCGTCGTCGAGCGCGATCAGGTCGTCGGAGATTTCGGAAGCGGCGACCTGCGCTTCGGGCAGCACTTCGCGGTCCCGGTCGCCGCCACGTTTCAGCCGGCTCTTGCGCCGTGCGTTTTCAACCAGGATTCGCCGCATCGCCTCCGCCGCGGCAGCAAAGAAGTGTCCACGGCTGTTCCAGTCCTGCGCTTTCTCCACGTCCACGAGGCGCAAGTACGCCTCGTGAACCAGCGCGGTTGCTTCCAGCGTCTGGCCAGGCTTCTCTTGTGCCAGTTTCTGAGCCGCCAACTGGCGCAGCTCGGCGTAGACCACCGGCAATAATTGCTCGGCGGCGTGCGGATCGCCTTGTTCGATGGCAGTCAGGATGCGGGTGACATCGCTCATGTCGGCCAGTTTATCGCGCGGGAAGCGCCTCGTCTCTTGCGGCGGCGGCTAAATGACACAGCACGGCAGTGGGTGTCACGGGCCAGGATGGCAATTTGGCACCAATTGGCGAACTGGCCGATCACAGGACCATCCTCAATTTGTCAGACAAATCAGGTCGGAGGAGACCGACATCGCGCGACGGATGGCGTGCGTCGGTTGCGTCGACCTAAGCAGCGAACGGGCTGCGCAGGCGCAATCGGCGGCAGCGCGCGACCGGCACCTGCGGCGTGCGCGGTGCGTGGCACGGCGAAGGGAAACTCGGACGGCGCTGCGGGCCGGGCGGTGCGCGACTACGGGACAAACTGTCCACCACGGTTATGCCAGCCTGAAACAGAGTCCCGAGTGAATTGGGCTCCCATGCCGCAACCAATTATGTATTTTGATGTTACGGTCAATGTGCACCGGGAAATGGCGGTGAGATTGATTTGCACAGGTAGCGCAGAGTTCCCAAAGCAGGCTGCCTTTTGGCACTGGAAGTTTCCAGCCGATCTGATAAAATGAGGTTGCGTGCGTTGAGCGCCGGTAGGTAATTCTTCCTTTGCCGTTTCCTTCCCCGTAGGCAGCAACAATGCTTGATCTCGGCCAATTGAAAAAAGACATCCAAACCCTCAATAACGGGGATGATGCGTCTTGCCGCTTGGCTCTGCAATCCTTGAAAGCTTACAAGGAAGACGATTGGGCGACCGGCAGCCCGTCAACGATTTCCAGTCTGGTTGAGGTGCTCCGCAAGCAACTGGCCAATCACCCGCTTCTGAAGGGAACCAAGCAGCCGTCCATTCACAAGGATGTCGCGATCATCCTGGGCAATCTCGGGCCGCGCTCCACGCCCGCCATTTCCCATTTGATGGAACTGTTGCAGCCCGGTGTGCCCGACCCGGTCCGCGAGGCTGCCGTGGCGGCGCTGGGCAAGATCGGCAAGGAAGCGAAAGTTGCGGTTGCCGAGCTGATCACGCTGATCAATGGCCGATCATCGCTGTCGATCCAGGCGATCCGAGCATTGGGCGACATTGGCTGTGCCGACCAGCGCATGCGCACCGCACTGACAGGCCACTGGTTCTCGCCAACGCAAACGCAAACCAGCCAGGTGCAAGTGGCGTGCGCGCTCAGCAAGCTGAAGATCGAAGCCCAAAACTTGCCCGGCGTGTTGACCACGACGCTGATGACGAGTCAAGACGCCGCGTTGCGCAAGTCGGCGGCCGAGGCATTGGCCTGGCGCAACAAAGAAGAAGTGGACGTCGTTCCTGCATTGCTGGCCGCGAGCCTGGGGGACAAGAACGAAGACGTGCAACTGGTGGCGAAGGCGAGCCTGGAGCAGATGAAGCTGTCGCAGGAGAAGGCGATTCCGATTTGCACCGGCAGCTCAAGGAATCCACCTATGCGGAAGCCGCGTTGCGCAAGAGCGGCGCCCTGGCAGTGCCGGCCTTGATCGACGCGCTGCGCGACGCCAACGCCGGCACGCGCATCAAAGCCGCTCGCGTCCTGGCCACCTTCGGCGAACTCGGCGCCGGCGCCGTCGCCGGGCTGACGGCCGCATTGAAGGACAAGGAACCCGAGGTTCGGCTTGCCGCGGCGAAAGGGCTGTGGAACGTCAGCAAGCAGGCCGATCTTGCGGTGCCGGTGCTGGTCAATTTGCTCGAAGAGAAACGCCGTCCCGATCCCGACGGTGGCGAAGCGCGGCGCATGTTCCTGCAAACCGTCATCGAAGCACTCTGGCGCATCGGCCCCCCCGCCAGCGCCGCAGTGCCTGCCCTTGTGGAAAAATCCAAGGACAAAAACCGCCTCGTCAGCGAATCCGCCCGCGAAGCGCTCAAGAAAATCGCGCCAACGATGGTGAAGTAGGCGCGAAAGCTGAGCTATTCCGCCTTTACCGGGGTTGGCGAAATCTTGAAACCAATTTTTTCGCCGACGGTGTCTGCCAACCGAGAGAGGATACGGTTGTGCTCCAGCAGAATCGCTTCGATGCGGGCAAAGCGTTCATCGCTTTCGCGGCGTATCTGGGCCATTTCTTTCTCGAACTGGGCGAAGCGTGTAATCATGTCGGCATAGGCTTGTTGCATGGTCGCCTGCGTCTGTTGCATGGCGGCCTGCGTATGCAACACCGTTGCCATTGCCTCTTCCAACTTCCCGTTACCGTTGCTCTTTGCTCGGGCCATAGGTATCCTCTCCGAAAGGGCTACGCCACCGTTATTTCCTTCGCCAGATACACGTCCTGAATTGCGTTGAGCAGGGCCACGCCATCCTTTTGCGGCTTCTGGAACGCCTTGCGGCCCGAGATCAGGCCCATGCCGCCGGCGCGCTTGTTGATAACGGCTGTCTTGACCGCTTCGGCGAGGTCGCTGGCACCGTGCGATTCGCCGCCGGAATTGATCAAGCCGCATCGGCCCATGTAGCAATTGGCGACCTGGTAGCGTGTCAGGTCGATTGGGTGATCGGTGCAAAGATCGGTGTACATCTTCTCGCTCATCTTGCCGTAGGGGCTTTCCTTGGTATTGAGCGCCTTGTAGCCGCCGTTATTGACGGGGAGCTTTTGCTTGATGATGTCGGCCTGGATCGTCACGCCGAGATGGTTGCCCTGCCCAGTGAGATCGGCGGAAGCGTGGTAATCTTTGCCGCCGACCTTGAAGGCGCTGTTGCGCAGGTAGCACCAGAGGATGGTGAGCATGCCGAGCTCATGGGCTTGCTGGAAGGCGTGCGAGATTTCCTGAATCTGGCGTTTCGATTCGACGGAGCCGAAGTAGACAGTGGCGCCGACGCCGATCGCCCCCATGTCGAAGGCCTGCTTGACCGAGGCGAAGAGAATCTGATCGTAGCTATTGGGGTACGACAGAAATTCGTTGTGGTTGATCTTGAGGACATAGGGGATTTTATGCGCGTACTTGCGTGCGACGGATCCCATGACGCCGAGCGTGGAAGCGACACCGTTGCAGCCGCCTTCGATGGCGAGCTTGCAGATGTTCTCCGGATCGAAATAATCGGGATTGGGGGCGAAGCTGGCCCCGGCGGAATGCTCGATGCCCTGATCGACGGGCAGGATCGAGACATAGCCGGTGTTGGCAAGCCGGCCGTGGCCAAAGAGCGTTTGCATATTTCGCAGCACGTTGGGCGAGCGGTCGGAGCCGACCCAAACGCGATCGACAAAATCGGGGCCGGGCAGATGGAGCCGATTCTTCGGAATGCGGGCTTCATGTTGCAACAGCGATGCGGCGTCGGCGCCGAGCAATTGTTCGATTTCGCGGATGTTCATGGTGGTTCTCCCTAGAAAGTGATGGTGCGGCAATTATAGGAAACGTACCGCTCCCCGTTTAGCGCTCGCAGCGAAGCGCCAAGCACCTCATCGCTTCACTGCGAACGCTAAACAGGGTCATTGAATCCCCAACTCCCCGATCCGCCGATACAGCGAACTCAACCCGACGCCCAGCAGCCGGGCCGCTTCTTTCTTGTCCGGCACGCGCCGCAGGAAGCGTTCGATATGCTGCTTCTCGAAGCGCCGCACCGCTTCGCCCAGATCGTCCACCAGGTGCGGATCGTTGGTTTGCGGGGCCAGATCCGGCGGCAGATCGGCGGGCGTCACGAGCGGGCCTTCGCCGAGGATCACCGCTCGCTGCAATGCGTTGTCCAGCTCGCGCACGTTCCCCATCCACGGGCACGCCAGCAAAATCTGCATCGCGTCATGGCTCACGCCGGTGAAGTGCTTGCCGAGCGACTTCACCTGGCGGGCGAGCAGATATTCGACCAGATCGGGGATGTCCTCGCGCCGTTCGCGCAACGGCGGCAGCGTGATGCAGACGACATTAAGCCGATAATACAAATCCTCGCGGAATCGGCCCGCCTCGACCTCTTTCGCCAAATTCTTGTTGGTTGCCGTCAGCACGCGCGCATCCACGGCCACCGGCTCATCGGCGCCGACCGGCAGCACCTCCTTCATCTCAATCGCCCGCAACATCTTCGCCTGCGTCGCCAGCGGCAACTCCGCGATCTCGTCGAGAAACACCGTCCCCTTCCCCGCATGCACGAACACCCCCGCCTGATCGCGGTCGGCCCCCGTGAATGCCCCTTTGCGATGGCCGAACAGTTGATTCTCCAAAAGATCGTGCGGAATGGCCGCGCAGTTTACGGCGACGAAGCGGGCGTCGGCGTTCCTGGATTGGCGATGGATGGCGCGAGCGATGACTTCCTTGCCGGTGCCGCTCTCGCCGGCCAAGAGGACGGTGGACGGCGTGGGCGCCACCTTGCGGACGATATCAAGAACGCGCTGCATCGCCAGGCTCGAACCGACAATCGTCTCCGTTTCGATGTCGCGATTGAGTTCGCGCCGGAGCCATTGATTTTCCAGGTGCAGATCGCGATACTCAAGCAGCCGGCGTATCTTGGCGAGCACCTCGTCGAGCAAGATCGGCTTCATCAGGTAATCATTAGCCCCACGCTGAAAGGCGGCGACGGCGCTCTCGACGGTTCCATATGCGGTAATCAGGATGACGAACGTCTCCGGACTGATCTTCAGCAACCGGTCCAGCAGCTCCAGCCCGTCGATGCCAGGAAGCTGGATATCGCATAGAACCAGGTCGAAGCAGATTGCTTGCGCTTGCGCGAGCGCATCCTCCGCGGAACCGCACACGGTCACGGCGAAACCCTCTTGCGTGAGGAATTCGCCGAGACTCTCACGGATGATCGGCTCGTCATCGACGATCAGGATTTTGGCGTTTGCGGGCATGCTGTGATTTTACGAAGCCCAAGGCCAGGGCGACGCAGCTTCGGTCCTCAATCGGTTGACATTGCCGTCGTCGCATGGGTGGCGCACCGAACTTCCGCACTCGGCGCCGCCGGCAACTTCAAGCAAAATCGCGTCCCCTCGCCGGGCCGCGATGTCACTTCAATCGTGCCGCCGTGCTCCACAACAAGTGCGCGCGTGACGAACAGACCTAAACCGGTGCCGTGCTTCTTGGTCGTGAAATAGGGTTGAAACAACCGAGCCTGGTTCTCCGCCGCGATGCCGATGCCGTTGTCCTCGACATGGATGACGACTTGATCGGCCTCAAAGTCCGCGCGCACCACGATTTGGCCGCCGGTGTCGGTGGCGTCGATGGCGTTGAGGATCAGGTTGAGGAAGACTTGCACGAGCTGGTCGCGCACGCCGATGATGGCGGGCAGATCGCGCGGGACATTCGCCTCGATGTGCCGGCCCTTGGTTCGCTTGTAATACTTGGCGATGTTGAGCGCTTCCTGCACGACCTCGGCGATCGCGACGCGCAGTGCGCATGGTGCTGGCGGGGCGGCTGAAGTTCACCAGTTCGCGCAACGTCGTCTGGATGCGGTCGAGTTGGCCGCTGACGAGAGCGAGCTTGTCGCGCGTGTAGCCGTCCTGATCGCGGCGCTGCAGCATCTGAATGAGCGAGCTGATCGAGGTGAGCGGGTTGCCGACTTCATGGGCGATGCCGGCCGCGAGCAAGCCGAATGCGGCCATCTTTTCCTGGTGCAGCACATGTGCCTGCGATTCCTGCAATTCACGCGTCCGCTCGGCAATGCGGGCTTCGAGTTGAGCGCGATGCTCTTCCAGTTGCTGATTCAACTCGCTCAAGTGATCGCCGACGCGCTTTAGAAGCGACGCCAGTGCCGAACTCGCCCATGTCACCCAGCCGATAATCACCAGCGTCAAGATCAGCGGCGCCGGTTTCTGCCTGTCCGGCTCCAGCACGAAATAGAGCGCCACGAAGCTCGCCGTGTGCAGCGCCCAGGTGATATAGGTGACGCGCGGCGAATGGCGGATCGCGCAGCATATAAGAGAAAGTATGTAGTAGTAACGAAACGGGCTCTCCAACCCCTGATGCTCGTAGCAAAGCATGGCGATGAAAAGCGCTTCCATACCCGAGATCAAGAGCGGCCAACGCTGCAGGAAGATCTCATCCTGCAAACGGTAAAATGTGTCGAGCAGGGCATAGACGACGCCGAGCGCGAGGATGGCGTTCAGAATCGCGCGGTGCTCCACTTCGCCGACATTGACGAGCAGATAGCCGAACAACAGGCCGAACCAGCGGATCTTGACCGCAATGTTCTCGGCCGCCAGTTCCCAGCGAGACAGAGCCGCGTTCATCGTGGAGCAACCCGCATCCGATATAAGTCCGCATTTCATTATATCGGACGCGATCGGCATCAGGTTAGCGGTGTTTAGTTCGACTGCTTCTTGCGAAAGAACGAAAACGACGACGATGACGACATTGGCGGACGGGGCATGTTTACAATCATCACCTGCGGCGTGGTGCCCGTTGGAGTTCGCCCCAACATGGTGCCATAAGTATGCGGCGCCGATGGAAAGCTGCTCAGGAAATTGAATGTTGGCGCCGACGCCCGACTGCCCAGCAATTGCGAAAAAAAGGACGACGACGTGGACGTATTGCCGGCGCTGGTGGGCCCGGACATCGTCGAACCCATCGTTGTGGAAAACTGCGCCGCCGCGGGCCGGGCCAGCGCCAGGAGCAAAATCGCTCCCAAGATCGTTGCACGAGCGCGCACGAATCACCTCCCCCGTTTGCGAGTATGCGCCTATTCAACCCCCATGAAGAGGCGGGACCATAGCATTGGCGACAAGACTGTCAAGAGCGCTTTGAAGTCATGGCGAGCGCTTGATCGGAGCTTCCCAGATCTCCCGCAGCAGGGCGTAAGTCTCGGACTCGGATTCGCGCAGCTCGGCGCGCGTGAACGGGAAAAAATCGTTGACGCCAAAATAGGCTTCAGTCATCTCGGCAAAGAATTCCTTCTCGTCGGTGAGCGCGTAGTGTCGCACCCGTTTGCCGTTGAAAAGCAGCGTCTTCTCGCCGCGGCCGCTCTTTTTGTAATTCTCATAAGCCTCACGAATGCGCGGATGGTCGAAACCGAGCACCTGGTCGTGGTAGGCGTGGGCCAACTCGTGGAGGATGACCCAGGGCTGCTCATTGATGTTGCGCTTGGTCGGCAAATCGGCGGCGCGCGGCAGGTGCACGCACTTGGCAAGATCGGTCGAGTAGCCATTCGCTTTGAGCCAGCCCGCGCTGGGATGGTACTGCATCGACGTCAATTTGCCATGCGACAGATCGAGGACGATGGTGACAGCCTGCAATTTCTTGACGCGATCCTCTGGAACGACGACGGTGATGTCAGACAGCTTGCTTTCAAGGAATCGGAGCGCCTTCTTGCCGACGTCCTCATTGGATGATTGAAGC
This sequence comes from uncultured Planctomycetota bacterium, assembly GCA_963767835.1. GTDB lineage: Bacteria > Planctomycetota > Planctomycetia > Gemmatales > Gemmataceae > SIAQ01. The sequence goes on from CAVYFY010000006.1 coordinate 325,679, forward strand.
AATCGGTCATCGACGCGTACGGTCCAGCCCTCGATCTTCCGCGTCGTATGCGAAGCAGGCTTCGGCGCCTCGGCCGGCTGCTTCTTGAGCTGAGCGGCCAGCGGTTTCGCTGCGATAGCCAGAATGGTCACGCTGATAATAACGACAACACGCGATTTCATAATGAATCCTCGACTTCGATGAACATGGCAATGCCCGCATTGCATCTTCGTGATCCGGCGACGAAAGTCCAGAGACGCCGCTTTGCAAACCGCGAAATTTGGGAATCGCACCTTGGCAAAACGCGGTGATTCATCGCCCAGACCCGATCATTTCATCATTTTTTAACGCGGTTTTGACAGATCAAGATATCGAAGGTCCAGGCATGAACCGAAAGCTACCGCAACGTTTTCGTCGATGGCACCTCAGGATTATTGACGGCGAGTCCTTCAAGCGGTGCGACGGCCAGAAGGACCTGATCCGCAGTCACCAATTCGGCGGGTAGGCCTTTTCGCGGCAGTTCTAGGGCGACCGCCAACTGAAGGGAATCCAAGGTATTGAGACCGAGAACTAGCGCAATATCGCTGAAGGAGCCGGTCAGCGTCCTCGTGGTGGCGGACGAGCAGCCGAATGATCGCCGGGCGTCGCCGGCGCAGGTCGGCAGAAAAACGGCGACGATGCCAATCCTGACCATTTTCATAACACCCTGTTTTTCAATGGCTTGCGGATTATTGCAAATTTCTCTGGTTGTCTTAGTTTGTGTCCAATTTGACCATTTCTGTATCGAATTTTGTGAATTCTGTTCCGAATTCTGTTTTTTGCATTCAGCCGAATTCTTGCAGTCGATGGCTGTCAAAATGATCGGGACTATTCTATCCACGAGAGTGCAAACGCCATGACGACGCCCCATTGCGAGCCGTGCTGGAACGTGCGAGACGTCTGCACTGCTCGATCACGTTTTTTGCTGTGCGAGTTGGCGGTCACGGACGCAGAATATCCGAAGTATCCGCCTCAACCGGTCGTGTAGTGCGATGGCATCGACCGAGGGACGATGGGACGGGACGAGCGCCGACCAAAGCGACTGGTGAATGACGAGGGAACCATGATCTTCCCCTGTCGCAAAAACTGAACGACAAGATCAAGGTCGGGAAGCTGGGCGTTATGCCGCTCTACGAGAACTCGCAAGCGCCAAGCAAACCATTTCACGGCCGCTGCGCCAGCGGCACATAGGGCGCATTGCGCTTGCCGACGTAAACCTGCTCCGGGCGATAGATGCGGTTGTTCTGCATCTGTTCGAGCCAATGGCTGAGCCAGCCTGCTACCCGCGAGATGGCGAAGATCGGCGTAAAGAGGTCGCGTGGAATGCCAAGCGCTTGATAGACGATGCCGGAGTAGAAATCGACGTTCGGGTAAATTCCCTTGGGGCCGAGCTTCTCGGCCATGACGTTTTCCATTTCGACGGCCAGGTCGTATTGCGGTGGTTTGCCGGTGTCGGTGAAGACGCGTTCGGCCAGGCTTTGCAGGACGGTGGCGCGCGGGTCTTTGACCTTATAGACGCGATGGCCGAAGCCCATGATTTTTTTCTTGGTGGCGATGGCGTCGTCGCACCATTTGCGGACGTTCTGGTTGGCGCCGATCTCCTCGAGCATGTCGAGGACTTCTTCGTTGGCGCCGCCGTGCAAGGGGCCGGTGAGCGTGCCGATGGCGGCGCTGATGACGGTGTACGGGTTGGCGAGCGTCGAGGCGGTGACGCGGCCCGAGAACGTCGAGGCGTTCATTGTGTGCTCGGCATGCAGGATCAGGCAGGCGTCGATCACCTTGCGGATGGCCGGCGACGGCTCGCACTCGAACAGCATCCAGTAAAAATTGGCGGCGTGATCGAGATCATCGCGCGGCTTGATCGGCTCATCGCCGTGCCGGATGCGATGGAAGGCGGCGACGGCGGTCGGCAGCTTGGCGATCAGGCGCACCGTCGATTCCCAGTTGCTCTTGGCGTTCGAGACATCGCGGGCCGGGTAGAACATGCCCATGGCGGCGACGGCGGCTTGCAGGGCGTACATCGGATGGCCGGTCTCGGGCAGGCACTTGATCAGATCGGTCAGGCGGAATTTTAGCCGACGATGCGTGCGGAGTTGATCGTCGAAGTCGGCAAGCTGCTTCTGCGTGGGCAGATCCCCCTTGAGCAACAGATAGGTGGTTTCCTCGAAGCAGCTTTCGGTAGCCAGGGTTTCGACGGCGATGCCGCGGTATTCGAGGCGGGCGTTTTTGCCGTCGATGAAGCTGACGGCCGACTCAGCGACGGGAACATCGGCAAGCCCGGGACGCAACTCGATCTGGCTCATGGCGCTCCTTACGGGGGCGGGAGGGATTAGCGGGAACGAAGTGAGATTATGAGCGGCGCGGGCTTTCGACCAGAGAGGATCGAACGTCCCGTGCCTGAAATTCTCTTGCAAATGCCAACGCTTCGTGCGACGATCACGGAGGGTGAAATCATGAAGCTGTGGGTCTAGAGTTGAGGGAGCAGACCGATGAATGCTATCCAATTCGTATTGGTCCCGGTTGCCATCCTGGCGGCCGGGTTGATCTTCACCGGCGTGGGTAGCGCGCAGTATGAGCCAAAGGAAAGCGAGGTACTGCCGCTGTTCGCCAATCGCGACCCAGCGAAGCGCGAAGCTGTTCTGCTGGAAGAGGGCGGCACCAAGGAATCGGAGGAAGCAGTGCAGCGCGGCTTGAAATGGCTGGTCCGAGAGCAAAAGCCTGACGGTCGCTGGATGCTCGACAGCCCGCACCTATTGGATGCGGATCGAGGCGCCGAAAGCAACGACGTCGCAGCCACTTCCTTCGCCCTGTTGCCGGTGTTAGCCGCCGGCTACACGCACAAGCCAGCGCGTAACAATCCGCACGATAAGGTGGTCGAAAAGGGGCTGAATTTCCTCAGAAAGGAGCAGGCGAAGAACAAGAATGGCTGCTTCGGCAGCGGTATGTATGCGCATGGGCTGGCGACCATCGCGATCTGCGAAGCCTACGGCATGACCAAGGATCCAACGTTGCGCGGCCCGGCTCAGAAGGCAGTCAATCTCATCGTTGATGTACAGCACGCGCAGGGGGGCTGGCGTTACAGTCCGGCTAAGCAGGCAGGTGACCTGTCCGTGTCGGGTTGGCAGATCATGGCCCTCACCACGGCCAGGGCAGCGGGACTCAATGTCCCAGGGGAATCCCTCGACGGCGCCAGGAAATTCCTCGATGCGACCAGCAATGCCGACAACGGCTACGGCTACACCGTGGACTCGCGGAAGAGCACGGCACGCATGACCGCGGTCGGGTTGCTGTGCCGCCAGCACCTGGACAACTGGGCCCCGGCGAGGCCAAGATGACTTCGGCGGTGAAGGACTTTATCAAGGCCAACCTGCCGGATCGCCGGGACGCCTATTACTACTATTATGCGACCCAGGTGATGCACCACATGGGCGGCAAGGACTGGCGCGACTGGAATGAAAAGATGCGCGACCACCTCGTCAAGAAACAGGATACCAACGAGAAATCGCCGCGCTTTGGCTGCTGGAGCCCACAGGGCGATCCGTGGTGCCGATCCGGCGGAGCCCTTATGATCACATCTCTGAATCTCCTCACGCTGGAGGTTTATTATCGGCACGCGCCGCTTTTTTCGCGACTGCACAGAAAAGCAGATGGTAAGAATTAGTTCCGTGGTATTCGCAGCGGGTCAGTTAAACGGAGTTCGACCGATGGCAGGCATCTCTCGCCGAGCGTTCCTGCGCGGCTCGTTGGTGATCGCCGGCGCTAGCAGCTTTCTTTATGGCTGGGCGGTCGAGGCGACCTGGCTTGATGTCGCGCATGTCGAGATGCCGCTGCGCAATCTGCCGGACGCTTTTGCCGATTTCACGATTGCCCAGATCAGCGATTTGCATCTCGGGGCTTGCGTTCGGCTCGACTATATCGAATCGGTGGTTGACAGTGTGCTGGCCCTGAACGCCGATGCTGTCGTCATTACGGGCGATCTGGTGTCGCGCATCACCGACGGGGAGCCGGACATGCTCGTGCAAACGCTGTCCCGGCTGCGGGCTCCGCAGGGCGTTCACGCGGTTCTCGGCAATCACGATTGGTGGGTGAACGGTTCGCTGGTCATCGAATCGCTGCGCCGGGCCGGCGTCAACGTCCTGGTCAACGAACACTTGACGTGGCGGCGTGGCGGACAGGCCCTTTATCTTGCCGGCGTCGATGATGTCTGGTGCGGCATGAATGATTTGCAACACGCTTTCGCCGGCATTCCCGCCGACGCCGCCGTCATTGCGTTGGTGCATGAACCCGATTATGCCGATATTGTCGCCCGGGATGCGGGTGATCTTGCAGCTTTCGGGCCATTCGCATGGCGGGCAGGTTTGTCTCCCATTCTACGGCGGCTTGCACTTTCCGAGCTGGGGCAAGAAGTACACGTCGGGGCATTACCGGATCGGCGATTTGACGCTCTACACCAACCGCGGTATCGGCATGGTCGGCTTGCCAATCCGCTTCGCGTGCCGGCCGGAGATCACGCTGTTTGCATTGAACCCGGCGAATGAAACATAGGCACAGACCGCAAACTGGCTCACGCCTCCGGCTCGACGCCGAGCGCCTTGAGTTGGGCCTGGAGTTTTTCGACGCGCAGGCGCTCATGTTCCTTTTCCTTAATCGCCAATTCTTTGGCCCGAATCGCCTGTTCTTTGGACCGGCGTTCCTCATCCAGTTGGCGCATAGCCTCGGCGGTTGCGACGAAGGGCTCGCCGTGTTTGCCAAAAATGCGAAGTTCTTCGCCGCTCATATCGAATTTGATTCCCAAGCGGGGGCTGACCCAGTCATCCATCCGCTGAATCATGGTCAAGCGCCCTTTCTTGCGTTGCCAGCCGGCCAGAATGTTCATATCCGGATCGTATAGGTAATATTCCTCAACTCGATGTTGATCGTAGAAGCTGAACTTCTCCGTCAGGACGCTGGCGGTGTTGCTCGGCGACACAATTTCGAAGGTGACCTGCGGTGCGATGTTGTCTTCAAGCCATTGTTGATAAGAACCTCGGTCGCCCTTGGGCCGACCGAATGCCACCAACACATCTGGGGCGGCGCGTGTCTTGTTATCGCCTTCCATTGGATACCAGAGCAGGTTTCCCGCCACGAAAACGTTGGGATCATCCATGTATTGAGCATCCAGGCTGCCCTGGATAGTCATGATCCACCGAAATTGCTTGGTGTTGTCGGACAAGGGCAGACCGTCGCTTTCGGGATATTTGACTACGGGCTTTTTCAGCAGTGGTGTGATGGTGCTCATGCGTGTTATCTTACCATTCGCGGCAACTCCCGTAAATTGCTTCCCAGCAACTATTCTTATAGTACAATGTTCTGAATCCAGATCGCTGCGGCGGACGGCGGCTCGCAAGGGACACCGATATCTTCGAGAAGGGACCGAACATGGCGAAGACCATCGCGAAGAAGAAGGCCTTTAATAATCCCTTTCAGATGGATCCCGCCCAGGCGAAAAGGCTGGTCGAAAGCCTGACGCCGCGCGAGAAGCAGACCGCCGAGCGCATCGCGATGGGCCTGCCGCAAGCCCAGATTGCCAAGGAACTCGGCATCTCGCCGAAGACGCTCGACATCTTCCGAGGCAAAGTCAAGAAAAAACTCGGCACCACGATGCACGGCATCCCGCGCGTCTGGTTTTGCGCCATGACAGCGAAGTAATCCCTCCAATTCCACTCAGTGTTCGCGGCCCTTCGTTGCTCAAATAAGCCGAATGTGCAAAGCAGGAAAAGGGCACATCGGCCTTTCCTGCTTTCCTTCCTTCCTCATTTTGACTCGTTGTCCGGCTGGCGTTGCCTGGATTCGAGCCGATGGTATATTCCGGCGCTTCTTGTTCGCACGGAGGGAATCGCCATGAAAGTTGGAGGACGGATGCTTTGGCTAGGCCTTGGGCTCGCCCTGGGGATGGCCGGCACGCAAATCGGTCATCAATCGGCCTCACAGCCCGCGCTGGCCGGGACCGACCGCACCGAAGATTACATCATCACCACCGGCTCGATGACGCTCGGCATCGGTCCGAACAACACCGCCGACGGCATCTGGATTCTCGATTACCGCGCCGGCAGACTCCTCGGCACCGTCGTCGATCCGCTCAACGGCCGACTCCGCGCCTGGGATGAGGTGGACCTGGTCAAGGAATTCAACATCCCGCCCAAGCAAAATGTCCACTTCATGATGACCACCGGCTCGACCATCAAAGGCCACACCCCCGTTTATCTCGCTGAGATCAACACCGGCCGCTTCGGCGTCTACGGCATGACGCCGCGGCCCGATGGTGGGATCATGATTCGCCGGTACGACGCCACGATGTTCCGCCGGCAACCCGTGGAACAGTGAGCAGGCGGCCGACTGGATTGGCTGTCCGCGATCTGCCGTCTGGAAAAAAAAAGCGGTGGGGACTTTTCTTCGCGTGGGAGGATATGGTAAAAAGGAAGAAACGATTTTGGCCGATTCTCGTGAGGTCATGCCTCCGATGGGGATTCAGGATCGCGACTACTACCGCAATGAAGGGCCAAGCGTCCTCGACTCGCTCTTGCCGAGCGGCCTGGTATGCCGTTGGCTGATCGGCATCAACGTGGCCGTGTTTCTCGTGCAGGTGCTGTCCCGCGGGGCCGAGCAGAATTCAGCGGGCTGGGTGGACCAATGGTTTCAGCTCGACGTCCATAAGGTCGAGCATGGCGAGGTATGGCGGCTGTTGACCTTCGCCTTCTTGCACGACGGCATCACGCACATCTTTTTCAACATGCTCTTTTTGTGGTGGTTTGGCAGCGACGTCGAACAGCTGTACGGACGCAGGGAATTTTTGGCCATTTACCTGATCTCGGCATTTTTGGGCGGCGTCGCGTATGAAATCTGGGGACTCATTCAAACCAGTCCCGTTGGGCCCTGCATCGGCGCTTCCGGAGCCGTCACGACGATGCTGATTCTGTGCGCTTTGCATTACCCGCGCCGCATTATCCACTTATTTGCGATCCTGCCGGTGCCGATCTGGTTGTTTGCGGTCTTCTGCGTCGGCGCAGATGTTTACGGTCTTTTTCACAAAACGCATATCGCGGTCGTCGTTCATTTGGCGGGCGCGGTTTTCGCGGTGGCGTATTACAAATGGCAGCGCAGCCTCTCGGAGATCGTCAGTGGATTGATGTGGTGGCGCAACCGGGGTTCGCGCATGCGCTTAAGGCTTTTCCAGCCCGATCCGGAGCGCGAAGAGCCGGTCGCGGTGTCGGCGAGTTCGAGCGCGTCCTCGTCTTCCATGGCGCCAGCGACGGCCGTCGTCGATGAACACCTGGAAGCGAAGCTCGACGCCGTATTGGCAAAGATCGCCAAGTCGGGCAAGGAGAGCCTCACGAAGCAAGAGCAGGAGATTCTGCAGCGCGCGGCCCAGATGTACAAGCGCCGCCGCACCTGATCGGAGATCAACGATGCCGCTGAATCGCTACGTTTGCCGAGATTGCGACAATGACTTTGAAGCACTGGTCAATCGCGGCGAGAATCCCGAGTGCCCGGAGTGCAAGGGCGCCAATCTCGAGAAGCAACTGCCGCTGATCGGCATGCCGCAGGTAAAGGCGGCTTTCCCGTCATCATGCGGCGATCCGAGCCTGCCCCCGTGCGGCGCCCCTAGGTGTCGGCGCACCGGCAAAACCTGATTCTTACGCGCCGCCGAATTCAAGCAAGCGGAAAACAGTACGCGGGTCGTCTTCGTGGCGAATCTCATCAACCGGATCTTTTTTGCCCTCGCCGCGGTAGAGCCGATTCGGGCAATTGATGACCAGGCCGGGAATCGTGCTGACGTTGCGATAAGCGTGCACGACACCGGGCGGAATGATGACGCTGGTCGGTCGATTGTTGCCGAGAATGGCGATTTCGTGGGCAAAATATGTGGGCGATTCGGGGCGATTGTCCCATAGATAAAGGTGGAATACAGCCGGCCCGAAGAAACAAAAGCCATCGGTCTGCTGCAAATGCTCGTGCGGCCCGCGGGTCTCACCGGGCAATGTTTCCGAGATATAGGCCATTGCGGGGAAAAGGTCGGCCGCGATCTGATCCTGGCGGAATACCTCCACCAGCCAGCCACGCCGATCCTGCTGCCGCGTTAGCGGGCTCCAGAAGATGCCCTCAACCGTCCCCGGGCGAAACGGCAACAAGTCCACGAATGCCGCCTGTGGGATGGCAACGTTTTCATAAGGACGAGGGCGCGAGATTTCCGCGGCTTTTTCGGTCGCGTGTGTTTTCATGATTTGGAATCCAATTGCGGTGTGCCGTTATCCACTGTTCATTAGTTTATTACAAAAAAGCCGCCTGAACGCGGATTCTTCATTGTTTGTTAACGATTTTCAGGTCCAAATCTTCTCGTTTCATCCGCAAAATCCCCCTTCTGGAATTCTGAGTAATTCAAGGATTCTAAGCAATCCCAGCCCGTCCAGGTAAGCCCAGGTTGAATCCAATGAAACGAATCATTTTGTCGGTAAGTTTTCTGTTGCTGTTCACAGCGTGCGCGCACGCTGATATATCCATTTCCTACGTTACCAACCAAGTAACCGGCGAAATGTATGTTAGTGGCTACGTGGACGACTACAAGGCGATTACGGGAAACACCACCGGACCTTACAGCGCCAGTGTGACCGGCATGTCAGGGGTGGTGGGAGGCAACTTCGGCAGCTACATTTCTTCCATCAACACGAATATTCCCTCGAACGGCTCGACAATTACCAGCACGGGCAGCTTCGCCGCCAGCTACAATGTGCCGACCACGTCCTTGCTGGCGGGTCAAGCCTACACATACCAGGAGATTGACTTTACGGTTGCATCCGCGCAGTTGTTTACGATTTCCGGCACCCTGACTCAGGGAACCTCGTATTTGTATAATTCGTCGCTTGGGAGCCCGTTTATCTTTAATATCGCGAACGGAGCGACAGCACCCATATCCTACTCCGGCGTTCTTTCGCCAGGCGGAACCTACCAGTTCGTCATCACATCCGGCGTCTCCTTTGCCCCCCCCGCGACCCTTCCAGGCTCAAGCGGTAGCGCATCGGGCGGATTCGATATCACGATCGACACGCAATCCGCCATTCCCGAACCGTCATGCCTGGTGTTGGCACTATTAGGAAGCCTTGGCGTGGCGGGAGGCGTTTGGCGCCGCCGCCAGGCGAGCGCGCCGACGTCGCCCAGTGCCGAATCCGCTGTATGATGCGTGCTTTTCACGCTACTCGCCAAGCCTTTCGCGCCCTTATCGTGATTGTGCGCTGCATTTCTCAATCCGGTAGTTCCTAAATCTAGCCACGGATGGAACACAGACAGAACACGGATGGGAAATCGCGCGTTAGTCCTCGCTTCTTCCACTCTGCCGGGTATCCGTGTTCAATCCGTGTTTCATCGGTGGCTAGATTTTTGGAATGACTGAAATTGGCCTGTTCTGCCGGCAAAAGCCGGGTCCCGCCCGCGCTCCGCACTCGTTGGCTCAAATTGGCCTTTCCTTCGCTTCCGGTATTTTCCTATGATCTCACCCATTGCGTGGCGAATACCGTCTTAATGTTGCAGGAAGGATTCGGAAATCCTTTGCATTCACGGGAGATGTCATGAAGCAGCGTAAATGGATTTTGTTCACCGCTTCGCTCCTTGGAATCTTCATCGCGGGCGTCGTTGCTTACAGTCAACGCGGCGCCACAAGCCAAACCGACGCCCCGCCGGCTGCCGACGATGCCAAGCCGGCTGACACTCTACCGATCAAGCAGGTGGTTCTCTTCAACAGCGGCGTCGGCTATTTCCAGCGTGAGGGCGAAATCGACGGCGACGCCCGCATCCGCCTCTCCTTCCCCGTCGCCGACATCAACGATCTGTTGATGAGTCTTGTTCTGCAAGATTCCAAGGGGCGCATTGGCACCGTCAACTACGATTCCAGCGACCCGATCGAAAAAATCCTGCGCAGCTTCGCCCTCGATCTCACCGGCAACCCCACCTTCGGCCAAATCCTCAACCAGGCCCGCGGTGAGAAGATCGACATCACCACCTGGGATAGGGTCCGCAGCGCCAAGGTTAGCGGCACCATCGTCGGCCTGGAAGTGCAGAAGAAGAACATCGCCAAGGACCAGGTCATCGACGTGGAAGTCCTCAATCTCAACACCAAGGACGGCCTGCAGGCGATCCCGATGGATCAAGTCGTCACCGTCCGATTCCAGAGCGCGACGCTCGAATCGGAATTCAATCGCGCCCTCAATATCCTCGCTTCCTCCCACGACACCCAAAAGAAGACCGTCAGCGTCGGCTTCCACGGCGAAGGCAAGCGCAACGTCCGCGTCGGCTATGTCGTCGATCGCCCCATATGGAAAACCACCTATCGCCTGCGCATCGACAATAACGGCAAGCTCTTCCTGCAAGGCTGGGCCCTCGTTGAGAACACCTCCGACGATGACTGGAACAACGTCCACATGGTGCTCGTCTCCGGCAAGCCGATCAGCTTCCGCATGAATCTCTACGATCCGATCTACGTGCCGCGTCCCTTCGTGGAGCCGGAGACGTTCGCCAGCTTGCGGCCGCCGGTGTATGCCGGTTCGATGTCTCAGGAGGAGGCGCGGAGGATCGCGGTGAGCGAAGGTCGTTTCGATGCCGCCCATTTGCAAGGCCTCAGTTCCATGGACGCAATTCCAGTGGCGCCGAAATTGGCACCGGCCCCCCAAATCCCGTTGAACAACGGCTCCAACGCGACAGCCACCGGTGTCGTAAGCATCAACTCAATCAATCGCGACTCCTTCCTACAGGCGCAGAATGGAAACCGGCAGCAAAACCTCCAGCAGCTCGCTCAAAATATGGCCGAGCGGCCGGGGAACAAGCTAAGCTATGACGAACTGCAGCGCCGTCGGGCCGAGCAAGCTGCTGCCGTGAAGGACGCCAAGCAACTCGGCGAAGCGCTGACCGGCTTCAACTTCAAGGAAGGCATCAAATCGGTCGCCACGGGCGATGAGGTCGGCGATTATTTCCAATACACCATCGATCAGAAAGTCAGCCTCGCCCGCCAGAAATCCGCCATGCTCCCCATTCTCGATCAGACCATCGAAGGGCAGAAGGTCAGCATCTACAACGAGTCGGTCCAGGCCAAGCATCCGCTCCTGGGCGTGAAGCTGAAAAACACTTCCGGCCAACCGCTCACGCAAGGCCCGATCACCGTCTATGACGGCGGCGTTTTCGGCGGCGATACCCGCATCCTCGATGTGCAGCCCGGCGAGGACCGCCTCTTGAGCTATGCCCTCGACCAGGGAACCGAAGTCAAGACCGAAATCAAGTCGGCCCCAAGCCCCGACATGATCTTCCGCATCGGCTCCGATTCCTTGAGCGCCCGCTACTTCGTCCGCCAGACCAAGACATACACTATCAAGAACCGCTCGGCTCACGACCGCATTGTCATCATCGAACATCCGATCAAGCCCGACTGGAAGTTGTTCGAGCCGAAGGAGCCGATCGAGCAGACGCGTGATCTGTACCGCTTCCAGGTTTCGGTGCCTGCGGACAAGGTCGTGACCTACGAAGTCGTCGAGGATTTGCCGCGCGTCGATCCGTTCGGCCCGCAGCCGCTTTATACGGTAGCCAGCGGCATCAACGTCAAGGTCGCCGCCACCACCGATCTGAACAAGCTGATCGGCGTGCGTATCAACAAGGGCTTCGTCGTGCCGACCTACAAGACGCGCGAAACCAAGGCGTATTACGTGCAGAATCTGTCCGACATCGATCGCAACTTCACCGTCGATCACGTCGTTCGGCCCGGCTGGTCGCGCCTTGATGATGAGGGCAAGCCGGTCGCCGGCCCCGAGGTCTTCCGCTTCAAGCTGGAGATCGCCAAGGGCAAGACCGGGGAAAAGGCCGTCCGTGAGGAGCGCACGCATACCGAGGGTGGACAAATTCTGAAAAATCTAAATGAGACGCAAATCAAGCTCTACATGAATAGCTCGATCACCAGCGCCGCCGTCAAGGACTCGTTCACGAAAGCGCTCGGCATGCAAGCGAAGATTGCCGCGATTCAAGCGGAGATTGCCAGCGTTCAGAAGGATTTGAATGTGGTCACCACCGACAACACGCGGGTGCGCGAGAACTTGAAGATCATTCCGCAGACCTCGGAATTCTACAAGCCGATGCTGGAAAAGTTCATCGCTCAGGACAAGCAGATCGAAGCGCATCAGAACGCGATTCGCACCCTCAACGCGGCAATGCAGACGCAGGTGCGCGATTATGACCTGTTCCTGTCCAAGCTGGACGCGGAGTGATTTGTTAATGAGCCGGGAGCGCGAGCGCCGGAAGGGATGTCCCGTCACCGAAGCCCATGCCTAACGCATCGCGGTCGCCTCAGACCGCGATGCGTTTTCTGTTACCAAAGGCGCTGGACGCCGTATGCATCAAGGGCAGGGTCAACGCTCACGATCGGCATTACTTCCATGATGGCCTGCGCGACGAGGAGCCGGTCAAAGGGGTCGCGATGGTGCGGCGGCAGTGTTTCGACGAATGTCGCATGTCGCAAATCGACGCCCAAGAGATCGAAGTGGTTCGCAGCGAGCTCGCGCGGCAGGAACGTGGTCGCCGGTTCGCCGAGATCAAGTTTCTTGAGGCCCACCTTGATCGCGATTTCCCAGCAGATGGCAATGCTCACGAGTTTGCGATTCGCTGGGTCCTCGATCAACATCTTTGCGGTTGGGCTCAGCGCCGAGTCGTCGTCCAAGAACCATAGCAAGGTGTGCGCATCGAGCAGAAGGTTCACTGCATATACTCCTCGAATCCCTCCAGGGGCGAGTCAAAATCAGGCGCGAGCCGTATCTTTCCCGTCGCACTGCCGGCTTTGCACGGCCAAGAAGTGCGTGGCAACTTCTTCACCTGCGCCAACGGCTCACCGTGGTCGGTAATGATGAGATCCTCGCCCGGCTGAAGCTGTTCGAGCAAAGTCGGCAACTGTGCCTGCGCATTCTCGATCGAAACGGTCATGCAAGGCTCCATTTCCCGGAAACATCGGTTTAATCAATCGTACCGTGATGACATATTATCAGGTTTCGCGTCTCAATTACCCGCGAACCGTCGAAGGACCGCCTGCGGATCGAGCGGGCCGCCGTGCCCCGGATGCACGACGCTCGGCCCTAGTTCCAGCAGCTTGCGCACGCTGGCGCGGATTTGAGCGACATCATCCGCGAAGTAGTGCAGCCCTGGGCGCGTGGGGAACAATTTGCCCCCGAACCAGCCGCCCATCAGGAGATCGCCGACGATCGCTTCCTTCGCTTCGGTCAAAACCGAAATCGATCCCGGCGTGTGTCCCGGTGTAAAGATCAGGCGCGCCATCACGCCGAATTCGTGCAGGTCGATTTCGCGGTCGATCAGAATGTCCGGCTCGAACGGCGGATAGCCGCGATTGATGAACGTGCGAACGAGACATCCCGTCAAGCACGTCGGCCTGGTGGGACCGTTGCTGCCTCGCCGTACCAAACCGGCGTCGGCGCGATGAATGGCAATCGGCGCTTTCGTGACGGCCCGAAGCTGCGCGGCCCCGCCGGCATGGTCCCAGTGCCCGTGTGTCACCAGGATCAGACCTAGATTGGCGGGGGCGATCTCATGCTCTTGCAGAAAATCAAGGATGCGCACAACGTCGGCCGGCCCGCCGCTATCGACAAGCATGGGGTGTTCACCGGTGAGCAGGTAAACATTCGACAGAGGCAAGCGCAAGATATGAAGCGTCAATCGGCTGCCTCCAGCCAGCGTAGCGCCGTTTCGCCGCGCTGATTCGCGCACCAGTACATGCCCGTGTCAACGTCAAGGCACGTCAGCCACCCGCCGCCGTAGGCCCAGGTGTCGAGACAAATCGCGTGACCGAGGTTGAGCGGCTTGCCGGAGCGCTGCTGCGTGTGGCCGCAAACCATGACTTTGCGCGATATGTGTGCCCGCGACAAATGCGGTTGCAAGTGTTCCCAGTAGAGCATGTAATCGGGCTGCTCGGCCAGCGGAATCTCTGGAAACGCATTGGCGTGGACGAAGAAATGGCGAACGGTTTCGTGGAAGGGTGCGCAATCGTTCAAGAATTGCCAGTGCGCAAGGAATGCGATCGATGAAGGTGTTCCAATCGAGGAAAAGGCCGTAGGATTCGAGGGCTTGCGTGCCGCCGCAGTTGCACCATGCGCGGAAACTGTCCCGTCCCTCGCGTGCTTCGAGCATCATGATTTCGTGGTTGCCCTTAAGGGCAATAAGCCGGCAACGACCTTGCAACTCAATGAGCCGATCGAGCACGCCCTCGGAATCGGGCCCGCGATCAATGTAATCGCCGAGCGTGACGACAAGATCATTCGGCTGCGGTTTGACGAAGTCCAGGAGCGCATCAAGCGCCGCGAGGCAGCCGTGGATGTCACCGATGGCGAGGGTGCGCATTGCAGGTCCCGCTTAACTTCGTTCCACAATCATAGCAACCGCGTTGCCGCCGCCCAGGCACAAGGACGCGAGGCCGCGGCGAAGGTTGCGCCGCTCCAGGGCGTGCAGCAGCGTGACGAGGACGCGCGTGCCGGAAGCGCCGATCGGATGCCCCAGAGCGATCGCGCCGCCGTTAATGTTGAGCTTCGCCTCGTCGATCCGCAGATCCTTGTTGCACGCCAGCATCTGAGCCGCGAAAGCTTCGTTCAACTCGAAAAGGTCAATGTCGCCGATGGCCAGCTTAGCTTTTTCCAGTACCGAACGCACGGCGCCGACCGGAGCTAGAAAAATGTCCTTGGGTGCGATGCCACTTGTGGCGTAAGCGACAATGCGGGCCATCGGCTTGGCGCCGAGCTTTTCGAGGCTGCGCGGAGACGACGGCAACCGCCGCGGCGCCGTCGGATAGCATCGACGCATTGCCGGCGGTGACGCTGCCCTTTTCCGTGAACGCGGGCTTGAGCTTCGCAAGAGTGTCCGGGTTCGTCTCCGCCCGGTAACCTTCGTCCTGTCCGGTGGTCTTGGTCTTGGCGCCGCCCCCCACGGTAATCGGCAATACTTCGGCGGCGAATGCGCCATCGGCCCACGCCTGCGCAGCGCGCCGATGGCTCTGTACGGCGAATCGATCTTGCTCCTCGCGCACGATGTCACACTTGACGGCAATGTGTTCGGCCGCCTCGCCCATGTGCCAGTTCTCGCAGGCGCACCACAGGCCGTCGTGAATCATGGAATCGACGGCTTTCTGGTCGCCGATCTTCCAGCCGGTTCGTGCGCCGAAGAGAAGGTAAGGCGCTCGGCTCATCGATTCCATGCCGCCCGCCAGAATCACATCCGCGTCGCCGGCGCGGATCGCCTGGGCTGCCAACATTACGGCTTTGAGGCCGGAGCCGCACACCTTATTGACGGTGAAGGCGGCAATGGTGTCGGGCAGCCCGGCTTTGAGCGCCGCTTGCCGGGCCGGGTTCTGGCCAAGCCCCGCTTGCAGAACGCTCCCCATGATGACTTCATCGACTGCGCCGGCCGGCATTGTTGAGCGGGCCAGCGCCTCCTTCAAAACGCGGCTGCCCAGTTCCGACGCTGGAATGTCAGCCAAACCGCCGAGGTATTTCCCGATCGGAGTGCGAACCGCGGACATGATATAGGCTTCGTTCATGGGAGGTTTCCTTCGCGAATCTGCTGATATTATACACGTGAATCCCCAACGACGGCATCCTCACGTCGCGGCCAGAAAAGCCACAACGCCACGCACGCAGCGACCGGCAAGCTGCCCGCGAGTACGATGCCCGTGGTGAAGGATCCGGTCTCGTCGATGTTCCGGCCCGCGAGGCGCTGCATGGTGCCTGAACCAATCCAGGCAATGGTGCTGAGAGCGCCTGAGATCTTGCCCTGGTGCTTACGCGACAATTCTTGTGCGAAGGAATAATAGTTCGGGAAAAGCCCCAGACTGCCCGCGGCGACCAGAAGCAAGACAATCAGCAGCCCCAACGAAGGCGCCGCCCAAAAACCATTAGCGGCCACATCGGCGTTCGGCATGAATGCAACCGCGACGGCCAGGAACGTCAGTGCCGCGCAGGCCGTGAAGGTGGCGAGCCTGGCCTGGTGCACCGCCCAGCCGCGGCCCACCAGTCCCTTCACCCAGAAACCGACGCCGATGCAGCCGATGTCGGCCGCCACATAATACGCAGACGTGAACCAGGCCATTCCTGCGTCGTCGTAGCCGTGCGTTTCCTGTAGATATTTCGGCAGCCAGACGCGAAAGTACTGCCAGGTGAAATTGATGCAGATGACCATGACGATCAGAGCGGCCAATATGCGGCAAGCATCAACGCTCCAGAGCTTTGGCGTCGTGTCTGGCTCGGAGTCGTCCGCAGCGGCGATCCGGTGCTGCAAGTCGCCGGTGCGGATCAAGAGCAGCCAGGGGACAATCCACGCCATGCCGATGCAGCCGATCGCGGTGAACGGAGGCCGCCAACCGCCGGGATCGCCGGTCTGAAGGGCGAGCACGATCAGGGGTGTGACGATGGAGCCGAGGGCCGCTCCGCTTTGCAGGATGCTGTTGCCAAGCGATCGATCAGCGCGGGCGAGGATAATCTGCGTCGTTACCAGGGCGCATGGCCAATGTCCCGACTCGAAAAAGCCCAGCGCCACCCGGCACGCCATGAAGCCGAGGTAGGTCTGCTCCGCCGCGTCGGCGTCGGGCAGCATCCAGGCGCCGATGACATCGGAATGCGCCGTCGCCAGGCCGGCGCACGACCAAGCCACGACCACGCCGGGATAAAGAAAACGCGGGCCAAGCCGATCGACGAGAAAGCCGAAAAAAAACGCTCCCGCCGCGAAGGCGTAGCTCAACCCGGTGTCGAGCGATCCATATTTCTCGTTGGAAAATCCGTATTCCGTACAGATGCGCTTGGCAAGAACCGAGATGGTGAGCCGATCCATGTACAGAAGCATCGTGGCGCACAAAAGCAAGCCGCACACGCACCATCGCCAAGTGTTCGAGCGTTCATTGGGCATCGTCACGCATCCCACGATTTGCCGTCCCAGGCGATCACGCGCTCCAAGAATTGGACGACATCGGCGGCGAACACGCGAAAGATCGTTTCGCCTTTCTCCGCTGTCGCGATGCTCGGGTTGCCGATGTGGCCCGGTTCGGTGCGATCCTCGGTGATCCAGGCCCTATGGGCCGGGGCGAAGGCGACGCCGAACGGCACCTCGGCGACCTTGGTGTGCTCGACGACCAGATGCGGTGCGATGCGCAGCATCATCGAGGTCTCATATTCACATGCATGCCCCACCTGCCCTTGCTTGAGATTCGGATCGACTTCATGCGGTTTTCCACCAAGTGTCCAGTAGGTGGCGCTGAGCAGCAAAAGATCGCTTCGGGTTCGTAGTTTTTGACGCAACTCGAACATGGCTTGCTGCGCCGGCACGATATTGCCGCCGTGGCCGTTGATAAAGACAATGCGGCGAAAACCATGGCCGATCATGTTCTCGGCGAGATCGATCAGGAGATCCATGTAAACCCGCGGCGATGCGGAAAGTGTGCCGGGGAAGTCGAGATGGTGGTGCGAATTGCCCAGCCACATGAGCGGGGTGAAAAGAACGCGATCCTTGATTCTGGTTTCCTTGACGCGGCGCAGGATCTCGCCCAGCAGCATGCTGTCGGTGAACACCGGCATATGCCGACCATGCTGCTCCAGGGCGGCAATCGGGATCACGACCGGCGTATCCTTCGACAGGGCCGCGACTTTCGGCCAGGTCATTTCTTGGAGTTCCATGGTTGCCCTCCACTTGACGTTTGGCGTGGCGCTGATCCATCCCGGATTAGTCACCGCAGAGAGCGCCAAGAGCGCAGAGACCATAAGGAAACTTGATGTGCAGGATGCGCTGAGGCACGCTATCTTCGCGCTTGGTTGTGCAAATTGCCGCAGGTACGTTTGCCATCACCACCTGACTGTTCTCCGCGCTCTCGGCGCACTTTGCGGTGAATTATTCGGGCTACGCATAGAATAGAGCTTGCATGCTGCTGAATCCACGAAATACCATCGGCGCGAATGAAGTTCACGTCTGGCATTTGCTCGCGGAGCGCCGGACCGAGCCGTCCGAGTTGTGTTCGTTGCTGTCCCCACGAGAAGCCGAACGCATGAATGCCCTGCGGCACGAGCGCGATCGCTCGCTGTTTCTGTGGGCGCGCGCTGTGACACGCACTGTGCTGGCAAGTTACCTCGATTGCGCATGCCACGATCTGCGCTTCGCCGCCAACGATTTCGGCAAGCCGATTCTTCTGGTCGATGGCCCGCCGCCCTTGCATTTCAATCTCACGCATAGCCGGGGGGCAATTGCGATGGCGGTCAGCGGCGGGCGTGAAGTTGGCATTGATGTCGAGGAGCGAACCCGTCCGGTCGATTATTTGGCGCTGGCCGAACGATTTTTCGCCGCTCCGGAGGCACGCCGTCTTAGCGAGTTGCACCCAGACCAGTTGCCCGACGCCTTTTTCGCCATCTGGACGTTGAAGGAAGCGTTTGTCAAGGGGATCGGCCGCGGGTTAACGTTTCCGCTGGAAGCGTTTTGCTTCGACATGGACGGTGATGAGTTGACGCTGTTTCGACCGCTCGCCGACTTTGTGGAACGCGATTGGCATTTTAACCAGTTCGACCTCGGCGAGCGCCATTGCGGCGCCTTGGCGGTGCGTGGCGTCGGCGCGAATATCGAGATGCGCGACTGGGCGGCGGCGTTCCTCGGTTACGCGCCAATCGAAAATCCGGAATATTCCCTCCCGGCGGCGAATCCGGTCCGGCAACGACAGCAGCTTGTCCCGATAAATGCTCAGCACTAGTCCCGAGCCGAACAGCACCACGCCGCCGAGCGTCAGGTAGATGCCGATGATCCATTGCTGCTTCAGGTGCCGCTGAAGATCGATCAGAATCATCAGCAGATACAGAAACATGCCCACCGCCCCGATGAATGTCGGCGTCTTGATCCGGCAAAGAACGCCGCTGCCGAACAGCACGACGCAGGCGATGATCAGCCCGATGTCATCCAAACCGGCATCGTGGTCGTGATGGGCAAAACGCCAGATCGCCACCGCCAATAGCAGCGGCATGACCAGGGCGATGCTGCCGAACAGGAACGCGAGACTGACCGGGTCGCTAGCCCGATCGCTCTCGCGCCACCAGCCGATGTAGCCGGCGGTGAGCAAGACGACGCCGACCACGATGCTGAAGATCTCCAGCTTTTGCCAGGGAGACAAGAAGCTCAGCTTGTGGAACATCATGGCGATCAGGACGGCGTTGATGATGCTGAACACCAGATAGACACGCCGCCACGTCGGATGTTGCACGATCACGGCCGACAAAATGCCGATGAATGTCAGGAAGACGAGGATGCCGAGCATGATCCAGACGCGCATGCGCCAGTTTCCCGCCGCATCTTCCTCCATGACGAATCGGCTCAAGGCCAGCAGGGCGCCGGCGATGAAGCCGAGCGTGGTGAGCGCGTTGGCGGACTGGAACAGGGCGCGCTCCAGGCCGGGCATCTGCCAATTCTCGAAGAGCCCCAGACGAAATATCACCAGGAATGCGAAACCAATCAAGGCAAAGGCGAGGACGTAGAATTCATCCGGCGTACCGAAGAACAAAAGCAGTTGCCAAACTGCACCGCAAAACATCACCGTAGCGAAGTAAATCGTCCAGTTGGTGCGGCCGAAAACCGACGCCAGGCCGTAGAAAATTGCCGCCTCCAGGCAAAACAGGGCAAGCAGCAGATTCAGCAGCTTGCCTTCGATCGGCACGACCTCGCGCACCTGCGGCGTGATGTTCAGGGCGACCCAAAGACTGCAAAAGAGCATGACCGCCACCGCGCCGTGGGCCACCCAGAGCAACGGCATTTCCGGCGTGTGCCCGCGATAAAGGTACGACGCGATCAAATAGAGGATCGGCACAATCATCAGAAGCGGCGCCTGCACCTCCCAGGCCTTGACGCCCAGCATCCACAAAAGGCCGGCCGCGAACACCAGCGTCGCCGCCGCCGTCGCGAAAAAGTAGACCATCGAAGCTTCCGCGTTGCTGTGCCGCTCCAGGTAAGCGCCGGCCCGGCACACCAGTGCTGTCAGCACCATGGAGCCGACGAAGAACCAGTTGATCTCGAACGGCCACGCGGCGTTCAGTTCGAAATTCACCGCCCGGAAGTGTAGCAGCACGCCGTACGCCAAGGGCAGCAGGCTTAACAAGAAAGCGAGCGGGGCGGCGGTGCGCAGAAACGCGTGCTTGCTGCCGAGCCCCGCTTGCAAAAGCTGGACGGCCAGGGCGGTCAAGGCGAGGGCGATGATCACAGCCGGCTCGATTCGGGCCAGCTCGGTGATGATGAGGACCAGCACTTCCGCCCAGAGAATGGTGAAGGCGGCGATATAGATGTATACGCCGATCTTGCGGACCACGAGATCGGCGTAAATCAGGGCGTAAGTGCCCGCCAGAACGAGAATGAGTGTCCACGGGAGGTTCTGACGCAGCGAAACATCCGACGGATTGGCCATGCCGAGATGCCGAAAGATCGGTTCGTGCAGCCAGCCGGTCAGCTGGCCGCCGAGCAACAGAAGCAGACCGAACGCCAAGAGCGGCAGCGAGGACCAGTAAAATGCCATGCCGAACTGCTTGCGTGAAAGCGGACCGTCGGTGTCCGGAAACGCGCGCTCGGCGTGCAGGCAGATCAAGGCGAGAAAGACCAGCATGGCCGACGGAGCGAAGACTTCGCCGAAATGTTTCATTTCCGCGAGGAAAAGCAATGCCGTCAGCGTGACGCCGGCAACCAGCACGTAAACGAACAGGGCATCCTTGAGCACCAGCGCCGACGCGATATAGATCGCGCAACAGAACAGAGCGGCGATCCAGAGGTGCTGATCGAGCGTGAGCAGCTGGTTGTGGTCATAAAACCACAGATTGAGCGGCATGACCAGGCAGGCCAGCAAGGTCAACGCCCGCCCCGCATCCTTGAAGCGCGTGCGCAGGATCATGAACCAGCCGCCCGCAAGCAAGCCGGCGTTGCCGACGCCAAGGATGACGGCCACGAACAACGGCTCGTCGAACAAGCCCATCGCCGTCAGCCAGATCACTAACCCCAGAGCGATGAGCGCCCCGCCCGCGGCCAGCAGCCATTGAATGCTCTGCGGGTCGAGCAGGATTTCCAGAAAGCTCCTTGGCGGCGTTTCTGGCTCGGCCGGCTCGTCCTTCCAGTGCCGGCGTTTTCTTCGCCGCCGCGGCGGCGGGGCCTCCTGGTCGTCAACCGGGATGACCGGCAGGGCGCGGTCGCGCTCCAACTTGTGCCGCAGGGCATCGATGCGCTCGTTGGTGTCGGTTTGAAATTCGTGGGCTTGCCGCAGGGTCAGCCAGCCCGATTCCTGGTGCTGCCCCAGCTCTTGATGGAGAAAAAGCCAATAGCGCAGGGAACGAACGCCGGCGTCGGCGATGGGTGCGCCGCATTCGGTGCAATGGGACGAATTGTCGTGTAGATAGCCCCGGCAGCTCCAGCATTCATCGCGGGGCGGAAAGGTCTTGTCCCGAACGAAAACCTGCTGGGCCGAGGCGGCGGCGGTCATCGCCTGTCGGCGCTTCTGGTAATCGTCGGTCAGCGCTTGAAACTGGCGCTCGGTAAGTCGGCCGTCGTCGCGCCATGCCTTGAGCCGGCGGACGACGAAATCGAGCGCATCGATCTGGTCCTGCCAGTCCTCTGGCGCCCGGCAACGCGGGCAGGTGCCGTTCGGATCAAGCGTGGTCTGACAAACGGAACACTTGGGCAACGGGGGAGGCGAGGCGTTCATACGCAAAACCGTAATGAGAATGGGATATTCGCCGTATGCTACAAGGCGCGCCGGCGCGGTTCAAGCATATTTCTGGAAAGTCCAGGGATGGCCTGAGCTTTGGCAGACCTGCGCGAGCGTAAAAGTTGTTCGGTGAGAGCTCGAAGTTCCGCGGAAATTTTTGATTGTTTTTCAGTCGCGCGCACTTGATTTCCGACGTATGATGTAAGTAGTAGTGGCAAGCACTTGGCCGTCTGTCTGAGAAGGGGACAAAGATGAGCGGCTCCAGAAGCTATCCGACTTCGGACGCCTCCGAATCACCTGAGCGAAACGAGGTCGTGCTGAGTCTCAAAACCGTGCAGAAAATGTTGCCTCTTGTGCAGCACATTTCTGAGGACATTGTGGCACGCCATGGCGCGATCGAGCGCCTGCAACCCGAAGAAGAACGCCTTGACCGGCAACGACGCAACCTCGATTGGCCCATGAGGCAGCGGCGTTACGAAGTCAAGGAAGAGCTGGCGAAGGCGGAAAAGGAACTTGAAATCGCTGCCGCCGAACTGCGCGGCCTCGGCCTGAGCGTGTTGAACGAAGTTGATGGCCAGATTGGCTTTCCGACCATGGTCAACAACCGCCGGGCGTTTTTCTCTTGGCATCCCGGTAATGTCAGCGTGCAGACCTGGCGCTTCGCCGACGAAGACGTGGATCGGCCGATCCCCGCGACCTGGTTGAAAGAACTCAGCTTCGCAGGAAAGTAAAGATTTGCGGATTGGGGAAGCCTCGCCCGATCGTTTCGCTTTGCGAAATGGTCGGGCGAGGTTTTTTTATTGCTTGACACCAAGTGTCCACTCGGTAGGCTGGAATTAGCAATCCCGCCTTCCTTGACACCACATTTTCAGGAGTCCCCACGATGGCGCACCTTCGTTGGCTCACCTGCCTGATCCCGTTCATCTTGCCAGGATTCGTATCGGGGCAAACGTCCTTGTCGCAGCGAATCGACCGGCACATTCAGAAGGGGCTCAAGGGACCCGCCGCTCCACGTGCGGATGATGCCGAGTTTTTGCGCCGCGTATATTTGAACCTGACCGGCGTTATCCCGTCCCGTGACGAAGCGAGGGCCTTTCTTGCGGACAAGGCCGCCGATAAGCGCGTAAAGCTCGTGGACAAGGTGCTGGCCAGCGAGGGCTATGCCAGGCACATGACCAATCTTTTCGACGTGCTCCTCATGGATCGTCGGCCCGATAAGCACGTCAAACGAGGCGAATGGCGGGATTTCTTGCAGATTTCCTTTGCCGCCAACAAGCCCTACGATCAGTTCGTCCGCGAAATCCTCTCCGCCGACGGCGCCGATGTCAAGAAACGCGCGGCTGCCAAGTTCTATCTGGACCGCGATGGCGAGGTCAACGTCATCACCAAGGACATCAGCCGGCTCTTCCTCGGCATGAACCTCCATTGCGCACAGTGTCACGATCATCCTCTGGTTGATGCCTACAAACAGGATCACTACTACGGCGTGATGGCGTTCTTGAACCGGAGCTACATTTACGTGGAAAAATCTTCCAAGCTCGCCGTCTTTGCCGAGAAGGCTGAAGGGGATGTAACGTTCCAGTCGGTGTTCGTGGCGAAAGTCACGAAGAACACGGGGCCGAGGCTGCCGGATGGGCCCGTGCTCGAGGAGCCGAAGTTTGACAAAGGGCAGGAGTATGTCGCACCGGTCGGCAAAGGGGAGCGTGGCGTGCCGAAATATAGCCGCCGCGCCCAACTCGCCGAACAGATCCCCAGCAAGGACAATCCGCGCTTCGCCCGGGCGGCCGTCAACCGGTTTTGGTTCTTCATGATGGGGCGAGGCATCATCGATCCGGTCGAATACGATCACCCCGCCAATCCGCCGTCGCATCCGGAACTGCTGCAGATGCTGAGCGATGAATTCACGGCAAGCAATTGCGACGTGAAGGCCCTGATTCGCGCCATCCTGCTTAGCGAGGCGTACCAGCGCTCCAGCGAGCCGCCCAAAGGCCAGGAAATCGATCCAAAGACATTCGCGGTCGCGCCACTCAAGGCGATGACACCGGAGCAGTTTGCCTGGAGCCTGATGCAAGCGACCGGCGTAATGGCCGCGGAGAGGAAAGCGCAGGGCTCGAAGGCGACCGACGCGGCAATCTACGCCAAGCTGTCAGCCCAAGCGGCACCGGTCATCGCCCTGTTCGCTTCTCAGCCGGGTGATCCCGCGTTCAGCCAGGATTTCGAGGCGACGCTCGATCAGACATTGTTCCTGGCCAACGGCGGCACGCTGCGCGATTGGCTGACCTCCCGCCCCGGCAATCTGATGGACCGCTTGGCCGCACAAAAAGACGCCGGCGCGGTTGCGGACGAGCTGTACCCGAGCGTGCTGACCCGATTGCCGAGCGCCCAGGAGCGCGCGGAAGTCGCCGACTATCTGGCCCGTCACGCCGCTCAGCGCCCCGCTGCCTTGCAGGATCTGGCGTGGGCGCTATTGACGTCGGCTGAATTCCGCTTTAACCATTGACCAAGCGAAATCTTGCCAAAATCGCGCAAGATGTCGCAACCATAAGGATCACAGCTAAGATAATCCTTGGCCACAGTGGCAATCTTTCGAGGGGGGGACCACATGAACGCTCATTATGCCTGCCATTCACCGGTTCACGCGTTTTCACGGCGTAAATTTCTGACCGGAACCGCTGCCGGCGCCGTCGCCATGCTCGGCTTTAAAGACATGCTGACGCCGGCGAACGCCGACGAAATTCGCCGACAGGACAAGCGCGTTCTCGTCGTGTTCCTCGCGGGCGGCGCCAGCCAGCTGGAAACCTGGGATCCCAAGCCCGGCACCAACACCGGCGGCCCATTCCAGGCCATTCCGACCTCCGTCGCCGGCGTTCACATCAGCGAATTGCTGCCGTACACCGCCCAGCAGATGCACCGCATGGCGATTGTCCGTTCGCTCAACACCGCCGAGGACGATCACGGCAAGGGCGCTTACATCATGCAAACTGGGCGTCGGCAAACCCCGGCGGAACGCTTTCCCCACCTCGGCTCGTCCGTCGCCAAGCTGCTGGGCAACGAAGACAGCCCCCTGCCCGGCTACATCCACATCGCCCCGCGCGGCGAATCGGGCTTCAACCGCAATGACGCCGCCTTCCTCGGCCCGCGCTACGCCTCCGTCACGCTCGGCGACGGCCAGCCCCCCGCCAACTTGCTGCGCCCGGCGACGCTAACCGAGCTCGCCGATCAGGAACGCAACGAATTGCGCGACCGCTTGAATAACCGCTTTTCCCAGGCGCGCCGCAGCGCCGACACCGAAGCCTACACCAACTCGTACGCGCAAGCCACGCAGGTCATGCAGCGCCGCAACCTCTTCGATCTCAGCCAGGAGCCGATGCGTCTGCGCGATCGCTATGGCCATCACGAATTCGGCCGGCACATGCTGCTGGCCCGCCGCATGCTCGAAGCCGGCGTTACCTTTACCAAGGTCACGCATTCCAACTACGACACGCACCACGAAAACTTCGATTTCCACATCGAACAGCTCGGCGAGTTCGACAAGACCTTCGCCACCCTTCTCGACGATCTGGCCCAGCGCGGCATGTTGGAACGGACACTCGTGATCGTGATGTCGGAGTTCGGCCGCACGCCGACGATCAACCGCAATTTCGGCCGCGATCACTGGTCCAGGGCCTGGTCGATTGCCATGGCCGGCTGCGGCGTGCGCGGCGGGGCCTGCATCGGCCGCACCAACGACAACGGCACCGCGGTGACCGATCGTCAGGTCAATGGCGGCCACCTGTTCCACACCTACTTCCGCGCCCTCGGCCTGAATTCGACGCGCAACCACCACCACGACGGCCGACCGATTCCGATCGCGGACCCGGCGGCAGCGGCGATCAGCGAGGTGCTGGCGTGACTTTAGGGTGGCTGCAATGATCCCGACCCGATATAAATCAAAACTGCCACAGACGCTCTCTTGGCCTATTGGCGCAGAGGCGATAAGCCAAACGCTTGAGGCTATGCCCAACGGGCACGATTTCGAGTTGGCGTTCTACTTTGATTCTTCCGCGAACTCGCAGCGGGCGCTGAGAGAAAAAGAAACCTACACGCTCGTGACCGCCGATTTTCAGCCTGCACGGAAGCCGGGTTTCGGCGGCGCCAATGCGTACATCGATGAGGGCTGGTACGACCAACGGTGGGAAATTAGGGTTTCTCCAGTCCTGCGCAAGTTGCGCCATCTTGCTGGCTGCCTTCTCCGTGAAAAGGGATTGCCGTCCATCATTGAATGGCTGCAGGCCTCCGAGACCAATGGCTGGGAACAGCGACAACACAGCCTCCATCTAAATGACCGTGCGTGAATCAGCTGCACGGGTACGCAGGAGCGCAATAAAAAATGGGAATTCCGCCACAAGTGCCCTCAAGACACGCTCTTGAGAACGAGAGGAATTCCCATGAAGATGATTGTCCTGAAGGTTCGGTTCAGTGTCAAGGAGCGTTTGTGCAGATCGCTCCGCCATTGTCGCAACGCCGGTACTCGGCTGCGCTATTTGATGATTATCAATGTGATCAACGGACGCTCGACCCGCCAGACCGCGAAAGTTCTGCAAGTGCACCACACCACGGTTGGACGAGTGGTAGCGAGATTTCGCCGCTATGGTGAAGCGGGCTTGCAGGATGGCCGAACCGACAATGGCGAGGAAAAGCTCAGCGAAGATTACTTGCAGCGTCTGCATTGCATCGTGAGCAATTCGCCGGAACTTTATGGCTGGCGTCGTCCGACTTGGACGCGCGAATTGTTGATCGAGACGATGGTGCGTTTGACCGGCGTGCGCATTCATACGACCACGATGAGCCGAGCCCTGGCCCAGATCAAAGCCCGGCGTGGTCGCCCCAAGCCGATCGTGGGTTGTCCTTGGTCGAAGTCGGCAAAAACCAGGCGTTTGCGGGAACTGCGGCGTCTGATCGACACGCCGCCGCGCGGCGAACGGGTCTTTTACGAGGATGAGGTGGACATTCATCTGAACCCGAAAATCGGCCTGGACTGGATGGTGTCGGGCCAACAGAAACAGGTGCTCACGCCAGGCAAGAATGAAAAGCGTTACCTGGCCGGGGCCCTTGATGTCCGCACCGGCATCGTGACCTGGGTCGAAGGAATTCGCAAGACGAGCTACCTGTTTCTCGACTTGCTCGACCGCCTGCGTCGGGACTATCCCAAGGAGCGCTGCTTGCACCTGATCTGTGACAACTATCGCATTCATAAAAGCGACATTGTCCACGCGGCCTTGAGCGGCTACTTGGCAGGCAAGATCAAACTGCATTTCTTGCCTCCATAT
This sequence comes from uncultured Planctomycetota bacterium, assembly GCA_963767835.1. Classification (GTDB taxonomy): domain Bacteria; phylum Planctomycetota; class Planctomycetia; order Gemmatales; family Gemmataceae; genus SIAQ01. Next base: position 352,766 of record CAVYFY010000006.1, read on the forward strand.
TGCCCTGACCACAACAAGATTGAGCGGGTCTGGGAGGACCTCCACGCCGATGTGACGCGCAACCATCGCCAACCGAACATGACAAAACTGATGGAGGCAGTTCGTTACCACCTCCGCAAGCGCAACCAACGACAATACCGGCGAATCGCTGCATAACACCAGCTGCGAATTCACGCACGGTCATTTAGTCTTCGATCCGTTGGAGGAAACGCTTTCGACAAAGCGAGATGACGGAACCTAGAAAAATCGAGGAGGAACCATGTCCGGCATCTTCTCCCGCCAAGCGTCGCATTCCGAAATCACGCCATCGCGCATGCGCATGGCCTTGGAGCTACGGCACAATAGCCCGCTGCTCTCGTGCCGCTTCGATCCGTCGGGCCGGTACGTCTTCGCCGGCGCACAGGACAACACCATTCAGCGCTGGGAGCTCGCCGCCCCGAACGCCAAAGTCGCGTTCGCCGGCCATCGCAGCTGGGTGCGTGGCATCGCCTTTCATGCCGCGTCGGGCAAGATGCTGTCCACTGATTACCACGGCAAGCTGCTCGTGTGGGCCGTGGACGCCGCCAATCCGACGCCAGAGCGGACGATTGATGCCCACGACGGCTGGGTTCGCGCCATCGCCATGAGCCTCGATCAACGCCAGTTCGCGACCTGCGGCAACGATAATCTTGTCAAACTCTGGAACGCCGCCGATTTCTCGCTGGTCCGCGAGTTCGCCGGGCACACTTGCCATGTCTACAACGTCGCCTTCCATCCGACCGAACGCGCCATCGTCTCCGGCGATCTGCGCGGCAATGTCAAACAATGGGACCCGCAGACCGGCCGTGAAACGCGCACGATGGATGCGTCGGTCATCTTCCGCTACGATCCGACCTTCCGCGCCGATCATGGCGGCGTCCGCAGCATGAGCTTCGATGCCGACGGATCGCTGCTCGCCTGTGCCGGCATCACGAATGTCAGCAACGCTTTTGCCGGCGTCGGCAATCCGGCGGTCGTTCTGTTCAACTGGCAGACCGGCCAGCGCACCCAGGTTTTGCGAGTTCAGCCGGCATTCCAGGGCACTTGTTGGGGCGTCGTCTTTCATCCGTGCGGCCAAGTTATTGGCGCAGGCGCGGGCAGCGGCGGCGGCATCTGGTTCTGGCGGCCCAGCGATGCCAACTCCATTCACAATGTCGCCGTGCCGAACAATGTCCGCGACCTGGCGATCCATCCGGATAACCGCCGGTTGGCTCTACCGTGCTTCGACGGCGTCGTGCGCATTTATGAATTGTCGTGATGCTCAATATTGCGGCAAGCAGGCGAGCAATACGCAGAGCCAGATCAGGACGCCGATGAACGTGGACAGCACCACGAACAGGGCGGGAAAAGCGCTCTCGTTGGCAGGAGAATTGGAGTGGTCCATGGTAGCCTCGACGAGTTCCGGACGGGAACCCGTTCAAGCATAGGTCACGATTCCTTGTGATGCAAATTTGCCCCGGGACGCGAGATTTATGAGTCTTCTCCCGGTCCTCGACCTGATGCATGACCAGATCGTTCGGGGCGTCGGGGGCCGGCGTGAGGAATATCGCCCCATCATTAGCAAGCTGGTCGATTCCGCTGATCCGCTGGCCGTCGCCTGTGCCTTGCACGACCGATTCGGCTTTGACGAATTCTACCTTGCCGATCTCGACGCCATTCGCGGCGAGTCCCCCGATCTGCCGACCTACCTGAAGCTACACGACGCCGGTTTTCGCTTATGGATCGATGCCGGCCTACGTTCGCACAAAGACCGCACATTGAAAATGCTGATCGTCGCCAACGCGGCACGGATCGTCGTCGGTCTGGAGTGTATTGAGACGCCGGGCGAATTACGGCACATCATCACCAGGCTCGGTCCGGACTGCGTTGTCTTCTCGCTCGATTTGGTAGCGGGCAAGCCGCTCGGCAATTCGGAGCCGTGGCGGACCGATGATCCGTTCCTGATCGCCGAGCGTGCGATTCGTGATATGGGCGTGCGCCGCCTGATCGTCCTCGATTTGGCTCGTGTCGGCGTCGGCACGGGAATCGGCACGGAGAAGTTGTGCGGCCGATTGCGGCGCGCATTCCCCGAGGTGCAATTAATAGCCGGCGGCGGCGTGCGCGGCATGGCGGACATGCACCGCCTTGCGGCGGTTGGCATCGATCAGGTATTGGTCGCGTCGGCCTTGCACGATGGCAGAATCACGCCGGAGGACGTCAAACGGCCTTGATGTCGCCACGCCATTCCCAGGTCGCCGATTGCCCGAAGCTTTCCTCGACTTCGACGCGCAGCACATCGGGCACGAATCGGTACGTCTTGCCCAGATCCTCGCGCAGCCGTTCGCCGATGTAACGAGCCAACAGTTCCGCGGTCGTGTTCTGGATCGGCAGCAAGACGCAATCCTCGCGCGGAAAAAGCCATTCGCGGTCCTTATAGCGGACGCGGATGCTCCGTGCCGATTCCTCCAAAAGGATGACGCGGTTCTTCGTCGGCAGCATCATGCGATGGTCGAGCTCATCGGTGATTAGCTTCGCTCGCTTCTTCAGGGTGATGAAATCGAACACATAGAAGTTCTCATCCAGCACGCCTTCGACCTCGACGGCGGTCCGATAGTTGTGTCCGTGCAGCCGTTCGCACTTGTCCCCCTCGTAGCTGATAAAGTGCCCGGAGCAAAAGACAAGATAATCCTTGCTGACACGGACCTGGAACCGTTCCGGCATAAGGCGCTCCCGCTGAGGATGAACCGAACATCATTCTAGCGATTTCGCACGCGCCAGATGCTGCCGCCCTCTTTCTCGGCGACCAGCGTGCAACGCTGGTCCAGGATTCGGCGATAATCGGCCGGGACATGCCAGCACCAGAGATATTCGTGGGTAGCGAGGATCAATTCCCAATCGACTTGATCAGCGGACAGGAACGGCGCCGGATCCAGGTGCAGCTTCACGCGCGGGGGCGATTCCTTGTAGCGGAGTGGATTATGCCCGGCGAACGCCACCAGCGTCGGCGTGTAAACTTGGCGATCAACCACGGCGTAGCAGATCGCGTGAAACAAGGGCAATTCGCGTTTCTTTTCATCGGGCGCGTCGGCAATCTTGACCATTGGATAGACCTTCGCTTGCACAGGAATGTCCGCGAACAGCGCGACCTGCTCGCGCAACTCGGCGTCGATCCGGTGCCAGTAGTAGCCAATCATGCCGATGCGAAAGCCGACGAGGGCGAGGAAGATGCCGAGCAGGACCAGCGCTTTGCGGGGCGGAAAAGCGAAATCGAACGAGAGGGCGATCAACGGGGCGGCGGCGGGCAGGAAGCGGGCGTCGGCGGGTGAGCCGCCGAAGAGAATCGTCGGGCCGATCAGGAACATCGCCACGCAGCCGGCGCCGACAAAGAGAGTGCTGCCGACCGCCTGCGTTCGCTTCGACCAAAGAAATGAGAGCACAATGAAAACGCCGACGGCGGCGATGAAGACGGCATCAAGGGTGCGATTGTAGCCGCGAAAGAGCGTCAAAGAGCCGACGAATTTGCTCGGGAAATCCCATTGGGTTTCGCTTTGACCGCCGCCGCGCACGCAGAAAATCGGAACGAGGACCGGCAACAGATCGATGATTGCCGTCATTGAGATTTTCCGGGCGCGTGTGCACTCCCATGCCGTCACCGCCAGCACGCTGCCGGCCAGGAAAATGAAAGCCGCCAGGTGCGAAAAGAAGCAGGCGAGCGCGAGCAAGGCAACGAGGAAATGCCGCCACCACGCCCAATGCGAGCACCATGAAACCAGGCGGCGAATGCGATCAAAAAGACGCCCAGGCCGAACGCGAAGTTCGTGAAGCCGTAAAAGAACATCGAATGATACGCGAACAGCCCGGCACCCAGGGCGAGCCAAGTCGGCCGACCGTGGATGGCCCGGCCCAACAGATGCCAGCCGAGCATCCATAGCAACATCGTCAATGTCAAGAAGAGCTTGCCGGCGATGCGTATGTCGCAGATCGGCTGCAGCGCCAGCATGAACAAGTCCATCGCCAGGCTCGGCGTCGAAACATAGTCGATGTCGTAATACTCGCGGAAGCTCGGCACATCATCGTAGTGGTAGAGGATGTAGCCACGCGCGAGGTGATTGGGGTAATCGACGAGCGGCGGATATTCGACGGCCCAGATCGGTACGACCAGGAGAATCGCCAGCAAAAGAAGAATTAAGCCGTACCACCCGCGCACGGCGGCTTGCGAGGTGCGGATCGGGTCGGCCATGCGGAATCCCGCGTGCTTGCCCCCCCAGGAACGCTGCGCTTATCCTGGGGCTTGTTCGATTTCCGCAAGCCCCAGGATAAGCGCAGCGTTCCTGGGGGGGCAAGCGCCGGATTCTAATTCGGCAGCCAACCCCGTGCCACCAGCACCTCCGCGATCTGCACCGCGTTGGTCGCTGCCCCCTTGCGCAAGTTGTCCGATACCACCCACAGGTTCAGGCCGTTCGCAACCGTAGGATCGCGGCGAATGCGGCCCACGAAGACTTCATCGCGCCCTTCACTATTGAGCGCGAGCGGCACTTCCCCCTTGGCATAATCATCGAGAACGATGACGCCCGGCGATTTCCGCAATGCCTCGCGCGCCTGCTCCGGCGTGATGGGCCGAGCGAATTCGAGATTGATCGCCTCGGAATGCCCAGTGCGCACCGGCACGCGCACCGTCGTCGGCGACACCAGGATCGTGTCGTCCCCCATGATCTTCCGGGTTTCCTTGATCATCTTGATCTCTTCTTCGCTGTAGCCGTCCTCGCCGAGCTTCCAGTCGTGCGGCAACACATTGCCCGCGAGTTGGGCGGCATGCACTGTCACCGGCGGAACCTTATCACCGCGGCCAAGCGCATGCAATTGCGCCGCCAGCTCCGCCGTTGCCTTCGCGCCTTTGCCGGACGATGCTTGATAGGTCGCCACCACCACGCGCTTGATGCGGGCCAAATCGTGCAGCGGCTTCAACGCGACCACCATCTGGATCGTCGAGCAATTCGGATTCGCCACGATCCCCTTCGGAATCGACTTGAGCGCATCGGCATTCACCTCCGGCACCACCAACGGCACATCGGGATCCATCCGCCAGGCGCTCGAATTATCGACGACGATCGCCCCCGCCTTCGCCGCCAGCGGGCTCGTCTCGCGGCTCACCGATGCCGGCGTGCTGGAAAGAACGATCTGCACGCCGGCAAACGCCTCGGGCCGAATCGCCTCGACGATGTAGCGCTTACCCATGAACTCGATGGCTTTGCCGACGCTGCGTTCGGAGGCGAGGAACTTGATGGAGGAAAACGGGAAATCGTGCTCACTGAGCACGAGTCGCATGATTTCGCCGACGGCGCCGGTCAGCGCCCACGACCGCAACGCTGACTGCCACGGTAAGGATCCTTTCTTGAATTTTGATTGGAAACGGACCTTGACGCACTGTCATTTTCCAGCACCGAGCGAGATTGGCAAGAGCATCTTAGTTTTGCGGCATCCCTGGCTGGCGCGTCGGGCTATGGCGCGAGTCGCCGGTGTGCGGCAGCGTCGAGAGTCGCCGCCGCCACGAAATATCCCAATAAACAACCGGCGATTTCGCGAAACGCCGAATAGTGACCCTGACGCCACCAATCGCGTACGATGGTGATCCAGCAACCTACCGGATTGAGCGCGTAGGAGAATTCCGACGAGCCAGGCACAAGGATGGGGCAGGCAATAGTGCCGATCAGCAAGACCAGCAGGATGAGCCCCATGCTGACGTAGGCCGTGACGCTGGTGCGACAGATGACGGAGAGAAAAAGCGCCAGCATCGCGAAAAAGTATACGTGAATTGCCACGGCAATCAACAGCAAGAGGCCGGCCCACGGCGCCAGATTACCGAAAACCAAAGCGACCAGCCAGGTCGCACCGAACGGAAGCAGCGCCGGCCAGTAGCGCCGCATGTTACCGCCGACTTTCGCCCACAGGAATTCCGTCGTCGAAATTGGCAGGAGCAGAAGCGAATCGAGGCACTGGCGTTCCCGTTCGCGGACAATACAACCGGTGATCCGCAACGTCAGGAGCCAAAGGAAACAGCAGAGGTCGGCAATCATGATCCACACAAAGAGGTCGAGAAAATAGTCGATGCCGATGCGCTCGCCTCCTCGTTGGGCGTCCACCCACACGCTCACATGCATCAGGTACAAAGTAATGAGCACCGGCATCGAGCACATCGCCAAGCGAACAACGACATACGACGGATCGAGGTAGCATTCCTTCCAGGCGACAGCGTTGTCGCCGATGGGCGGGAATTGCCAGAATCGATTGGCGTTCTTGTTGAAGCGCGGTTGCGCCGCTTCGACAGGCATTGGCTCCTCGCCGCGTTGTTTGTGCAACAGGTAGGCGGAAAGAAGCAGCAGACCGTATGCGGTGACGCCGTGCACCAGCGTCAACACGCCGGCTACGCCCCACATGATCAGGTAGTTGTCGGCGCCTCCACTTGACGGCCTCAGTAGATACGGAGATGAGCCGTGGGCTAAATCCAGCGGCCCGCACGCGCACATGAAGATGCCTGCCAGGGGAAAATAACTCTTCACCAGCGCCATGATCAGGCTGCGGCTTTCAATCGCTGTGAACATGCTGAACGCGCCGACGGAAAACAGCAGCAGGAAGGTATTCCAGAAATTGGCGGCGATCATCTCCATGTCAATGCCGCCCCAGAGTTGGGCGAACGCCAGCACTGGCAATCCGGACAGCAGGACGCTGCCGACGAGCACAACGCGCGACAGCAATTTGCCGGTCACGATTTCCCATGCGCTCAGATGCGTCGTGAACAGAAGCGGCAAGGTGCGGCGATTGCGTTCCTCCTGAATCCCCGCCGCGATGTAGATCGGCATCAGCACCAGTACCGCGATATTTTGCGCGACAAGGACCGTGATGCTGAAGCGCTCGGCGATCCGCGCGTTCTGGTTGATCGACCATTGCAGGAGTGGCATGCCGCTAATTCCGGGCGCCAAAAAGTGGGGTTCCTTGAGCGTGCTATAGTAGGTCGCCGCCAGCGCCGCGAAAAGCGCCAGGACATAAAGGACGCGCACGAGCGTGCTGCGGCCGCGCCGTGCCAGGCGCACCAGGTCGTAGAAGGCGTGCGGGCCGACTAGCCGCCGGTTTTCTCGCAGATTGAACATGGGTCGATGGTCTACGATCCCGATACAACAATCAAGCGGTGAGTTCTCTGCATTGTCTTCGGTTTCTCGCTCGTTGCCCACCCCGACAATTGACGCATACGGCTCGGCACGTTACAAAGGGAAAGAGGGCCTTCGATCCCAACCGCGGGAAGGAAAAGACGTGACAGGCAAAGATTTACTCAAGCGGGTGCGTGAACAGCCATTCGTGCCATTTCGTGTTGTCATCAGCGAAGGCGCGAGCTATGAGGTGCGCCATCCCGACCAGATCATGGTCCGGCGTGATTCAGCTGTCATCGGCCTTCCAAGCGATGATGAAGGCCTTATGGACAATTCGGTGGTCGTAGACTTAATGTATGTCATCAGCCTGGACCCGATTGCGCCGAAAAAGGCGAAAGGCAAATCCTCCAACGGCAAATGACCGTATCAATAACCCCCAGATTCGCCGCACGCTTTCCCATTGCGTCGGTTGCTCTTGGGATTCGTTTGCGGTTTCTCGTGCGTCGCCTAGCGAGGAACCGCCATGTTCGGTGCGATTGTGGAATTATTGGCTCTCGACAAGCGCGAAACCAAGATTCGGAGCATGTTCAACAACATCGCTCCGAGCTATGATTTGCTCAATCATTTGCTGAGCCTGAACATCGATAAATATTGGCGTTGGCGAACCACCCGGCTCGTGCCGCCAACGCTGCCCCTCACCCCCAGCCCCTCTCCCCTGAGTACAGGAGCGAGGGGAGCAACCGCCGCGCCGATCCTCGATCTTTGCACCGGCACCGGCGATCTGGCGTTGGCGTATGATCGGGCGGCGGCGGGGCGGGTGCCGATCGTCGGGGCCGATTTTTGCCATGAGATGCTGGTGCGGGCGGATGCGAAGGCCCGGGGAAAGAAGGCGGGAGAGCGGATTCGCTTTCTGGAAGCCGACGCGCAACATTTGCCGTTTGCGAGCAATATGTTCCAGATTGCTACGGTCGCGTTCGGCCTGCGCAACGTCACCGACACGGACAAGGGAATCGCCGAGATGGTGCGCGTGACGCAGCCCGGAGGCAAGGTCGCGATCCTCGAATTCTCGCAGCCGCGTGGCCGACTGTTCGGCGGCATGTACCGTGCTTATTTTCGGCATGTCTTGCCACGCCTCGGCCAGTGGATTTCGCGTTCCAAGGACAACGCCTATCGCTATTTGCCCGAGAGCGTGATGCAGTTTCCCGATGGCGAAGCGCTGGCCGAGCGGCTGCGCGGGCACGGGCTCGTCGATGTGAAGTGGCATCCGTTCACGTTCGGCATCGCGACGTTGTATGTGGGGACCAAAGCCGTTCACGTTTAGCGTTCGCAGCGCCCTGCGAGCGCTAAACGTAAACACCGGAGTTTCATCTGGCCAACGCATGTAAATGCCGGCTCAGCGCGTCCAACCCTGCCGCGAAATCGGTGTTGTTGGCGACGATCAGGTGCGCTTCGTCCCGGTGTGGCAAGACGAATTCGCGATACGCCGGCAGCACGTGATTTTCCCAGCAATAAGCGCTGTGCTCGGCGCTGTAGCCGCGCTCGTGCACATCGCGCTGCAAGCGCCGCTGCCGGCAAATCTCCTCGTCGGCGTCGATGAACACGCGCATGTCGAGAGCGGCGCGAATCTCGGCGTCATGAAATAGAAAGAGGCCTTCGAGGATCAAGATCGGGGCGGGCGACACCGTGATCGAGCCGCTCGGTTTGTCGCGGTGGTTGAACGTGTATTCAGGCCGGACAACCGGATCGCCGCGCTGCAGCGCCGCCAGATCGGTGCGAAATTGTGGCCAATCGAGCGCGGTCGGCAAATCGAAATTCGCCCGGCCATTGGCGTCACCCTGTTGCCTTTCAATCGGATGGTAATAATTGTCGAGCGAAAGGACGCTGCGCGATTTCTCCGGCAGTCGCTCGATAAGATCGCGCAGGAACCTGGTTTTGCCGGAAGCGCTGGCGCCGACGATGCCGACGAGGTAGGACATGACGCTCAAACCCCCGTCAAATTCCCTTCCGCATCGAACGCCAATTCGTAGGGCCCCTTCACCACCTCGAATTCGGTCACCGGCTTCAATTCCTTCACGCACGGCTCGGAGACTTCGACTTCCTCCAGCATGAGCGTGTTGCGAATGTGCATGACGCGAGCATTTTCCATGGCGCGCGAGCCAAGCAGCGACAGGGCGTTTTCGAGGACTTCGCGGTCGGTGTCGTAATGGACGCTGATGCTGGCGCCTTCGGGGTAGCCGGAGGTGACGCAATTGATGCGGGTGGCGTGGTAGTCCATGGCGTTGACGAGGCGGTTGGTGCAGAAGTCGGAGAAGCCGATGCCGCAGGCGTTGCCGTGGGTGTGTTCGGTCAGGCCGCGCAGGAAGATGTAGCGCATGTTCGGCTGATTGATGACGGCGTCGCTGCGGAGGGCGCGTTTGCGTCCAACGACATTGGTGTCCATGCCGCTGCCGGAGATGTCCTTGCCGATCTCGTCGATGATGAGCAGGTCGGCTTCGTGGAAGGGCAAGCGGCCGAGCCATTCTTTCGCCTTCACGAGCAAACGCTCTTCGACCGGCTCGAAATCCGCGGGGGCGGCGGCTTCGAGAAGGGCGGTTTCGTCGTAGCCGTTCTCGACCGTTGCCAGGCCGAACGCGATCGGCGCTTTGCCGCGCATGAATCGGCTAACGGAGCGGACGACCGGGTCATACGGTTGTTCGAGCAGCAAGCGATGGTAATGGGCGGCGCCGTGGCGTTTGCCCAGGCCGATCATCATCATTTTCAAGAGGCCGCTCTCGATGGGGCCGTTGTAATTGGTGTGTGGCTTGACGCGGCCGACGACGCCGATATGATCCGCGCTCGAGGCATTCTTGTCGAGGAACACCGGCCAGCCTTCCGGCGTGTCGCCCAGGTGGACGACCTCCATCGACGAGCGGATCGGGGCGCCGACGAAATCCTCGGTGATGCCGTAGCCATGCAGGACTTGAAGTTGGCCCTCGGCGGTAGCGCCGCCGTGGCTGCCCATCGCGGGGACCAGGAACGGTTGAGCGCCGAGATCGCGGAGGTGCTGGACGGCGCTTTTGAGGATGACGGCGATATTGGCGATGCCGCGGCTGCCTGCGGTGAGCGCGACGGTTTGGCCGCGCTTGATTTTGCTGCCGAGATTGAGCTTGCCGAGCGCTTCGCGGATGGTCGCCGGAATATTCTCGACGCGCGGCCGTGGGAATTTTTGACGCAATCGAAGCATGCGGGGATAGGCCACGGGAAACCCCTATGATAATGGGTAAGGCAGGTTGCGGATGCCGATTCTATCGTATCGGAAGTCAAGGCGAGTAGAAAGGCAACACCATGAAAATCGAGCACACCAATTTCACCGGCCCGGCCATCGATGACCGCGAGGTGCTGGCGAAATTGCCCAGGGAGCTGGCGAAACTGCTGGAGCAGACCAACGGCTTCATCCAGTTTCACGGCGGGTTCCACGTGCGCGGGGCGTGCCTGGCGCCGGCGTGGCATTCCCTGCGTGATGCCTGGATCGGCAAGAACGCGTTTCATGAGCTTTATCCCGAGGTGACGCCCGAGGACATTCCGTTCGCGGAAGATTGCATGGGGGACCAATTCCTCCTGCGCGAGGGGACCGTCTGGCAACTCTTTGCGGAAACGGGGGAGCTGGAATCGCTGGAATCGAGTTTCAGCGAATTTCTGCAAAATGTGGAAGAAGATCCGGGAGAGCATCTGGCAATGCATCCACTTTTGCAGTTCCAGCGCGAGGGGGGCCATTTGCAGCCTGGCCAGCTGTTAAGCGCGTATCCGCCGTTCTGCACCGAGGAAGCGGAAGACGGCGTATCGCTCAAGGCGATCCCAAGCGGTGAGCGCCGGCAATTGCTCGCTGATCTCGCGAATCAGTTGCGCGACGGCACGCAAATCGATTGATGCCGGCGAGCCGAGCCCCGTGAGGGGCCGGTTGCGGGCCAACGTCGCTCGCTTAACCGGCCCCTTACGGGGCTCGGCTCGCCTATCTTCCGCTGCCCGCCCGCCTTTCTTCACCTCTTCCGGCTCATTTCGTTCGCCAGCTTCATGCCGGCGCTGGAATCATCGCTACATTCGGCAAAGTTTTCCTGATTTGTCAGCAGGCGGTTGCCGATAACGGTAAAGCTTGGCGATAGTGTGCGCGTATGCATGCGTGCCGGGCGCATCCATGGGGATGGATGATGGGCCTCAGTCGTTGAGGTGGTCAATGATGCGTTCGCTTGCAGGTGCCGTCGGTAAATGGCTGGGGGGGAGCCTGGCAGCGATGCTCGCGCTGGCGGGCATGACCGGCTGTCAGCCCACGTTCCTGTCGCAGAAAGCCTGGGAACAGAACTCGGCCCTGTCAGTGTTGCCGCCGAGCATCGAGAACTCGCACACCCCGCCCGCGGCGCCGATCATCGCGGAGGTCAAGGCGCCGGCAACGGTCAATTATCCGGAGCGCGAGCAGCGCGAGATGACCTTGCAGGAGTGCATCGCCATCGCCCTGGAGAACGGCGTTGTCAGCGGCAATGCTCCGGAAGGCCAAATCAGCACGCAACTCGCTGTCTTCAATGGCCCCGGATCGCTGAATGGCCAGTCCGATTACATTCGCGTCCTGGCGCTCAATCCCGCCCTCGCCCAGGCCTCCATCGAAGCCGCGGAGTCACGGTTCGACGCCGTCTGGGTCACCGGCCTGAGCACCTTCAGCACCGATGCCATCCCCGGCGTCCCCAATCTCCCGGGCACCAACGGCACCGTCGAGCAGCAGGGGGCCAACTTCGGCTCGTCGATCGTCAAGGCCTTCGCCAACGGCGCCGTCGCCAATGTCTCCTTCCTCGTCAATTACCGCAACATCACCAACACCGGCGGCGAACCGCAGGCGTTCTTCGGACCGTTCAACCCGCAATATTCCGCCGCCTTGAGCCTGGGCTATGAAATTCCCCTCTGGCGCGATGCCGGCGTTGAGATCAACTCGCTTTTGTCGCACCTCTCCGGGATCACCGGGAGCTCGCTCACCGATCCCAGCGCCCTGGCCGGGTTCAACGGCCAGCAAGGGCGTGTCAGCGCCTTGCTGGGCCAGCCCGTCGAAGGCACGCTCATCTCGCGTTTGCGGTTCGACCAGAGCCGCGCCGAGTTCGAGCGCAACGTGCACACGATGGTCAAGAATGTAGAAATCGCCTACTGGACCTTGTACAGCAAGTATGGCCAGCTTTACAGTTTCGAGGAAAACCTGCGCATCTTGCAACGGGCCTATCAGGAAATCGTCATCAAAGAAAACGCCGGGGCTGGCGGCGCCGATCGCTTCCGGCTCTTTCAAAATAAGGGGCAGTTCGAGGAGTTCCGCGGCAACCGCGTTCAGGCCCTGCAGGAAGTTCTCGACGCCGAATTGCAGTTGCGCGGCATTCTGCGGATGAAGGTGGAAGATGGCACGCGGATTGTGCCGATCACGCCGCCGAGCCTGGCGGAAATCAAGCCGGACTGGAAGAGCTGCCTGGACGACGCCCTCACCTTGCGTCCGGAGCTGGTGCTGGCGCGAGAACGTTCGCTACCACCAGTATCAGTTGACCGTCCAGAAGAACGGCCTGCGGCCCGATCTGCGGGCATTCCTGAAATATGAGCCGTTCGGCGACGGTCCATCGCTGGCGGGCGCCAGCCCCTCCGTCCAGGCGACCGATCCATTCAACGGCGTGCCGATTCCGACCGACTCCGCCCTCCGCTCGCTGGCTGGCGGGCACTTGACCGATTGGACGGCCGGCCTGTTCATGAATGTTCCGCTCGGCTTCCGCTATGAGCTGGCGGCCATCCGCGCGGCTCGCTTGCAACTGTCGCAGAGTTACTATTTCCTGCGCAATCAAGAGGAAAAAGCCGTCCTCGAGCTAGCCAAGCAGTACGAACAAACCCAGGCCCAGTGGAGGCTGATCCAGGCCCACCGCTCCGAGCGCGAGAGCTACCGGAACGCCCTGGTCGAGTTCGAGAAGAAGATCAAGGAAGGCACAAGGATGCAACCTATGCGAACCTGGATTTCCTGACCGTACAGCGCAGCTATGCCGCCGCCCTCGTGAAGGAATACGGGAGCATCGCCGAGTACAACAATGCGTTGGCCCGGCTGGAATTCGCGAAGGGGACGACGCTGAAGTACAACAACGTGTACATCAGCGAAGGCGCCTTGCCGCAGTGTGCCCAGGTGCGTGCGGTGGAATACGAGAAGCAGCACTCGCATGACCTGGTGTTATGCCAAAGGCCGGATTCGCTGGCGCAACCGGGGCAGATGTGCGCGAGGACAGAGAACGAGGTGCAAGCGCCGGCGGAGTTGCCGGCGGTGAAGTTGACGGAAAGCCCGTTCGCCGCGCCGCCGCCGGTGCTGCCCGTGCCGGCAGTGGCTGCGGGGAAGTCCATTCTTTCCCCGGCGCCCATCACGCCCGTCTCGATGCCGGCGACCCCGACTACCGAGAAGGTTGAATTCAAGTCCTCGCCGACGCCGGCCCCGATGGCGCAGCCGATTCCAACGACCAGCGTCAGGCCCGTCGGGATGCCCGGCAACGATTTATTCTTGCAACCGTCATCGAGCTTGCAAGGCCTCGGCGCGTCGACGCCGCGCTGAACCGTCCTGAATTTTTTGATGAAGCCATCCCCTGGGAACGTTTCCCACTTCCGGACCCACGGCCTCCCCGCCGTGGGTTTGGTCGTTTGCTGGCGCTACAGGAAGACGATCGCCTTCCGATCGCTGATCCAAGAATTCAATAATGAAGGCAGGAAGCCAGGAAAAAAAAGGGGCGATTTTCCTGTCTTCCTGCATTCCTTATTGTTTTTCCGGTGCCGTATCGCCCAGCGCATGAGTGTCTCGTTGCGTAGCCTGATCCGTTGTGCGCCAGTTTTGCAACGTCCAATACGTGAGCGCGATGCTGCCGAACCATTGCACGGTGCTGATGCGCAGATACCAGGCGTGCAGATCGTCAAAGGCGGGCCGGCCGATCAAGCGCGAACGCTCGGTGTCGATATGCGCTTCCATTTGCAAGTGCAGCCAGGCGAGCGCGGCCAAGGTCGCCGCCAGGAAAAGCCAGGCGGCCCAGCGCCGGATCAGGCAAAAACGCCGCTCGACGATCAGATCGCCGATCCATCCCAATAGAACCAGGGCGCCGATCAGATTCAGCCAATCGGTCACGTGCCGCGTGATCATGCCTTGCTCGAAATCGCCCCCCAGCACCTCGGCGCCCACGCCAATGACGACGCCGCCGTAAAACATGAACCCGCCCTGCCAGAACATGAAAAGCCACAGCAAAAGAAGCCGCCGAAGAATGCACATTCTTTTTGGCCCGCGTATAATGACGAAGGTTGTCGCACGTCACTTTATTCAATCACGGAGAACCGGCGATGTCATTAACCCATGAGCAAACGACAACGGCTCCGAGCAAGCCGATGCGATTTCTATGGTTCCGTATCCTTTTTCCGGTCGTGGTACTCATCGGCCTCGGGGGCTTTTTCGCCGTGCCGTGGATCATGTTGCGCAGGGCGCTGAGCCGAGCGACATGATGGAGCTTGGAATCTTCTCACAATGGCTCGCGCCGCCGCTGGCAATTCTGCTGCTCGTTTTGTGGTGGCTGTTTTTGTCGCCGGTGAGCTGGTTGACCCGCTTCGCCGGATTTTTCGCTGCGGTGCTTCTCGTTGGCGGCGGGCTCTGGCTTTGCGTGCGCGATGTCGAGATAACCAAGGGGCGTGTCACCCTGGTGCCGTTGCTGCATTGGGTTTGGGAGCCCCAGTTCGTCGAGGAGGAATCGGCAAGCCCCAACGAGTTGCCCGCGATCTACGGCTACATCGGCGATAAGGATTTCCCACGTTATCGCGGCGCCAATAGCGACGGCTTCGTCAACTGGGCCACGCTGGCCACCGACTGGGACAAGACGCCGCCGACTCTGCAATGGGGCCGCCCGTGCGGCAATGGCTACAGCGGCATCGCCGTCGCGGGCAACATCGTCGTCACCCTCGAACAACGCGCCGATGGCGAATCGGTCGTCTGCTACGATCGCATCAGCGGCAAGCAGCGCTGGGCCAAAGCGTCGAAGGATGTCGCCTACAGGGACAAGAACCGCATGGGGGACGGCCCACGCTCGACGCCGACCATTCATAACGACCATATCTACACCATTGGCGCCACCGGCGAGTTGGCCTGTCGCAAGCTCGACGGCGAATTCGTGTGGGGCACGAATGTTATCAAGGACGCCAAGGCGAAGAATGTCGTCTGGGGCCTGACCGGCTCGCCGCTGATCGTGGACGACCTCGTCATCGCCCACGCCGGCATCAATGACGATGCCCCCGCCAATTCGGCCGTCATCGCCTACGAGAAAACCAAGGGGGAAATCCGCTCGCGCGCCGGCAACCGTCCCGCTCATTACACCTCGCCGCAACTGGCCACCCTCGCCGGCATCCCGCAAATCCTCATCTTCGACGGCGCTGGGCTCATCAGCTACGAGCCCAAGACCGGCAAGGAACTCTGGAATTTCCCCTGGGTCAGCGACTTCCCCACGCACTCGGCCCAACCCGTCATCCTCGGCAACGATCGCGTCTTCATCTCCTCCGAGCAGAAGAACGGCTGTGCCATGCTCCGCATCAAAGCGCCCGAGAACGACAAAGATTCCTGGAGCCACGCAGTCGTCTGGAAGAACAAGAATCTCGCCGCTCGCTACGCCAACCCGGTCACCGACGGCAAGAGCATCTTTGGCTTGCACGCGCTCCAGGGGGTGCTCACCTGCCTCGACGCCGACACCGGCAAGCTCAAATGGAAGGGCGAGCGCGAAGGCCCCGGCCAACTGCTCCTCGCGCAGAACGCCTTGATTGTGATCAACGGCGATGATGGCAAGATGGCCCTCTTCGATCCCAACTCGACCTCGGAATGCGTCGAGCTTGCACGCCGGCCTGCTTTCGACAACCGCGACAAGACCTGGAACACGCCGGCGCTGGCGGGGGATCAGCTCTTCGTCCGCAATCAGGCGCACATCGTCTGCTGGAAGCTGCCGCAACGCTGACGCGCCCTTGAACCCCTGGGAACGGCGTACCTTATCCCAGGGCTTTCCGCCCGCCTTGGATATCGCTATAAAATTAAGTTCCTTAATCAGCAACCCGAACGCGGAGTTATCACGATGGGTCAGCGTCGCATTCGCCGCATGCAGCGTCAAGCGGACATGAAAACCTCACGCCGCAAGAACGGCGCTCTGAAAAAGAAGGAAAACGTGCGCCGCAACATGCCGCATGGTCGGCATTCTCAAGCAAGGCAAGCTTCCTTACCTGCCCTCGGTGATGAGCTGGTTGAGCGTGCAGCTCGACAAGCCGAGCAGCCGGATCACGCAGGCGGAGGTCGATGCGCTGATGCCGAAGTAGCCGGCTGATGCGTTTTGCAATAGCGGAAGCGGCGCGGGAAGAGCGGCAGCTGGTTCCACATCATATGCCAGCCCCATCCCTGCGTCACCGCGGGCAGCCGGCAGAAGGAGCACATCATCGCCGTCCCGTCCGGGTAAAACAAGCATTCGCGCAGATAGGTCTGCTGTCGCTTTTCGATCGCGGCGGCGGCGACCCCGCGGCGACGCAGTTCATCCTCGATCATCTCGACCGCTTCAGGCTCCATCCCGTGCCGATATGCCGTGATCCGATCGAGCAAGTCTTCGGTGTCGGCGCGGCGGACATTTTCCAGCACTTTTTGCGGGTTCCACTCGATCATCTGGCGGTTTCTCCGTGCGCTTCGGGAACTCTTGCCGGCCCGGAAGCGTCCCACTCCAAAGAGAATTGTATCCGGCGAGCCGAGCCCCGTAAGGGGCCGGTTTATGACGCGCATTCAACCGGTCCCTCACGGGACTCGGCTCGCCCAGACACTTTGCCGCGAGATTCGGTTTGACACGTTCCGGACCGGCGTTCTAAGATACGGGTGTGCATTTGCTGCGTAATTCTCGGGAGAGCATGGGATGACTACCAATCGCATCGGCCGTCGCTTGTTGCTTTGGATGGGGGGGCTGGTTATTGTCGGGTTCGCGTTCGCCTTGGTCGCGGAAAGTCCGGCTCAACCCAAAGATTCGAAAACGGACAAAAAAAAGAAGACCGACAAGGACGCGCCGGAGCCGAAGAAGGCCAAGCTCGAACCGCCGCCGGCCACGTTCCCGGCCCGCACGGACGCCATCGATCCATCCCAAGGCGGCGTCCAGCACGTCACCTTCATCGACGATCAGATCAAAAAGGGCTGGAAAGACAACAAGACCTATCCGTCCGATCGTTGCACCGATTTCGAATTCATCCGCCGGGCCTCGCTCGACATCGTTGGCCGAATTCCGACCGTTGAGGAAATTAGCCGATTCATGAAGCATCCCGAGGAAAAACGCCGCTCCTGGCTCATCAACGCCATGCTCGACGGCTCGGAGTATGGACACGGCGAGGAATACGCCCAGAATTTCGCCAACATTTGGACCGTGCACCTCATGACGCGCACCGGTTCGGGCCGGCATCATCACAATCAGATGAGCGAATGGCTCAAATACCAGTTCAAGGGGGATGAAAAATCCCAGCCCGACTGGTCGAAAACCGCTCATGACTTGATTGCCGCCACGGGCAAGACCAACGATAAACAAGCCGTCAATTATCTGCTGCACAACATGGGCGAGGAATTCAAGCAAGATCAAGCCAAGAACGGCAAATGGGACATGATCCCCGCGACCTCGCGCACCACGCGCCTCTTCCTGGGCGTCCGCACCCAGTGCGTCCAGTGCCACGATCATCCGTTCAACGGCGAATGGAAGCAGGAGCACTTCTGGGGCATCAATGCCTTCTTCCGCCAGATCGACACCTCGCCCGGCGGCAAGCCCAACCCCGCCCTCGGCGGCAAGAAGAAGAAGGGCGAAGTCCCCAACATCGAATTCACCCTCAGCGACGACAAGGGCAAAAACGCCGGGGGCCTGGTCCCCTTCGAACGCCGCAATAACCTCCTGCTCTTCACCAATCCCAGGTTCCTGGACGGCCAAAAGATTTCCAAGGACTTCAAGGGCACGCGCCGCGAAGCCCTCGCCAAGTTCGTCACCACCAGTCCCTACTTCGCCAAGGCCTTTGTCAATCGCAACTGGAATCACTTCTTCGGCAAGAGCTTCACGCGCGATGCCATCGATGATTTCCATGAGCAGAACCAGATTTCGCATCCGGAACTGCTCGATTTCCTCGCCAAGGAATGGTCCACGAATTACGCGCACAACCCGAAAGTGCTGATTCGCTGGATTTGCAACAGCCAGGCGTACGGCCTATCGAGCCGGGCGAACAAGTGGAACGATCAGACCGATCACGAAGTCCTTTTCGCGCGCATGTTGCTCAAGCCGATGAACCCCGAGCAGATGTTCGAGTCGATGATGATCGCGACCGGCGCCACCATGCAGAACGTGCCCAACACCGGGAAGAAGGCCGATCCGAAGGGCAAGAAGGAGGGCAAGAAGGAAGGCAAGACGAAAGAGCAGCTCAAGGAAGAATGGCTCCAAAGGTTGGTCGTCAACTTCGGCAATGACGAAGGCGAGGAGGGGACATTCTCCGGCACCGTCGTCCAGGCGCTTCTGCTGATGAATGGCCAGGACATCAACAACGCCATCAGCGACAAAAAGGAAGGCACGCTGACCGCCATCGTGCAAAAACGCGGGGCGTCCTACAATAGTTTGCCGATGGCGGTCAACGACATGTATTTGGCCACGATCAACCGGCCGCCGACAAAAAAAGAAATCGATGACTACAGAGATCCCCTCGTCTTCCGGTTCGTCCGCCCCGGTTCCAAGAACGCAACCAACACGCCGGAATACTGGCGAGCGTATTACGAAGACATCATGTGGGCGCTCCTCAATAGCGACGAATTCATCCTGAACCATTGATCGCACTGAGTGCTGAGCGAATGTAGGGTGGGTCGAGCAACGCGAGGCCCGCCTGTCGCTTACAAGGGCCGGTGGGCCTCACGTTGTTCGATCCGCCCTACGCCTGAATTGGCGCAAATCAAACGCCTGGCGCATGACGACGCCAGGCGTTTGATGTTTTCCTCAGCACTCAGGACTCTGTCACGGCACATAAACATGCGTGCCGACGATGTACTGCATCCGCACGGCGTCATTGCGATACATGACTGGGCCGTACACCGTAAGGGTGCGGCCATTGTAATCGGCGAGGCTCTTGCCGGGATTCGTCGTCACATAGGCCAGGGTCTTGCCCTGGTTGTCTTGCAAAGCATAAAGCGGCTGGCCGTTGTCCGCCGTCAGCTTGGTGTCGCGCAAGCGGCCATAGGGACTCCAGGCAGCCGAGCTTTGCATCAGCATCGTGCTCGGCGGCGCGTTGCTCGGCGACATCACCGTGCGCGACGCGGGTTGCGCCGGCGTGTAGCCGGGCTGCTGCATGTTGGCGAGGACGTTTTGGGCGTATTGCTTCTGATTCGGATCGGCTGACGTATTCGCGACGAGCGTGTACTTCTGGCGAGCGGTGGCGAGGTCGCCGGACTGCCGCGCTTTTTCCGCATCGGCGAGCGTTGAATTGGTCGTGTAGCCGTTCGGCGTCGGTATCCAGCTCGTCGGGGAATTGGTGGTGGAAACGACGGTCGTCGGCTTCACCGCATCGGCGGGCAGGTAGCGTACCTCGTTGGGATGCGGCTTGATCGGCAGCCAGGTATCGTTGCCGACCTTGATCGGCGTGCCGCTGAGAACGACGATCGTGCCCTGGACCAGCTTCATGCTCTCGCGGTCGGGCGCTTTATCGACGAGCCGGCTGCCGGGCCGAATCGACACGGGCCGGCTTGGATCGGCGTTGACGTACATCTGTGCGTTTAACTGCTTGACGTCGTTGGCGTTGACCCAGCTGAAGGAATCCGCCGGCGGCGCGATTTCCAGCCAGCCGGGATCGGCGGTCGATACGCGCACCACGAGCACCCTGTCATTTTGCTTGAGCTTGGAAGTCGCCATGCACTGCTTGCTCGGCCCGCTGCGTACTTCCACCTCGGGCTGCAAGATCACCGCCTCGGTTGGATAGGTTTGCGCGAGCGCCGGCGCCCAGGCCGCGAGCAGGCCGGCAATGGCCGCGCAATATCGATGAAGTCGCATGGGAACCTCCTGATCGCTCGGATCGGGCCGCGTCCTTATAACCAGATCGACCAGGGAATCAAGGGGACATCAATGAAAATGCGCAAGCCGCGCGAAGCTGGGCGAATTGGCTGATTTTTTACGGTCGCCCGCCTCTGCGAGGCGGGGCTAAACTTGCTACATTGATTAGAAATCCTCTGTTGGAGGCCGCCATGCCGGATTTCACCTACGCCGGGATCGCCAAGATGCTCGACCATTCGCTCTTGCAGCAGCAATTGACCGATGCCGAAATCGATGAGGGTTGTAAGCTGGCCCGGCAATATGACGTGGCTTCCGTCTGCATCAAGCCATACGCCGTCGCGCGGGCCAAGGAGTTGCTGGCTGGATCCACTGTCGCCGTCGGCACGACCATCGGCTTCCCGCACGGCGGGCATGTCACCGCGATCAAGGTTGCCGAATCCGTTCAGGCGATGAAGGATGGCGCCGTCGAACTCGACATGGTCGTCAATATCGGCAAGGTGCTGAGCAAGGATTGGCGCTTCGTCAGCGCTGACATTCGCGCGGTGGTGGACGTGGCCCACGCGAGCAAGGCCATCGTGAAAGTCATTTTCGAGAATTGCTTCCTGCAAGATGATCACAAGGAAGCGCTGTGCCGAATTTGCGGCGAGGTGGACGCCGACTTCGTCAAAACTTCAACCGGCTACGGCAGCACCGGCGCCAGCGACGAGGATTTGAAGCTGATGCGCCGCTGTTCGCCGCCGCGCGTGCAGGTGAAGGCGGCGGGCGGCGTGCGCACCTTCGAGCGGCTCCTGGCGGTGCGTGCTCTCGGCGTCACGCGCGTCGGCGCCACCGCGACCAGGGCGATTCTCGATGAATGCAAGGCGCACCTGGATAAACGCTGAGATCAACTGGAGAGCTGAATAACGCCAGATTTAGCCACGGAAGAAACACGGATTGAACACGGATGTTGAACATTGAATTTGCAGCGTCGGAGTTGACTGGCTTCAAATCCTTGTGCATCCGTGTTTCATCCGTGGCTAGGTTCAGTTTTGAATGGGGGGGGCATATATGAATCAGCGGATTTTCGCGTGTGCCCTGCTCGCGGCATGGATGGGATCAGCCGCACACGCCGGCGAACATTGGCCAGGCTGGCGTGGGCCTACGGGCGACGGTCACAGCGATGAGAAAAATCTGCCGCTCACCTGGGGAGGCAAGACGCAGGAGAACGTCCTCTGGAAGGCGGCCCTCTTGCCGTCCGACAAGGTGAGGCCCGATCAAAATCAATCCAGCCCCATCGTCTGGGGCCCGCGCGTCTTCGTCACTGTTTCCTATTGGCCTGAAGGAACCACGAGCAAGGACTTTCCGGAACATCATCTCCTTTGCTTCGATGCCAAGACCGGCATTCAAATGTGGGATACGCCGATCCCGCCGGGTCCCTGGAAACTGAAGGACCTACGCGGCGGCTACACCGCGCCGACCCCCGCGACCGACGGCGCTCGCGTCTATGTCTGCTTCGGCTCGTCCGTCATCGCCGCCGTCGATTTCAAGGGCAAGATCGCCTGGCGCAAGGAGATCAAGCCGCACGCTTTCGATGTCGCCTTCGCCGCCAGCCCAATACTTTTCACCCCTCTCCCCTCCGGAGGAGAGGGGCCGGGGGTGAGGGGGTTCCCCAGCGTCATTGTCGTCTGCGATCAAGCGAATAATACATCCACCATCTATGCTTTTGACGGCAAGACCGGCGACATCCGCTGGGAAAAGAAGCGCCCCAAGATCAGCTGGTCGCACAGCACGCCGCTCTTGGCCAAGGTGGGCAACACGATGCAACTCCTCACCGCCACCCACAACGGCCCGCAAGGCCTCGACCCCGCCAATGGCGACATTCTCTGGTCCTACACCGATTCCAAGCAGGTCGGCGACGCCGTCACGCCGACCTATCGCGACGGCCGGCTCTACGTCGATTCCGGCCGAGGCGGCGCCGGCATCTGCATCGACGCCACCGGCGCTGGCGATGTCTCCAAGACGCCTCCGCTGTGGAAAGTCAACATCGGCTCCGAGGGACTTTCCTCGCCGGTGCTGGTCGGCGACAATCTCTATCGCATTTCCGGCGGCGGCAACCTGGCTTGCTGGAACTGGAGCAATGGCGCGCTCGTTTTCAAGGAACGCCTAGACGGCGCCGACTCCGCCGTCAGCCCCTTTGCCAGCGCTGATGGCCGAATTTATTTCGCGTCCGCCAATAAAAGCTATGTGCTCAAGGCCGGCCCCAAGCTCGATGTGCTCGCGGTCAACACGCTCGGCGACGCCAGCCATGCAGCGCCGGCGGTCGCAGCGGGGCGCATTTATCTGAGGGGCGGACGATTTCTGTGGTGCATCGGCACGAAATGAATTCGGCGTTTAGTCAGCGCCCAAAAAACAACTTCCCTTTTTGGTGGCCTTCGATTTTTGTAGGGTGGGTCGAGCGTACTCGCGAGGCCCACCACGCGCTTGCAAGGAATGGTGGGCCTCGCGAGTACGCTCGACCCACCCTACGACAGACCGATGATTCGGAAGTTATTTTCCGAACGTCACTTGGCCGGCGGGCTTGCTCGCCGTAGTGGGCAAGGCGTGCGGCGAGCAAGCTCGCCGGCTAAACGCGCTTATTCGCCATGCATGCTCTCGCTGAGCTTGCTGAGCGCCTCGCTCTCGATCTGGCGGACGCGCTCGCGGGTCAGGCCAAGGCTTTCGCCGATTTCCTTCAGGGTCTTGGGCTCCTCGTTGTCCAGGCCGAATCGCATGCGCAGCACCTTGGCCTCGCGTTCCTCCATCTTGTCGAGCAACTCGAGCACGTGCTTGAGATCGTCGGCTTCGACCATCTCCAGGTCGGGCGATTTCGAGTTGCCGTCCATCACCATTTCATCGAGTGACCAGCCGGCTTCGGGCTGATCGGTTTGCGGGGCGGCGTTGTAAACGCGGATCGCCTTCTTGATGATCGCCAGCTTCTTTTTGGGCAGATTCAGCCCCTTGGCGATCTCTTCGTGCGTCGGCGGCCGGCCGAGCAGGTCTTGCAAGCGGGCGGTCTCGCGGCGCCATTTGGCCAGCAATTCGACCATATAGGCCGGAATGCGTATCGTCTTCGCGGTGTTGACGAGGGCGCGTTTGATCGATTGCTTGATCCAATAGCTAGCGTAGGTGCTGAAGCGCGTATTCATGCGCGGGTCGAAGCCCTCGACAGCGCGCAAGAGGCCGAGATTGCCTTCCTCGATAAGGTCTTGCAGGCCGAGCCCTTTGCCGGTGTAGCTGCGGGCGATATTGACGACGAGGCGCAGATTGGCGCGGACCATGCGGTCGCGCAGCTTCGGAGTTGCCATCCTCGATCTTGCGCGAGATCTTTTTCCTCGTCGGCGCTCAGGAGCGAAGTCTCATTGATTTCGCGCAGGTAGGTTTCCAATGGCGATTGGACCGATGGACCCCGTTGCCGTCGTGGTCGAGTCATGAGGTTTTCCCAGGCGAATACATGGTCCGACGCGTTCCCTTGCCGCGAGCCATCTTCCATTGTAGGCCGACCGTTTCCCGTCCGCAATTCGCAAAGCTTTGCGCAAGCTCCTATTTTGCCGAGATTGACGATTCAAGCGTTTGCGGACGAGCCGTGAGATTCCATTCTCCTGGCCGGGCCGTGGAAGATTCCGGCGCATGCCGGCTGTCATCCTGCGTAATGTTATCGACGCAACCTGCAACTCTTCGCAGCGGTCAAGCACGATGTCAGGGAAAGTCCCGTGCCGACCAGCGTTCCACATCGTGCAACGGTTATTTTCATGGGAATTCTTGTGGCCGCCACGACGTGAAGAATTGCTACAGGCGGCACAGGCGGCATCGATTTGGCGAGCCAAGCCGGTTTACTCGGCGAAGGGCAAATGCTGCTGGACGTGCCGGCACGTTCGCGTTTGGATCGCGCCAATCGCAATGGACGGTCCCACGCGGCGGCGATCGGTCGTGTGAATCGCCATATCAACGCCGAGAAGGTCCAAAACCTGGCGGGCGGCGGCTTCGGCAAGCTCGGCGCGGTTGCAGTCCTGGCTCAGGTGCAGTTGCACCACGTGCGCCAACCGGCCCGGCGTGGATGCCTTCAGAATCGCGGTCAAAAGCTCCGCCGCCTGATCGTTCGATAGATGGCCGTTGTCGCCGAGCACGCGGCGGATCAGGAGCGGATGCCGGCCGCTACTCAGTTGCATCGGCACGTCGTGGTTGAATTCCAGGGCGAGCAGATCGACGTCGGCGAAATGCCGCGCCAGCTCCGGCCGCCAAGATCCGAGATCGGCGGCGTACCCGATCGCCCACGGAATGCCGTGGGCCTCCCCTTCGAAGCGAAAACCGTGCGTCATCGGGTCGTCATGATCCACGGCAATCGGCACGCATCGGCACTTCGCATGCAATGCAAAACTTTCGCCCGGCTCATAATGCCGGATCAAGCCCGCTGCCGACAAGGCCGCGAAGGCCCGCCGGCCGCCGTCGAGCATCTTGACGTGCTCGGCATGGCAGTGGATCGGCACGCGCATCCGGGCAAGCTGCGTGAGGGTTGCCGGCTTCCAGTGATCGGTGTGCGTGTGCGTCAGAACGACAGCGTCAATGTGGTTCCACGAAAGCCGGGCCTTGCGCAATCGCGGCGTCAGCAAGCGCGGCGGCAGGCCGAAGTCGATGAGCACGCCGAAGCCGCCGACATCCAGAACGCACGCATTGCCCGAGCTGCCGCTGGCGAGGACGTGAAACCGCACCTGCATGATGCCGCCGCCTTCCTGGGAATTCGATCCGTCAACACTATAAATATATGCGATGGCACTTTTGCGCACGCAACAACTGACGAAAAATTACGGCGCCGTCACCGCGCTGGATCGGCTCGATCTCGAAGTCGTCCCCGGCGAAATCGTCGGCATCCTCGGGCCGAACGGCTCGGGCAAGTCCACGGCGCTACGGCTGCTGCTCGGATTCCTGCAACCGAGCTCCGGCAGCGCCGCCATCGCCGGGCACGATTGCTGGGCCGACAGCGTCAACGCCCGCCGGCACGTCAGCTACCTGCCCGGCGAACTGCGGCTTTATGAAAACATGACCGGCGTCCAGCTCATCGAATTCCTCTCGGACCTGCGGCGACATTCGCCGACCGAGCGCGTCGATCACCTCGCCCGGCTCTTCGACATCGATATCAAACGGCCGCTCTCGCAGATGTCGTCGGGCATGAAGCGGAAGATCGCGTTGATGCAGGTGCTGCTGCCGGAGACGCCGCTGGTGATTCTCGATGAGCCGACCAATACGCTCGACCCGAACATGCGCGATCAATTGCTGGGTCAGCTCGCGAATGCCCGCCAGCGTGGGCAGACGGTGCTTTTCTCATCGCACGTGCTATCCGAGGTGGAGCAAATTTGCGACCGCGTGGCGATCTTGCAGCGCGGCCGGCTCGTACACTGGCAGGACATGGGGTCGCTGCGAAAAATCCGCCGGGTGCGTGTGTACCTGAGCCAGGCCGTGGAATCGATCACGCCGCCGGCGCACGTGCAGGGGATGCGCCTCGAGGGCCGTAATCTCGATTTTCAATACACCGGTCCTCTGCCGGAATTGCTGCGCTGGCTGGGCGAGTTGCCCGTCGCCGACGTGCAGATCGAGCCGATGGGGCTGGCGGATATCTATCAGAAGTATCACCAATTGAATGGATCGACATCATGACGTGGGTGCTGGTGCGAAAATTGTTGCGCGATGTCTGGCTCGCCGTGGTCATCGTGGCAACGTTGCTGTTCCTGTTCCAGATTCTATGGGCGCGGATCACGAGCCGGATCACCACGCAGATCATCACCGATTTGCAACGCGCGGGCGTCACGCTCGAGGCTCTGCAAAACCTGCTGCTGGGCCGTAACGAGATCATCGGGCAGCTGGTGCAGGCGATCATCGGCGGCGAGCAGGTTGAGCTCAATAAGTCGGACAACTTCATGTCGATCTCGTACGTTCATCCGCTGCCGTTGACCATTCTGGGCATCTTCGCGATCGGCCGGGCCGCCAACGCCATCGCCGGGGAGATCGATCGCGGCACGATGGAGCTTCTGTTGGCCCAGCCAATCCGCCGCACGCAACTGGTCCTCGCGCATCTGGTGGCTGATATGATCGTCATTCCTGCGCTATGCCTGGCGATGTGGGTAGGCACCTACTGCGGGACCTGGTGGAACGGCTTGCAGACATCGGAGATTGCCATGCAGCGCATCGACCCGATCCGGTTTCTGCCCGCGCTTCTGGCGGTCGGCGGGCTCGTGTTCGCCCACAGCGGCGTCACCATGTGGATTTCGTCCATGGGCCGATCGCGCGCCCGCGTCTGGGGCTGGGCGATCACGCTGTTTCTGTGCATGTTTCTGGTCAACGTTTTCGGGCAGATCTTGCCGGAAGCGCTCGAATGGCTCCGCCCCTTCACGGTTCATTACCACTATCAGCCGCAGCAGATGATTTTCCACGAAAACTGGTATGCCAGCGGCAGCGTGTGGTTTCACCTGGGCGTGTTGATCGGCGTCGGCGCCGCGGGCTACCTGCTCGCCTGGGCGACATTCTGCCGCCGCGATCTGCCGGCGCCGCTCTAATGTCGTTCAAGGCGAGGCCGATTTCTTCTTGAGCTCTTCCACCTTGGCCAAGGTCTTATCTGGGTGGTCGAGGGCTTGTTTCCTGCAGCTTTTGCAGCACACGAAGACCGGTTGATCCTTCACCATCACCTTGATCGGCATGCCCATCGAGCCGAGGCGATTCTCGTCATCGATGGCGCAGAAGACCTGGGCTTCCGCCAGCTTGCGGTCGGCGGGATCGAGCTTGGCGAGGTTGGCCTTGATCGAGTCCTCCGCGCTTGGCTTTTCGGTTGGCGGATTGGAGCTTTTCGACTTCTCGGGGGCGGCGTCCTTGCAACCGCAAAAGCCCGCAAACAAGAGGATTACCGCCGGCCCCAGCCACTTCGTCGTTCTCATGATAGTCTCGTTTCTCATCCATCGGGGAAGGGCGAGCTTGCCCATATCATATTCACAAACGGCGCGGAACCAACTCGCCGAATACGTGGCGAAGGCGTAAACTCAGCAAGAGGGGGAGCGTTTTAACCGCAACTTCACTTCGCCCTTTCGGCGCAGAGGGGGCAACAGGTCCAAGGAGCACTCTGATGTCCTCGAATTCGCCTCCCGCAGAAACGCCCATGTGGATGGTGTGCCTCGGCTGGCTCGTGTCGATTCTCCCCGTGCTCGTGCTGGCCATGAGCGGGACCATGAAGCTATTGACGCCGGCGCAGATCGCCGAGATTTTCGAGCATTTTCAGAAGGAGCCACCCGATCTCGCCAAGGGTTTTTCGCACCTTCAATGGCCTCATAGCCTCGCTTTGGGCCTGGGCATTCTGGAACTCGCGTGCGCGATCGCCTATTTGATTCCGCGCACGGCTACTTTCGGCGCAATCCTGGCGACCGGCTATCTCGGCGGGGCGATTGCGACCCATGTGCGCATCGGCGACCCGTTCGTTACCGGCGGCCTTGCACCTCTTATCTTGGGCTTCCTGATCTGGCTCGGGCTGCTTCTACGCGACGAAAACGTCCGGGCCGTGCTGCCGTTGCGAAGCCCTTACGGCGGTAGCTCCTGGTTCGTGAAAATTCTTTTCGTACTCGTCACCGTCGGCGTGGCGCTGGTCGTCATTGTCGCCCTGCAACCTGGCGAGTTCAAAATCGAGCGCTCAAAAACGATCAACGCGCCGGCCTCGGAAGTCTTCCCATACGTCAACGATTTTAAGCAATGGAAGGCGTGGAATCCCTTCTTGGATGATGACCCCGATGCCAATATCACGATCAGTGATCCGGATTCCGGTAAAGGCGCCACCTACGAATGGGAAGGAAACTCCAAGGTCGGCAAAGGCAAGATGGTGATTACCGAGAGCAAGCCAAACGAGCTCGTCAAAATCAAAATCGAATTCTTGGCCCCCGTGCAGATGACCGCCGATGTCGCATTTGTTTTCAAGGAAAAAGATGACAAGACGGAGGTGATCTGGAGCATGGCGGGCGAAAGCAACTTGATGTTCAAAGCGTTCGATCTGGTCATTGGCAAGGACAAGATGATCGGCGAAAAATACGAGGAAGGACTCAAACGGATGAAGAAGGCGGTTGAAGAAAAGAAATAACCGCGTTTTTCCGCCCAGATTGGAGAACTTGGCTCGCTTTTGCCGATGATTCCAAGAGATTCCCAAGGGGATCGTGGGGATCGTGGCCGGGGTCGGTACTCGTCGGTACTCCAACCCCGGATTCAGTAGCGGAGGTGGCGTATCGCCGAGGTCGGAGTACCGACGAGTACCGACCCCGGCCATGACTATCCTCCATGAGCCCCTCATATTCAACGGCAAGGAAGCCATGACGATTTCACGTCGCGATCTGCTCAAGGCGGCCGGTGTCGGCGCCGCCTATCTCACCGCCGCCAGCGTTTCCGATGCCCAACTGCGCGAACGCGCTCGCCCCGCGCCGGGCTGGGTCGTCGGCCAAATGACTGGGGCCGACGCGCTGGTCGAAACGCTGCTCGCGGAAGGGGCCGATTGCGTCTTCGGCATCCCCGGCGCCCAGGAAAATGAAATCTGGGACGCCATGAAGACCAAGCACGTGGCGTACCTGTTGACGACGCACGAATTCTCCGCCGCGACCATGGCCGACGGCTACGCCCGTTCCACCGGCAAGCCCGGCGTCATGTGCATCGTCCCCGGTCCCGGCCTGACGAACGCGCTGACCGGTTTGGGTGAAGCGTTACTCGACAGCGTCCCGATCGTTTGCGTGGTGGGCGATATTTCCAACGCCCGCAACGCCCCGCCGTTTCAGGTCCACGCCCTGAACCAGGCCGCGATCCTGCAGCCGGTCACCAAGCGCGTCTTCACGGCTGCCAGCGCAGCCGACATTCCCCATGCGGTTCGGCAAGCGTTTCAACTCGCGCGCGCCGGCGAACCGGGGCCGGTCGCCGTCGTCATCCCGTACAACCTGCTGATCGATTCGGCCCGCTTCGGCTCCGGCCCGCTCGAAGCGATCGCGCTGCCGTGCGACATGGACGCATGCCGGCGCGCCTTGCAATGGTTGTGCGATCGCCGCAAAAACGTCGGCATCTACGCCGGCCTGGGTTGCATGGATTACGCGCCGGCCCTGGTCCGCTTCGCCGAATTGTTGCAAGCGCCGGTCGCCACCAGCATGTCAGGCAAGGGGGTCATCGCGGAGACGCATCCGCTCGCCGTCGGCTGGGGATACGGACCGCAAGGAACGCGCACGGCCGAATCGCTGTTCAAGGACCACGTCGATATCGTGCTGGCGATGGGCGTCAAGTTCAACGAAGTTTCGACGGGGTTCTTCTGCTTCCCGGAGCACCGCCAGCTGATTCACGTCGATATCAACGAGAACAATCTGGGCCGGGTCATGCGCAATTCGCTGTGCGTCCACGCGGATGCCGGCGTATTCATGGCCCAGGCCTTCGAGCAAGCCGATTCGCTGCGCCGCCCCGACAACACCCGGCTGCGCGAAATCATTCACCTGCGCAAGCGCGACGAGGCCCGCATCAACGACGAAGTCTATGCCCGTGGCTGCGTCGATCCGATGCGTTTCGTGCAATGCCTGCGCCGGCTGGCGCACGCCGACGCGCTGACGTTCGTTGATGTCACGCTGTCGCAATACCTGGCGACGGAATGCTTCACCGCCACGCAGCCACGCACGTTCTTCAATCCAACCGACAATCAAGCGATGGGCTGGTCGATCCCGGCGGCCCTCGGCGCGCAGAAGGCGCATCCCAATCGGCAAACACTGACGATCACCGGGGACGGCTGCTTCCTGATGTCGGCGACGGAAATCTCGACGGCGGCGCGGGAACGCTTGCCGGTCAAGTTCTTCGTGCTCGACGATCAAGCGTATCACTACATGCAGGAGTTGCAGCAACCCGCCTACCTGCGGACAACGGCGACGATCCTGGCCCGGCTCGACTATCGCTCGCTGGCGGCGGGCTACGGCGTGGCCTACCAGGAAATCCGCACGCCGGACGAACTGGAGCCGCGCATTCGCACGGTGCTGGACCACAGCGGCGCGGTGCTGACGCGCGTGGTGGTGGATTACCGTCGTCGGCCCGTACGCTGGATTCATGCCGCACGGGCGCGCTTTGTCAACGAGATGACGCCGGAGCAGAAGCGGCATTTCTTGGCCCGCATCGGATCGCGTGCAGTTGACCGTGCGCCTCAGAACGATTGATCCTGGCATTTCCGACTTTCACACGCGGAAACGATCGCTGCACGAAGGGCTCCAAGCCGTTACCGCCGTCGGTCAGACCGATCCAGCGGTCGGCTCGATCCATGCCGACCTGCGCTCCTTGGCGACGCATCACCGCCGACAATTCGTCGAGCGAATACAGCCCCGCCACATAGCGGGCCTGCATCGTCGCCCCTGCCGGCGGCGCGTGCGGCGAACCCTTCGGCAGCTCCGGCACCGCATTGTAGATCATGCCCACGTACGGCATACGGCCCTCGGCAGGACCGCCGCCGCACGCTTGTTGCCGCACGCCGGTCGCATCCACGCTGGTGTACGCGCACGTCTTGCCTTCCGCATCCTTGTACCACTTCCACGGCGTCGGGCCGCCGATCACTTTTCCTTGGCCGAGATGTTCGCCCAGACGCGTGCCGGCCGCTTCGGTGGTGCGTTGCACCGTTGTCTCCGCCAAATGCAGTCCGGACAATTCGGGCAGCACTTTTTCCGCCGCCTCCTCGAAACTGTCGGTCAACAAGCCCGCCAAACTCACCGCCCGTTCCGCGCCAGGCGTCAGTCGTTTGTCCGTTAGGCCCACGTCTTGGTCCCACGGAAACAAGCCGGTGCCGCAGCGTTGGCAATAATAGTACCCGCGTTTCAGCGTCACTTCGCCCAACAAACTCAACGGCGTTTTTGGGCGATAGCCATGAAACTCGGCGGTTCGTTGGCAATGCGGACAATCTACACTGCATCCGTGATAGCCGTTTTTTTTTGACGCAGCCGTTCTTCCAACGCCTTGGCGCCGAGCTTGAGAACAATATCGCGGAGTTCGAATTCGGTATCACCGAAGATCTCGCGATCGGGCTTGCTAACCAAAAGCCGAGCCATCTGCACGACCTCATCTTCGGTCAGCTCACGAATCCGTTGAGCCAAGGCTTGGGCCTCCGATTCCTGTTCGGCCGACAAAGGAAAACGAGTGGTTGACACCATGACCGACCTCCAGCGCAAAGTGCATTTTTTCGGAACACCCCATTTTCCGACCACTGGACCGAATCAATGATTGTCTCGACACGCCTCCGGCGGTATCATCGGGGAGATGCCATTTCCCTGTCCATCGGCGGTGACGTATGACGAATTCATCGGTTCCCGACTTCATGCAATCAATCCGTGCGTGCGGCCTGCTCGAGGGCGCCGCACTCAAGGAAGCCGAGCTGCTGGCCGAGCAGGCACCCGAAGCCCGCGATTTCGCGGCCGAGCTGGTGCGCCGGCAGCGCCTCACGGCATATCAGGCAGAGGAACTAGCGCAGGGCCGGGGCGCCCATCTGGTGCTGGGATCGTACGTCCTGCTGGAGCCTATTGGCAAAGGCGGCATGGGCGAGGTCTTTCGGGCGCGCCAGAAAATGCTCGGACGCGAATGTGCGCTCAAGATCATCCGCAAGGATCGATTGCAAAATGACGAAGCCGTCGAGCGCTTCTCCGCGAGGCCCGCGCCGCCGCCAAGCTCAAGGACCCCAACATCGTCACGACTTACGATGCCGGCGTCACGGACGGGACGCATTACCTGGCGATGGAATTGCTCCACGGCATCACGCTCGCCGACAAGGTCAAGAAAGACGGGCCCCTCTCGGTTGGGCACGCGTGCCGATACCTGCGTCAGGCGGCGACCGGTTTGCAGCACGCTCATGAACAAGGGCTTGTGCATCGCGACATCAAGCCGCAGAACCTGTTTCTCGATGCCGCCGGCGCTCAGGTCAAGATTCTCGACCTCGGCCTGGCCCGCATCACCGCAGCTGCCGCGGACGGCGAAACGGCCCCCGGCGAGTTGACGAGGGAAGGCGATGTGATGGGGACGCCCGATTACATGGCCCCCGAGCAGGCAGTCGATACGCACTCGGCGGATCACCGGGCCGACATCTATAGCCTGGGTTGCACGATCTATTTCTTGATCAGCGGTCGGGCGCCGTTTGCCGGCGGATCGCTGACGGAGAAGTTGCTGGCGCATCAGCAGAAAGAGCCGGTCGCGCTGGCACAGCTTTGCTCGGGCATGCCGCCGCGCTTGGTCGAGGTGGTGCGCAAGGCGATGGCGAAGCAGCCGGCGGACCGCTATCAGACGCCGGCGGAATTCGCTGCCGCCCTGGCGCCGTTCGAGTATGCGGACAACATCATCGCCGCCCCGTTCGCGCTGCCCATGGCCGGAAAGGAGACGATCAGCAGCCCCGCGCATTCGACGGTCGCCCGGTTCGCTGGAGATAGATCGGCGAAAACCAAGTCGAGCAACAAGGCGATCTGGTTGGTGGTGCTCGCACTGGTGGCCGTGGTCGCCTGTTGCCCCATGACGGTGTTCGTTGGCTTGGGCTTAGTCGGCTTCACCTTCTTTGCAGTCGCACAGCACCATGGCGTGGACGATGCACATAATCCTCACGCAGCCCCTGACGTGGCCATTAGAAGAGCACCACCAGGGGATCAAGGCCTCGAACCTAGAAGACAGGAACCGCTCGAGATGGAACACCCTGCTCTGAAGGAATTCCCCCTCGGCGGCTCGGCGCGAGTACGGTCGTGCGCTGGCGTTTCTCCCTGAGAGAATTCGCAAGTGATGACCGAGGGAGAACCGCCGATCCAACCTGGCTTCATGATTGAAAACGCCACAGCCCGCGCTGCCGTCAGGAGGTGCCATCGGCGTCGCGGGCTGTGGAGTGGAGAATCATCGAGTGGAACCCGGTGCGGGTTGGCGGATCGGTGTTTTTTTTGGTATTCCCGACGGATCAATGCTCACGTGGGAGCCGGGGCCGTCCAGGACCGGAGGAGCCGAAATCCGCATCGCCCGGGGGTTCCCTCTTCAAGGCCCGGTGGATTTTCGATGGCTGCACCTCCTTTAGTTGGCAAGGTTTGAACCGTCCATTGAACGGACTCAATTCTACCGCAACGGCATCGGCGCTTGCAACAAAAAAATTCGGAAATTCTACCTGCCCGCCGCCGGTGGAGCTTCGTCCTTTCTCTTCACGCTGTCGAGGTACTTGCGAAATTGATCTTGTGTCAGGCCCGTCTTGTCGGTGTCGAATTTCTCGAAGGCGGTGACCAGCTTCTCGCGGGCCTTGTCGCGGTTCTTGAAATTGTCGGCCAGCTTCAGGAATTCATCCTTGCTCAGCTTGCCGTCTTTGTTCGCATCGAGCTTTTTGAAGATCGCCTCGCTATCGAGCTTCTTCTTGGTGTCCTGCGCCTGCACTCCGCCCAGCAGCAAGGCGGCGGTCAGCGCCACGAGCAACATCCCTAACCAGCGTGCCATGAAGTCCCCTTTTTTCGATCAAGGCGAGCCGCGGATTCCTTTCGCATCGGACTCGCGCTTCGCCTATACCGATAGACTATTCCAAAAGGCGCCTTCTGTCAAAAAGGAACGTCGATCATGCGCACGATCTTTAGCATTCTCGCCGCGATTTTTCTTCTCGCACTGGCAAGCTGGAAAATTCCTGCCGGCGAAGACGCCAAGCCGTTCGTCGCCTTCCGCATGCAGGAACTCGACGAAAAAGTCGAAGTCGGCTACGCGGTACTCTGCGTCGATGTCAACGGCGACGGCAAGAAGGACATCGTCGTCGTCGATACCAAGCGCGTCATTTGGTTCGAGAATCCCAGCTGGAAGATGCACACCATCATCAAGGGGCTGACCAAGCCCGATAATGTCTGCATCGACGCCTATGACATCGACGGCGACGGCAAGATCGACTTCGCCCTCGGCGCCGACTGGAAGCCGTTCAACACCAAGGAAGGCGGCACCCTGCAATGGCTCAAGCGCGGCAAAACGCTCGACGAACCGTGGAGCGTCTACCCGATCGACACCGAGCCAATGGTCCACCGCATCCGCTTCGCCGACATTGACGGCAACGGCAAGAAGGCACTCATCTCGGTACCCCTCATGGGCCGCGGGGCGACGGCGAAGAATAACTGGACCGATGGCCAACCGGTGCGCGTTACCGCGTATCGCATCCCGAAAGATCCGACCAAGGACCGCTGGATGCCGGAAGTGCTGAACGGGGAATTGCACGTCGCCCATAATTTCCACCCAGTCGACGTGGCGGGCCGCAAGTGCAAGGACATTCTCGCCGCCAGCTATGAAGGCGTGAACCTGCATCACGCCGTGCGACGGCAAATGGCGCAAAGCGCGTGTCGGCTCACGCCGGCAATCAGGACAACCCGAAGTCAAATCGCGGCTCCAGCGAGATCAAGCAGGGCAAGCTCAAGAACGGCACGCCGGTTCGTCGCCACCATCGAACCCTGGCACGGCAACCAGGTCGTCGTCTACACAACGGAACCGGAGGCCGACAAGGAGTCGTCTGGGATCGCCACGTCATCGACGAGCAGCTGCGCTGGGGCCACGCCGTCGCTTGTGCCGATCTCGACGGCGACGGCAACGATGAAATCATCATCGGCGTCCGCGACAACCCGAACAAAACCGACAAGTTCACCGAGCGCCGCGGCGTGCGCGTCTACAAGGCGCTCGATGCCGACGGACGGAAATGGCAACGCCAGATCATCGACAACGGCGGCATCGCGGTCGAAGATCTCACCGCCGTCGATCTCAACGGCGATGGCAAGATCGACCTCGTCGCCGTCGGCCGAGCGACGCACAACATCCGCATCTACTGGAACGAAACCAAGAAATGAGCCCGACGCGCAAAGCGAGGGTGAGTCTGACTTCGCGGGCGATTCTGTTCGCCTCGCTTCGCGCATCGGGCTCATCTCTTCAATAAGTGAGCCGCCTATGTTCGTTCTTTACCTGCTTCTGATCGCCGTCGGCGTGTTCATGATCGTCGTGGCGGTTTTCGATTGGGACGCCTGGTTTTACGATTCGGATTCCTACCTGATCGGACTGATCGGCGGCGAGACGGCCGTGCGCTGGTACTGGGGCATCGCCGGCGCGTTCCTGATCGTTCTAACTTTGACGGAGTGGATCTGGGGCTGGGGTTTCCAGGCGGCGCGAAATTGGGGAATCCGGATTTGAGCACGCGGCGCTCACGACACCAGCTGAAAGAAAAGCTCTTCCAGATCGTGCTGCCCGTGCCGTTCGCGCAATTCCTCCAGCGTGCCGGCGGCGCGAATCTTGCCCTTGCTGACGATGGCGACGCGGTCGCACAGCTTCTCGACCTCGCGCATGATGTGGGTCGAATAGAGAATGCACTTCCCCTCGTCGCGCAGGCGTTCGATGTTTTCCAGCACCGCCCGCGCCACCAGCACATCCAGCCCGAGCGTCGGCTCGTCGAAAATCATCACCGGCGGGTCGTGCACGATCGCCCGGCCAATCGACACTTTTTGCCTCATGCCGGTGGACATCTTGGCGCCGAGCACATCGCGGAAATCGTTCATCCGCAAGGTGGCGAACACCGTTTCCATCCGTTCGCGCAGGCGTTCCGGCGTCAGGCCATAGAGCTTGCCGAAGAATTCGACCATTTCCCAGGCGGTCATGCGGTCGTAGATGGCGGTGCTGGCGGAGAGGAAGCCGATGTTCTGGCGGACCTCGCTCGGCTGCGTGACGACATCGAAGCCAGCCAGGGTGGCGATCCCGCTCGTCGGCTTGAGGACGGTGCAGAGGATGCGCATGGTCGTGGTCTTGCCGGCGCCGTTGGGCCCGAGCAAGCCGAAGACCTCGCCGGGCACGGCATCGAAGCTGATGTGATCGACGGCGCGCACCTGGCCGCGCCGCAGATCGCGAAAGGACTTCGTCAGGTTTTCGACGTGAATCATGGGATTGGCTTGGTTTACGTTTAGCGCTCGCGCGATGCCGTGCGAGCCCCAGACGCAACCAGGTTGATCCGCTCATTCCGAGCAGATAATCTCAAGAACCTCGAAGCGGAGCGTGCCCATCGGCACAGTAATACTGACAATCTCGCCGATTTTCTTGCCGAGCAACCCTTGGCCGATCGGGCTGTGCGTGAGGATTTTGTTCGAGTTGTAATCTTCTTCGCCGGGGCCGACGAGGTGGAAAATCTCGATGTCTTCCATGTCGAGATCCTTCACTTTGACGCGGGAGCCGAACACGACGACATCGGTGGGAAGGGTGCTTTTGTCGATGATCATGGCCCGGCTGAGCTGATCTTTGAGCGCGTTGATGCGGGCGTTGAGATGCCCTTGGTCCTCGCGGGCGGCGTGGTACTCCGCGTTTTCGCTCAGGTCGCCCATCTCGCGGGCCGTGGCGATGCGCTTGGCGACCTCGATCATCTCGATGTTCGACATGCGGTCCAGATCGGCCTTCTTCTTGTCGTAACCTTCCTTGGTCATCGGGATGCGTTCATCGGTCATGGTGGCACTCCGTTCGTTCCTGATTGTGCGATACGCTCAAAAGGCGTCGGGGTGAGGAAATCCGCAATCAATCACAGAGCCGGCGAGATTGTCTGCCGCCCAGCCTGGAAAAGCACAGGCAGCGGACAAAACCGCCGGCTCACGAATCCTCAATCATTCTATATCTTGGACGACCGACGGGCGCTTGTAAAGGCGCGTTTTTCAGTTTCCCGTGGATTCCGTGGGCTGCAAGCGCGCTGCCAATCGAGCCGGCAGAGCCCACAGCGACGTGAAGCCCTGGGCCCACTGGTTCTCGAATAGCTCCAGGTCCGATTGATTGGCCAGCCGACTATCGTAGAGGCTGTGCGGGCTGCGGCGGCCCAGGACCGAGCAGCTTCCCTTATACAACTTTAGCCGCACCTCGCCGGTGACGTGCTTCTGCGTTTCGTTGAAGAATCCTTGCAATGAGCGCCGCAAATCATGGAACCAGTGCCCCATGTACACGAGCTCCGCGTAACGGCGGCCCAAAAGCTCGCGCAACTGGATCGTCTCCCGGCTTTGCACGAGGTTTTGCAAGTCGCGATGGGCAGCCCACAGAATCGTCGGCGCCGGCGTTTCGTAGAACTCCCGGCTCTTGATGCCGAAGAGGCGGTCCTCGACGACATCGGACCGCCCGATGCCGTGCTCGCCGCCCAACCGACCGAGCTCGCGCACCAGGGGGAGCGGATCGAGCGCCTTGCCATTGAGGCTTACCGGGGTGCCGGCGTCGAAGCCGATCGTCAGCGTGGCCGGCTCATTGGGGGCCTGCTCGGGCGCCTGGGTCAGCACATACGCATCCTCCGGAGGCTCCTGCCAGGCATCGGCCAGGTCGCTCACATACAGGCTCACGCCCCACAGATTGCGATCCACCTTCACCCGTTCGACGATTGGCTCTTCCACGGGGATATTGCGCTTGCGGCGAACTTCAGCTTGTCCTCGGCATTCTTCAAATTCCATTCGCGCACCGGGGCCAAAACCTGGAGCGTCGGCTCCTGGGCGGCGATGGCCGTCTCCATGCGCACCTGATCGTTCCCCTTGCTTGCGGCACAGTGGGCGACAATTTCGCAACCTTCGTCGCGCGCCACCCGCACCAGCTCCTGAGCGATGACATATCGGCCCAGCGCCGAGCCGAGATAGCAATTGGTTTGATAGACGGCGTTGGCTTGCAGCACGGGCAGAGCGAAATCGCGCAGGAACATCTCGCGGCGGTCGAGCACCTGGGCGGCGGCGGCGCCGAGATCAAGGGCCAATTCACCAACGGATTGCAGCTGCGCTTCCTGCCCGAGATTGATCGACAACGTGATGACCTCGTAGCCGCGCTCATGGACGAGCCAGTAGAGGGCCAGGCGCGATTCGAGATCGCCGTTGAAGGCGAGAATGATGCGAGGCACGGGATGATCCCCGGATTGCGAGTCGTGCGACAAGTACGTTGTATGCATCCATTCCCGGCGTGCAACGTGTCGAGCGCTTAACGGTTTCGCGCACGTGTCCGTTGCAATCGCATCTTCCGCGTCATAAACCAACTTCATGAACCCCTTTGACGCTGCCTCGCCGTTCGATGCTCGCTATTATTTCGCGGATCGCGCGTTCTTCGACAAGCTCAATCCTTACGTTTCGGAGAACGCCCAGGTGCGCTATCTGGCCCGTGTCGAGGCGGCGCTGGCCGAGACGCTGGCCGATTTCAACGTCTGCCCGCGCGAAGCCGCCGCGGAGATTGCGCGGGCCGCTGAGAATGTGACGCCGGAAGAGGTTTATGAGGAAGAGGCCCGCATCCAGCACAACATCCGCGCTCTGGTCAACTGCATCCACAAGCGTGTCAGCCCGGGCGCGCAGCCGTACATCCATCTTTTCGCGACCTCGGCGGACATCATGGACACGGCGCGCGCGTTGTGTCTCGCGGACGTGACGCGCCGCGTGCTGGTGCCGGACCTGATCGCCCTGGAACGGCAACTCATTGCGCTGGCCCGAGCGCATGCCGCGACGCCGCAGATGGGGCGCACGCACGGCCAACACGCCGTGCCGATCACGTTCGGCTTCGCGGTTGCGCTCTATGTATCGCGGTTGGGTCAGCGCATCGAGACCATCCGGCAAGCCGCCGCCAACCTCCGCGGCAAATTCGCCGGCGCGGTCGGCGCTTACAACGCGCTGGCCCTGCTCAGTCCTGAGCCGGCGACAATCGAGGCCGCCTTGATGCGCAAGCTCGGCCTGGCGGCGCCAGAGATTTCCACGCAGGTGACGCAGCCGGAGTATGTCGCCGATTACGTCTATGCGTTGACGGCCTGCTGGGGCGTGTTCGCCAATATTGCCGACGATTTTCGGCATCTGCAGCGCAGCGAAATCCGCGAGTTGCGCGATCGGAAAGCCGCCGATCCCAACACGCCGATCGTCGGCTCGTCCACCATGCCGCACAAGGTCAATCCGAAGGATTTCGAGAACGTCAAGAGCATGTGGAAGGCGTACATGCCCCGGCTCTTGACGGTCTTGATGGATCAAATCAGCGAGCATCAGCGCGATTTGACGAATTCGGCATCGATGCGTTTCGTGATGGAACACGTGGCCGCGTTTGCGTATGCGATCCAGCGCTTGAGCCAGACGCTGGCGGCGGTGGCGCCGGACGCGGCGCGAATGCGCGAGATGCTGGAAGGTGGCAAGGACCCGATCGCCGCCGAGCCTCTCTATGTGCTGCTGGCAATGCACGGCCATCCCGACGCCCACGAGAAAGCGCGGACCCTGGCCCGCGACGCCCGCATCCAGAAGCGGCCGCTCTCCGAACTGGTGCGCGCGGATGCCAGCATCGCCGCCTATTTGGCGAAAATGTCGCCGGAGCAACTTGCGATCCTCGACGATCCGGCGCGCTATCTTGGCGCGGCGGAAGCGCGCACGCGTGCCGTTTGCGATGAATGGGAAAAACAAATTTCAGTGATTCAAAAAATCTAGCCACGGATGAAACACAGACGGAACACGGATGGGAAATCGCGTGTTAATCCTGGATTCTTCCACTCTGCCTGTGTCCGTGTTCAATCCGTGTTTCATCCGTGGCTAACGTTTTTGGAACACTGATTGCGAGTTGGCGAGATCGCTACCACTTCGAGGTGAACGCGAGCTTTTTATCCTTGAAAACGATGATCTTCTCGACCTTGAGGATGCCCAGGGCCGACTCGAGTTCCGAGCGCATGCGGCAGATAGCCATCTCGCTGCCTCTGCGGCGCAGCCAGCGGAGCACATCGGCGAGCATGACCACCGCTTGCGAGGACAGCCGGCGGATATTCTTGAGGTCGAGCAAGACGCGCAGATTGGACGGGCTGAGGTTTTCGTACAGTTCCGTCTTGGTAAGTGCGATTTCCGATTCATCGACGAGCATGGCATCGTTGAAGCGGATGACGGTGACGCCGCGATCGATGCCGATGCGGAGCCGGCCCTTGACTTCGCCTTTCATGGCGTTGAGCTGGTTGATCATCGACTGGGCCGCCGAGGACGCGGTTTTATATTTGTCGGAGATGAATTCCTCGTCCTCCTCCTCCATTTCCTTTTGCGTGTCGAGGCAGCCCATGGCCCATTCTTCCAGGTCCTTCTTGGCCATCGATTGCTCGCGGAACTGGATCATGAATTCCAGCGGACCGACGGCGACGCGATCCCCCGGGTGCAACGGCCATTCGGCGCCCGGAGCAATCGCCGAGCCGTTGACTAGCGTGTGCTGTCCGCTGTCCATGTCGCGTACGAACACCTTCTTATCGCGTGTGACGAAGGCGCAATGGCGCGGGCCAAGGCTTCTCTTGCGTAGTTGGCAGATCTTGTCGGAGCCGACCAGAAACAGATCGATTTCAACGGGGATTGGCATGCCTTGCTTGCGCCCCTTGGCAACGATCAAGTAGAACTTCATGGATCCGACTCCGGCCCGCAACGACACGCCGCCGATGTGCAGGTACTCACTATCTTAACACGAAAAAACCAAGCCAGACCAGAGAAAATCTCTGAAGCGGCTTCGCTGACCTACGGAAAAACGCGGATAAGAGAGAGAATGAGAAAAGCAGGAAGCAGAACCTTAAGAGGGATTAATCTTGTTGTTTTCTTATTTGAATGATCGATGTCTACATGTCGAGCAGTTTCAGCCGCACCGCGTTCAGCGCTTGCTTGGCGGCGCGGCTCTGGATTTCCGTGCGCGTGCCGGCCCAGTTGAACGGCCAGGAGGCGACGCCGCCGGACCAGGCCAGGCCGACGAAAACCAGGCCGACCGGTTTATCGGGCGTCGCGCCGCCCGGGCCGGCTAACCCCGTCGTGCTAACGGCGAGATCGGTCCCCAGCCGCGCCCGGCATCCAAGCGCCATCGCCTCGGCCACCGGCGCGCTCACTGCCCCGTGCAGATCGAGCAAATCTTGCGGCACACCCAGGAGTTCCGCCTTGACCTGATTGGTGTACGCCACGATGCCGCCGCGAAACCAGACGCTCGCGCCGGGGACACGTGCGAGCCGGTGCGCGACGAGCCCCGCGGTGACGCTTTCCGCGGTCGCGAGGCTCTTGCGCTTCTCATCGACCAAACGAATCACGGCGTCCTGCAGTTCCTCATCGTCCACGCCATAGACGAATTTACTTAGCCGGGCCCGGATGACCGCCTCGACCGGCGCGAATTCCGCATGCGCTTCCGCGGTGGTCGGAGCGCGAGCGAAGATGCGCAATGAAATGGTCGCATCGCTGGCGGTAATGCCGACCTCGGGGACGTGGCCGCGGCGGGTCAGATCGAACAGCTTTTCCTCGATGTGCGATTCGCCGGTGCCGAACGTGTTGATCTTACGCTGAATCTGCACGCCGCCGCCCAGCCCAAGCTTGAGAAGGCGGGGCTTCACTTGCTCTTCGTACATCGCGAACATCTCGCTGGGAACGCCGGGCATGGCGATAAGGATAGCCGGTTGCGGCTTGGCGCTCGCGTCGGAGTCTGCGAGCGCTAAGCCGCAAGCGGAAGGGATTTCCAGCCAAAACCCGGGCGCCGTGCCGATCGGATTCGGAATGACCTCCGCGCCCGCGGGCAGATACGCCTGCACGCGATTGCGCTCCGGCATAGGACGGTT
The DNA here is from genome assembly GCA_963767835.1 of uncultured Planctomycetota bacterium. Taxonomy (GTDB): domain Bacteria; phylum Planctomycetota; class Planctomycetia; order Gemmatales; family Gemmataceae; genus SIAQ01. The sequence continues at coordinate 394,540 of CAVYFY010000006.1, forward strand.
ACGGCGGGCGAACATCTCCGAGATGTGCGCCAGCGACGGCTCGTGAAACACCAACTCGACGCCGGCAGTCTTGGCGACCGCCTCGCGCGTCAAATCGTCGAGCGTCGGGCCCAGTCCGCCGGTCGCGATCACGAGCCCGGCGCGCTCGACCGCAATGCGAAAAGCAGCGATATTCTCGTCGAGATCGTCGGCAATGGTCGTGTGCCAGTGGACGCCGATGCCGATCTCGGCCAGACGCAGGCTCAGCCATTGGCTATTGGTGTCGAGATTTTGGCCCGTGGTCAGTTCGGTTCCAATGGAGATGATTTCTGCTGTCATAGTGCGTGGTTCCATTAGTACCCCAAATCGGCCAGGCGACGCAAGATTGATCCGTAGCGCTGGGCCGGATCGCGCAGGGTGCCGCGATAGTGCTTGATCGGGTGATACCAGTTGATCATGCCATGATGATCGTCGTCCCAGATGTCGCAATGTTCGCCATAGGTCGCGGATGCGACGGAGACCAGGCCGTCGTTTTCTCCTTCTTCCCTCAGGATGATCCGATGCGGCAACAGCCATTCGAGATGCAGGAAATGCCCGTCGTGCTTGCCGGCCACCGAAAAATAGCGGACGTTGGCGGCGTCCTTGACGGCTTCATTGAACAGACGGCAGCGTTCGCGCGTCAGGTCGAAAAACGCCTGGGTCGGCATGCCCAGCGTATCGAGGACCGGCTTGACGATGCGCTGGAATCGGTTCACGCCCCAGTCGGCGAAGCTGGTGCCGCGGTGGGGCGTGCCAAGCGTGGTCAGCGTCAACACCCGCCCGGCCATGTCGAGGCGCGAGATCATAAGGCGCGAATCGAGCCCACCCATCGAATGGGCGATGAGGTGCACCGGCTCCGTGCCGACTTGCTGCGTGATGAAATCTTTGAGCGCCTTGGCACGCACTTCGACGCCGCCGGTGGGAGGCAGCGCCGGGATGAGAACGCGGTTGCCGCCCGCTTCGATCAATGCGGGAATGCCGGGGAAATAATTGGCGATGGTTGCCCCGACCAATTCCAATCGATGGAAGCCCAGCAGGCCGTGCACGAGGATGATCGGGGAACGCAGTTTCGGGATGGTCATGAGTTTATCGTAAACCGAATCGTCATTGCGTTCAAGCCGCTTGTCATTCGCGGCAACAAGTCGGAAAATATCGCCATCGCAACCACAGGCACGAGGATCACGCCATGCCATTGCAAAAAGCGCAACCGGGAAAAACGCGTATCGGCTGGATCGGCACCGGCGTCATGGGCCGTTGGATGTGCAGCCACGCCATCGCCAAGGGTTATCAGGCGACCATCTACAATCGCTCCGAGGACAAGCCCGATGTCAAGGCGCTCCTGGAGCAAGGGGCGAAGTGGGCCGACAACCCCAGGCACGTTGCCGAGGCCAGCGATGTCGTCTTCGCCATTGTCGGCTTCCCCAAGGATGTGCGGGAGGTCTTCCTGGGACCGCACGGCGCGCTCGCCGGCAGCAAGCCGGGCAACATTCTCGTGGATATGACCACCAGCGAGCCAACCCTCGCCCAGGACATTCACGTTGCGGCCGAAGCGAAGGGCGTATTCAGCCTCGATGCCCCCGTCTCCGGCGGCGATGTCGGCGCCAAGAACGCCGCCCTTTCCATCATGATCGGCGGCGAAAGGGAAGTAGTCGATACCGTCCTCCCCATCTTCGAGTGCATGGGCAAAACGATTCTTCACCAGGGGCCCGCGGGCTCCGGGCAGCACACCAAAATGGTCAACCAGATTCTAATCTCCTCGAACATGGTCGCCGTCTGCGAGGGATTGCTCTACGCCTACAAGGCGGGACTCGATCTGGAAACCGTCTTCAAATCGGTCTCGGTCGGCGCGGCCGGCAGCAAGGCGCTGGAAGTGCTCGGCCCGCGCATCATGGCCCGCAACTTCGAGCCAGGCTTTTACGTCGAGCACTTCATCAAGGACATGGGGATCGCCCTCGACGAATCCAAGAAGCTCGGCATCGCCATGCCGGGCCTGGCCCTCGCCCATCAACTCTACATCGCCCTGCAAGCGCAAGGCTACGGCCGCAAGGGGACGCAGGCGTTGATGCTGGCGCTGGAGCATATTTCCAGTGTGAAGCGGTAGGTGGTAAAAGGGCACGCAGCGCTGCGTCCTTTTTTTTCGTCCCCCTTTTTTTTCCTCTGGTACTCTTGAAATAAGCGTCGGGCTGCGTCAGCTGGAATCGGCCACCGTCTGAATGATTTTCATCAACTTCGCCAGGTTATTGGTCGATTCTGCTCTTGCATGATTGCGCGCAGCCGGTATAGTCCCGCGCTCGAATTCGATGGAAAGGCAGCCGGTTTGCGTAAGGGGAAAGGAACCCATGACGGCGAGATGGGGAATATGTGCATGCCTGGCGCTGGGGCTGGCCCTGTCGGCGGGATGCCGCACGCCGCAACCGGTCTTGAAGCCGCCGCCCGAGGAGGAAAAGCTGGTCGCGCCGCCGCAGCTAAGCAAGTATTCCACGACAGGCTATCCGGAGCAGGCCTTTGACAAACTGGCCGATCCGAGCAAGGCGACGCTTGACGGGAAGCTCCCCGGCGGCGCCGGTTCGCGCGGCATGGGCATGACGCCCGGCAGCATGGGTCAAGGCCACTAGCGCGGGGCCGGCGGATCGTCGGCTATTTCTTGGTCTTGGCGTCCGGCGGCAGCTCCTTGATCTCGATGTTGCGGAACTGGATTACGCCCTTTTCGGCATAGAGGTAGATCTGCCCGTCGGTCCTGAGCGAATCCACCGTCGCATCAAACGTCTTGACGCCGTTGAGCAGCACCGTCAGGTGGTGCCCCTTGGCAATCACCTCCAGATTGAACCACGAATCGGGCGGCGCCACCTCCTTTTCCTGCCTGGCGACAAATTCGCCAATGCCGTTGGCGCCGATGCAACGGAGCGTGCCACGATATTCCTTGTCCCTCATAGGATTGCCCAAAATCACCCTGGAACCCCAAGGCTGCCGATACCAAAAGCCGAAATTGCCCTGAAAATCGGCGCTGGCTTTGGCCTCGATCCGGCAATGGAAGTCGCGGAACTCCCGCGCGGCATACAGCGTGCTTTCTTTGTCTGGCCCGATCAAAAGGCCGTCTTGCACTTTCCAAAGGCCTGACGGGGGTTGTTCCTTCCAACCAGCCAGGTCCTTGCCGTTGAACAGCGGAGTCCAGCCGGTTTCCTCGGGTGGCAGCTCCTTGATTTCGATCCTGCGGAATCGCATCTCGTCGCCCTCCGTGGCCAACTTGGCGGGGGCCCATTGCAGCACGATATGGCCGGTGGGAGGCGAAAACGCCGGCTCATGGTAGTTGGCGGCGATTTTGCCGTTCACCAGGGTTTGTACGTGGTTGTTCTTCACGATTACCTCCATGACGAACCAGGCGTCGGGCTCGTGCATTTTCGCCGGGGCCTGGTGCAGGGTTTTGTATTCGCCCCCAAGGCGTTTCAGCGATCCGGCCAAGAACCCCAGCGGAACCTGGTAGCCGCTTTTCAGCCACTGGCCGTCCAAACCGAGGGGAACGCCGAAATCGATGCCGCCGTTCGCCTTGCCGCTCGTTTTCACTTCGGCCCGAAGATGAAAAGAGCGGAAGTCCCCCTTGTCGGTGAACAAAAAGGATTTGTCACCCCGGCGAACCAGCTCGCCGTTTTCGACGGTCCATGACTCCGGATTGAGCCGATGCTTTTTCCAGCCGGCCAGGTCCTTGCCGTTGAAGAGCGGCACCCAGCCAGCTTCCTCCGGCGCGGCGCGTTTGAACACCACAAGGGTGCGATTCTTGCCTCCCTTGCTGCTGAACTTGGTGGGTCGGTCCTTTTCGCGGACGTCGTCGATGCACAGGACAAAGCGATCGCCGTCGAAGCGATAGATGCCGAATCCCCCCTTGTTGTCGTCGTCGATGACGTCGATCTTCTTGGGGTACGCGCTATCATCGAGATGAAAGATGGCTTCGCGCTGCCGTGCGATGACCGGCGTCATCTTGATCTTGTTGCCGCTGACGGTCCATGTGGTCCGCGTTACAATTTCCTGGGGACGCTGCTCGCCGTCCGTTTCAATCGACTCCGCGACCCAGCGGCCTTGCAATCGCTCCTTATCGTTCTTGTATTCCGGCGGCAGCTCTTTGATCTCGATCTTGCGGAACTCGACCTTGGAGCGTCCGAGCTTGGGGTCAAGTTCGAGAGCGAACCGTCCGCTTCCGCTGGTGGCGTCGTTCACATCGGCGACGGGCTTGCCATTTATCTTGGTGGTAAGGCGCGCTCCATCGGCGGCGATTTCCAGGAGGAACCATTCCCCCTCCTTGGAAAGTGCGTTTGGCCGATGGTCGAGCCACGCCATGTCCTGCTTGAGCGCGAGACTGCCGGCGGTGGTTTCGTAGATATCCGCCCGGTATACGCCTCGGAAGACGATTGCGCCGCTCCCCTCGCCGCGCTGGTCGCTCTGGAGCCTCACCTCGGCGCGCAGACGGAAGTTCGCGAAGTCCTTCCGCAGCGTGGGCAGGACCACGACGCTCTTGTTGGCGCTCCCCGTCAGAATGTCGTTGACAACCCTCCAATGCGTTTCGCCTTTTTTCTGGTTCCAGCCAGTTAGGTCCTTGCCGTTGAAGAGCGGCACCCAGCCGGGCTTGTCGGGCGGCGTCTTCGTTCTTAGGTCGCCAATCTGGATGATGCGAAAGCCGGTGCCGGTGCAGCCTTTCCAAGGAAGCCAGAAGTCGCTGCCGTGGCGAAAAGCGGCTCGGGCAAATCTCGCGCCATCCCACCAGTTGCTGCCGCGCAAGGCGCGGGTGCCCCCGGCTTTGGGTCCGGGTGGGTCCTCCTTGGGACTCTGCTGATAGTAATCGGTCCTCAGCCAATCAGCGGTCCACTGGGAGACGTTTCCCCCCAGATCATAAAGGCCCCAGGCATTCGGTTTTTTTTGGCCGACCGGATTTGGCTTCCCCATTGAGTTCGCACTGTACCAGCCATACTCGCCCAAATACTGGTCATCGCCTCCGAAATAGAACTTCGTGTTTGAACCGGCGCGACACGCATACTCCCATTGGGCTTCCGTGGGCAGGCCGTAATTCTTGCCCTCTTTTTCACTCAGCCAATCGCAAAACGCCTTGGCGTCGTGCCAGCTTACGCAAACTACTGGATGGTCGTCCGTCTGCTCGAAATTGGGGTTGTGCCAGTTGACTTGCGGGTCCTGCTTCCAGTAACCGTCGGGGAAGGGACGCCAAGCCCCTCCGGTTTTCTCAGCCTGGGTCTTGTATCCTTTCTCTTTTACGAACGCCTTGAACTGGCCGACCGTCACGTCGTGGACGCCCATTCGGAACGGCCGAGTGATAACCACTTCGTGCTCGGGGCCTTCCTGGGCTTCCCGGCCCACCTCATCGTCCGGCGAGCCCATGAGGAACTGGCCCGGTGGAATCAACCGCAGCTTCATGGCGATGGAATTGGTGGTTTCGACATCGACGCCGAGATGCTTGGCCCAGGCCTCCTGGTGCTCCTTCGCCTTGGCCGCGTCGAAGGGGGCGTCGGCGAGTGGCGGCGTTTTCGGCGACGGCGGCGTCAGCTCCTTGACCTCGATGTTGCGAAAGGCGATTTGCGCTTCGTGGCGGCGAGGAAACTGAACGCCAAGCATCCACAGGCTGAGAACGCCGGCGGCCGGCGGAGTACGGAGCGTGAGTTTTCTTTCTGCGCGGTCCCCCCCGGGGCCATTAAAAAAAAAGTATTGATCCTCGTGAAGCTCGGCAGTTGGCGAGGACGCAATCGTGAATCCTATTTGTTCGCGGCCATTGATGACAATTGCCGCCGAATCGTCCTTGGCGATGATTTCAAGGTAGAACCACTGATTGAGCGTGGGGTAGCTTTTGCCCTCGGATCGCAGGGTGATTTCGCGACCAGGTCCGTCGTGGACTACCAGGCTCAAATTGATCTTGTCTCGGTCTTCGGAATCGCTGATGGTCACGGACCAGCCATCTTCGGGCGTGTGCCAACTAGGCGTCAGTCCGTCATTACGCAGTCGGGGTTTTTTTCCGGGCGGCGGGGCATGGAAGCACACCCCCGCGGCGCCGGCAACGAGCTTGACTTCCATGCACAGGTGGAAGTTGCGCGGCAGCTTTTCGACGGTATCGAGATTGGAACAGCTAAAGAGCACCAATTCGCCTGTTTCGGCGTTGGAATGCCCGTCGTTCTGCCAGCCGTCGGAATTCCTGCCGTTGTAGAGTTGCTTCCAGCCGGCGCCGCCGAAGACGTGCCGGTAAACGGCGGGGATAAAAACCTCAGCGCCGATGCCAGGCTGGATTCGGTGGTCCTCTGTGAAAAAGACTCTGCCATCCTTCTCGGCGCTGACGGCCAGAATGCCCGGCGGGACCTCCTGCCACCCGTCGGCGCGGATTTCGCGGTCGATCCAGGGGCCTTGAAGCCGAATGCGGGCATCGGGCCGGGCACCCATTACATGGATGTAACCGGAGCCCCCCTCGGCGAAGAGCCAGGCGCAGGCCACGAGCCCCAGCGCGAGGCCGGCAACCATGCTGAGCCCGGCGCTCAGCGCGAGGCATGCGCCTAAGGCTTGAGCCCCGGCGGGCGAGCAGCAGCGCCAACGCCAAGAGCAACGCCACGCCCCCCGCAACCGCCGCGACCGGCACAAAAACAAACGGCGGCCAAACCACCAGCCAACGGCACAGGCCGAACATGCCGACGGTCAGCAGGAACGCAAAATCGATGATCGCGCAGGTACCGATCGTCCAGCGCTGCCAGCGGTGCAACCGTCCGATGCGCGCGCCAGCCCCTCTCTCCTTGACGGCGCCTGCGCTCGACGTAAATCCGGCAATGAAAAGCGAACAGCCCCGGTTCGGCCAATACGACGACCTCCTCGCCGGCGCCCTCGCCCCGGGGGATAATGGCACGCAGCTCGATGCGGAAGCCGAAGCCGCCGCGGGCCGCCAGCACGCCGTCGATCCACAGCGATTGGAAGACGATGACGCTGTTCTCGAAGCGAATCTCGTGGCCGCAATAGGTCACGGTCCAACGCTGTCTGATCAGGAACGACACGACCAGCAAAATGATCGCGCCGCCGAGCATTGCCATGCCGAGCGGGAAAAGCGCCGGCTCGAAGGCGCCCAGGGCAATGCCGGGCAGGCCGAGCGCCGTGCCTGCAAGCAACGCGCCGTGTTGGAGCAAGCGCTTACGGCGATCGGTGGCCTCCAGCAGCGTTTCCAGAGTGGTGGTCGTCGTCGTTTGGACCCGGTCCAAAACGCGGGCCGGCGCTGGCACGGACGCCGGTTGTTGCAAATGGGCCAGATGCTGCCCCAGCAGCTCCGCCACTTCCTTCGCCGATTGAATGCGATCACCCGGCTTCTTGGCATGCAGCTTGGCGATGATTGCCGCCAGCCAATCGGGGGCTTCGGGATTGCTTTCCTGGATCGGCGTCGGCGTGTCCTCGCAGACGCGTTTCATCACCGCCAGGGTCGTGTTGGCCCGAAAGGGAGCGTGTCCCGTGGCCATCACGTAAAGCACGCTGCCAAGGCTGAACAGGTCGGAGCGATGATCGACCGGCAACCCTTCTGCCTGCTCCGGCGACATGTACATCGGTGTGCCGGCAATGACGCCCGATTGCGTGATGCTGGCGTCGTCGGTGAGCCGGGCCAGGCCGAAATCGGTGATCTTGACGCGCTCGACGCCGTTCTCCAGAAGGATGTTGCCCGGTTTGATGTCGCGATGGACCAGCCCGTGCTTCTGGGCGGCGGCCAATCCCTCAGCGATCTGCATGCCGATGCGGAGGATTTCCTTGACGCCAACGGGGCCGGCCTTGTCGATTTTGTCTCCCAGCGTCACGCCGCTGACGAATTGCATCGCGAGGTAGGGAACCTTGGAAGTTTTCTCAACGGCGTGGATGGTCACGATATTTTCGTGCGTGATGGCGGCGGCCGCCTGCGCCTCGCGAATGAACCGTTGCCGGGCGGTCCCATTGGCGGCCAAGTGCGGACTCAGCACCTTGACGGCGACGATCCGGTGCAGCGTGTCATCAAACGCCTTCAGCACGATGCCGAATCCGCCTTTGCCCACCACGGAGAGAATCTCGTAATGATCGAGCCGGCCGAGCGACCCGGGCCGTTGCGGCGGCTGCAAAAAGGTCAGATCCTCATCGACTGGCACGCTGGCGCTTGCGTTGTGCATGTCGCTGGCGGCGGTTGGCGTGTCCTGGAGTCTTTCGACGGCGTCGATGAGCGCGGTTTCGCTCGGCGCAGGCTTCTCGCTCAGGTTTTGCGCCGTCTTGTCCCACGTCACACCCCCCGCCGCAAGCCGTTCCACGGTCTCCTGGCACGCGAGACAGCTTTCCAGGTGCGCCTGGATCGGCTCCTGCTGATCCACAGGCAGCGTCTCATCGAGCAATTGTTGCAGTTGTTGCGGCAGAGGGCAGGTCATAGGTGGAACCTCCAAGCCCCAGGATAAGCGCAGCGTTCCTGGGGTTTCAACCCCAGGAACGCTGCGCTTATCCTGGGGCTTGAGAAAAAACTCATTCCGTTTGCAATCGCTGCACTTCCGCCTTCAACTTCACCATCACCCGGCTCTTGGCGAGATAAACCGCTGCGACACTGATGCCTAGCGTTTGGGCGACTTCCTGGCCGCTCTTGCCTTCGACGGCTGCGAGCTGGAACGCCTGCCAGGTGGCATCGGAAAACGCCGGCCGAACGTGTTCCTCGGCCAGGAGGAAGAGCTGCCGTTCATAATCGCGATTCCAGATATCTTCCTCATCGCGGGCGGGGACGGCATCGAGCATTTGTACGGTGGCCAGATCGCCGCTGCCGGGCGTTTGGCGCTGGCTGCGCTGGAAGAAATCGCAAAGCCGATGGTGGGCGAGCGTGAGCAGCCAGCTGCGAAACAGGCCTCGCCCGGGATCGAACGCTCCGACCGAGGCCGACACGCCGCGCAAGACGTCCTGCGTCAAGTCGGCGGCATCGGCGTCTTGCAGCCCCTTGCGGCGGGCATAACGGTAGACCACCGGGGCGTACAGGCGAACGAATTCGCGCCAGGCATCGTGATCCTGCTGATCGCGCAGCCGTACCAGCAAGCTCGCCCGTGTCGCCGGTAGATCGGCCATCGCACGCCTCTTCCAGGTATTTCTGCCGCCGCTGTGAAACCTATCGCTGATTGTGCGATTTTTTTGGGCAACCGCAACATTTTTCGCTCGATCATGAGAACTCCATGAATTGCCGTGGCACGCTTGGTTTCCGAGGGATCAGCCATTACAATTTGTTATGAACCGTTTGTTGGCCGATTGCTGTTTAGCTTTGTCTTCGTTTAGCGTTTGCATGGCCCCCCGCGAACGCTAAACGGGGATTAGATATTCTGTCCGCGAGATGACCGCTGATGGATCCCCCGAAGGACCTCACACTCACTGACGTTCTCGTCAAGCTGCACCAGGATCACCCGGGCAAGTTCGCGGCACTCTATGGAGCGATCGCGCTCTTCGTGCTCCTAATGCTGGTAGCGGCCTGGCTGATCTGGGGCCGCGGTCCGCGCCGCCGCCGCGGCTTGCGCGCCGCCCGCAGGCAGCTCAAGGCCGGCAAATGGCAGGACGCGCTCGAACATCTCAAACGAATCCGCGCCATCGGCTCCCCCTCGGCGTCCTGGGTCAAGACCTTCGACGAATTCGAAGGCAAATGCCTGCAAGCTGCGTCCGAAGCCGCCATTGACGACAAGAAATTCGAGGAGGCCTTGGAACTCGGCCACCGCGCCGCGCAGATTCTGGAGGAGCCGGAACATGAAGCGCGCTTGAGCGTGCAAGGCGCCATGCTGCGCGAAATCCGTCGGCTGTTCGCCAAGCCGGGCGAGACCCATGCGACCATTGATCTCATCGCCCGCACGCTCAAGGTGCAGTCGCCGTGCCGGGAGGCGTCGTTCTGGCTGGCGATGTGTCAATTGCGGAACGGCATGACCGAGCAGGGTCTCAAGCAATTGCAAATCGCCCGGACCGGCGTGGCCAAGGCCTTCAGCATCGAAGACGGTTTCGCCGATGCCGTCGGTCCCGGCGCACCGGCAGCGCCGCCTTCGACGTTCATCGACCCCGCCCTTTATCTGGGCGCGCTGCTGTTGCGCAAAGGCCAGGCCAAGGAATCGCTCCGCTTTCTTACCGAAGCCAACCGCATGGATGCGAACTGCCCGTTCATCACCTTGCAACTTGGCGCCGCCATCGTCACTGCCGGAGGCGACACCAAGTACGCGGTCCGCGCTCTGGAGCGTTCGCTCGGCCCCAAGGGCTTCGGCATGTGGCGCGACGATCCGCACCGCGCCTGGGTCGAGGGATTTCCCGAGAATCGCTCCTACGTCCGCAAATTGGCCAGCGAATTCACCTATACCTGCCCCGTATTCGGCGACGATCTGAAATTCCTTTTCCGCCAGGGGAACCTCGCGCTGGCGCAAGGCCAGTTCAAGCTCGGCAACTTCAAGGAAGCGGCCGACCTGTTCGACAAGGTGCTCAAGGAAGGCGCCCCGTCGCTGCCGGTGCTGCGTGGCCTCGGGCTTTCGCTCGCCAAGCTGGGCCGCTACGACGACGCCTTCGTTCACCTCCGCACCGCCCACGAGATGGAGGAGGAAAAGGATCGCCTGACCGCTGGCTACCTTGCCCTGTGCGGCGCCGCGGGGAAGCCATCGCGCCCGGAGGACAAGCTCGAGAACATTGCCTGGGCAGTCCGCTTAGTGACCCATTTCAATGCACCCGGCGACGCGGAGTGGGTCGGCGTCCTCAATCGCATTTTCGCCGAGGCGCGGAAAAACGCCATTCCGTTGACCAGCGACGATCAGCTTTATCTTTGCGAGCACCTGGTCAGTCTGAAGTCGTGCGATGCCATGTCGGCCCAGGCGTATCATTTTCTAATGGCGACCGAGCCGGCGCTGTTGCGGCCGGAATACGCCTGGCTTTATTGCCGGGCCGATCAGGAGCACGATGTCAATGGCGATCAAGCGATGGCGCTGTACGCGCTGATGTTCGCCAACGCCGAGCCGGCGCGTGCCTTTTACGCCGAGCAGAGCTGGGATTTCGATGACGTGGAGCGGATGTTTCTGCGCCGGGCCGCGGAGAAAGCGCCGGGCCGCTTCCCTGAAATCCTTGGCCCGGATTACACGCCGCGCGGCGAGCAATTGCTCCTGGCGAAGGCCCAGCAGCAGGAAGAAACCGGCCAGCGCGAGGCAGGGCTGGCGACGATCGAGATTCTCGTCAAGCTGTCGCCGAGCAACACCAGCGCCATGGATCGCGCGGCCGGACTGCACTACCGCGCCGGGCGCATCGAGCCGGCGTATCAATTGCTTGAGCAATGGCATCAAGCCCAACCGACCGAGCCGATGCCGTTGGTGCGTCAGGCGATTCTGTTGCACCAGCAAGGAAACGAGTCCGCCTGCTTCGGGAAACTGCAAAATGCGATGAACCTGTCGCAGGGCCGACGCCGTGCCAACATCGCTTTCATGGGCGCTCGCCTGGCGCTGCAGCGCTGGCTGATGCCCGATTCGAGTCAAGCGGTCGTGGCCGGGGTCGGTACTCCGACCCCGGCGATGCACCCTGCCGTTGAATCCGGGGTCGGAGCCCCGGCCACGAGCGCCGCATTGCCGGCAGTGCTCGAATTCCTGGGCGATTGCCTGGCGCACGATCCGAATCATGCCCACTCCCAGTGGTGCCTGGCGGCGGTGCGCTGGCTGCAAGGCGACACCGCGGCGCTGGCCGGGCAAGGGAACGCGATGGGCGACGCCGAAATTCCCGACCCGCGCTATCACTATCTGGCCGCGCTTTGCCATCTGCTGGGGAATCGCCCCGAAGCGGTGGTCGCCGCCTGCCAGCGCGTCGGCCAACCGACCGGGAGCAATGGCAGCAATACGCAACGCCAATTCGCGGTCGAGGCCGGCTATCTCGCCGCGCTCGCCCACATCGGCATGGATCGGCCGCGTCCCGCCATTGACGCCCTCAAGCCGCTCACCTTCGATCCCAAGAGCCCGACGCTGCCTTATGCTCAAGCGCTGCTCGGCGAGGTGTTCTTCCGCGAAAATCGCCACGACGAGGCGATCAGCGCCTGGCAAGCGCTCGACGCGAACAAGCGTCAAGCATGGAACCTGGCCGAACCGATGGCGCAGACGACGTTCATCAGCGCCTTGGAATCGCTGCAAAAGGCACAATACGAGCAAGCCGCCGAGAAGCTGCGCCAAGCGGGCCGGCTCGGCTATCGCGATCGCCGCCTGGGGCCGCTCTTGTTGCTGGCGCTGTTCAAGGCGGGGCAGCAAGCGATCTACAAAGGGGAGACGGCGCCGGTGCCGACAGATGCCCCGATGCCGAGTGCCGAACCTGTGGCCAGCGCCCATGAGTTGCCTGGCTTGCGTTGAGCCTTCGCACGGCGCCGTGCGAACGCTAAACGCAAGCCAGCGGAAATCAGGTTAGCAAATGACCGACTCGCAAGACGTCATCTCTGTTGTCCCCGTCGCCGAGCCGGATTGGCCCGAGGCGATTCGCTTTTTCGAGCAGGCGGTCAAAGCGGGCAATCAGGATCCGCACGCCCTGTACTTGTTGGCGATGGCGTACAAGCATCAGAATCGCTCGGGCGAGGCCAGGCAAACGCTGGCGAAGATTGCCGACCCCGACGCCAGCGTGCTCTTGCAGCGCGGCGTACTCGCCTTTAACGACAAGGAATGGCCCGCCGCTTCGAGCGAATTCGAGCAGGCCTGGCAGAAGGACCCGAATTCCTATCCGGCCGCGTACAACCTGATGCTGACCCGCCTTTGTCAAGGGCAGCTCGAAGGGGCCGTGGAGATGCTCGACACGCTCCTGCCGCTCGCCCCGACGCCGCAGGAGAATCGTTTCTTAAGCCTGATGCGCGGGCTCTTGGGCCGCGGTGACAGCGCCGCCGACCAAACTTCGTCGCTTGCCGCGATTACGCCGCAGGAGGAACAACGCCTGCTCGACATGATCGTCGGCCTGAATCAGTTCGAAGTCGTCTACCGCCTGCTCGCCAAGCTGGTTTCCGCCCGGCCCGCCAGTGAATCGGCCTTCCGGGCTTACATCGGCGCCGCTCTCGTGCAGGCGAAGATGCTCGTCGATCGCTGCCAGTGGAGCGACGCGGAACTTCTCTTATCCCCGCTCAAGCGCCGCCTGGACGCGAGCCAGGTCAAGATCGATCCGTTCTACCGGATCGCGATTCTCAACATGCTCGGCGTTGCGGCGGCCATGGCGCAGGACTTCGAGCGAGGCCTGACGCATTTCCGCGCCGCCGCCGAGGCCTTTCAGCGCGATTTCTCAACGCCCGGCCCCGCCAACAAATCCGAGCGCTACGTCAACAAGCAGGGCATTTATCTCGGCGCCTGGCTGGAGCAAAACCTGGCGCTGGCCAACGAATCAGTCGGGCGCATGGATGTCGCCGAGACGCACTGGAACCGCTATTTCGATTACCTGGAGCATTACGTGCCGCGCTCCCTGCCGCCCGATTACCTGCCCAATCTCGGTTTCGAGGGAGCAAGCCGGCTGGCGGACCAGTTTTCGCGCAAGGAAAAATGGGGGTCGGCCGCCCACTTCCTGCAACGCGCTCACCGCATCCGCCCGACCGATTATGAAACATTGGAGCGGCTGTTTCACATGTACACTCAGCTCAAGCGCACCGATGAGGCCCGCAAGGTGCTGCGCCGGCTGCGCGAGGTCCGCCCCAACGATCCGCAGGGGGAATTGTTCGAACTGGAAGTGCGCGAGGTCCGCAAGCTCGACGATGTCGATGCGCTGCTGAGCGATCTGCGCCGCGTTGCCCAGCGCTTCCCCAACGATGCCCGCGTCGAGGAGCGTGGCTCGGCGATCGTCAACAACGTGATGCCGATCCTGGAACGCATCGCCGATCAGTATTCCGGGCAGGTGAATAAGGTGGTCGATCAGATGCGGCGCTTGCCGAGCTACCAGATCAACTGGCCGACGGTGCGCGACATCATGCGCAACATGGAGGACAAGTACCTGTTCCTGCGCCGCGTCGCCCAGAAGTGCCTGGCCCACGTAACCAGCGACGAGGTCCGCCGCGAGCTGCACCGCTTGATCAGCCATTGCGATCGGAAGATCGATCAGTGTCATTCATTGGGAGAATAACGCAAGCCCCAGGATAAGCGCAGCGTTCCTGGGGGTTGAACCCGGGGCTACCCCCAGGAACGCTGCGCTTATCCTGGGGCTTGCGGAGCAAGATCATGGCATCACCTAATGCGCCGATTGTGTTGCAGCTTGCGCCTTTGCCGAGGACGCAGATTGGGCCGTTTCTGATTCTGGGCGTGGACAAGGACGCCACGCGCGAGGTGATCGAGGCGGCGTGGGCGGAAAAGGTCAAGCAAGCTCGGCGCGGCCAGGTGAAGACGCCGCTTGAGGATATCAACTGGGCGCGCGAAATGCTGACGGCCAAGGAAGCGCGCATCCGCTGCGATGCCGTCGCCCTCAATATCGACACGACGGACGGCACGCTGCGCAAGCTCAAGGACGCTATCAAGGAAAGCAGCAGGTCGAGGTGCGCTGCAAGCCGATCGACATCGAGAAATGGCTTGCCGGCTATGTGCCGGTCACGGCGGCGCCGCCCATTGACGAGATTCGCCAGCAAGTGAAATTGCCGGAAATCCCGCGCGAGGTGCCGGCCGTGCGGGTTATGCTGGAGAATTTCGTCAAAGAGCCGATCGATCCGTGGCAGGTGCAACTAGACGCTTGATTTCGGCCTGTGCGGTGTGATTCAATATGGTGAGCCAAGCCCCAGGATCAGCGCAGCGTTCCTGGGGGTGGCGCCCGGGGCAACCCCCAGGAACGCTGCGCTGATCCTGGGGCTTGCAAGGAACATTCCATGAACGACGATTTCAAGCTTCCCGCCATGAGCGCTCCGATGGATCCGGAATTGCCGACCATGGGCATGTCGGCGGTGTATCGCCTGTTCGAGGCGTTCATCGCTCTGCGCGAAAAGACGGCGCGCGAGCACAAGCTCTTTGAGCAGACGCTCAACCGGGCCCGCGACAATTTGCAGGGAAGCTTCAACTCGTTTGCCGGCGATACGCAGAAAGCCTATCAGCAGCTGCGGCAGGACGTGCTCGGTGAGAAGAAATTCAGCCTGACGCTGCTCAACGTCATTCTCGATCTGGGCATCGAGATGAACCATATTCTCGATTCCCAGCCCAGGCACGTCCCTGCGGGTCCGGACGGTGATGCCTTGAAGAGTTGGATTACATCGCTCGAGGTACAGAACCGCAAGATCTGGGACGACATTCGCAAGTTCGGCATCCATACTTACGAGGCCCCGGTCGGTACGCCGTACAACCCCGCCATGCACGAGCGCATCGGCAGCACCCGGGTTGACGGATTGCCCGCCCTGATGATTGCCGAGACCAAGGAAAAGGGCTACGCCAGCCAGCAGCCCGAATTCATTCTCCGCAGGCCCAAGGTGATCGTGACGGAGTGAATCACCGTGGGATACCTGTGGGACACGCTCGGCTCCTCCTGGTGGTTCTACGTGCAGATGGCCATGACCATCGGCATGCTGGTGCACATTTACCGCTCCGGGGCCGAGCATTTCTGGTTCTGGGTGGTGCTGTTCTTTCAGCCGATCGGCGCCTGGATTTACTTCTTCGCCGTGTTTGTGCGCACCTTCAGCTTAGGCGGCGGCCTCACCTGGGAGCGCAAGCTTTCGCTGGACGAATTGCAATATCGGGCCGATAGATCGCCGACCGTGCACAATCGCACGGCCCTGGCCCAGCGTTTCATGGAAAAAGGCATGCACCGGGAAGCGATACCGCTGCTCGAAGCGGTGCTGCAAATGGACGACATCTATCTGCAACCACGGCACGATCTCGCGCTATGCCGGCTGGCATGCGGGCAGCCGATGGAAGCCGTCGCGATCTTGAAGGGGATGCTTGAGCGCGATCCGCGCTGGTCGAATTATCGCGCTGGCGCACCCTCATCGACGCCCACCTTGCTTGCAACCAACCCGAACAAGCCCTGAAGGCGAGCCGCGAGCTCGCGCGGATGGCGCCGAATCTGGAAAATCGGTGCCTGCTGGGCGAACATCTTCTGGAATGCGGTCAGAAATCCGAAGCGATCGACGTATTTGCTCAAGTGATCGAGGACCATTCCTACCTGCCGCTGGGTAAACGCTTGCAGAATCGGCGTTGGGCCAGGCAAGCGCAGCGATTGCTCAAGGAAGCCCAGGCGAAGTGATGATGTCACCAAATCCTGCCGCTCCGCAACGGCGCAAGTACGGAGGTCAGGCGGCTTGAGAAAATTGGCCCGCGGTAGCGTTCAACTCTTCGACGATCGCGGTATTCAGAATCTCTTCCAATCGGCCCAGTGCCCGCGCGACGGTGGCGCCGTCCATCACCCGGTGATCGTAGATGATCCGCACCGAAACATTCCCCGCCGAGTCGATCACGCCATAATTGAGAGTCGTCGTCGTCGGCGTCAACGGGTGTAGCGATTCGGCGCCGAGGGCGGAATACACCGAAAGGGTAAATGTCCCGAAATACCTGGCACGGCGCCGTCCGAAGTTCAGCGCCAGCCACCACAAAACATGGCGGATAGGCCAGGCCAGGCGCACGATCCACTGGGCCAGGAGAAAATCCTTATTCTCCTCGATGGGGTTTACCTTGCACTCCAAGATCCTTTGGTGAATTTGGAAAATCGATAGCCGGGCGGGATTCTTGATCTTGGCGAGAACGACCCCTTTTTCCCCCTGCAGGTCGCGCTCGATGGTGATGCCGGCGACGCTGGTCGGGTATTCGTAGAGGTGGTGGCGCCAAAGCTTCACATACGTCCGCCGCAATTCCGGCACCTCCGCCGCCAGCAGACCGTAGGCCTTGATGAAGATGGCCGACCACGATGGGCGCCGAAGATGACTGGCCCGGGCGGCTACCACCGCGCCAAGATCCATTTGCTTCTGCACCGGAACCGTCGGAATATCCTTGGCAAGCCGCAAAAAATCGCAGGCCACGATTCGACTCGGCGATAGCGGAATGGCTCGGCCCTTCATGGCGGATTCCGGCAGTTGAGGTTGGTGGCACGAGCCGGAAGCGTCAGCGACGGACTTCTCACGCTTCCGGCTCGTACCCGACTTTTTAGCGATCGTCAACATCGCGGCCTGGATTCTTGCGCGATGCCGTCTTGATCTGGCCGCGTAGATACTCCAGGGCCATGTCGAGCTGGCGATCGCGGAATTCGTCCTTGGCCTCGCTGCTTGACGGCGGCGGCGGGCTGCCGCGTATGATCTCGCTGTCCTGTAGATGGGCACCGAGATCATCGCTCTCCTTCTTCGAGAGCTTGATTTCGTACCCCTTGTTCGGCGTCACGCCCCATTCATCCTCGGCGCGCCCTTGGTGCTCGACTTGTTGAGGTTGCGGCCATTCGGACGCCAGAACGTGGCGGTGGTGAGCTTGATGATGCTCTGATTGTCGAAGGGGTGGATCGTCTGCACGCTGCCCTTGCCGTAGCTGCGCGAGCCCATGATGATGGCCCGGCCATGATCTTGCAGGCACGCGGAGACGATTTCGCTGGCCGACGCGCTGCCGGAGTTGATGAGGCAGACCATCGGGAAGGTGGTGTAGCTGCCGTCGGATCGGCCGACGTAAGAGGTTTCCGTGCCGTCGCGATGCTTAATGGTGACGATCAGGCCGTCGTCGATGAACAGGTCGGAAATCTTGATGGCGCTGTCGAGCAAACCGCCGGGATTGAAACGCAGATCGAGGATGAAGCCCTTGACGCCTTCCTTGGACAGTTTTTTCATGACTTTTTCCAGCTCGGGGAAAGTGTCTTCGGAGAATTGCGTCAGGCGGACGTAGCAGATCTTGTTCTCGGGATCGATGACGTAATTCCAGGTGTCCTTGGCGGTGCGCTTGTAGCCGAGAACGCTTTCGACATCGATGTTCTGACGGGTCAGGGTGAATTCGAGCGGCTTGTCGGAGCCCTCGCGGTCGATGATGAGCTTGACGCGGGTGTTGGGCTTGCCCTTGATGATCTTGACGGCGTCCTCGGTGGTCATGCCCTTGGTGGGGATGACGTTCTTGCTGTCCGGATCGGTGACGATGCCGGTGATGATGTCGCCTGCCTTGATGCCGGCCTTGTAGGACGGGCTATTGTAGATGGGAGTGACGACCTGGAGCTCGTCGCGGGCTTCGTTACGGCGGATCTGTACGCCGATGCCGCGGAATTTTCCGGAGGTGTCGGTGCGGAAGCGCTCGACGACATCGGGGGGTATGTAGCCGGTGTGCTTGTCGAGCTTGGCGAGCATGGCGTCGAGGGAGGCGGTGATGTCCTGCCCCTTGGCGAGGTCTTCGCGCTTGCCGAGGTGCTGGCGGGCGTCGGTCAAGAGGTGCAAGAGGTCAACATCGGTCATGTCCTTGACCTTGTCGAGCCTGGCCTGGAGGTCGGAGGGAATTTTTTCTTCAACGTTCTTGTAGAGCCCTTCAATGGCGTGGCCAACGAGTGGGGCTTTGGGAACTTCCTTGTAATAGCTTTTGCGAACCAGATTGGCGGCGTGCATGACGGTGAAAGCGTACTTGCCGGCGTCCTTTTCACTGAGCAACGTGCCTTCCATGATTTCCTTGCGCTCGGAATTGAATGCTTCCAAGTCCAGCTTGCCGTCGGTGAGCTTCTGGTAGGCTTTGCGCAGGGCTTGTTGCGCTTCGAGCTTGGGCATGCGCACGAGTAGGTTGTGGCCTTCTTCGGCGAGCTTTTTGTCGAGGTTCTTGTCCTTGGCGAGAGCGTCGAATTTCGCGAGCCGGTCGGCGGAGATTTTGCGGGCGGCCGGGTTGTAGGCAATCACGAAATCGCTGGTCTGGCCCTCGACGGCGCCGGCCTTTTGTTCCTTTTGCTCTTTGGTCTTGCCGTTGGCGCGGGCGAGATCGCCGAGGTGTTTGCGCATGTACTTGGCGAGTTCGCTGACAAAGATGTTTCCGTCCCCTTCGTAGCCCTCGGCGTCGGCCTTGCCGCGCAGGCCGTCGAGGAGCGCCTGGGCAAAGATGCCGTGCTTCTCAAGATCAAGCGACGCTTTTGACGGGGCGCCAGCGAAAAAGAGAACGCGGCTGGACCGCTTGTCCGATTCCTTGGCATCGTCCCCCGCGCTCAGGAATACGCGGAAGATGGCCGCGGTGTTGAGATCGGGCAGCTTTTCCTTGCCGATGTCGAAGCCGTAGAAGTTCACGTCCACCATGGCGACGAAGCGTTCGCTTTTCAGATTGTCGATGGCATGTTCAATGTCGCCCGCAGCGACGGCATCCTTGGCACGGTCCTTGAAGGTGGAATCGACCGCGAAATAGCAGGTGCGTTCGCCGACGGGAGCGCCTTCGCCGAAGATTGCCAGGACGACCAGATCGTCTTTCTTGGCGGACTTTTCCATCCATTGCAGGGCCTTGAGGATGTTTTCCTTGGTCGCTTTTGCCGTATAGTCGGCGCCGGCGATGGGCCCGGAACCTAACAGAAGCTTGACGCGATCCTTGTCGGCGCCGAGAGAATCCTTGGCGAGGAAGAGATCGACGAGGGCCTTGGCGTCGGCCTCGGCGTGCAGGCGCGGCTTGATTTGGGCGTCCTGATATTTGTCGATGCCGACCGCGAGGATCAACGGCCGACCCGTGAATTCATCCGCCTTGACGGCGGGGACAGCCAAGCCGCCAAAGAAGAACAACGCCAACAGCCCGATGCGCTTCAGCATACATGTGGTCCTTTCCGACTTGAGATTTTGCCGGCGAAATTGCTTGCCCGAAGCCCGGCGCGAGCAGGAGTGAGGCAGGAATTCATGCACGAGAATGATCCCCGATGCCTTCCGGCGCAGCCACCATCCATTGTGAAACGACGAACGAGGCCGGTCAATGCCAACTGACTGCTGATTCATCCTAACCGAAAGGCGAAGAATTGACAAAGGGAGTTTTTTGGAAGTGGACGAGTTGAAACTCCTATGATTCTGCCTCAATTCAGAGTCCTGCCGTTCATTAGCCACACGTTCAATACGAAAACAGGATACGCAGGCTCTCCATTCACGACCACGGTGACATCGCAAGTCGGGCAGCCAGCGGTTGGGCACATCCGAGGCAGATCAGGTGGACTGGTGAATGCTTGGTGCGGTAGAGCGGCTCTCCGAAAACTGAATCCGACTCATCTGGCGGGAGCGGGCGCTGATTTAAGGCGTCCCATAAGACACTCCAAGCCCGTCGGAATGCAGTCTTTCTGCCCGATTCTGCCGCTTCTTGCTTCAAGTCAAGCAGACGCTCGGCGAGCTTTTTGGCGACAACCACTTTCCTCGTCATGGGTCCCGCCGATTCATTTTGGGCTTGGGGAATATTTCCGGCCGCGGCAACGTGAGATCAGAACGCAGTTCTTCCTCCGTGAAACCCAGCATACGATTGACTTCCTCAATGTCAATCCATTCGCTTTCACGCAATAGTTGCTCCGCTTCCTCGGGAGTGCCCGCAAGGAGTGCTTTCACCTTGTCCCATTCGCCGCGGTCGAGCATGCGCCCCAGTTCCTCGCTGCTCGGAACGTCATTGCGGCCATTGTCAGGTGTTTTTTCTTGCGCCATGGCACCCTCGCTTTCAGTCGTTATTGTGCCCGTTTCGACGCCCGCACGCAACGCCAAAATCAAAGCCAACGATCGACGACGATGTCCACCATCAGTACCACCAACAGGCCGATGCTGACAATGACATTGACATTGAAAAACGCCCGATTGACGCGCGACATATCGTCGGCGCGCACAATCGCGTGCTCATAGGTCAAGAGAGCGGCCACGCCGCCCAGGCCGATCCGATAGGCCCAGTTCAGCGGTGGCGTTGCGACAATGTAGAGGGCGACCAGCGTCACCACCATCAGCACGTGGCTGAATTGCGCGAGCCGCAGCGCCGCCGGCACGCCGAAACGCGCGGGAATGCTGTGCAGCTTGGCCTGACGATCGAAGTCGGCGTCCTGGCAGGCGTAGATGATGTCGAACCCCGTCACCCAGAAGAAAACCGCCAGGCCGATGATCAACGGCACCTCGATTCTGACGAATTGATAGATCGCAATCCAGGCCGCGACGGGGGCCAGAAGAAGCGATGCCCCGAGCCATAGGTGTGCCAACGCCGTGAAGCGCTTGGTGTAGGAATACGCCAGCACGAACAGCAGCACGGGGCCAGATAGATAGATTGGCCAGGGATTATCCACGATCAGGAAGATCGCGGCGGAGGCGACAAAGCCGGCGCAGCAGAAGAGCGTGAACAGCCAGACCTGTGCCACGCTCAGCTGCCCGCTGGGAATATGGCGAGACGCGGTGCGCGGATTGCGGGCGTCGATGTCGCGATCGACGAGGCGATTGAATGCCATGGCGGCGCTACGGGCAAACACCATGCACAGCAGTATGCCGGCAACTTCCCACGGCGAGACCCCCGTGCCGCGGTCGTACCACGCTAGAATGGCGCTGAACAGGGCGAACGGCAGCGCGAAGAGGGTGTGACTGAATCGGATCATCTCCAGGAATCGTCGCACCATCAGCATCCCTGGCTCGGCCCCCTGGAAAATAGCCACACCGTCATGGCGCGATCATCGTCCGCGCGCCCTCCTTCAACGTAGTGATCTCCCCCGCGCGGACCAGATTCTCGATGCGCGCCGACATCCTCGGCCCAATGCCCGGCAAATCCCGCAGCCCCTGCCGGCCTTGGCAAGCGACGATCTCCTCGACGGGCCGTTCCAGCCCCAAGATCGTTTCAGCGGCGCGTCGATAAGCCTGTACGCGGTACAAACCGGCGTGCTTTTCCTCCAGCGCATGAGCCAGGCTCAACAGTCGTTGTGCGATGGTGCGATTTTCCATAGCGAAATCCTCGAATGGACCCCTGTACATATCTTAGGCCCGCCCGAGGAGCGAAATCAAGCAAATTGTGGAAATTTGTCCACTTACTCCCGCATATAATCATCCCCGCGTCTTCGTTCGATTATTTCCGCTTCGCAAAGGGATCCCGCATGGCCGCGCGGCAGTTGTCGGTCTGGATGGCGCCGCTGGCGCCGGTCGCACTGGCGCTGACCGCCGGCATTCTTCTCGATCGCTGGTGCATGGTTCCGATCGCCGCGAGTCTCCTCGTCGCGCTGGTCGCGCTGCTCGCCTGGCTCATCTTCCTCAATACATCGCGGCAACGGCTGGCCCTGGTCTACCTGATGGCGGGCGTCGCCGGCGCGGGCTCGGCGTATCACCACTGGCATCGATATCACGTCGGCGCGGCCGATCTTTCGCGCCTTGCCGAGCGAGATTCGCAGCCGGCACGTGTGCGCGGCGTCCTCGCCTCCGCGCCGTTCACGCGCTCCGGAGAGAGCGGACCGCTACGTAGCTTCGCCACCCAGGCGACGACGCGATTCGTGCTGCGCGTGCAAGCACGCCAGGATGTTGCGACCTATGACTGGCACGATGCCGATGGCCTGGTGCAAATGACGCTGATCGGCCGAACCGATGACGTGACCGTCGGCGATGAAGTCGAGGTGCTGGGGCGACTGGCGCTGCCGAGCGACGCGAGCAATCCGGGCGAATTCGATTATGCCGCGTTTTTGCGCGACCAGGGAATTACCACGACCTTGACTGTGCTGCAGTCGGACGAGGTGATTCTCGTAAGGCACGGCTGGCCGACATCGCTGTTCGGCGTCCTGGCGGTGGCGCGCGGCTGGGGGCAGCGGACGCTGGCGCGCGATCTTTCCTCGCAGCATGGCGTGGCGTCGGCGCTGTTGCTTGGTGAAGGCGCCGACATGTCGGGCGAGGACTGGGAGCAATATCTGCGCACCGGCGTCATCCATGTGCTGGCGATCTCCGGGCAGCATCTGGTTATTCTGGCGGGGTTCCTTTGGCTCGTTGCGCGGGCCGGCGGATTTCGCCGCCGCCATGCGGCGCCGATGATCGCGCTGCTCTTGATCGGCTACGCCCTCTTGACGGGAGGCCGACCGCCGGTGATGCGTGCCGCCTGGGTAATTGCGGCGTTCGCGGGCGGCATCCTCTTGCAAAGGCCGGTCGCATACGCCAACACATTTGCGCTCGCCTGGATCGGCGTCATCGCGGTCAACCCGTGCGACATTTTCAACGCCGGCTGCCAGCTCTCGTTTCTCGCGGTGGCGGTGCTGGTCTGGGGCGTTGGCCAGTGGGCTGACGCACAACCATCCGATCCGCTGGAGCGCGCCATCGACAAGGCAAGATCCTGGCACGCGCGGAGTGGGATCCAGTCCTGGCGCACGATGCGTGCCTTCTACGCGATCAACGCCGCCGTCTGGCTCATGGTGACGCCGCTCGTCGCTTACCATTTTCACGTCGTATCGCCGGTTGCACTGTTGCTCGGACCTCCGATGGTGCTGCTGACCTCGGTGGCCCTGCTCGCGGGTTTCGGCTTTCTCTTTTTCGCGGCCTGGGCGTGGCCCATCGCCTGGCTTTTCGGCCTGGTGACGCAAACGAGCCTGACCGGCTGCGAAATCCTGGTGACGTACAGCCAGCGCTTGCCGGGCGCATATTTTTCGTCGCCGATGTGCCGGCCTGGTGGTTGTGGATTTTCTATCTCGCCCTCTTGATCGGCATGACGCTGCCCATCGTCTGGCGGTACGGGCGCTGGGCAATTGCAACGGCAAGCGCGTGGCTGGTGCTCGGCGTACTCCTGCAACTGTGGCCGCATCGGCCGGGCGAAATGCGCTGCACCTTCGTCGCCGTCGGCCATGGCGGTTGCACGGTGATTGAAACGCCCGAAGGCCGCGTGATTGTCTATGACGCCGGGGCGACCGGCGGCCCTGATGTGACGCGCCGTTACATCGCCCCCTTCCTCTGGTCGCGCGGCATTCGCCGAATCGACGATCTGATTCTGTCGCATGCCGATCTCGATCACTTTAATGGCGTGCCGCAATTGGCGGAGCGATTCGCGATTGGCCGCGTCGTGTGCACACCGACGTTCGCCGAGCGGAGCTTGCCGGCAGTGCAGCGAACGGTGTCGGCACTGGAAGAGCGGGCGATCGCGATGGAAATCGTCCATGCGGGCCAGCACTGGCAGGCGGACGGCGTGAGTTTCGATGTCCTGCATCCGCCGGCACAAGGGCCCGCCGGCAAGGAGAACGTTCGCAGCCTGGTCTTGCTGGTTCGACACGAAACGTGGTCGATGCTCCTGACGGGCGATCTCGAAGAAGCCGGCTTGACGCAGGTGCTGACCAAGAAGCCGCCGCTCATCGATGTGCTGATGGCGCCGCATCACGGCAGCGACCGATCGAATGTCCCTGCACTGGCGGCCTGGGCGAAAGCCAGGCTCGTGGTGAGTTGCCAAGCCGTACCGACCAGTGACCGTGCGAGCGTGCGGATGTACGAGAAAATGGGCGCGAAGTATCTCGGCACCTGGCCGCACGGCGCGATCACGATTCGGCCCGATGATGCGGAAACGCCGGTGCAGACGTATCGCACGCGCTTGGCGTTGCTCCCGTGGTAATCACGGGAGTCGCACGTGGCGGGGTCGCGCAAGGAATAATCCCGCGCGCACACAAAATCCCTGGATTCTGGCAATGTTTGCGCCCATTTTCACGAACATTCCTAGCGCACGGGAGTGGGTCTCAGCATCCCGCGCTAGGAATGTTGCGAAACGTTGAAAGGAACAAGAGTTAGCACAATTCTCGATCGCGCTATGAAATCCGCGCCGAGCGGGGTGCCGATTCGCCGAGCTTCGGTATAAGAAATTCCTTGACCCGCGAATCAGAAAGATGGAGAATCCCCTCAATGGTTCCGCGACCCGCTGCGCCCATACCCTGGCGACTCTATCCCGTGAGGATTGCCGAACATGACGGTGGAACGAATCGAATTCTCGATGTGCCTTCAGACCGCGTATGATTTGCCGCGGCCATTCCCGGCCAATAAGGAGATTCCGGAATGGTACAAATCGATGCCCGCCGAAGTCGCGGGGGAAAGCGGCCCGATCGAGACGGTCAAGGGCTGCCCGCCTTTTTTGGAAGCCATGACCTGCGGCTACATCATTCCGTTGGTCGCGGATATCACTCTTTCGCGGGACCAGTCGGGCGTGTTTCATGGTGAAGGTCCCACGTACCGCGACCGCGGTGAATTCTGCCGCCCGCTGGTCACGACGCACAACCCGGTGCAGGTCCGCGGCGCGCCGGTCGAGCAGTTCCCGATGGTGAAGATTTTCAACCCGTGGCTGATCCGCACATCGCCGGGATATTCCGTGCTGTTCCTGGCGCCGCAGAACCGCTTTCAGAAGTTCCTTTATCCAGTCGCCGGCCTGGTGGAAACGGACCTCTTTTATCGGGAGATCAACGTGCCCAGCGTCCTGACCATTCCACCCGGCGCGAGCGTGAAGTTGCCGCGTGGCATGCCCCTCGTGCAAGTGATCCCCATCAAGCGGGATGAATTTCAATCCGACTTCGTTCCCCTGGACGTTGGCAAATACGAAGAAGTCATGCAAACGCTGAGAGATGAGCCACGCAGCTATTACAAAGATGATTTTTGGCGGAAGAAGAAATACTACTGATACGTTGCAGCCAAAATGCCATAAGGAAGGCAGGAAGCCAGAAAAAATCCGATCCTCAAATTCCTGCCTTCCTGCATTCCAAATATTTTCTTCGAAGCCTACCGCTTCGGCAGAATAAGTTGATAATCGCTGCCGATGCTGGCCCGGCTGATACGCACCTTCATCTTCTCGATCACGGTGCGGCCTGGCTCCGATGGCGCCGGCTGGGCGAAGGCAAATCCGGCCAGCGCGATTGCCCCCAACGGCATCGCGGCGGCGAGCAGGTACTTCGCCTTCGGCGCCCGCGCCAGCCAGAGCCCGCCGCCGATCAGCGAGCCTGCCAACGCCAGGCCGACGAATGGAAATCCTGCCGCCTGCACGGTTCGCGCTTCCTCGGTCTTGCGCGCCGCCGTCGCATTCGCCGGCAGCACCAGCCGCGCGCTCGGCTCATTCGGATCATGCACGATTAACAATCGCAGTAACTGTTTCGGCACGAAATCATCCGACGGCATCAGGGGCGGACGGTTCCCTCCGCGTCGGCCATCGGGCCCAGGGATGTCGGCCCAGCGCTTGGCACGATCAATAGCGACAGGAGAGCGACACAGACCATTCGACGCAGCATGGCAATCTCGCTTGGGATTTATCGAGTCTTGATCTTGTCCGCCAGTTCCGGGGTGACGACGAGTTCAACTACGTCGCCTTGATCGACGATCCGCACATTAACTGCAATATCGCCGACTTTGACGATTGGGACCAAGATCCGATTCGGTTGCTCCGGCCCATTCGCTTTGGTGAAACTGGCCCGCGTCATGGCGACGAACAGCACGGCGATGACCGCGAAGCCGATCACCAGCTTTTTCTTGGGAATCTCGCGTGGCCGATAGCGCAGGCACCACAGCCCGCCGGCGACACATGCCGCCGACAGGGCCACGCCCGCGATCGCAGTTCGCGTGTTGCTTGCCGGTGCGGCGGCATCGGCCACCATCATCTGCCGCGGGATACGCAATTCTGCTTCCTTGACGCTCGGGTCGCGGATGATGACGAGATCGTATTCGGGATCGACTGGGACGGGACGGTCCCAGGGACGCTCACGGCGCACAAACAGACCGAGCGGATGGAAACACGCATCCGCCCAGACCTGCGTCGCCGCGAAATAGAACACTACCAGCACGGCAACTGAGCGAAGCCAGAACGACATGATCTTCTCCGGCAAAAAGGCAGCCCACTTCAGCCAGCGAAACGTAGCGACCGCCGCCGCAAGAATCAATGCCGACATCAGGCCGGCGTCAATTCGTAACAACCGTCCACACCCGCGATATGGCCTTCGTGCCACGGCAACCCGCGGTTGTCGAAGGTCAAGCCGAGCAGGAATTTCCGATGCTCCGCCGCCAGGCGCGGATGCTCGATCGCGGCAAAGCGATGTTCGAGCATTTTCATCTCATGCACGGAGATCGCCGCTCCAAGGAATCGGCAACGAAAGCCGCTGCTCTCGGCAAGGGCCGCGAACTCTGTCGGCTTGTAGACGCGCGAGATCGGGCAAAGATCGCCGTCCGTGCTGGTGGCGAACGCGGCCTGAATGTCCTTGCCGGCGTCGCGCCCTTCGACGATTTGGCGGAAATAAGCGACGTAGAGATGGACAAAGATGCTCGGGTAATTGTAGACCATGATCCGGCAAGTGCCGGTGCGCCGGAGCACGCGGCGGAATTCCTTCAGCACCGCTTGTGGATCGCGGGCATGATGGACCACGCCTGAAGAATGGATGTAATCGACCGAGCCGTCTTCGAGTGCGACGCGATTGCCAGTTTCATCGATCTGGATCAGATCCGCGACGATGCCATGCACGGCCAAGCGATCCCTCGCTTCGGCAAGCGAACTCGGTGAGATGTCGGCGCCGATCAGGCGCTCCGGCCGCGCGTAATGACCGAAGCCGACCAAGTCGTTGCCCGGCCCGCAGCCGTAATCGAGCACGACCTTGCCGTCCTGTCCGGCAACGGGCATCAGCTCGAGGTAGCCGATATATTGATCGTTGCGCCAGTCAAAACAGTCGAGCGATTGTTGTGCGCTGGCGAAGGTATGGTGATGGGTCACGTTCCGGCCGGTCCAGTACGATTGATTGCTGGACCCGCCGGTTGCGAGCGTGAAGATCTTGTTGGTTATTCTTTTCACTCTTCCTGCGGCCGATCGAACGGAACGCATGGTATTTCCTCCCCGGTTACCTCAGCGCGTCGCAAGAAATACGAAAAGGTTCGATATTTCTCAAGGGCAAGTGCCGGCAAGCTGGGCAATCCAGCCGATTGCCGCGCCGCCGTTTCACCTTGGTTTTTCGACCGCTCTTCTGCTAAACTCCCGCCATCGGCATGGAGGCTCGGATGTGCGGCATTGCGGGATTTCTGGGCGGCGCGGTCGGCAGCATGCAGGCCCCGCTTGATTCGCTGGCCCATCGCGGGCCCGATGATTCCGGTTGGATCGCGCATCCATCCCATCCATCGCCGCGGCCATTTCATTCCGTGTTGCTTCATCGCCGGCTGTCGATTCTCGATCTCTCCGCGGCCGGGCATCAACCGATGGCGTCGGTGGACGGAGCGCACACAATCGTCTTCAACGGGGAAATCTACAACTACCGCGAGTTGCGCGAAGAGCTAGAAAACGCCGGCCGTGTTTTCCGAACGCAAACGGACACGGAAGTTCTGCTGAATGCCTACATCCACTGGGGCCCGGCCTGTTTGCGCCGACTGATCGGCATGTTTGCCTTTGCCGTACGCGACGAGCGGCGTCGTTGCTTGTTCCTGGCACGCGATTTTGTCGGCATGAAGCCGCTTTATTATGTGCGCTCGGTGGGAGGCCTGGCGTTTGCATCGGAGGTCAAGGCCCTGCTCGACTGGCTGCCGCTCAAGCGCACGGTCCAGCCGCAGCGGTTGTACGAGTATCTGCGCTGGGATTGCACCGATCACGGCGGCGACACGCTTTGGGGCGAAATTCGCCAAGTGCCGGCCGCCCATTATCTGGAGGTCCCGCTGGAATCGCCCGAGCAAGGCGAACCGGTGCGCTACTGGAATCTGCCAGGCGGAGAAACGCTCGACATCTCCTTCGACGAGGCGGCCCGTCGGCTGCGGGAGATGTTCTTACAGAATATTCGCTTACATCTGCGCAGCGATGTCCCGGTCGGCGCAGCGCTGTCGGGAGGCATTGATTCCTCGGCCATCGTCGCCGCCATGCGAGCGGTGGAACCGTCGGCGGAGATTCATGCGTTCAGCTACGTCGCGGACGAACCGGCCTTGAGCGAGGAGCGCTGGGTCGATCTGGTTGGCAAGCACGCGCGGGCAATCGTGCACAAGATTCAGCCGCGGCCCGGAGAATTGATCGACGATCTCGACCGCTTGATCGGTACTCAGGATGAGCCGTTTGGCAGCACCAGCATGTACGCGCAATACTGCGTGTTCCGGGCGGCGCGGCAGAGCGGCATCAAGGTGATGCTCGACGGCCAGGGCGCCGACGAGTTGCTCGCGGGCTACGGCCGCTATGTGCCAGCCCGGCTCAGCACGCTTTGTCGCACCGGCCGCTGGATTGCGGCCTGGCGGCTAGCGCGGTGCTCTTCCCGGTCCGCCCAGTCGAAGATATGGCTGCAAACCTGCCGGCTGCTGATGCCCGCCGCCGCACAGCGCATGCTCGAGCGCTGGATGATGCCTGCCTGGCTCAACGCCGCGTGGTTTCGAGAGCGCGGCGTCGCGCTCGATGGGGCCCGGCGCGGCGTGGACCTGCGCAACGAACTCAGGCAAACGGTGAGCGTGACCAGTTTGCCGCAGCTTCTGCGCTATGAAGATCGCAACTCGATGGCGTCGTCGGTCGAAAGCCGCTTGCCGTTTCTGACGCCCGACCTGGCCGAATTCCTCCTGAAGTTGCCGGATGATTACATCCTGGGGGGCGACGGCCTGACCAAGCGCGTTTTCCGCCAGGCGATGCGCGGCATTGTGCCCGACGCCATCCTCGATCGCCGCGACAAAATCGGGTTTGCGACGCCGGAACTACGCTGGCTGACCACGTTGACGCCGTGGGTCGAGGCAACGCTGGCGAGCGAGCGGGCACGCAGCATCGGGGCGCTCGATGTGCCGGCGCTGCACGCGCGATTGGCGGGCGGTGCGTGCCGGGCGGGCGAAGTTCGATTTCCGTATCTGGCGCTGGGTCAATCTGATTCGCTGGGCGGAACGCTTTAACGTCGATTTTGGATAAACCACCGTAAGGCGATCCATGAAGCGCGTTGTTCTTGTGTCGAATCACTGCCTCGAAAGTCCCGTGAAGGCCGGCTTTGCGCACCTCGCCGATTCCTTCTGCCGCGCGGGCTGGGACGTCTTGTTTTTCACGGAGTCCATCAGCTGGTTGACGCTGCTGCGAGGCCGCGATCAGCGCAGTCAACAGGCGATTCTGCGCCGGTCCAACCGGGTTCACAAGGTGCGCGCTCGCCTGGCCAGTTACGTTTGGCTCATGCCTTTTCATCCGATTAACCTACGTTCGCCGCTGCTCAATCGGTGGAGCGAGCCTGTGCTCAAGCTGTACCCGCGGTTTTCGCTGGGCGCCGCTGAGCCGGCTATTGCGCGTGCCGATCTTTTTGTCTTCGACAGCGATCACGGCTTGTTTCTCTTTGATCGTTTCAAGAAACTCAATCCGCGAGCGCGCTTCGTCTATCGCGTTTCCGACGATATTCGCATGTTGGGACATCATCCGATGCTGGCGGCACAGGAGGAACGAATTCTGCCGCAATTCGATCTGGTCAGCGCGGCTTTTTCGCTTTTTTGCAAGCGATTCGCCGGCCTGCCGAACGTGCGGTTTCACAACCATGGCCTGGACAAAAGCCTCTTCGATCGGCCCTGTGCCAATCCGTACGCCAGCGCCGGCCCCAATGTCATCTACGTGGGGATGAATTTTTTCGATGCGGATTTCATGGCCCGGGCCGTGCGCCTGTTTCCGGATTGTTTTTTTTACGTCTTTGGCGCGGTCGGCCCTTTGCCCGCCGCAGCCAATTTGATTTCATATGGCAAACGTCCGTTTGCTGAGCTGATTCCATATCTGCGGCATGCGGACATCGGGCTGCAAAATTTGCGTTACGCCCCCGGCGCCGAGTGCTTCGCCGATAGCTTGAAAATGATTCAATACACTTATTGCCGCTTGCCGATCGTGGCGCTGCGCTTTTTGACGCAGGACCGGGAACATGTCTTTTACTACGATCCGGGAGAGGACGCCAGCATTCGCCAAGCCCTGCTGGCGGCTCGAGCTTTCGACCGCTCGCGCATCAGCACGGCATCCATTGTATCCTGGGACGATCTTTACGGGATTCTGGCCGAGAATGGATCACTTTGCCAGGAACCGATGCGATTGTCGGCCTGATTTCGGTTGATTCGCAGATGCTTGGACCGCTGGAAATGAATTAATGTGCCGGCTTCAAGAGAGAGCGCAGCCATTGAATGAGTGGCCCACAAGCCGCACGCACGGACACGGGCGCCAGGGACCAAAGCCGCCGGAGATGCTGCCGATTGATCAGCGTCCGTACAAAGGCCGGCATTGTCTGCCAGGCTCGCTTGAGGGCGGGCGGCTGAAAATTCTTGCCATAGGTCTCGCGAAATGCCGGCAGCGCATCGCACGGCGGGAGCGGCAGCCACGCCGGCGCCGACCGCGCCTGTGTTTGGCAGTTTTCCTCCAAA
The DNA here is from genome assembly GCA_963767835.1 of uncultured Planctomycetota bacterium. Taxonomy (GTDB): domain Bacteria; phylum Planctomycetota; class Planctomycetia; order Gemmatales; family Gemmataceae; genus SIAQ01. Next base: position 425,681 of record CAVYFY010000006.1, read on the forward strand.
GCACCATCCACGCGCTGGACAAATGCCTCGAAGGAATAGCGCCCGCTGCCGATCACGTCGGCGTATGCGCGCTCCGTCATGGCTTCGAGGAACGTGTCATCGCCAAGCTTGGCCAGCACTTCCTCCACGTTGCTGAAATCCTTCTTCAGCGGCAGGAAATGCCGGTGTGGCACCACCACGTCCGAGTATCGTCCTTCGAACAGCACCAGGGCAGTTCGGCAGGAAATCGCTTCGAAAATCTTAGGTGAGATCTGGTTGATCTTGATTTCCGTTTCGCGGCCTTGCAGAAATTTCAGGCGTATTTCCTCATAGGTGGCGTTCGGGTTGTTGTTGAGTTCTTCGCGAATGGTTGCCGCCAGCGACCCATCGAAATCGAAAACGTTGCAGCCGCTTTCCGATCCGAGCGTCGCCTTGCAGCGTCCGAGAAAATCAAACCAGGCATCCCCGTAGATGCGATCGCGCTCTTCCCAGGCGATATCAGCGGTCAAACCGCGTTCAGCGCAGATTTGCTTCATGCGCACGCCGATGTGCAGCTTTTCCTGGCCGAGGTCGCCGTACCAGTAACCAAGCCGGCGCCCGCGATAACCGATCAGTATTGGCCGCCGCGCCATCGGCAAGCTCTGCTTCGGCCCGCGCAGCCTGAGCGGCACGTATCCCGTGAGAACATTGACAAACTTCACCCCCGGCAGCGCCGTCGGAGGATACACCTTGGCAATAAATTCTTCGGGGACGCAGGTGAACACAAGGTGAATGCCGAGGTCGCGAATCCTCGCCACGGATGCGTTCGTATGATCGTATTCATCCTGGATAAAGAGAGCCTTCAGGCCCCCGTAGCGCCGCAGCGCGTCGGTGTATGAATCGGACAGGAACCCCGGTTCAAACATCCGCACGGAGTAGTGCACGCATACAGCGTCAAAGTAGTCGAGATCGAAGTGGCATTTCGAAAAGGAAGACACGTAGGCGTAACGGTGCTGCGAATAGCGATAAAAGCTCTCCAGATAATCGATCATGGCCTTGGCGGCCATCTCGTGGTGGTTGTACAGGAGCAACACATTTCTGCGGCCGTCAACAAAGGCATTGCTGGGAGAGCTCGTCATGTCGTGAAATCCCGTGGATGCGACTCACGCTTTTCGTCTCGGCGTCTGCTGCTGGATTCTCTGGATTTACGCCGCCGCGCGCTGCGCCGTCTTGCCGACGGCATCGCAGTAAGCAGCGATGCTGCGCACCACACGCTCGCGTTGGGCATTGGGGAGCTCGGGGAACATCGGTAACGCCAAGCTAGTAAGGGCCGCGCGTTCGCTTTCCGGAAATTCCCCTTTTCTTCCGCCCAGGCTGGCGAAGCATTCTTGCAAGTGCATCGGCTGCGGATAGTAAACCTCGGTCGTGATTTTGTCCCTTTTCAGGTGCTCACGCAGCTCTTCCCGCTTGGCGCTGCGGATCACGTATTGGTTGAAGATATGGCGCGTTTGCTCGATCTTGGGGGTCTCGATGAAGTGACCCTGTAAGCCGTATTTGATGATCGTGCTGGTGTAATACGCGGCCCCTTGCTGGCGTGCTTGCGTCCAGGCATCCAGGTGCTTGAGCTTGATGCGCAGGACGGCGGCGTGGATTGAGTCGAGGCGGAAATTGCCGCCGACGACCTTGTGAAAATATTTGGGATGGGAGCCGTGTCCGCGCAAGAGTCGAATCTTGTCCGCGAGAGCGCGATCCTGTGTAACCACCGCACCGCCGTCGCCGAAGCACCCGAGGTTTTTCGACGGGAAGAAGGAAAAACAGCCGACGGTTCCCATCGAGCCGGCCCGCCGGCCCTTGTATTCCGAGCCGATCGCTTGTGCGGCGTCCTCGATGACCGCGAGCTTGTGCGTGTCGGCCAATTCGAGGATCGGATCCATTTCGGCGCATTGCCCGAACAGGTGCACGGGCATGATCGCCTTGGTACGCGGCGTGATCTTGGCGGCAATTCCCTTGGGATCGATGTTAAACGTGGCCGGATCGATGTCCACAAAGATCGGTTTGGCCCCCACGCGGACAATGGCGCCCGCGGTGGCGAAGAATGTGTACGGCGTGGTGATCACTTCATCGCCAGGCCCGATGTCAAGCGCCATCAATGACACCAGCAGCGCAGTCCGAGCCAGACGACACGCCGATGCAATAATTGGCCCGGCAATAGCGTGAGATTTCTTGCTCCATCGCCTCGACGTCGGGGCCGTTGATGAACTGCGTCGATTCAATGACGCGCAACACCGCAGCATCGAGCTCCGGCTTGAGCGAGAGATATTGCGCCTTTAGATCGAGCATGGGAATTGTGCTGTCGTCCATGGCCTCCTCCGTGAGGTTTCGTTCCTGTTTCGCAAACACCTAAGCAATAGTTGAGAAATAACTTCCGCGTCTCGTAGTGCGGGCTTCAGCCCGTTTTTGCCGGAGACGGGCTGAAGCCCGCACTACGGAAAAACGATATCGGGAAGTTATTCCTCAAGCGACGCTAAGCCGACTTCCGCAGCACTGGGGCGAAGGGCGGGATCGCCACCACGGCGCCCCCTTGATCCAGGGAGTGCTGGCCGTGCTCGAGCACCGAGACGACCGACGTGCCGGCCTCGCCGTCGGAGATCGGACGGCTGCCGGTGCGGATGCAATCGACGAAGTGCTGCGCTTCCAATGCCAGCGGCTCGCCGTCGAGCTTCGGTTGTTCCGTGCCGCCTTGCCGTAATGTGATCATTGTGCCGTTCTTGTTGAAACCTTTATCAAGCAACATCAATTTCGCGTCGGTGGCGTCGTCGAAGACCGCCATCTTGCGCGAGCCGACCACGACCAGCTTGCGGCTCTTGTGCGGATCGAGCCAGCTAACGTGAACATGCGCCAGCCTGCCGCCGGGATATTCGAGGGTGGCGAACACCACGTCGGCAATGTCGGCGTTCACGACACTTTGGCCCCGGCATTGCACCGACACAGGCGCACTCCCCAGCAAGCGGTTGGCGACCGAAATATCATGGGGGGCCAGCGACCACCAGGCATTTTCATCGGCACGAAGGGTGCCGAGGTTGAGCCTTTGTTGATACAGATAGTACACTTCCCCCAAATCGCCGCATTCGATGAGCCCACGCAGGTGCCGAATCACCGGATGGTATTCCAGCAGATGCCCGACCATGAGCACGCGGTGCAGCCGATTCGCCAGCTCGGTCAGCTCGACTGCGTCACGCGTGGTTAGCGTCATCGGCTTTTCGACCATGACGTGCTTGCCGGCGAGGAGTGCCTTGCGGGCGACGTCGAAATGGGTGGTGGCAACGGTGGCGATGACGATGCCGTCAACTGCCGAATCTTCGAGAAGGTCTTCGACGCGGGTCGTTGTCTGAACCAGCGGAAATTGCAAACGGATTTTCTCGAGCGGGATCGGGCTTACATCGCAGACCCAGCGCAACTGCGTTCCAGGCAGTGCGACCAGCGTGCGAATCCAATTGCCTCCCCAACGTCCGGCCCCGAGCATGCCAATGGTTGTCATGGAAATCTGTTCCCTTGCGACGACACCCCCAGGAACGCCGCGCATATCCTGGGGCTTGATTGGCTGAATTATGCCGCCTTGGGCAACGGCGCCGATTCATCCAGGTCCAGGCAACGCAGTTCGCCCAACGCGATCTCCTGATAGCGCAGGCCACTAATGGGACACGTCATGACGCCGGCGCCATTGGGTTCTCCCAGCCGGTAACCATGCCGACTCATCCAGCCGGCTCGGCGCGCGGGGACGCCCATCATCAGCGCGTACTCCGGCACGTCCTTGGTGACGACCGCGCCGGCGGCGATAAAGGCGTAGCGACCGATCGTCGAGCCGCACACAATAGTAGCGTTGGCGCCGACCGAGGCCCCCTTGCGGATAATGGTTTTTTCGTACATGTGCCGACGGACGATTTCGCTGCGCGGGTTGACGATGTTGGTCAGGACGCACGATGGGCCAAGAAAGACGTCGTCCTCGATGATGGCGCCGGTGTAAAGCGCGACGTTGTTTTGGATCTTGACGTTATTGCCGATTTCGACCTGGCTGGAGACGAGGACGTTTTGTCCCAGGTTGCACCCCTTGCCGATCTTCGCGTGCGGCATGATGTGACAGAAGTGCCAGATCTTCGTCCCGTCGCCAATCTCGCATGGGACATCGACATAGGACGATGGATGTGCGTAGAAGCCGGACTCCATGTGGGCACCTCTCTTCCATGATAATGATGCTGCCATCCGTGCAGCGGTTTTCGTGGTGGTAGATACCATGCTATGGGCCGCAAATCAACGTGAAGTTTGCAAGTGGTGGAGCAGGCAGCAGGCAGCAGATAGTAGGCAGCCATTTCTCTGAACGATCGACCATCCGCTGCCTGCTGCCCGCTATCTGCTGCCCGCTATCTGCTGACCAATTCGTCTTGGTTTTTCGATCCGGCTTTTGCTATAGTCCCACGCGCGGTCGAAACCGATGATCGAAAGAACGCCAAGGAGCAGCGGTATGAGGACGCGATCGGTGCTGATTTGCCTGTTTTGCCTGATTTGCGCCGCCGGCCCGCTCTGGGCCGACGATTCCGAGGAACGTGAATTCTCCGTCTTTGTGGACGGCAAGGAGGCCGGCACGTCGCGGATGACCATCATCCAGAAGGACGACGGCACCAGTTACATGTCCGCCACCGTCGATGTCAAATTCCGCCATTTGCTGGTCGTTGACTACACCGTCAAGGCCGAAACACAGGAATGGTGGAAGAGCGGCCAACTCATCGCCATGAAGACCAAATGCTCCGACAACGGCAAGAAAAGCGAGGTAACGGCGGCCGTTGACAATAACATGCTCCGCCTGCGTGTCAACGGCCTGGATCGCTTCATCAAGAACGATTCATGGACCACCAGCTACTGGAAGCTGGCCGATGCCAAATTTCACAACAAAGCCATTCCAATCGTCGAATGCGACACCGGCAAGGAATACAATTGCGTGCTCAAGTACATCGACACGCAGCGGCTCAAGATCGGCAACGAACTCCAGGATTGCTATCACTTCCGCGTGTCGGCGGCGCCGGGACCCGTCGATCTTTGGTACGACAAGTATCACCGCATCGTTCGCCAGGAATTCACCGAGCAGGGTCACAAGACCGTAGTGCAACTCGTGCACATCAAACGTTGAACTCCGCCCGCGCCAAAGGAGTCATTGCCGTGCAAAACCGCGACACGATTCGGCAAACGCTGATCGAGTTAATGGAAGCCGACACCGGCGAGAGCTACGCGAACCTCGACGACGCCAGGAACCTGCGCGCCGATCTGAACCTGGATTCGGTGGACGTGGTCAGCATCGTCTCGCAGGTGGAGCGCCACTTCCGCATTCGTCTGAGCCAGCAGGATCTGGAGAAGCTCATGACGGTTGGTGACGTGCTGGATCTGCTGCAGAAAAAATTGGCTGAAGGCGGTTCAGCGCCGAAAGCGGCCTGACCTCGCTTGCGGTTTCGCACAACGAATCCTTCGCTCTCACAGAATCCAGTGTGCGAAACCGCAAGCGAGCGCAATGTGCATCGGATTGCATGGTAGCGACTTGAATACTCACGCGGCCTTGCGCATTGACTCCGCAGTCGGCAGAGCAAATTGGCGCTGCAATGCCGCCAGGGCGCCGAGCAGGCCGTCGATCGCCGCCGGCTCATGGTTAGCGTTCACCTGAATCCGCAGCACGCCCGCATGATACGGCACCGCCGGGAACGTCACCGACTGCACGTAGAAGCCCTTTTCGAACAGGAACCGGCCCGATTGCAATGTGACATCCTCATCGCCAACCAGAATCGAGACGATCGGCGTTTCTCCACCCAGCACCACCAGCCCGAGCCCAGCCGCGCCAAGCGTCAACTGTTGCACGTTTCGCTGTAACCGGCCGCGGATTTGATCGTATTCATCGGAGTTGAGAATGTCGCATACGGTGCAAACGGCGTCGAGATACGGCGGCGGCACGGGACCGCCGAAGATGAAGGTGTTGGAGCGAATCTTGAGCAGCTTCTTGAACTCCGCCGAGCAGCCGATGAAGCCGCCGAAGCAGGAAAAGCCTTTGGAAAGCGAGCCGACGACCAGCGTGTTGTCATAATTCCCCAGCGCGTCCAGCACGGTGCCTCGACCTTTGCGGCCCATGACGGCAGTGGCGTGCGCGTCATCGACATAGAGGACGGCGTTGCGCTGGAGGCAAACTTTGTTGAGCGGTGCGAGTGGCGGGAGAGCGCCGGTCATGCTGTAAACGCCGTCGATGGCGACAAGGGCGACGCGATACTCGCCGGCCCCGCTGAGTGTCCGATCCAGATCGTCGGGATCGCAATGGCTGTAGGGGATGACGCGAGCGCCGTTGGCCTGGGCGATCTTCGCGCCTTCTTGCATCGAGTTGTGGGCGTGCTCGTCGATCACGAGCAGATCGCGTTTGCCGACCAGGCCGGGAATGGCGCCCAGGTTGGCAAGGCTGACGGACGGATAAATCAGGGCCGCCTGGATGCCAAGCCAGTTGGCCAGCTTTTCCTCGGCAATCTCATTGGAACGGACGGAGGCGAATGCGCGCGAAGCCCCGTTGTGGGATCCCCAGTGTTGCAAACCGCGCAGGATCGCCGCTTGCACGCGAGCGTCCTGATCCAGGCCGAGAAAGCTATCGGAGCCAAAGTTAATGACGCGGAAGCCGGCGACATCCATTTCGCGGTGGGGGCCAAGCGCATCGACGACCAGATCTTTCAGGTGCGCCTCGGGATATTCCTTGGCGTAGTGCTCAACGAAGCGCACGAGTCCGTGCTGCCGCATGGCGTGCGCGAGATTCTGCATGGGGGTGACGGGCATCCGTGCCTCGAGTTGCCAGGGATTTTGCCGGCATATTTCGGATCATGTTCAGCCGGGCGGGCAGTCGATGTAGTAACCGAATTGCATGCGAGAATTCAAGGCGAATCGCGTCGCTTCGGCCCAGATTCGCTGAATTACCCAGTTGTCCAGCCTTGCGAAGGCGGGCGAGAGGATAACCGTTGAAGGCCTTGCTATCTTCCCCAGCCCTGCAAACGATGGTTCGTTGCCGGATCGCCGCAGCTGAGCTGCTGATCGCCTCCGCGGAGGTGATCGCCCAGTGGCGTCGCCAGGCGATTTGCGTGGGGATGGAAAAGTTGCCGGCGTCGTTATTGAAACATGCGGAAGACCCAACGGTTGCCGGCGTCTGGACCGTGCTTGCAGCGTTGGAACGGCAAGGATGGCGCGAGCGGCCGTTCGCGGATTGGGGCGTAATCGCGGCGCCGAACCTGTGTGGACGCATCACGAACGCCTTGGCGATGGATCGATTTCGCAAGGAAGGGCCCTGGGGAATCTCGCCGCACCTGATTCCACATCAATCGCTGCATGCGATGTCGGGCACGATCAGTCAGGCGTTGAAAATTTATGGCCCCAACTTCGGCGTCAACGGGGGACCGAACGCCGGCCCGGATGCCTTTCTCATCGCGGCGGCGATGATCGCCGACGGCAGCCTACCGGGCCTTTGGCTGGTGATGACGGGCTACGAATCCGAATGGATTCCCGCCGAGCACGGCCGGCTGAGCCCCGCCCCGAACTGCATCGCCTGTGCCCTGGCATTAACGCCGATGAATCTCGGCGTCGCCGGAGCGCACCTGGCGATTGGACAGACGCCAGGCAGCACCGATCTTGCGATTCTCCCGGAATTCCAGCTCGGCCTCTTCGCCGAGGAATGGACGAATGCCAGGCGTAGGCCGGTCGGAAAATGGCGCTTGAGCGACACCTGCTGGCTTGAGTTCGATGCGCCCAATCCCGCCGCGGAGGCTCAATCATGACGCTCACACCGGTCTGGATTACCGGTGTGGGCGCCGCCACGCCGCTTGGCCACACCTATCAACAGATCGCCGAGCGCCTGTTAGCCGGCGCCAGCGGCATTCGTCGCATTGAGGAATTCGACGTCTCCGAGCATGCCGCCCAGATTGGCGCGATGGTCGGCGCCATTGCCTGCCCTGCCGATTGGGACGCAGCCGATTTCGCCCAGCTCACCAAGCTCGATCAGGCCGCCCTGTGGTGTGCCGCCACCGCCTTGCAAGATGCCGGCTGGTGGAACAAGCGCGGCCAAGCACGCATTGGCATCGTGCTGGGCAATGCGGCCGAATGGAGCTTTTATTGGGAGCTGAACAACCGTGAAGGCCGTTCCCAGATCTACGAATCGCAAAGCCACGTCGAGCCGTTGACGCAGCGCATTTGCCAAAAGCTCGGCCTGACAGGCCCCGCGGTCAGCATGTCGGCGGCGTGCGCCAGCGGCAACTACGCCATCGCACTGGCGCGGCGCTGGCTGCAAATGGGCTGGGTTGATGTCTGCCTCGCCGGCGCCTGCGATCTGGCGATCACGCCGCTCACCCTCGCGGGGTTCGGCAACTTGCGTGCCTTGTCGCGCCGCAACGATGATCCGCAAGCCGCCTCGCGCCCGTTCGATGTCGATCGCGATGGCTTCGTCATGGGGGAAGGCGGCGCGCTGTTCGTGCTGGAACGCGCCGAGCAGGCCCGCCAGCGCGGGGCTCATGCATATGCGGAAGTGGCCGGCTGCGGCGCCAGCAGTGACGCCTACCACATGGTCATCCCCAGCCCGCATCCCGAGCCCGCCATTGCCGCCATGCGCCAGGCCATCGCCGACGCCGGCCTCAATCCGACCGATGTCGATTACGTCAACGCCCACGCCACCAGCACGCCGGTCGGCGACCAGGCCGAGTCGAAGGTGCTCGAAACCGTCTTTAGTCATCACGTCGCCAAGATGCCGGTCAGCTCAACGAAAGGGACAACCGGCCATCTCCTCACCGCCGCCGCCGCGATCGAGGCGCTGGCGTGCCTCGTCGCCATTGAGCGGCAAGCGATTCCGCCGACGATCAATCTGCACAAGCCCGATCCGGAGTGCCGCCTGCGCCATGTTCCCAATCAAGCGGAGACGCACAAGGTGCGCGTGACCGCGTCCAATTCCTTCGGCTTCGGCGGCAGCAACACCTGCTTGATCCTCCGGGCGGCTTAGGTTTGTTTCCGCTACTATTTTAATGGTTAAACCGAAATTCCGCGCTCGTCAACAGCGCCCACACGACCTGCTGGCACGCCTCGGCCGGGCGATCCTGACGGCGTTGCATATATCCGACCAGCGTTTGCACTTCGTCTTGTCGGGCCGGGCGACCAAGCACGGTGCGCACGGCCAACTCCGCTCGCTTCGCCAAGTCGGGTTCCTGCTTCAAACGCTCCGTCAATGCACCCGCACCTTGCAGCAGCGATTTCTGCAGCGCCTCGTTGTTCGCGAACAGCATCGCCTCGGCTACGCCAACCTGGAAATTGTCGGTGATAACCGGGAACAGGTTCACCAGGCCCGCCGCGTTCTTCTCAATGGCGTCGATGCGGTCATCCAGTTTCTTTCGCTCCGTCGGCAGCGATTGCGGATCGGCGGTTGCCAGCTTCAGCGAAGTCGCCAGTTGCATCGGGGAGAGCGGGCGCACCGATGCCACCGCGAAGAGCCGATCATCGGGCAGCTTGTCGCCGTCCCAGCGACTTGAACGAGCATAGGCGTTCGTCAGCACCAGGCCGCGCACCAGGCGTTTCAGGTAGTAGCTGTGCTCGGCGACATCGCGGGCCAGCCAATCGAGCAACTCCGGATGGCTGGCGGCATTTTCGCTGTGCACCTGATCGAGCGGCATCACCAGGCCGCGACCGTAAAAGCGATGCACCAGGCGATTGGCGATATTGCGGGCGAAGAACACACGGCTCTCCGGGGCCAGCGCTGTCTCGACCAATTTCGCGCGCAGGCTGTATTGCGGCGGCGCCGGCGGACTCTTCGCTTTCTTGCCCTGTTCGAGCCGCTTCTGCTCGTTCTTTTTTTCCTCGCCGCTCGGCTCCTTCATGCCAGGGGCGTCGATCTTCTTGCCGGTCAAGAACAGGATCGGCGAGACCCTTTCGACCCCCTTGTTGGGCGTGTATTTGACGACGCCGAAATCGCGTTCGCCGAGGAATCCGCCGCTCTCGACGGTGCGGGCGAAGAACGATTTCATGCCGTAGAACTGGTCCTGCGTCCATTGCTGCACGTGCGGATGATCGTGGCACTGGGCGCAGCTGACATTGACGCCGAAGAAGATGCTGCTGGCGTCGATGGTGAGCTTGTTGAGATCCTTGACGCGCGATTTCAGGAAATCGGCAGCGCCGGCCATGCTCTTGTCTTTTTCATCGGGCAGCATCATCTCACGGAAGATGCGGTCCCAGCTACGGTTCTCGTTCATGCTGGTCAGCAAATAATCGTATAGAGGGTTTCCCTTATTCCCCTTGCTGGGCCGGCCGTCGGCATACTGCATGAAGGCGTAAAAGGACTGGGCATTGTGGCGGGCGAAAGCCGGCGCGGCGAGCAGGCGATCCACCAGCCTGGCCTTCTTGTCGGCACTTGTATCGGCCAGATATTCCTGCAATTCACCCAACGTCGGCACGCGGCCATTGAGATCAAGCGTGAGCCGACGCAGGATCGCGGCATCATCGGCGGCCGGCGCGGGCGTGACGCCTTCCTTCTTCAACTTGGCATCAATGTAATGATCGACCGCCTGCTCGATGGAGCGGTCCGCCGGAATGAGGTCGGTGTCAGCCTGGGCCGAGGCGGAGTGGACAGCGGACAGCAGGCAGCAGACAGCCAGAAGCAGATTTCGCAGCACGGGATGGCTCCAGTGGGAGGGAATTGGGAGTGTTGGCAGGATATGAGAAAGGATACAGCAACGAGCGGCGGGAAGCAACGGATTTCAAGGGGAATTCGGCGACCACGCCGAATCCGTCATTTTCCTGGGTACGAGCTATTGACTGTAAGCTCGGCCAATTCGCGGTCGCCATGAAAGGTCACGCTAAAGAACTGGAGGAACCCGGCATAGCCAAGCAATGGGCGGGTGAGCGGCGTGGACGTGAAGCCTACCCGAGCCGGCCACTCACGGTGTTCCTTGCCATCGCTTAGACGTAAAATCACGTCGGCATATCGCAACACGGCTGCCGGTGTCGGCCCGACGCCGGAGGCTCCTCCGATCTGTGCGTGGGAAAGGTCGATGCCGGCATAGGTTGCAACAGCGTCGGAAAAGACCGTATCATCGGCGCCGGTGTCAAGTAGTCCCTTTTCCACGGCGGTTCCATTCGGACCTATGACCCCAACAAAAATGACGGGGCGAGGCCGGTCTTGCCTCCCATGCAGCGGCCAGATCGGTCTTGGCATCGGGAAATTCGTGTAGGGAAATATCAGGCTCATGCCAGATAGCTCAGGTTGGGATCTTCAACGAAATCGTGGATGACGTGCAGCGGATCAATCCCAGCGGCGCATAGCTTTTCATCGAGCGCGCGTCGATCTGGATCGCTTGCGAGGATTTGCGCGCCGTCCCAGCTCCAGGCGATATGCTGGCCCGCATAACGCAGCAGCTCTTCCGTGGGGAATTTCCGCTGGTTCTCCTGGAAGTCCGGATCGAGCCAAGGCATCGGTGTGTTCGCGTTCATGTTTTCCTCCGCTCCCATTATGAGGCCAGCCGGCGTCAAAAGCAACCCTTCTCGATACGCCACACCAGCAACAGGCACCGCCGGCTGGACCCGCCGCCGTTACTGTGTCGCTGAGTCCGAGCGCGCGTCGGCGCCTCGCTGTCTCGCGCGCTAACCGCGCCCGCAGCAGACACCGCCGGCAGGATCGGCCGCTGTCGAATGAACATGCGACCAGCACGGCGACAACGCCGCACGTCCAAGGAGGAAGGCAACATCATTCCTTCTTTTTCTGTCCCCATCCTGGCACGAGCCTTTGCATTTGCGGGAGGAGCAGTTTCAACTCGGCCGTATCCGGATAGAAGATATCGCCGTGAACGCGAAAGGTATGGTTGGCCTTGGGATCATGGGGGATGCGCCAGGTCATGGCGATGTGGCGATTGGACCGGGTGAGCAGGTCGCTATTTTGGAAGACGTAGAAGTGCAGGTCGACCTCGCCCTTGTCGCGCACGATGGGGCGGGTCCAGAGAGCGTAGGGAGCGTCGTTGATGTTGATCCTTGGAGCGGCCGAGATGACAAGAGCCGGTCCCTCGACCTTGAGGCCCATTTTCAGGTTCGCATCAGTGAATTCGTTTCGCGGGGTGCGTTCGAGAAGATCGCGCAGGATCTGATCATGGAGTTGAATCTCCTGGAGCATCTTTTTCGCCTTTCCTTCTTCAACGACGGCGTGTTGCTCGGCGTGCCGCGCCTGGACCATTCCGGTCGTGGTGCCGATTACGCCGAGCAACAGGGCGAGCAAGATCAACGACGCGGCCAGCACCGTGGCGCGGTTGCGCTTGACGAACTTTTGCCATTGATAGCGCGTGCTCGGCGGGCCAGCTTGGACCGGCTCGTCGCGCAAATAGCGTTCGATGTCCTGGGCCAGGCCGTTAGCGGTTTCGTAGCGGCGATTGCGGTCCTTATCGAGGGCCTTCATGACGATCCAGTCGAGTTCGCCGCGCATCAGCTTCGACAGCGAGGCCGGCGTCATGCCGCGCTGCTCCGAAATTATGGCGAGCGATTCGGAAGTGCTGAGCCGGGCGCTCGGACGGAGCGGCTCCTCTTCGCGGATGAGGCGCAGTATTTCCAGCATGGCCCCTTCCTTGAGCCGTTTGCGGTCGAGCGGCGTGCTGCCCGTGAGGATCTCGTAGAGGAGCACGCCGAGGCTATAGATGTCGCTGCGCGTGTCGATGTCGAGCTGGTTCAGCTCTGCTTGCTCCGGCGACATGTACTCCAGCGTGCCGACGATGGCGCCGAAACCGGTGAAGAGGGTCCCTTCGGTCAGCTTTTGCCCCGCGGCCTTGGCGACGCCGAAGTCGATCACCTTGGGGACCGGTTTGCCGTCGTAAAGGGCGATCATCACGTTCGACGGCTTGAGATCGCGATGGATGATGCCTTTTTGATGGGCGTGCTGGACGGCCTGGCAGACGGGGATGAACAGCATGAGCCGTTCGCGCGGGCTGAGCCGGCATTCGTCGCAGTATTTCGTGATTGAGATGCCCTTGACGAGCTCCATGACGAAATAGGGCCGGCCAGTCTGCGCGGCCCCCGCGTCCAGCACCTTGGCGATATTGGGATGATCCATCAGGGCAAGGGCCTGGCGCTCGGCCTCGAAGCGCGAGATGATTTGGGCGCTATCCATGCCCGCCTTGATGACCTTGAGGGCGACCATGCGCTTGACCGGTTCGCTTTGCTCCGCCATCCAGACGGCGCCCATGCCTCCTTCGCCAAGCGATTGCAGCAACTTGTAACGGCCGTCGATGATCGTGCCCGCTTTTTCGAGCAGCGGCGCGTCCGGAACGACCGTGGAACCTTGCGAGGCGGGCGCTTCCGTGACGGCTCCGCCGGGCGTGTCCAGAAAGCTGCCCGCGTCCGCATGGGCTTGCAGCAGGCCCTCGACAGCCTGCTGCAAGTTTGCATCGCCGGCACACGCCGAACCCAGGTAAACGCGCCGCCGTTCGGGATCGTCGATTTCCAGGGCGGCCAGGAACAGTTCATTTGCCGCTGGATTCCAATCAGCCATGACAGCTCCTCGTCAAGCGTGGATCAAAGCCTTTCCGCTCTATTTTCCGACGACTTGAAACGGAAACTCGAGTTTGTACTTTTCAGTCGGTCGGAAATCTTTGCCGTTGATTGTCCCCCACCAGTTCGCCTTGACGACTTGCGTGCCGGCCGCGGAGATCAGAATGAACTCGGTGCCATGTCCATAGCGTGCGCCCGGCTGGAGGTCCACCCAGATCAGCGTGGTCTCGGCCTTGATGTCGATGGCCTGACCCTTTACGCTCAGTTTGTCCTTCGGCGTCAGCGTGTGAGGATACACATGAACCTCGGCCCGGTTCACGAACTGCGCGGCTTCTTGGGCCGGCGCTTGAAAGGCCAGACCCAGGCTTGCGACGGTGATTCCGAGCACCAGGCCACCAGCCAAGGCAAACTTGAAATTCCGCATGGACATCTCCTGTGAAAAAGTGGGGATTGGGTTTGGTCCACTTCGAAACAAGTGGCTTCCCACCTCTCCATGCGAAAAAGGGAGCCGGGTTGCACGCGGAAAAAGAAAAAAAGTCAAGATTCCTGCAGACGTTGATGCAGCCAGGCACGGGCGAGGGCCCAAAGCCGATCCGCCGCGCGACGGGTGATACCGAGCACTTCGGCGGCCTGCTGATGGGTCAAGCCCGCGAAGAAACGGAGCTTCACCAGTTGGGCGGCCTGCGGGTCATGCTTTTCCAGTTCGGCCAAAGCCTCGTCAAGCGCGACCAGCCGATCCGGCTCCTCCTCGTTGATCGAAAGAGCTTCGTCGAAGGAGACGCGCCGAGCCTGGCCCCCGTGCTTGGCCGCCGCTTTGCGCCGGACATTCTCGATCAGAATGCGGCGCATGGCTTCCGCGGCGGCGGCGAAGAAATGACCGCGCCCGTCCCACGACTGCGCCACGCCTTCCTCGCCGAGCAGACGCAGATATGCCTCGTGCACCAGCGCCGTCGGTTGCAGGGTCTGGCCCGGCTTTTCCTGGGCCAGACGCTGCGCGGCCAGGCGGCGCAGTTCATCGTAGACAAACGGCAGGAGCTGACCTGCCGCCTCCGGGTTTCCCTGTTCGATGGCGCTCATGATCCTGGTAATTTCGCCCATGCGGTGGAGGATAACCGCTCGCAGGTGGAAAGGCAACTCCCGTTCTTCGGTCAGCGCATGGGATGGCGAATGCATATTCAACAAAAGAAATGTGAGGTTCGCCCGCGCGCGGATGGCGATCAGGCCCAGGATGCAGCCGGCCAGGTAATAGCATGAACGAATTATCCGCCGCCCCCTCGAAAAACCGAGCTTTTTGCGAGTCGCTCTAGCAGCGGCGCTGAAATTCGTTCACCGAGCTGGGTGTCGCAGTGTCGCAGCAGCAGCGCACAGCGCCGTGAACGCATTTTGGTTACCCCTGATATGCCAAAGGATTACGGCAACAACATTCGTTCACGGCTGCGTCAACTCAACCGCTGGTCCAAATACAGCTTATCCAGCATCGAAATCTCGTCGGCTTCGAACGCGGTCTTGTCGGCGCGCATCATCGCGATCTTCGGATCGCGCAGGCTGAGCCGGCCGGTTTTCGCGTCGTGGACGATGCCTTCAAATTTGACCGTGGCCACCAGGTGCGGGCGGAATTCCAGGCCGGGGCGGACGCCGCTGGCGCTGGAGCGTTCAATGCGCCGGCCGGTGAGCAAGCCGAGGCGCATGACCTCCGATTGCAGGGCTTGATCGCGCGCCTTATCGACGCCGGCCACGTCGCCGACGATTTCGAAACCGCCCGTCGGCGTTTTCGCCCCGATGACGTAGGAGCCGAACAGCCCGGCGGTCTCTTTCGAGGTGACCGCGAAGACGCCGCCTAAAAGCACCAGATCGAGCGTGATCTCCGGCTTGCGTTTCACCCACGACGGATCGCGGGCGGCCAGGTGATACGTCCCTTGCAAATCCTTGGCGATGATCCCTTCGTAGCCTTGAGCGCGGAAGTGCTGGAACAGGCGATTGACTTCTTCCTTGCTCTGAGCGAGGAATCCCTCGGTGAGAATCATCGGAATCGGCAACGGATAATGGGCGAGCGGCGTGATGACGGCCGAGAGCGATTGGCGCCGCGCCGACAGCGTTTGCCGGGTCAGATCGACGCCGTTGACGTAGAGGATATCGAACGCGGCATAGCGGAGCTGGACCGGGCGGATCGGCTCGCCTTGCAGCGATGTGAAAACCTCGTAGACGCTGGCCGGGCGCGGGCCTTCGATGTCGGCGATGATGCCGAACAATTCGCCATCGACGATGCAATCGCGGGCGGGCAGCAGCGGAATGGTGCGAGCCAGGCCGGGGATCATCTCGAGCCAATCGTTGCGATTGCGCGTGTAGGCGCCGCATAGAATGCCGCCGTGCGCGTCGGTCGCCTTGTGAAGCAATAGTCGCACGCCGTCGTACTTGCGCTCGACCCAGACCGGGAAGTGCGCGATGTTCTCGCCGCCCGGCGAGGCAAGGGCAGGGCGCACCGGCGAGAGCGGGCGAATGTGGATTTCGCGCAGGCCTTCGACGCCCTTGTCGGTCAGAATCCGGGCCAGATCAATCGGATCGACGATGGCCAGGGCGTTCTCGATCTGCTCCGGGCCAACCTTGAAACGCTCGGCGAGCAGCTTGGCCAATAGCGGACCTTGATAATCGAAGCCGAAGCCGGCGTTGCGCATCAAGAGCTTGGAGAGGAAATATGCCTCCATCTTGCCGCAGCGCTCGAACAAGGAGCGCAGCACCGTGAACTGCTTGGTCCGCTTGGTGCCGGGCAGATGCCGCAGCGTTTCCAGCACTTCCAACATCGTCAACGGCGGATCGCCGTGAATCCCCCGATACGCCTCGGCAAACAGGATCGCCACATCGCCGACCACCGTGAGCCGGTCAAGCACCTTGTTCCTCGGCAGCAATCGGATGGAACGCAAGAGCCGCACGAGGCTATCGCGCCGGAAGGTGCTGCGCTTGCCGAAAAACGGATCGCCCAGCAGCAAAGCGATTTTCTGGAAAAGGGATAGCCCCATCTTCTTGTCGAGGAAGCGCCGGCAAAGCGATTCAATCGGTTCGCCCGGCGGTTGATAGACGATGCCGAAGAGCTGCCCGATGCGCTCACCCGAGAGCCCCGAAAGCGGCAAGAACAGCCCCTTGCATAGGCTGAAAAACGAAATCGAATCGAACGCCGAACGCGGCACCGGCCCCTCGCGCTCCTTTGCAAGCTGCTCGATGGCGAACTGCAAATGGAGCGGCAAATCGAGGGCCGGCTCGCGCTCGTCATGCTCACGATTGCCAAGATGCCGCGTGAACTGCGCGAGATTGGCCGCTTCGCGATACCACTCGGCAACGTCATTGGTGTGGATGATTTTCATGCTTCCTCCGCCGCATCGGGTTCTCCCACCGATTCTACAACTTTCGTTAAAGCGATATAGCCCCCGGCGACTCGCCGGGGGCTAAATTCCCGGTCGGGACGTGACAATTGGCCCGCGTTCCTTTAGACTGGAGAATGGTTATCCCAGAGGGCGCTTTATTTCGTGGAGGTTCTTGCCGTGAGCATTGTCCGAATCGGTTTGGCGGAAACGAAGAAATTCGCGGAGGGCTACGAAGCCATCTTCGGCAGCAAGAAGAAGAAAGGCGCCGAGGAAAAACCCGTCCAGGCCAAGAAGCCTAAGGCCGGCAAGAAGAAGGCCAAGAAATAGCTGAGGATAATGTCCGGTGCGCGGAGATATGTCATGACCGATAAACGAAGCCCATTGATTGCTACAACGCTTGGTTTATTTGTGCGCGGCGTGTTCGGCGCACTGATTGCGTTGGCTTTCGTGATGGCCGCGGTCGGATTTGACTATCTTCAGCAAGTAGACAGGCGCTACTATTTCATGGATCGTGAGGCGAGCATCATGACTTTGCTTGTCGCGGCGCCTTGTGCCGGCGCGATCGTTGGACTGTCAATCGGCGTCATCCGCGCAATTGCAAACCGGCG
Organism: uncultured Planctomycetota bacterium; assembly: GCA_963767835.1. Taxonomy (GTDB): domain Bacteria; phylum Planctomycetota; class Planctomycetia; order Gemmatales; family Gemmataceae; genus SIAQ01. Next base: position 443,166 of record CAVYFY010000006.1, read on the forward strand.
GTAATTGCGTCTGTTTGCCCGTGAACTCATTCGCCACTTGCCACGTAGTAATCTCAGAGATGCCGTGGAACGCTCCTCTCCTTATGCCGACCGCACCGATGAGGAACTCCTCGCTTTGTTTCGGCAAGGCACGCATGAGGCGTTTGGCGCCCTCGTTCGCCGTTATGAGGGGGTCCTGTACGGCTATCTCCGCCGCTACCTGGGCGACAGCGATCTCGCCGATGACGTGTTCCAGAACACCTTCCTCCAACTGTACACCAAGATCAACCAGTTCGAGGCAGGTCGTCCCGTTCGGCCCTGGCTTTACGCCATCGCCACCAATCAGGCGATCGACGCCCTGCGTCGGCAGAATCGGCATCAACCGATTCGCCTGCACGCCGAAGCCGATGACGTGAACGACGCGGAAACGCCGCAGCTTTTGACGTTGCTTGAGAGCCGTGAATCGGGGCCGCTTGAGCACGTACAAGCGGAGGAACGCAAGCTCTTGATTCGGGCCAGCGTCGAGCGGTTGCCCGACTTCTTGAAGCAGGTGGTTCTGCTGGCCTACTACCAGGGGCTGAAATACGCGGAGATCGCCAAGATCCTGGATATTCCAGTCGGAACGGTGAAATCGCGCCTGCACACGGCCCTGGGCAAGCTACATGAGGCCTGGACCGCGGAGCCGGCGCTGAAGGAATAATCGAATGGCGAGCGAGACGATGGAAGAACAATTCCTTGGCTATCTGTTGAACGCCCTCGACGAGCGCGGCATGCGCGAGGTCGAAGCGCACCTGCAGGCGCATCCGGAAGCCCGGCGGGAGGTCACGTTGTTGCGCCAGGCGATTGAGCCGCTCGCCGCCGACCAGGAAGCGCCGAGTCCGCCGCCTCTTCTAACCGAGCGGACGCTGGCGAAAGTCGCGGAACACATCTGCGCCCAAGGACGGCCGACGTCCGAGCTGCCGAAAGCGCCGCCGATCGCGCCCCAGACCATCTCCGGCGGGCGGTCGTGGTGGCGCCGCGCCGATGTCATGGTGGCCGCGTCGCTCATGATAACCGCGGTCGGCATCGCCTTGGTCGTATTGGGCCGTATGCGCGGTCCGACGGCCGCAGCCACGATCGTTGAGTGCAAGAATAACCTGCGCGAGTTTTTTGGGTCGCTGCAAGAATACCGCAACAAGAACGGGCGATTCCCCGACGTCGCCAAGGAGTCGCCGCGCGACGTGGCAGGCATGGTGGTGCCGATGCTTAACGAAGCGGGCACGCTTTCCGAAAACGCATCGATTCGCTGCCCGGGTGTCGGGCCGGCTCTTTCCTGCCCATTCACGGTGGCTGCCTTGAGCAAGATGACCGATGCCGAATTCGCGCTGCACTCCCCCTGCCTGTCGATGTGCTACGCCTATTCGCTGGGCTATCGCGAGGGAGCGACGATCCACGGCCCAGGCGACGGAAGCGAATCGGCGTTCAGCCAGACGCCGATCATGGCCGACCGGCCGCCCGCGGAGGGCATCAACAGCAACAGCATCAACCACGGCGGCACGGGGCAGAACGTCCTGTTCGCGGACGGGCATGTGCGATTTCTGACGGGACGCGGTCTCGGCAACGATCTCGACATTTTCCTCAACCGCGACAACATCGTCGCCGCCGGCCTCGACGCTGCCGACATCGTTCTGGGCTATAGCGCCGCCCGCGCCCAGCCGTAATCACTTCTTCCCCAAAATCTCTTTTTTCGCCTTGTCCACGCGCTCGATCGGCCACCGCTCTTGTTTCGTGCGCAACAACTCAGCAACCGTCGCAGCGATCTTCTCATCGCGCACCACATGGGCATGGCTGCTGACCACGCACACCGCCGGGATGCCTTGCTTTTGCAGATCGGCGGTCCATTGCGAGGCGCACGTGACGACGCCATCGCTGTCGGCAACCTTGCTTTCCTTGGCGATAACGCAAATGAACTGCACTTTGTCGGGAACCAGCTTGTCCGCCCGCAGCGTTTCCAGGCATTTGCGGCGATGATCGATCGTCAAGCATTCCACAAACGCCTTCTGACTTTTCGGCACGATCTTCAGCTTGGTTTCCGCGTCGGCCAGCGATGAGCCGCCGTTGGGAGCGGCGAGCTGCACCACGCGCGTCACGCCGGCGTCCGGATGGTCTTCGACGAAGTGCCGGGCAACCAGTCCGCCGGCGCTGTGGCCGACTAAAGCAATGTCGGTGTAGCCGAGCTTGCGCATCTGGGCGATGCTGCCGGATAGCTTGCTCTCCTTGATAACGACATCGAGCGACGCATTTTGGCCATAGGCGAATACGAAAACATCGGCGTTCTTGGCAAGCTCTTTGACCATCGGGCTGTCGGCCTTCTGCCACGGCCGCAACTCCGCCTTGGCGACATTCTTATCGAGGACATGGACCTGGTAACCGCGAATAAGCAACACCACTTGCGTCCGATTCGGTGTACGCGTCCACTTGCCGTCGGTGTGGGGCGGGGCGACTTGCTCGCAGATCGATTCGATGGCGACGGGTTGACCGAGAGCCAGCGTCATTGCCAGGGTCAGAGTGGCGAACATCAGACCTCACTTCGTAAATACTTCCGGCAGCAACTCACCGAGTCGAGCCCTACGCCGGGCGCTCTCAATGAAAGGCTGCAACGCAGGATCCTCGTCCAATTCGCGCATGACTCGCTCTGCGTCGGTGGCACCGCACAGGACCGCTGGCGGGCTGCAATCATCCGGAATATTCACAAGCAGGCGAACGCAGCCGCGAGCCTTGCTCAACAGTGTAGGTCGCGGAGACGGTCCCAGCCCGGTAACACAAAAATCCCGCAGCTCAACGCAGATCTAGGCGTCGTCTGGCGTGTCAAAGCGATCCACCCAATCGTAGATAGCCGACCGCCAATACGAAGTCGGTCGGCCCTCGTAGAACGCTTCGTCGCGCAGCCAGCCGCGGCCAACGTGGGTGACGCATTCATAGAAAACTGCGTAGCCGACACTGACGGCGAGGGCGGCTATCAGAGCACGACGAATCCACTTCTTCATGGTCGATCACTCGGACGCATTGGACGCAACGGTCTTGGCGCTCTCAATTGTGACAAAAGGCCGCAGTTTTTCCAAGGTCTTTGCGCCGATGCCGGGAACGCGGCGCAATTCTTCGATCGATTTGAAGGGGGCCTTGGCGCGTTCATCGAGGATGCGCTGCGACAGCTTCGGGCCGATGCCGGGCAGCTTTTGCAATTCGGCCTGATCGGCGCGGTTGACGTTGACTGCCGCCGTCAACTCGCCGGCTTTCTTGCTCGCAGTGACGGGGCGCGGCACCGGCTTGGCCTTGCTCGGCGCCGGCATGCTCTCTTCATCTTCCATCGAGACAAAGGATTCCGCCGTCACGAAAAGTCGTGGCCGCAGCCGTTCAAGCGTCTTGGGGCCGATGCCGGAAACCTGGCGCAACTCGTCCACGCTTTTGAACGGGCCATTGCGTTCACGCTGATCGATGACGCGCTGGGCGAGAGCATCGCCGAGGCCGGGGATAAGCCGCAATTCCGCCTTGGTGGCCCGGTTCAGATCGAGCGCGGGAGTATCTCGTTCGGCCGCAGCGGCGATTGGCGCCGGGGCCATGCGGTTCCAATCGAGCGACCAGCGGCCTAGCAAGAAGAAGATGCCGGCGATGACAATGAATCCGAGCGCGAACTGCGTCCCAACCGGCCAGGTCGGCAATGCCGGCGGCTTGGCGAGCGTTTCATTTTCGCCGGCCTGATCCATCGCGATGCCTCAATGAGCTGAGATTCCACCCGGTCGATTTTAGATCGCCCAGCGCGACATGTTCAAGAAAAAAAGTCACAATCCGTAAAATTGTTTTCGCTTCTGCTTCAGGAACGCGACGGAGCGTTTGAGCTCGTCCAGGCCGTTCATGCCGTCCTCGACCGAGATCCAGCCGGCGAAGCCGACGCTGTGGAGGATGCGGAAGATCGCGTCGTAATCATTGAGCCCTTTGCCGGTCTCGCCGTGGATGAGCTTGGTCGAGTAGCCGATCGCGCCCTCGGATTGCCGCAGGTCGTCGAGGGTAGCGCCGGGGGCCAGCGAGCGGTCGGAGGCGTGCATCGTCACTACGCGCGTTTTGATCTTTTCCAGGAAGGCGACCGGATCGAAGCCGCCGACCACCGCGTTGGACGGATCATACTGCACACCGAAGAACGGCGATTCGATTTGGCCGATGATCTCCAGGAAAATATCCTCCGGCTGAGCGAATTCGGGAAATTGCCAGGCACCATCCTTGTAGTGATTTTCCATGCAGAGAATCACGTTGCGTTTTTCCGCGTAATCAAGAGAACGCCGGACGCCTTCGACGGTACGCTCTACGCCTTCCTTTCGCGTCATACCGGGATGGCGCTGGCCGCTCAAGGTTCGGCAATGGCGGATGCCCAGCGAGACGCTCAGATCGATGGCGGCACGCTGGCGATCCAGTTGCCGCTTGCGCTCGGCCGGATCGGGATGTGTGAAATCGGGCGAGAAGCAGAGCATCGACGAAATCTGCCCGGTTTCCTTGAGCAGCCGCTGCACCGGCTCAACGCCGTGTTGGAAAAAGAAGCTGTCGAGATGCTCGACTCCTTCGCCTCCGAGTGTGGCGGCCACGCGTAGCCAATCCAGGAAGTCCATCTTCCCGGAATTGATCTCGTCGATGTAGCACTTGGGGAAGACGCTGATGCTCGGTGCGGCGGTCAGCATGGGTGAATCTCCGGCTTAATTCTCGTTCCCACGCTCCGCGTGGGAACGCCCTGCTCCGCGACGCACTTGCGTCGCGGACGTGATCGCTTGGTATCAGGCGATCTCAGCTCAGAGGCGCGTCCAAGCAGAATGGTTCCAGCGGTCACGCGGGATTCAGTCCGCGACGCAGGAGCGTCGCGAAGCGGGACGTTTCCACGCGGAGCGTGAGAACGAGGAGTCGGTTACAGTTCGCGCACCTTGATGTTGCGGAACCAGAGCGGCAAGCCGTGGTCCTGGAAGCCGAGGTAGCCCGATGCCGGCCGATCCTTGATCGACTTGGAATCGAGCGGCACGTCGTTGACGACCTCGCCGTTGAGCTCGACCTTGACGTTGTTGCCTTTTACGGTGACGCGCATCTTGTTCCACTCGCCGGCTTTCTTGGCGGTGTTCTTGGTCGGCGCGATGCCGGGGATGATGCCGCCCGAGTCGTGATCGGCGAGTTTCGCATCCTTGGCCTTGTCGCCGGAATCGTAGATTTGCACTTCGATGCCGGTCTTGACGGCCTGTTTCACATCGCCGACGTGGAAGTAGAACCCGCTGTTGCCGCCCTTTTCGAGCTTGTACTCGAACTCGGCCTCGAAGTCCTTGTACTGCTTCTTGGCCCACAGATAGGATTCATAGCGTTCCCAGCCCGATTCGCCTTTGCGCGGCACGAGCGAGACAACACCGTCCTTGCCGAGCACCCAGTTGCCGGTGGTGAAGCAGTGCTTGGTCAGGTCTTGGCCTTCGAGCAGGTTGACCCAGGCGGATTTGTCCTGGCCGTGCGTGCTGACGGCAAGAGCGAGCACCAATAGAACGGCGGCGACGCGGAGAGTGTGACGGATCATGGTGGTTCCTCGATGGTGAAAGTGGCAACGATCTCAGGTGAATATTGTATGTGCCTGGCGCGCTGCGAGCACGAAGCTGCAAGCGGCGAACTTCAAGCGTACCCAAACCGCTTCAGCGTTGCACCCGCCTTTTTCAGGAACGCCGCCAGCACCGCCGGCGGCATCTCGTCGCGATAGCTGCCGATCTTGCCGCGGCGGATGAACGGCTGATCGCGTGGCCACCCCGGATTATCCCAGCCCTGCCGGCGCTCTTTCGCCTGCGCTTTCGTGAACGCCGCCTGGTTCGCGATGCGCTCCAGGTAGGCGTCGTCACGGTCCAGGCCGGCGAACTTGCAGAATCGCCGCATTTCGCGCACAGTCGCGGTTTGCAGGTCCTCGTAGCGGATGACGATCATTTCGGCCTGATGCGGATTGGCCGACCAGCCTTCGACGTGCTCGTGCCAGTCGCACGGCTTCACGCCATCGCCTTGCACGAAGCGCAGGAAATCGATGGACCCGCTCAGGGCATACAGGAAGTGATGATACGACACCATCGCGTCCCGGCCGTCGCGCAGCAGATAAACGACGCGGCGATATTCCGGCGTTGGCAAGGCGTGCGACTTGAAGAACGCGGTCGGCCCATAGCGCTTGTAGAATCGCTTGTAATGCACGTCGGGAACGAGATCCTGAATCAGCGAATCATGAGTGAACTCCGGATCGACACCGAAGACGATGCCGGCGAGCAGGTTCTGAAACCAGGTATGCCCCGAGCGCGGAAAGCCGCACACGATGATATCCGCCGGCATGATCTCAGTGATCGGACGCAAGCCATTCTCCGCCATCCGCATCCCTCCCTTGCGGTTGAATGTACGACTGCTCGGCCGTGGCGAGAAGAGAATTTAGCCACGGATGAAACACGGATGGAACACGGATAAAAGAAGTAGGAGAGAACGCACGAGAACGCACCATTACCCTTCCCTATTCTAATCCGTGTTCCATCCGTGTTTCATCCGTGGCTAAATTCTCCGTGGGGAGCCATGACCAAGATCAATCTCAAGAAATTCGAGAAGAACCTCGTCGTCCGGCCCTTGCGCATGTCCGACTGGGAAGGCGTCGTCGCCCTGCAAAAGCGTTGCTTCCCCGGCATGGAGCCGTGGACGCAGGAGCAATTCGAGAGCCAGCTCAAAATCTTTCCCGAAGGCCAGATCGGCGTCGAATATCAGGGCAAGCTCGTCGCCTCCTCCGGCAGCCTGATCCTCGATTTCGAGCTCTACAAGGACTATCACGACTTCGACGAAATATCCAACAACGGCTACATCCGCAACCATCGAGCCGACGGGACCACGCTCTACGGCATCGAGATCATGGTCCATCCCGACTATCGCGGATTGAAACTTGCACGCCGGCTTTATGACGCCCGCAAACGCCTGGCCCGCGAAAAAAATCTCATGCGCATCGTCGTCGGCGGCCGCATCCCCGGCTACGCCAAGCACGCTGACAAGATGACCGCCCGCGAGTACATCGAGAAGGTCATCAACAAGGAGGTGATGGACCCCGTCCTGACCACGCAGCTCTCCAACGGCTTCGTCCTCAAGCGGCTCATCCCCGACTACCTGAGCGTGGACGCCGACTCCAAGGGCTATGCCGCATTTCTCGAATGGGTCAATCTCGATTATGTGCCGAACCCGCAGCAGCGTTTCGTGCCGGTCGCGCCGGTGCGCGTCTGCGTCGTGCAGTATCAGATGCGGCTCGTGGCAAACTTCCAGGCCTTCGCTGAGCAGTGCGAGTACTTTCTCGATGTTGCCGCCGAGTATCAGTGCGATTTCATCGTTTTCCCGGAAATCTTCACCACGCAGCTTCTGTCGCTGGTGAAGGCCGACACCCCGGCCGCCGCGGTTCGCAAGCTGTCGGAATTCACGCCCGCCTATCTCGAACTTTTCACCAAACTGGCGGTCAAGTACAACGTCAACATCATTGGCGGCTCGCACTTCACCGTCGAGGACAGCGACCTCTTCAACATCTCCTACCTCTTCCGCCGCGACGGCACGCTCGGCAAGCAGTACAAGCTGCACGTCACGCCTGCCGAGAAACACTGGTGGGGCGTCAAGGGCGGCAATCGCCTTGAGGTGTTCGACACCGACAAGGGCAAAATCGCGGTGCAAGTCTGCTACGACATCGAGTTCCCGGAGCTGACGCGCATCGCCGTCGAGCGCGGCGCCCAGATGATCTTCGTGCCGTTTTGCACCGATGAGCGCTACGCCTACCTGCGGGTGCGCTACTGCGCCCAGGCCCGCTGCATCGAGAACCAAGTCTATGTCGCCATTGCCGGCAGCGTCGGCAACTTGCCCAACGTCGAGAGCCTGGGCATCCATTACGCCCAATCGGGCATCTTCACGCCGTCGGATATCCCGTTCAAGCGCGACGCCATCGCCGCGGAGTGTACGCCGAACATCGAGACGGTGATCTTCGAGGATCTCGATATGGAGCTATTGAAGAAGCATCGCCAATCGGGCAGCGTCCTGAACTGGCAAGACCGCCGCACCGATTTGTATGAGGTGCGCCCGCTGCAAAATCTATGAGATTGTGGAGCCAGGCTTTCCAGCCTGGCCGAACCCCGCGAAATATCGTCGCCGTAGCCTCGGCCAGGCTGGAAAGCCTGGCCCCACGGAATTCACTTTTCCGCCACGCACGATGGCCGGCGCACACTCTGTGCTTGATCGCATTTCTTCGCCCATGCTTCCAACTCCGCCGGCTTCGCTTCCTTGCTCGGCGCCTTGAACGACTTCCAGAATTCCTGCTCGAAGATATGTGAACCGAAATCTTCGAGGTATTCCACCTCCCGCGGCGTAAGAAAGAATGCCTGATAGACGCGGCCAAATGTTTCGCCGTGACGCACTTTGTCGAATTTGCGCATCATCGGCTGGATGTGTGAAGTAGAGTGACGTTTTGTCGTAGCGCCGGGTGAATTCGGGAGCCATGTCGCCGAAGCCGATGGCAAAGCGCGAGCCGAGCGGAATGTCGTGCTGCAAGATGAAAAAGAGGGCGTTGACAAAAAGCTGCGGAATCTGGGGCTCGTCCACGTCGCAGAACAGAACGACTTCGCCGAAATCTTCCCCTTCAATCTCGGCGAGCTTGTCGGCTAATCCGACGGATGCGAAGACGCGAAAGCCACGCTTGGCCCAGTCGTAGGTCGCGATTTTCAAGCCGGCGCCGTCGGGGCCGTGATAGACCTGGACATCGAAAGGCTTCTGGAAATGATGCTGGAAATGCCGCTCATAAATCTCGGTCCAGAAGGTGCGCATGGTTGCCGCCTTAGTAAATCTTATCCCCGACGATTGTTTGCTTCAGCACGAAATCACCGGCGTCCCCGCAATCGAACACAATCAGCTCCGCCGGCTCGCCGACCGCGATGCCCCGCGGCGGCAAGCCCAACAATTCGCGAGGCCGATTCGATGCCAGATCGATTGCGTCCGCCAGTGACATCTCGCCCAGCTTGAGAATATTGGCCACGCACCGATTGGTGAATGCCCAGGAGCCGCCCAGGTACGGCGTGCCGGCGACAACGATTTTACCGCTCGGCAAAACCTCGAAGTCATCGCCCCACATGCGATACATCCCCGGCGGCGAACCGGCGAGCGGACTGGCATCGCAAGTCAAAATCAAGCGTGCCGGTGTCTTGACGCGCACGATGCAGCGCATGACGCTTTCGGGAAGATGATGCCCGTCGGCAATCATGCTTGCCCAGAGCCGATCATCCGCGAGCTGTTCCCACAGGTAATTGTCATGCCGCGGCAACATCGCATGGGAGCCGTTGCCCAGGTGCGTGCTGATGCGGGCGCCGGCGTTGATCGCATCGTGAATGCAAGCGCCGGAAGCCGCCGTGTGCCCCAGCGCGACAATCACGCCCGCCTGCGCCAGCTTTTCGATGAACGGCAACGCCCCGGTCGTCTCCGGCGCTATGGTCACCATGCGGATCATGCCATGCGCGGCATCGTCCTGAAAACGGCGGAATTCATCCCAGCAGGGCGGCCGAACGTGCTGCTTCGGATGCGCCCTGCGCGGCCCATCCTCCGGCGAAATGTACGGCCCTTCCAGATGGATGCCGACGATCGCCTGGGCCAGCACCGGATCCTGATCGCACGCCTCCCGAATGACGCCAAACCCGTGCATCAGCGCATCAAAGGAACCGGTGACCAGCGTCGGCATGAGTTGCGCGATGCCATGTCGGCGGCAGATCTCGACGACGCCCCGAATCTGCGCGTGCGTGAGCGTGTCGCAATTGAAGCTGACGCAGCCGCAGCCGTTGATCTGCACATCGCAAAACGCGGGAGCGATCCATTCCGCTTCGGCGTCGGCTGGTTGCGCGGATGGCGATTCGAGGCGCACGATTTTGCCGCGCTCGCAAACGACATCGAGCGGCTCTTCGGTGCGGTAGTGGCGTGCGCGCAGACGCATAGCGCCTCTTCGGTTGGCATTGTCATCCTTCAAGATCCCAATCAGCGCCGTTCCCTGTAAAAGGCACCTCTCCCTCGACATCCAGCCCGAGATGGTTGCACAAGCTGACGAGCAACCCGTCCAGCTTTGTGTCCGACACTGTGATGGCCAGGTTTTTCGATTCCGCAATGTAATAATCTTTTGTTTTTTTAATGATCATGCGGTAACACGACTCAGCGTGTGAAATCAGGGTGCCGGGTGCACGTTTATTGAGGGTAAAGGTAAACTCCTTCGTTGATTCACGCTTTTTTTTGGTAGAGATACAGCATCGCCACGAAATGCATTCTCTGCTCCACGGCCCTTTTGTCGAAAATTGCGTGCATTTGTTCATTTGCCTCGCGCAGGTAATTACGCTTTGGCCTTGAGTCTAAAGCCCATCTTTCAACTTCGTCGCGTGCAAGCATTGGTGCTCTCACTGCATGAATCGCGGTTACGACACTCATTCCTTCCGTCCCCGGCGTTCGCGAGCGCGCTCACCCCAGGGCTTCGCAATCAATCGCCCTTTGTCTTTTCGTCAGCCAAGTATTTTTGAATCAGGTCACGCTCGGCCATTGCCTGCGCCAATCGTTCCGGCGGAATTGGCCGCACCGTTTCGTCTGTCGCGCATTCGGGGTATGTGATGACCCCATCGTCGGAAATAAGCACGACATCCGATTGTTCCGGTGGTTTTGAGTTCGAGTCTTTCATTTCTTGGATCTCCTCGGCAGGACTGAGAATCGCTTTTGGGCAATCATTTCTCCGTCAACGACGAATAGCGCATTGTAATATCCGAACACGGGAATTGCGGATGTCCGCACACGAACCAACACTCTGATTTCCTCGAGCGAATTTGTGAAGCCCAGCGTAAACGATTTCTCATTAGTGGTTTCCAAGGTATCCAGTCGCTCGATCACGAGTTTCGCCGGCATGTTCCCATGACCGCCTACCACAAAGGCGAGCGCATAGAACGGTGGCATCGCTTCGATCCCGCCGTCAATGAATCGACGGGAAAAACAACTCACGGCGGACACGTTGTGCGTATTCTCGTCGATTATGGCAAATTCGCACAACGTTAAGCCGAGTGCTACAGGCCGTATCGGCACTGATTGCCTCCATAAGAATTGTACCACAATATCCCTGGGGCTCGCGATTACGCTCACCCCAGGGCTTCGAATTCACCCGACCCTTCGCCCGGTTCGGCTCGCCGTATCAATACCGATACAACTCCGGCTTGAACGGCCCCTCGACCTTGACGCCGATGTACTTCGCTTGCTTCTCGCTCAGCTTCGTCAGCTTGGCGCCGAGCTGGTCCAGGTGCAAGCGGGCGACTTCCTCGTCCAGTTCCTTCGGCAACAGGTGCACCGTTGTCTTGCTCATCGTCTTGTGGTCCTTCCAGAGCTTGATCTGGGCCAGCGTCTGGTTCGAGAAGCTGTTGGACATGACGAAGCTCGGATGGCCCGTGGCGCAGCCGAGGTTGACGAGCCGACCTTCCGCGAGGATGATGATGCGCTTTTGCCGTTGGGCCAAATCACGTGATCGACTTGCGGCTTGATCTGCTCCCACTTGAGATCGCCCTTCTTGAGCTCGGCGATCTGGATTTCGCTGTCGAAATGGCCGATGTTGCAAACGATGGCGTTGTGCTTCATCTGGTCCATGTGCTGCGCGGGTGATGACATCGACGTTGCCGGTGGTGGTGACGAAGATGTCGCCGAACTTGCAGGCGTCGTCCATGGTGACGACCTGGAAGCCCTCCATGCACGCTTGCAGGGCACAGATCGGATCGACCTCGGTGATGTGGACGGTAGCGCCGGAACCGCGAAAAGCCTGGGCGCATCCCTTGCCGACATCGCCGTAGCCGCACACGATGGCTTTCTTGCCGGAGATCATGACATCGGTGGCCCGCTTGATGCCGTCGATCAGCGATTCGCGGCAACCGTAGAGGTTGTCGAACTTGCTCTTGGTAACGCAATCATTGACGTTGATGGCGGGGAACAGCAGCGTGCCATTCTTGGCCCGCTCGACGAGCCGTTTGACGCCGGTGGTGGTTTCCTCGGAAACGCCGACAATGTGCTTGGCGGTCTTGCTGTAGAAGTGCGGATCATCCGCGAGCTGATGGCGGATGGCGCCGAAGAGGAATTGCTCCTCCTCGCAAGTCGCCTTGGTGTCCTTGATGAGGCCGTGATCCTTCTCGGCATCGGAGCCAAGGTGCAGAAGCAGCGTAGCGTCGCCGCCGTCATCGAGGATGAGGTTGGGCGAGCCGCCGTCGGTCCATTTCAGGATGCGATGCGTGTAATTCCAGTATTCCGCCAGCGTCTCCCCCTTCGTGGCGAAAACGGGCGTCCCCTTCTCGGCAACGGCGGCCGCGGCGTGATCCTGCGTCGAAAAGATGTTGCAGCTCGCCCAGCGGACTTCCGCGCCGAGCGCTTGCAATGTCTCGATGAGCACCGCCGTCTGGATCGTCATGTGCAAGCTGCCGGCGATGCGGGCCCCCTTGAGCGGCTGCTGCGGGGCGTATTTCTTGCGGATCGCCATGAGGCCCGGCATCTCGTGTTCGGCGATGAGGATTTCCTTGCGGCCCCAGTCGGCCAGCGACAAATCCGCGACCTCATAATCATGTCCGGTGCCGGCTTTTTTCACCGGCGACTTGCTTGCTAATGCCGTCATGCACATCTCCATAAAGGGTGTCGGTTTGCGTTCACTTTTTGCGCTACGATTATAGTGTAGAAGCCGAGCATGGCTCAAGACAACCTGAAATATTGGCGTGGCGATGCAAAATTGATTCACGAATTGGCGGGCGATGCAACGAATTGTCGCCGGCTAACTTGTTGGCAGGCTGAGTGTTGCGTAAATGCGTTCCACGCATACACCGACACCTCCCGCTGTGAAACGCATCTTGAATCTCGTTTCAGGCCGCCCCGTCACTCGCTATTGACTTGCCTGAGTACCATGCGCGAGAATCGAGCGTGTGACGGCGTTCTGGCCAATTGCAATGCATGCGCAAGGAGGAAATTACCATGTCAGCACCTCGGCGTACTTTTGCGGTGGCGATCCTGGCAGCGACGGCATTCGCGACAAGCTTATTGACCTGGCAATCGCCATCGGGTAGCGCCGGCCAAAACGGCAAGCCCGAAAAGCAGATGAGCCGTCGCGACTTTGCCAAGGCGATGTCGAAAGTAAAAATCGGCATGCAGGAGAAAGAAATCATCGCGTTGCTCGGCAAACCGGACGACGTCCAAACTCAACACGACTCAGGCGGCATCTCAACTTACCGGACCAAGGAAATCTGGCGGTATGGCACCAACGGACATCTGACATTTCCGACGCTCGGCACTGTCTACATCGACAACGCCGGCAAGGCGCAGTATTTCTACGGCGGCAGCGGCAAGCCCATCGACCCCAAGATATTCCCCGAATCGGAATTACGCTCCCTGCTGCGACTGATTGACGATGCGCCCGGTTATCATTCGGGATATTCCTATAATCCGCTCACCGTGATTCAGATCGTCAATACGCTCCAGCCACTTGGCAAAGAGAAGGCGTTGGCGGCGATCGAGGAGTATTTGCGCGTGTGCTCGTTTTTGCACAGCCCTGGGCGCGAGGGTGTGTCCTTGGTCTTGCGTGCGCTTTTCGAGGTTCCGGCCGATCCAGGCTATATGCCCGAAATGCTCGTGGGAGGTCCGGTTACGGCTTCTTTTCCCAAAGATCCAAAGGAGTTTCCGCGTTTTCCCATCATGCTAGAGGACGACGTGCCGATCATGCTTGTGTCGGGCTACAACGTCGGCGGCGAAGCGCCGAACCCGGCGCCTGGCGATGTCAAGTATTTCCGCGAGAAGGGCACAATCCGGAAGCGTCCGCTCATGCCCAGCAAAGCACCGTTAAGCCTTCTCAGCGTCTCGGCCAAGAAGGCCGACTCGTTGTACGACGACCCAAAGCGCGGCAAGCTCCTCATCGCCAACCAGCTCCTGCACCTTGTGGACTCGGTTTACCGGCGCGATGTCGACAAATTCGGCGACCGGTTCCGTCCGGATCGCGACGTTGATGGGCACTGGAAAGCCGTCGAAGCCGAGGTTGCTAAATTCGAAATTCGCTGGAACGCCGAGAAAAATCGCTACACATTCGAGGACGGCACGCATCTGCCTGATCCGGTCCGAGTTCTCCACCGACGGCACATATGGAAGCTGGAAGGGCTCAATGGCGAGGCAGAATTGATCATCGAGCGGACCGACAAAAACCGCGTTTGGGTGTGCCTGCAGTGGGAGGGAAAGAAAGGCCAAGATCCACCGCTGTTTGCGTTGCAGGTTTTCGCCGCTCAAGACAAGGAAAAATGCCTTGCCGAGACAAATAAGATCGGCATTGGCAGCTGGGCAGGCAATCAGATCTTTTCATCGCAGTCGTTCCATGTGGAGTTGGTAGAGAACGAAGGCATTCAAGCGACCCTGCGGATCGGCGATCGCGAGCAGCGTAGCCCGATATATACGCCGTGAGCGTACCTGGCGGCAACACGCGAACGACACAAGAAAGGCGGGATCAGCCGCCTCTTTTGTGTCGTTTGCGTTTTTTCGCGGCTACCATTATTTCTTGTCGCCGGGCGGTGGCCCCTTCTTGTCGCCGCCGGGAGGGCCGAAGCCCTTGCTCATCTCGCGGATTTGCGTTTTCTGGTCAGCGGTCAGAATCCTGTCGAGCTTGCCATCGACTTCTTTTTGCAGGTCGGCGACTTGCTTGCGTTGGTCGTCGCTGAGTTTGAGGATGTCCTGCATGAACGGCGAAAAGATGACGCCGGGCTGGGGCGGACCTTTGCCCTTGAAGCCCTTGCCGTCTTTGCCATCCTTGGGGCCCTTGCCCTTGTCACCGCCGAAGCCGCCGCCTTCGAGTTTTTCCTTCTGGAACAGAACTTCGAGTTCCGCGCGGGTGACGACGCCGTCCTTGTTGGTGTCGGCGCGGTCGAAGAGGGCGTGCAAGCGTTTGTCGGTAAGCTCTTCCTTGGTGAGCTTGCCGTCCTTGGCCTTGTTGAAGGCCATGAGCTTGGCGATGAATTCGTCGGCGGTTTCGTTGGTTGCCTTTTCGCCCTTCTTGCCGCCGGGTTGCGCTTCGGTGATGGACGCCGTGAGCAGCAGCATGATAGTGAACGCGGTAATCGAGAATACCAATCGCATTGGAATGATCTCCTGAAATGGTTTGCCGCGGATGGCGAGCAATTGGAGTATGCTGTAGGGTGGGCCGAGCAACGCGAGGCCCACCGGTCCTTGCAACTGCTTGGTGGGCCTCGCGTTGCTCGACCCACCCTACTAAACCGCCCTTGCGGGCTTCGGCTCGCCAGCGGACCGTTACCTGGATTCGGCGGGCGTGACGCCGAGGACGATGTCGAAGTTGGCCCGGCATTCGGGGGTGCGCGTGTTGGGGACACGGCGGAAATCGACGGTGACGAATTCGCGTTCGACGATGCCGCCGGCGCCGCGATAGATGCCGTCGCGAGCGTTGGACGCATCGCCGGCGATGAACAACTGCGTCGTCAAAAGTTCGCGCTCGCCGCGCTTGAGCTTGAAGTGGATATGCGGGCAGCGGCCCGGATACGCGACCGGCTTGACGGTGCGGAACCGGTATTCGCCGCGCTGGTTGGTGGTGAATCGGCCAAAGCCCTGGAAATTGCGATCGCGGCGATTGGCGTTGGACGTGCCGGTGTGCAGATAGGCGCCGTTGCCGTCCACTTGCCAGATTTCGACGACGATGTTGTTGAGCGGCGAGCCGTTCTGCGACAACACGCGGCCACTCAGGTGCGTGATCTCACCGATGGCGGGCGTGGTGCTGTTGCCGACGATGACGAGATCATTGTCGGTGTCGAGCGGCAAGCGATCGGGATAAAACGGCCCTTCGGTCATCGACGGCGTGCGTGCCAGTTCCTCGGCAAAGACGCCGGGCACAAAATACGCCGCGGCGCCAAGGGAGCCGGCCAAGAACAGCTGGCGACGGGTGAGCAGGTCATACACTTTCATGTCAAGGCTCTCCAGAACGGTTTAGACGTGAAATCACAAAAGCATTGTAGCGAAGGAAGCTTAAGGAAACATTAACGCTTCGGGAGGAAGATCATTGCATGTCCTCGACCAAATCCTCGCCTCGCTTTCGGTAAATATCTTCCAATTCTTTTTCGACAAGAGGATCGTCTTTCCAGGCGCCGGCCACGGAAAGTATTGCTTCCCGGGTGCCTCGCTTCGGCGGCGTCTTGAGCCAATCCTGAATCGCCGATTTAAGAAACCGCCATTCCGTGCCGAACTGCCGGCCCGGCAACGCCTGATCGTGAACCAGACGAAGCAACTCCGTCTCGGTGACAAGCAAATAGGCGGCGGCCTCCGGAAAGGTGAAGACCTCACCCGACGGCGGCACCGCTCCGTTGGCGGTCGCCTTGCCCTTACGCGGTTTCGAAAATGCTCGTGCCATGTCGAAATCTCCTTGCGGAATCCCCTGACACCTGCTTATCGTAGTATATCGTAGGCCGACATCCCGATCCCTCGGCATTTTATCCAGGACGCACCATGCGATATTCTCTGCTCGCCATCGCCGTCGCCTCCATCCTGCCATTACCGGCCATCGCGCAAACCGAAACGCCGAAGGTCGCTGATCCACGGCTCGTCGTCGAACTGGTCGCCGCCGCCCCGGATATCGTGCATCCGGTTGCGTGCGATTTCGATCACAAGGGCCGGCTGCTCGTTATCGAGAGCCACACGCACTTCGCGCCGAAGGATTACAAAGGCCCCAAGTTCGACCGCATCCTGGCATTCGATGTCAGCAAAGCCGGCAAACCGACCCTCTTTTTCGAGGGCACCCGCCACACGATGGACCTGGCCGTGCATCCCGATGGCTCCGTCTATCTCGCCACGCGCAACGAAATCTTGCGCCTCAGCGCCGACGGCAAAGACAAGACGCGCATCGTCTTTCTCGACACGAAAGGCGATTATCCGCACAACGGCCTGTCCGGGCTTTGCTTCGATTCCAAGGGCGATCTCTTTTTCGGCATGGGCGAAAACAGCGGCAAGGACCTCAAGCTGATCGGTTCCGACGGCGTCACCTACACCGACGAGCAAGGCGGCCACATCTTCCATTGCACCGCCGACGGCAAGAAGCTGCGCCGCGTCGCCACCGGGTTCTGGAACCCGTTTGGCATCTGCCGCGATATCTATGGCCGGGTCTTCGCCGTGGACAATGATCCCGATCAATCGCCGCCGTGCCGAATGCTGCACATCGTTGAAGGGGGCGATTACGGGTTCCGCTACAACTACGGCCGATCGGGCAAGCATCCGTTTCAATCCTGGCACGGCGAATTGCCCGGCACGCTGCCGATGATGACCGGCGTCGGCGAGGCCCCGTGCGAAATCCTCAGCTACGAATCCGACGGCCTGCCCGCCGAATATCGCGGCCAACTTCTTGTCACCACCTGGGCCGATCATCGCGTCGAGCGCTATGCCGTCAAGCCGCACGGGGCATCGTTCAAGGCCGAGCGCTTGCCGTTCGTGCAAGGCGGCAACAATTTCCGCCCCGTCGGCCTATGCACCGCCCCGGACGGCTCGCTCTACATCACCGATTGGGTCAAAAGCGATTACACCCTGCACGGCAAAGGCGCGATCTGGCGCATCCGCTGAAAAGGACAACACGAGCCGCGAGCGTAAGCGACAGGTGGACCCGAAGGAGGCGATATTCTCCATGCATCGGCCATTGCGAGAGGCGGCGGCGCGGAAGCTGGCGGGCGAAGAGAGTGGGCCGGGAGTTTCTGCGCAAGCATCTGGCCGCGCAGGAGGCCAACGACGCGCGGCCGCAGGCAGCGGCACTTACGGCTTTGGATGACGCTGGTGACAAGAAGATCGATTTGGCGATGCTTGTCGAAAAGGACGCCGACCTCGGCATGCGAGAACTCGCTGTGTCGTCGGCAATGATCAAACGCGGTGATTCCGTTTCACGTTTTACCGCGAAGATAGCGCAGGTGCGATCCGCGCGATCGCGATCGAGGGTTGGGACCCTGACGCCACGCGATCAGGACGCACTGTCCTGCTGGGATTTCGCGGTGAATTCCGATCCGTTCATCCAGCATGCGGGCGTATTGCAGCACTGGCGGTTCACTGGCAACGAGGACGTAAGTCCAACAATATTCGGCGTAAAGGGGCGTATCAGCATCTTGTTGGGCTACCGGCACACTCCCGCATCGACAGCGCGGCTATGGGTTCCTGATTTCCTGAACGACAAGGACGACGAGAGTTCGCTTCCTCGCCATCAAATGGATCGCCGACGAAAAGTTAGAGGAATTATCGCAACGACGTCGAAAAGTCATGGCCGATCCAAAAATCAGCGTCCGCATGTACATGGCCTGTGCCACTGCGCTCGCCCGGCATCGACGGCAAGGAGGTCAACGAAAAAAGCCTGGCCGACTACTTCGCGAAACGGCTCGCGGATGACGCAACACCGGCGGCTCAGCGCGTCATGCTGTTGCGGCAGGTTCCCGCGACGCATCCGAAGCTGACGGTTGATTTGCTCGCCAAGCTGATGAAATCGGACGATGCGGCCCTT
Source organism: uncultured Planctomycetota bacterium (assembly GCA_963767835.1). Taxonomy (GTDB): domain Bacteria; phylum Planctomycetota; class Planctomycetia; order Gemmatales; family Gemmataceae; genus SIAQ01. The sequence continues at coordinate 461,719 of CAVYFY010000006.1, forward strand.
ATGCTCGAAGCGATGCGAGCGCTCGCGGAACATCCCAGCCCGAAGCGGCACGATCCGCTGCTGGAAGTATTGCGCAATCCGAAGCTGAGTGTGCCGATGCGTGGGTTTGCCATCCTCGGCTTGAACGACCGCCGGCAGGAGTTGCGCGACGAGCTGCTCGCGATTGCCAAGGCCGACGATCGGTTGCAAAGCGATGTCGAGCGTGCCCTGTCCGCGCGGGTGCCGCCGTCGGATCGTCCGCCCGCCAAGGATCTCGACGCCTGGCTCAAACGGCTCGACGGCAAAGCAGACGTTGAAGTCGGCACTCGGGTCTTCTTTCATCCGCGCGTCGGCTGCGCGAAATGCCATCGCATCGACGGCCGCGGCCAGGATGTCGGCCCGGATTTGAGCAATATCGGCAACACCGACCGCCGGCATATCCTCGAATCGATCTTGCAGCCGTCCGCCAACGTCGCCCCGCACTACGTCGCCTGGCACCTGGAATTCGCCAACGGCAAAGTCCGCACCGGCATGTTGATCGACACCAATCTCGACGTATACACTTACCTCGACGCCAAGGGAGAGCGGTTCAAGGTCAAGACCGGCGATCTCATCGAGCAACGGCCAACCGCAATCTCGATCATGCCGGAGGGTTTGGTCGATACGATGACGGACGAGGAAATCCGCGATCTGCTCGCGTATTTGCAAGCGCGGAAGTAATGGCGAGCCGAGCCGCGTAAGCGTCCGGTTGAAGCGCCAAGTCCTTCAACCGGCCGCTTACGCGGCTCGGCTCGCCTGAGGAATCGACATGCGCATTCTGCTGGGCAGCGGCGGCCTTCGCACCGAAGAGCGCGTTGTTAATTGGCGCCGCCGGCTCATCGCCCACTTCGGCCCGATCAGCAAGGTTCTGTTCATTCCCTATGCCCTGCACGATCACGATAAATACCTCCAAACCATGACGGAGCGAGGCTTGCACGCCGGCTACGAGCTGGTCGGCATCCATCGCTTCGGCAATCCGCGCGAGGCCGTTGCCGACGCGGACGCTATCTTCATCGGCGGCGGCAACACGTTTCGCCTCCTCAATGCGCTGTACCATCACGGCCTGCTCGATCCGATCCGCGCGCGCATTCGCGCCGGCATCCCCTATGTCGGCGTCAGCGCCGGCTCCAATGTCGCATGCCTGACCATCATGACCACCAACGACATGCCCATTGTGCAGCCGGCGAGCTTCGCCGCTCTTGGATTGGTGCCGTTCCAGATCAATGCGCACTATTACATGGGAAACAATTGGGTGAAACGCCCCCTCACCCCCGGCCCCTCTCCCGGAGGGAGAGGGGAGGAATTCGTGGAGCACTTCGGCGAGACGCGCGATGATCGGCTGCGCGAGTTCCACGAGATGAACGAAACGCCGGTCGTTGGCCTATTCGAAGCGGGAATCCTGCTGTGCGACGGCGTCTCGGTGCAACTGTGCGATGCGCCGGCACGCATCTTCCGCAAGGGGCAGCAGCCCATCGACGTTCAACCGGGTGCGGATCTGGCGAATTGGGTCATGTGAATTGAGGGATCTATGGCGAAATCGTCGGTACTTGTGCTGTACAATCAACCGCTGTTGCCGGCCGATCATCCGGATGCCGTTTCGGAACATTCGGTGGTCGAGATCGCCGAGCGGATGGGCAAATTGTTGGATGCCGCCGGCTTCCATGTCGGAATGCTGGCACTCGGCGCCGATCCGAGCGTTCTTTGGATGGAACTCAAGCAGCGCAAGCCGGACGTGGTTTTCAATCTTTACGAAGGGCAGAACGACAACGCCGAAAGCGAGACGCATGTAGCGGGCCTTTTGGAATGGTCGGGGATCCCCTACACCGGCTCGACGCCGCAGGCGTTGGCGCTGGCGCGGGCCAAGGATACGACGAAATACCTATGGAAGGGGGCCGGGCTGCCGAGCGCGGATTTTCTCGTGGTGAATACGCTGCCGATCCCCGCATGGACGCGCGATTTCCCGGTGATCGTCAAGCCGGCAAGGCTCGACGCCAGCGTCGGCGTCGATCAGGGCAGCGTGTGCACGGATCAAAAGCAGATCGAAGAACGCGTTGGCTATCTCCTCACGACCTATGGCAGGCCGGTGCTGGTCGAGGAATACATCGCGGGGCGAGAGCTCCATGTTCCGCTCGTCGAGTTACCCGAACTGCAAACGCTTCAGCCGCTGGAGATCAATTTCTCCGAGGAGACGCCCGGCGCCTGGCCGATCTTGACCTACAACAGCAAATGGACCACCGCTTCGCCCGAATGCGCCGCCACCTATGCCAAGATTCCCGCCGATCTATCAAAAGCAACCTTGCGCCGGCTCGGCCAAATCGCGGCGCGGGCGTTTCACTTGATCGGCTGCCGCGATTATGCCCGCGTCGATTTTCGTATGAACGAGCAAGGCAAACTCTTCCTCCTCGAAGTGAACCCCAACCCCGAAATCAGCGAAGACGCCGGCTTTGGCTCAACCGAGTTTCCGCTCGACGCCTTCATCGTCCGGCTCGTGCAGCAAGCCTTGCGCCGCAAGAACGCGCCGAAGCCGACCTTTGCCCGGGTCAACAATTAGATACTGCAGGCCGGCGTGAAATGAATTTGCGCTGGCCAACCTCTGAATTTCCACGGACTTGCGCGGATTCGTTTCACCCACAGCCACACACCCTGCCCGTAAAATGAATATCATGCATGCAGATTGCTGGCGTCAATCGCTCGCCCTCTCCTCGCTTCGCAAATTCTCCGGCAACGGCTGCACCTTCCCCTGGCGATCGACGCAGCCGAGCGTGGTCTCGCCCTCGGCAAGTAGCACGCCGCCGCGCATCAACTCGTATTTGTGCTCGATCTTGACGAGCGTCGTCCGCACCACGCTGGTCCGCAGCGTCAGGAGATCGTCGTAATAGGCCGGGCTCTTGTAGCGAACCTGCAGCTTGGTCAGGACGAGGAAAAAGCCCTGGTCCTCGATATCGCGATAACTGAATCCCATCGCGCAAAAGCTCGGTGCGGCCCTGCTCGAAATAGACCAGGTAGTTGGCGTGATGCAACAGCCCCATGCGATCCGTCTCGGCATAGCGAACGCGAATCGTGATTTCACCGCTGGTCATGTAATCTCCGCATGGACGATGAGCTTCATTTGCTATCTCCCGCCCTTGAGCAGTGGCGGCCTCCCCTTGGTGAGAAAGGATTTGTTGACAGGGTTCACCGACACGATGGATTCTGGAGGGTCTTGGAAGAGATAGTCCACTTCGGGAACGAGAAACCATTTTGCGGTGATCACTTCCGTCGCCCCGCCTTTGATGCCGTACTGAACGATGCCCTGAAAATAGATTTGCCCGCCGAGCACATTAAGAACATCCTGCGGCGGTTTTCCGCGGGCGTATGGATGAAGCTGATCGCGATCTGCGCCGCGACGCGCACCGGCATTTCCGCATCGCGCAACGCCGCCAGCAGTGCGTCCTTGGCCGGCGGCAAGTTCGGCTCAAACTCCGCCAAGGCGAGTGCAGCCGCGCAACGCTCGTGCAGCGCGCCCGTTTGCAACATGCCAACCCATTGGGCAGCGGTGCTACCCTGGTAAAACGCGCTCATGATGCGTCCTCGCGCTATGCTGGCTCGTCCCCCGCATGCCATCATTAGCGCAATCCTTTCGCTCGCAAGACCTCGTCCAACCACGCCGAATCCTCGACCGACAATTCCACATCAGGCGGCTCACGGTAGTCAATCGCAAGGTCGAAGCCGCCCGCATCGTAAACGGTCGTGAGCGCCGCTTGCAGATCGAGTGGAACATCGGCATCGCCTTTCAAGAGCGGCACCGCAACCGTGGGCAGCGGTTCGTCAAGCGGGATCGGCCAAACTTCGGTCACCGAACGCTTCCGCGCCCGATTGAGCAGCACGAAATATGGCGCGTCCGGATACGAATCGTCTAGGGGAATGCGCCGGCCCTGGTGGTGCAAATCGATCTCCAGCAAATGCGCCGAGCTGTGCAAGAACCGTCGGCGCTTGTGCAAATACGCCTTGCGCCCACTCCCCTTGTTCGTCGGCGACAGTAATTCGATCGCCGTCACCAGCCGACGCTCGCTGACATCGCGTATCTCGATTCGGTAGTGTGGGATTTTCGCTACTAGACGTGTTCTCAGCTTGACAGAGGGAGCGACAGCCGTCGCCATCATCGAGCTTGATGCTCGGCCCCTAGCCCTCTTGATGCTCACATCGGGGATTGTGTTCGTGGAAATCATTACTTCGTCAAGCGAGCCGTTAATGTATTTGCGTTCCGGCAGCGCAATGTACTTCGGCCGCAAAAGCTGATTCAACTGGGTAGCCATTTGCGGAGCGAAGAGTGCATGGAAGCTCGTCCACAAATTGCCTTCCAGGTATGGGTCCATTCCGGGAAAAGGGGATTGCATGAGAACCTCGGAAACAAATGGAATGATCCTACCACTTCGCCGCTCCATCATAGCGCCCGAAAACGTCCGCCAACGCGTTCATGATTTCGCCGACGGTGCAGCGCGCCTCGGCCGCTTCGAGCAGGGCCGGCATCAGGTTCGTCTTGGTCGCCGCCAACCGCTTGATTTCGTTTAGCGCCCGCACTGTTTCGCCCGAATCGCGGCTCGCCTTTAGCTTCTTCAAGCGCGCGATTTGCTCGGATTCCACGGCCTGATCGACCTCCAACAGCTCAATCGGCTTCTCTTCCTTCTCGACAAACGCATTGACGCCGACGATCAGCTTGCGCTTGGCGTCGATGTCGCGCTGATAGACGAACGCGGCATCGGCAATCTCGCGGCGGAAAAAGCCCGCTTCGAGCGCGGCGATCATGCCGCCTTTTTGCTCGATGCGGTCGAAGTAGCCGCGAGCCTGTTCCATCATTTGCCGGGTCAGCGTTTCGACGAAATAGCTGCCGCCGAGCGGATCGACGGTGTTGGTGACGCCGGTCTCGTAAGCGAGCACTTGCTGCGTGCGCAACGCCAGGGTGACGGCATGTTCGCTCGGCAACGCCAGCGTCTCGTCCATGCTGTTGGTGTGCAGCGATTGGCAACCGCCCAACACCGCGGCCAGCGCTTGGTAGGCGACGCGAATCAGGTTGACCTCCGGCTGCTTGTCTTGCAGCGAACAGCCCGCGGTCTGGGCGTGGAAGCGCAATTTCCACGACGCTTCCTTCTTCGCTCCATATTTGTTGCGTGCCGTCTCGGCCCAGAGCACGCGGGCGGCCCGGTACTTGGCGAGTTCCTCGAAAATGTCGTTGTGGGCGTTGAAGAAGAAGCTCAAACGCGGGGCGAAATCGTCGATGGCCATGCCGCGCTCCAGGCACTGATCGACATAATGAAACCCGTCGGCGAGCGTGAACGCCAGCTCCTGCACAGCGTTCGAGCCGGCCTCGCGGATGTGGTAGCCGCTGATCGACACGGTGTTCCATTGCGGCACTTCGGTCGCGCAGAATTCGATCAGATCGCACACGAGCCTAACCGATGGCTCCGGCGGAAAGACAATCTCGTTCTGGGCGTGGAATTCCTTGAGGATGTCGTTCTGAATGGTGCCGCGCAGCAGTTTCCAATCGACGCCTCTGCGTTTAGCGTTCGCAAGGAAATACGCCATGACGATGATCGCGGGCGCATTGATCGTCATGCTGACGGAAACATCGGCCAAATCAATGCCGTCAAACAGCACCTGCATATCATCGAGCGAATCGACGGCGACGCCGAGTCGGCCGACCTCGCCGAGCGAGCGCGGATCGTCGGAGTCGAGCCCCATGAGCGTCGGCAAATCGAAGGCGGTGGAGAGCCCGGTCTGCCCCATGCGGAGGAGGAACTTGAAGCGTTCATTGGTGTGGGCCGCGGACCCGAAGCCGGCGAACTGGCGCATGGTCCAGAGCCGGGAGCGGTACATGGAGGCATGAACGCCGCGCGTGAATGGATATTGGCCGGGATAGCCGAGATTGGTTTCGGGATCGAAATCGGGCAAATCGTCGGGCGTGTAGAGCGCCTCGATGGGAACGCTCGACACGGTGGTCGGCGGCTCCTTGCGCTTGGGGGCGGCGGTGTTTTCCTTCTCCCAGCGCTCCTGAGCGGCGTGATCGGTGACGGTGGCCATGTATGCGGTTCCTTGGTGATGATGACGCCGCTATTCTACTCGAAACTTGACGCGGGATTCAACCGAAGAGCCGGTCCAGCAATTCGTCGCGCTGCAATCCGAAATGGTCGGCGACATCCTTGAGAATGTCGGCCAGCGTGCCAAGCTTGGTGGGGTCGTGATCGGAATAGTGATGTGGTGTTGGCCGTGTTCTTGCGTTGTCATGCGGATGTGCGAACTTTTTTGGCGGGTAACGACGTAGCCCAGTTTTTTGAGGGCCTTGACAAGATCGGCTCCAGAAAGGTCACGCGGCAACTTCATGGGACGAGCGCTTCCTCGCGCACGAAGTGGAGTCGAATGATGCCAGGCGCCTTGCCGTCACCGAAGTGGCAAGCAACAGCGTCCCGGATGTTGGCTCGCAGGTCGTCGAGGGTCTCTGCTTCGGTGAAGATGGATTCGCCGAGGGCGCGGGCAGAGTAGCCCCCCTCGGGCGCGTCGGTGACTAAGAAAATGATTTCGTTCATGCTCGTTTCGGTCCCCGCTTTCCTGTGTGGATCTTAGCCGAGCGACGGCGCTGGTACAAGGTGTGCCTTGAAGTTCGATGGGCGCGGCCTTAATCGATTTCCTGCTCAGTTTGCAAATGCTGAAAGCGCTCCGGCTCGATTTTTTTCAACGCTGAAACGGCGCTTCTTCGCACTTGCATGTCGCTGTCGCCTAAGCGCTGCACCAGCGCAGGAACCGCAGGCATTGCCTCCGGCCCCAAAGACCACTGGGATGCCGCCGCCGCGGCTCGAACTTTGGCATCACTGTCCTGCAAGCCCTTGACCAGGACTGGCACCGCCTCCTTGCCGCGATGGTACATCCCAAACATCGCAAACCTGCGAATAAACGGATCGGAATCGTTCGCCAGCGGGAGGAGGTGAATGCTGTATTCGGGACACTCCTTGCAAACATTCTCAACGAAAGTCCTCATCACGTAGGCCCGCGGCTGGCTCGTATCGTTTATCTCCGACACCATAACATCAACAGCTTGTTTATCCTTGCTGATCTCCCAAAGCGCAAAAGCGGCCTCGATTCTGTTATCTGGATAGTCGTCTTCGAGTCGCGTTTTCAGGATCGGAATGGCGGAGGGATGGCGCAGGTTCTTGAACCTGTGAAGCCAGTTAAGGACGGTCCAGCGTACGGTTTCGTCGGGATCGTCGGCCAGATGGACAACAAGGGGCAAAAAATCCTGGTCGTCGAGAACCTCTTCGAGTTCTACGGGATTTAGATGCATGGAGAGCCAGCCCTGCGCCTTTTCGAACAGGGAGCGATCCGGCTCGTGTTCGCGGGCTCGATTTCGGCTTGCCGTCTCCCACACGCACCAAGGCTCGCCGCGAATCGTCGGGCCGAACAGCGATTGCCGCGGATACGGGTGCAGCATCGCGAGGCCGAACAGCAGCGCGGCGGCGACGACGACGCCGAGCAACCAGCGGCGATACAGAAACCGGCGGAACGTGAGCATGGCGGCCTCGATGGCTTATGGGCGATCAAAGGCCGAATTAGGCAGCGGCGTGATCTCTCGAATGAACACGACCTGATTCGTCTCGAAAATAACGTAACGAATGATGATCGGATCAAGAATGGCGTGGCACACGATGCCCCCCGCAAGGTTCGTGTCGAATTCGGGGTCGCCCCAGTGCAACGGGTGCGTCTGCAAATGCAGCACCATTCCTTCAGCGCGGCAACGACAATGCGACGACTTGCTCGGCAACACCGGGGTAGTGAGCGACCTTGTATAACATGTTCACTTCCCCGCGCATGCTCAAGTTCGGCAATCAGTTCCCCAATCGTCGGCTTGTCGTCAATGTGCGCGAACGCGACTTCCCGATCGAAGTCAAGCTTGTAATCCTTGCAGAGCAGATGATAAAGCGATTTCAAATACTGATCGCGTTCGCGCTGACTGCTGGCCAATTCCTCGCGCAGCTTTTGGCGATCCGCGAGCAGTTCGCCGCAGAGCTTCTCCCATTTCTTGCACTCGGCGGCGAGATCGGAGGAACCTGGCGGGCCTCCGAAATGTGCCTGGAATTCCCCGGTCGGCGTCGCCAGAGGTTGAGTCGGATTGGACATGACGGCTCCTTTCGGTATTTGCATCGATAAATGCAGTCTATCAGCAAGGATCGATTCAATCCACCCCGGCCGCCGGCTTGGCGAATCGCTGGGGGTCCATGATAAATAGACCGTGTTGCACAAATCGGCGAATGCTTGGATCGGGATCATTATCCCGCATGGCCAGCAGAACCGGGATCAATTCCTCGCCGTCCTTGCTAAGTATCACACTGGATTGGATCGCAGTGAAGCGGACGTTCTTATCGCCGTCGCGAAGCGCCTTGCGAAGAATCGGCACGCCGCGTTTGCCGAAATGGCACATTGAGCGAATCGCGCCGACACGCACGTGCATGTTGGGATCATCGGCCAACTTCGAGAGCGGGATGAATAGCTCACGATCAAGCGGGGCCATCTCGGCCAGCACCCACGCGGCGTTTTGGCGCACCTGTTCGTCGGGGTCGTTGACCATCGCGATCGCAACTGACTTCAATTCGATGTCCCGGCTTGTCTGCCAGGCGCCGGTCAGGGCCAGCATTCTGCACCTGGGGTCGTCGTCTTGCAAATGACGCCGGTAGACCGGCTCGCACTCGCCTTCATGCTTTTGCTGGCATTGTAGCATCGACCCCAAGGCAATGGCACGCACCATGGGGTCGCCGTCATCGGCCAAATGCAGGGAAATAGGCAGCGTCGATGCCTGGTTCAAGCCCAATCCAAAGCGCTCCCTTCCCGGAATGAGCCCAAATTGCTCCAGCTTCTCAAAAAACCAGGAACGCTTCTGGCCCGGATGGGCTGCCAGGCGGACTTCGTCTTCCCAGACGCACCACGGAACGCCGTCGATCTGCGGGCCGAAGATCGATTGCCGAATGAAAGGATGCAGCATCGGCAGCGCGCACGTTAAACCGGCGATGCCTAGCAAGCGGCACCAGCGCCTTTTCCAGATGGCAAGAAGCAGAGACTTCATGATGGACCTCATGCGCCCGTTGTCATCAATTCGGAACGCCTCGGCATATCATAGCAGAGGCTGCGGAGTAGTGAATCTCCAGGGACGACCGCCATGCCTTTACCGCTGCTGAGCCTGTTGAAAGAGACATTCGCCAAGCACGCATCGCGCCCGGCCATCGTTTATCAAGATCGAACCTGGAACTATTCCCAGCTAGATGAGCGCGTGCGCAGCGTCGCCAGTCTGCTTCAGGAGCTGGGAATCGCCAAAGGGGATCGTGTCGCCTTGTGCCTGGAGAACAAGGAGGCGTTCTTGTTCTCTTTCCTTGCAGCGCTTTATGGCGGCGCTGTGCCGCTGCCGCTGAATCCGCGCTTCACGCGCGAAGAGTTGCGGTTCTTCATGAGCGATAGTATGGCGGCCATTGCGATCACGAACGCGGAAGCCGCGAACCATCTCGAATCGATGCGGACCGACTTGCCGGCTCTTCGTCATGTTCTGATCCAAGACGGGATTCTCGGGACGCCGCCGGCACGCTATCGGCCGCCGGACGTTGCCGACGACGATCCCTGCCTGCTGATGTACAGCTCCGGCACCACCGGCTGGCCCAAAGGCGTTGTGCACACGCATGGCAATGTCGCGGCCAGCTTGCTCGCGTTGCAGAAATGTTGGCGATTCACGCCAGACGATGTCGTCTTGAACGTGTTGCCGCTGTTTCACATCCACGGACTTTGTTTTGCGACGCTGCTGACCTTGATTTCGGGCGGCTGCGTGATCCTCGACGATTTCGAGCCGCAGCGGAACTTGGCGCGCATCGGCGCATGCAGCGTGTTCATGGCGGTGCCGACGATTTATTATCGCTTTCTCGAACAGCCGAACTTCCGCGCCATCGCCAAGACTTGGACGAAGCCGCGCCTGTTCACGTGCGGCTCGGCCCCGATCCGTGCCGAGGTTCTGCCCGATCTTGAAGCGATTCTCGGCAAGCCGGTCATCAATCGCTACGGCATGACGGAGGCGTTCGTCATCACGAGCCTGCCGCTCGAAGGGCCGTGGCCGAATGGCTCGGTCGGCCAACCGCTCGATGGCGTCGAAGTACGGGTGCTTGCCGGGCAGGGCGAGGTCGGCGCCGTGCAAGTTCGCGGCCCCAATCTCTTCCGCGAATACTGGAACCAACCCGACGCGACCAAAGCAGCCTTCTCCCCTCTCCTTTCGGGAGAGGGGCCGGGGGTGAGGGCTGGTTGGTTCGACACCGGTGATCTCGGCTTGCTCGACGACGCCGGCTTCCTGACGCTCGTGGGCCGCAAGAACGATTTGATCATCACGAGCGGCTTCAATGTCTATCCGCAGGTGGTCGAGCGCGTCATCAACGCCTGCCCCGGCGTGCGCGAGTCGGCCGTCGTCGGCGTGCCCGATGAACGCAAGGGCGAGCGCGTTGTCGCCATCATTGTGCGCGGCGATCCCGCCCTGAACGAAGAGCGGCTGCGCGCGTTCTGGAACGAACGGCTCGTGGATTATCAACGGCCCAAGACCGTCATTTTTGTCGATGCCCTGCCGCGCAACGCCCTGGGCAAGGTGGTGCGCCGCGAATTGCGCGGCTTGATCGAAAGTGGGCCGACATGACTGAACGATCCCCCGGCGTCGCTTGCGCCATATGATGGCAACGACGCGACTTCACAATCGGAGGACCAATATGAATCCCATCGTACGCGCCGTCACGCTCATCTCTGCTTTCACGCTGGCGTGCTGCGCCATGCCCGTGCTGGCCCAAACCCAGACCAAGCAGCCTGCCACGTATCCGGCATTGCCCAGCGAAATCCCCGCTAATTTCAAGCCCGTCAACGACACCTTCGACCATACGCGGCGCACCGTCATGATCCCGATGCGCGACGGCGTCAAGCTGCACACGGTCATCCTGATTCCCTCACCCCTTTCCCCTCTCCCGGGGGGAGAGGGGAAAGGGGTGAGGGCGAAAAAGGCCCCGATCCTCCTGACGCGCACGCCCTATAACGCCGACAACCTCACCAGCCACGCCGACAGCGCTCACCTCGGCTCAGTCCTGCAAGGTTATGACAACGCCGTCGATGTGATTTTGCAAGGCGGCTACATTCGGGTGGTACAGGATGTGCGCGGAAAGTACGGCTCCGAGGGGGACTACATCGTCAATCGACCCTTGCGAGGCCCGCAGAACCCGACGCCGGTCGATCATGCGACCGACACCTATGACACTATCGACTGGCTTGTGAAGAACGTCACTGAGAGCAATGGCAAGGTCGGCATCCTGGGGATCTCGTACAACGGCTTTCTTCCTTTGATGGCGCTCGTCAATCCGCATCCGGCCCTCAAGGTTTCGGTGCCGATGAATCCGATGGTCGATGGCTGGATGGGCGACGATTGGTTTCACTACGGGGCGTTCCGGCAGCTCAATGTGCGTTGGATTTACGATCAGGTGGCAACGCGCAAGGGGGACGCGAAATGGTGGCGCAGTCACAACGATGAATACGACATGTGGATGCAAGCGGTTTCGGCCGGCGAGTTGGGTCGCCGCCGCGGCATGGATCAGCTCGGGTTCTGGAACAAGCTCGTCGCGCATCCGGCTTACGATGCCTTTTGGCAGGACCAGGCCGTGGACAAGGCGCTCGCCGCACAGCCGCTGAAGGTGCCGGTGATGCTGGTGCACAGCTTGTGGGACCAGGAAGACATCTACGGCGCCATGGCCGTCTACAAGGCGATCAAGCCGAAGGACACCGGCAACGACAAGGTCTTCCTCGTGATCGGCCCGTGGCATCATGGCCAGATGATCGGCAACGGCAGCGCGCTCGGGGCGGTGAAATTCGGCAGCGACACCGCGCTTTATTTCCGGCAGAAAGTCCTCGCGCCGTTTCTTGCGAAATACCTCAAAGATGACGCTCCGAAGGCGGAAATTGCCGCTGTCACGGCGTTTGAGACCGGAACCAATGAATGGCGTCGCTACTCCGCTTGGCCGCCGAAAACCGAGGGCAAAGCGGGCAAGATGACGCCGCTTTACCTTCGCGCCGGCCTCAAGCTGAGCCACGACGCGCCCAAGGCCGCCGATACAGCCCTTGAGGAATACATCTCCGACCCGGCCAAGCCGGTCCCCTTCGTCCGCCGACCCATTCAGCCCATGGGCTACGAAGAGGGCAATGTTTGGCCGCGCTGGCTTGCCGAGGATCAGCGCGAAGCGTCCGGGCGCACCGATGTCGTGACGTTTGTCTCCGACGTGCTGACGGAGCCGATGAAGATCTCGGGCGAACCGATCGCCAACCTGATCGCCTCGACGACCGGCACCGATTCCGATTGGGTGGTCAAGTTGATCGATGTCTACCCCGACGAAGTCCCCGGCGACTCGGCCATGGGGGGCTATCAGCTCATGATCGCCGCCGACATTTTCCGTGGCCGTTATCGCGAGAGCTTCGCCAAGGCCAAGGCGATCACGCCGGACACGCCGCTCTTGTACCGCTTCGCCCTGCCGACGGCCAACCACGTTTTTCTGCCGGGCCATCGGATCATGGTGCAGGTCCAGTCGAGCTGGTTCCCGCTGTATGACCGCAATCCGCAGACCTTCGTACCGAATATCTTTTGGGCCAAGGCGAGCGATTATCGGAAGGCGACGCAGCGGATTTACCATTCCGCGAAGGAAAGCAGCTTCATCGAGTTGCCTATCGCTGCGCCGGGTGCGTCGGCGCGGGCCGCCACAACGTTACGACTTGGTCGCCGCCCGGCGTCGTCGGCCGCTGAGTAGGTAGAGGTCCGCACGGATTTCGCTGAGCGGATCGCCGGCGGTGTCGATGCCGTCAATGCGGGGAATCGGGTCGAAGATGATCTTCCGCCGTTCCGGTTCCTGATCATCGACGCGGGCAGTCAAGGTGAGCGTGCCGAATAGGATCTCCGACCGGCTTTCGGGCCAGGGTGTGCTCGCGTCGGCGACATTGTCGCCTTTCTCCGCGATCTGCACGAAAACTTTGAGCCGAGCCGGCGCCTGGGCGAGCCGCGGACCGATTTCATCGAACAGAAAGGTCGCCGATTTCCGGGCGGCTTCTTCATTGCTGAGATATTCGGTCCCCGCTTCCGGCCGAATGCGGAATCGGCCATGCCGGCTTGCCCCGGCGGCGTTCGTGAACCGGAATGCCGTGGCCGCGAAAAATGCCTCGCGGGTGAAGCTCGTGGGGATCGGTTTGGGTGTCTCGACATATCGCTTGGCGTTCGGATGCGCGGCCAGGAACGCCCCCATCACCTCTGGTTTGCCGGCTCCAGCAGCGTGAGCGGCACGCAAGAATTCCAGGAACTCTTCGCCGGTGCGCACCGGAAAGCCATTCGCGGAATGGCCGACAATGTCCGTGTGTTCGTGTTCGCCCAGATGAAAGCGGACTGCGAACCCCCGCGGACCGGATTTTTGCGGGTCATTGTCGGGAACCGTGGGAAACCCAGTCGAGTCCGAAAACCGCACGGTGATCGGCGTCGATGGCTTGCTCGCGTGCGGGGCGCGCGTCAATGTGGCGGCCTCCGGCGACGGCGTGAATGTGCCGGTGCACATGAGCCCCTTGGCGTGCGCGGGTCGAAAGCCGGGGTGCATGCCAAAGAGCGCGTCGAGGGCGCCGAGCAATTGTTCGGCGAGCGGTAGGTTCGCAATGGTGCCGGCTGCCATAGATACCTCCGAGTTCGCGGCAAAGAAGCCGCTCAAGGGAATAGATTTGCCTTGGAGTAGGATATGCCGGGCAAAGCCATGCGGTCAGATCGGATGCATTTCGCGGAACTTCGCGCTTGACATATTCCGTTATGGGAATATAATGTCATCATGGCTCGAGCAGCGACGACATCGGATGTGTTCAACGCCATTGCCGAACCGCGACGGCGCGAGATTATCGAATTGCTTTCGCGGCGTCCCGGTCTGACGGTGGGGACCATCGTCGTCTTTCTGGGACTGCCGCAACCGGCCGTCTCCAAACACCTGGGCGTGTTGCGGGCGGTGGGAATCGTATCGTCCAGGAAGCAAGGTAAGACGCGCCTCTACGACCTGAACCGCGATCAGTTGCAGCCGATCCGGGACTGGGTGAAAACTCTGGAACGGCATTGGGATCGCCAGCTCGATCGCATTCGTGAGCGTGCCGAAAAGCTCGCCGCGGCTGCACCGAAACCGCCAGCCTAACCTACTTTCGAGAAAGGAACCCTATGATCACCGAAGTTCAGCAATCGATCGAAATCGTCGAAATCCAAAAGGCGATCGACATCGCCGCCCCAATCGAAATTGCCTTCGCGGCAATGCTTGACGAAGTCGGCCCCGATGCGCAGATGATGGATGGAACGCCGATGCCCTTCAAGCTGGAAGCCTGGCCCGGCGGTCGATGGTATCGCGATCTGAAAAACAACTCCGGACATCTGTGGGGCCACGTGCAGGTGATCAAGCCGCCGACGCTCCTGGAAATCTGCGGCCCGCTGATGATGTCGTATCCCGCGGTGAATCATCTGCAATATCGCTTCACTGCTCAGGGGACCGGAACGCGCTTGACGTTCAGCCATCGCGGCATGGGATTGATTTCCGCCCAGCATCGCGAGGGCATGCCCAAAGGGTGGGGCCATTGGATCGACAAGATTCGCCAGCACGCCGAACAGAAGGCGAGGTAGCAACACGTTTGAATGTGCTGATGAAAACAATGGCGGCGCTCGCAGCGATGTGATATACAATGGAGAGCGGCCAAGCCCACTCCATTACCCACCGCCGAGCGAGCGCCATGTTGACGATTCACGAAAGCGCTGGTCTTTCTCGCCGAGAATTACTGCGCATCGGCGGTCTCGCGTTGGGCGGATTCACGCTGTCGTCGCTGACCGCAGCCAGCACCGCGCCGCGCACCGACACTGGCAAGTCCGTGATCTTTCTTTTTCAGCAGGGCGGGCCGCCCCAGTTCGAGACATTTGATCCAAAGCCCGATGCCCCCGACGGCATTCGCACCGTCACCGGCGTCACACGAACCTCCGTGCCCGGCATCCTGTTCGGCGACACGATGCAGCAAACCGCCCGCATCGCCCACAAGCTCAACATCATCCGCTCCTACCAAACCGGCAACGCCGGGCACAACATCGTCCCCATTGTCAGTCCCGATTCGCTCAACGCCAACATCGGCTGTCTCGTCGCGCGCGTCCGGGCGCCACGCATCCGACGACCGGCATGCCGACCAATGCCGTCCTCTTCCCGCAGTCGGTCTGCTCCGACGTGACGCGCGGCGATGGACGCGGCGATCTTTCCGCGACAGGCGCCGTCGGCGGCAATTACGCCCCCTTCATCCCCGGCGGCAACGGGCAGCTCCTCCGCAATCTGCGCCTCAACCTGCCCCCCGAACGCTTTGCCGACCGCCGCGAACTCAACGCCCAGCTGGATCGCCTCAATCGGCAGTTCGACGACCAGGGCTTTGACCGCACCCAGCAGCAAGCCGCGGAAGTGCTGCTGCGCGGACATGTCGCCAATGCCCTCGACCTGTCGCGCGAAGATCCGCGCGTGGTCGCCCAGTATGACACGAGCCGTTACGTCCCGTCGCATGAATGGCGCTCCACCCAGCGCGGCATGCGCGGCTACTACACTGGCGCCGCCAAGTCGATCGGCAAGTTGCTCCTGATGGCGCGGCGGCTGTGCGAGGCGGGCTGCGGCTTCGTCACGATCCATGCCGATTATGAAGGCGTCTGGGATTTCCACGCCGACGGCAACAATCTTAACGTCGTGGATGGCATGGCAGCGGTGGGCCGCTCCTTCGATCACGCCGTGGCTGCATTCGTTGCCGACACCCAAGCCCGCGGGCTCGACGACGACATCATGCTGATTGCCACGGGCGAGATGGGCCGCACGCCGCGTCTGAATCGCAACGGCGGCCGCGATCACTGGGCCCGGCTCGCGCCGCTGCTGATCTACGGTGGGGGCACGCGCGGCGGCTGCGTCATCGGCCAATCGACCCGCGACGGCGGTGAGCCAGCGGTCGAAGCTCAGACCAATCGCAACCTGATCTCGACCATTCTGCACACCTGTTTCGACGTCGGTCAGCTTCGGCTGCAGCCGGCACTCGGCGCGATTTCGCGCTTGGCCGAGGCGCCGCCGATTACGGGGTTGTTCTAGCGACCCGAACTTGCCTGACGCCCTCCTTTCGGAGAAGTCGCATGTCCCACCGCTCAGTCATCATGTGCATTGGTATCCTCTTGCTGCCCTTGGCCCTTCATGCTCTGCCGCGCGGCGCGGCGCCCACGGCGGAGATTGAGGTCAACACGTTTTCGATTGTCGCCTTCGATCCGGAGCGCAAGGAATGGGGCGTCGCTGTCGCATCCAAGTACCTGGCGGTCGGCAATGCGGTCCCCTTCGCCAAGGCGAATGTCGGCGCGGTGGCGACGCAGGCGCTGGTCAATGTCGCACACGGGCCGAACGGCCTCGAACTGCTTGCCAAGGGAATGAGCGCCGAGGAAACGCTGAAAGCCCTCAGCGAATCGGACAAAGGGATCGAGCGCCGGCAGCTCGGTCTGGTGGATGCCAAGGGCAAGGCCGTCGCCTTCACCGGCAAAGGTTGCACTGCCTACGCGGGCCACAAGACGGGCGAGCATTACGCCTGCCAGGGCAATATTCTCGCCGGTGAGGCTGTGATTAACGACATGGCCAAGGCGTTCGAAGAAAGCAAAGGTTCGCTCGCCTGGCGCATGATGGCGGCCCTGGAAGCCGCCGACAAAGCCGGCGGCGATAAGCGCGGCAAGCAATCGGCCGCCATCCTCGTCGTCCGCGATAAGGCCGGCCCCAACGGCGTCGGCGATCGCTACATCGATTTGCGCGTGGACGACCACAAAGAGCCGATCCCGGAACTGGCGCACATCCTGAGCTTGCGGATCAGGAAACCAGCCGCAGCGCCGGCCAAGTGAAATCCACCCAACCCATGACATTGCTCCATCTGGAATCATTGCCGCCGCGAACGACCAAAGGGGACATCCTCAAGTTTCTTTGCACTGCTGGGGGCTTACGGCGAGAGCAGGTCGGGCGCATCGACCTCCGCGGCGCCTTGGCCGTCGTCGAGGTGCCGGACGGCTTGGAGGGGCGGCTGGTCAAAACGCTGGACGGGGCTTCGTTCAAGGACCGACGTTTGCGCGCCTGGGCCACGGGCGCCGCCGCTGCCTCGACTGATGCGAACGATCATTTTCAGCGTCTGTCTCGCCTTCTGAATATGGAATCGCAAGCGGAGGCTCAGCGCGCCACGGACGCCATTGCGCAACGATCCGGCTCGGCCGCAGAGCGAACGGGCGAATGTTTGGTCGGGCTGGTCGTCACGGAAGAGACGACGGGGCTCGGCGGCCGATACCTGCTGACGCTCGCCAAACGCAACCGCACCTTGCCATTGCCCTGGAATCGGCTGGAACCCGGCGCCCCCGTTATTCTCTCGGCCGATGGAGCCAATGACGGCAAGATCTGGCGCGGCGTCGTGTGCGAACGCAGCCGCATGGATCTGAGCGTCGCCTTGAACGAGCCGCCCGACGATGAGGACGGGCCGGAGCGCTTTCGCCTGGACCTGTCAACGGACGAAACCGCCCGCCAGCGCCAAGTTGCCGCGCTCCAGCGCGCGGGCGCGGCGGCGCGCGATCGCCTCGCCGAATTGCGGGCCGTCTTGCTCGGCGAAGCCTCGCCCGCCTTTGAGCCGGAAACTCCACTGACCTGCCTCGACAGCTCCTTGAATGACTCGCAGCAAGAAGCGATTCGTTTCGCCCTGTCTGCCAAGGACCTGGCGATCCTGCATGGCCCGCCCGGAACCGGCAAGACGACGGCGCTTATCGAATTGATCCGCCAGGCGATTCGGCGCGGCCAAAAGGTGCTCGCCTGCGCCCCCAGCAATCTGGCCGTGGACAACCTTCTGGAACGCCTTCTGGCCGTCGGCGCACATGCCGTGCGTCTTGGCCATCCGGCCCGCGTCTCGGCGGCCCTGCGCGAACACGCTCGATCTGCTCGTGGACGATCATGATGATTCGCGCCAGGCGCGCAAGCTGGCCAAGAAGGCGTTCGCGCTATTTCGCCAGGCGGGGAAATTCACGCGGGCCAAGCCCGAGCCCGGCGCCCGCCAGCAACTCCGCCAGGAAGCGCACGCCCTGCTGGCCGACGCCCGGAAGCTGGAAAACCTGGCCATCGAGCGCGTTCTGGACCATGCAAGCGTTGTGTGCGCGACCTTGACCGGCCTGAATAGCGAAGTCCTCGGCCAGCGCACCTTCGACATCGCGGCCATCGATGAAGCGGCCCAGTGCACGGAGCCGGCCTGCTGGCTGCCGGTGTTACGCAGCCACTGTCTGATCCTGGCGGGCGACCACTGCCAGTTACCGCCGACGATTCTCTCGTCCGAAGCGGCGTGCGAAGGGTTCGGCATCAGTATGATGGAGCGATTGGTCGGCCGGTATGGCCCCGCGGTCACGCGGCGTTTGCAGGTGCAATACCGCATGCACGAAGCGATCATGAGCTTCTCGTCTGAGCAGTTTTACGATGGCGCTTTGGAGGCGCACGCATCCGTTTGCAGCCATCTTCTGTGCGATTTGCCCGGCGTGACGGCCGATGCTTCCACGCAAACGCCGCTCCAGTTCATCGACACCGCCGGCGCGGGATATGACGAGGAGTCCGAACCGGACGGCGCGAGCCGCCTGAACCCGCGCGAAGCCGAGCTCGTCGTCCGCAAGGTTCGTTCACTCCTGGACGCGGGCATGGCGCCGGAGACAATCGCCGTCATCGCGCCTTACGCGGCCCAGGTCCGGCTGCTGCGCGAAAAACTCCCGATTGCCGGCCTGGAAATCGACAGCGTGGACGGCTTCCAGGGACGCGAAAAGGAGGCCGTGATCCTGTCGCTGGTGCGCTCCAATCCGGACGGCGAAATCGGCTTCCTCGCCGATGTACGCCGCATGAACGTCGCCTTGACGCGCGCCCGCCGCAGCTTGCTGGTAATCGGCGACAGTGCCACGCTGTCTTATGATCCCTTTTACGCAGCCATGCTGGCTCACTTCGAATCGCTCGGAGCGCATCACTCGGTATGGGAAGAAACCGACTGACGCCTCCGATCAAGGCCGATCGGTGGACAGCTTCAGCTTCGGTTGCGGCCGAGCTTTCCAGGCTGCCACGTCGGCTTGCAGCACCTCGATCGCCTTGGTCAGTTGCGCGTCGCGGCCAAGCGGCAGCTGAGCCGGGGCGGGCCAAAGCACGTGATGCGGACGGGCGCCGTTCTTCTCCATGTCCTCGCCGTCATCAATCGTGAACCAGCCGCGCGTCGGCATGCGCAGCGTGCCCACGTCCAGCACCCCTGCGGCGCCCGTGCTGACCACGGCCCCCGCCGTTTGCACGCCGACGACCTGGCCGCGCTTCAATGTCTTGATGGCGTGGCTGAAAATCTCGGCGTTCGAGCCGGAATTCTGATTGCACAGAACGACGATCGGCTTGTGCCAGGAAATGTAGACCTTGCGGTCGAGCGGATAGCCCGGCCCGCCGCCGCGCGGCACCGTGATGGCGTGATTGGGCTGGGTCAGGGCGGTGAGCAGATGATCGGTGATCGAGCCGCCCGGGTTTTCGCGGACGTCGATGACCAGGCCGTCCTTGCCCGCGCCTTCGGACACGAGTTCCTCCTCGAACTTGCGGAAGTTCGGCATCGCCATTTGGCTGATGTGCAGATAGCCGAGCTTGCCGGCGGAGGCGTCAGCGACGAGCTTCTTGCTGTGCCGCAGCCATTGATCGTAGAGAAGGGTCTGGGCGGCGGTGTACGAAATCGGCCTGATCGCAACCTCACGCGGCTTGCCGTCCAGATTTTTGACGGAAAGGATGATCTCGCGATCGAGCGGGCCGTTGAGTGACCTGGTCAATTCGATGTCCCGGTTGACTTCTTTGCCATCGATGGATTCGATGATTTCGCCGGCGAAGAGTCCGCTGCGTTTCTTGTCGGCCGGTCCACCGGGCAGCACATCCCGAATCTTGAGGCCGGGACCAGCGTAGGCTGGATCGAATCGGACGCCTAGATGCGCGGTGACATCGCGCGGCTCGACCGGGCCTTTGCCGGCGTTGAGCGTGAAGCCGAGGTGCGACCCGTTCAATTCGCCGAGCATCATCTGCACGACGGTCTGCACCGATTCCATGTCGGGAGCGTCGGCGGCCATGGGACGATACTTGCGGCGAACCCTGTCCCAATCGTTATTGCCAAACTTGGCATCGTACCAGTGATCGCGCATGAGCTGCCAGCAGGTGTCGAAGACGATGGCTTTGCGGATGGCCAAATCGACTTCCTGGCGAACCGAGAAGGTGAAGGCGCCGCCGGTCCCGGGAGACGTGGGGGCATCTGGTTTGGGGGTGACGCCGCCGCCTTTGCCGCCCTTGCCGCCTTTCTTCGGGACCGTGCTCGGCGCCGGCTCGGCGCTTGCGGGCGAAGCGGTGCCCGGTGTGCTGGTTGGAACGCCATTGACGAGCCAGACGATCTGGTTGCCGGTCTTGAGCCAGGCGGGCCGCGTGCCGACAACAGGCGTGAGCAGCTTCGGCGTCAGGCCGTCGTTGACGTCGATGACGTGCGTGCCGGCTTTGCCGTCGTAGGTTCCGGTGAAGGCGAGTTTTTTAGAGTCGGGGGACCAGAAGACCGTGTTGGCCATACCTTCGCCCAGTGAGACGCGCTTGACGCGCTCATGCAGCCGCTCGAAATCAATGGTGACCTGCACCGGCTCAATGGTTTTGGCTCCATCGCCCTTGCCCATCGGCGGCGTGCGGCCTTTCATCTTGTCGAGCGCTTTCTCCAGCTTGCGATCGCGGGCGGTCTTCTCATCGTCTTCGGGCCGAAGCGCGACCAGGCAGACATTGGCTCCCGGATCGCCCGAGGCGCGGCGGCCGATGAAGGCGATCATCTTGCCGTTCGGAGACCAGACCGGATCGCTCTCGCTGTAGGGATGGCGTGACACGTTAAACGGCTGGCCGGTGCCGTCGGAGGCAATGATCCAGATGTCGCGGTTGAAATCCGCGTCAAGCTTGGAATAGACGAACCATTTGCCATCCGGCGACCAGTCGAAATCGGGCCCGCTCCAGTCGGGAAAAATGACCTGGTTTTTTCGCGTTGCCAAATCAAGGACGCACAGGTCGCCGCGGCCGCGGACGAAGGCGACCCGTTTGCCGTCGGGGCTGAGCTTGAGCATGGACGGCCGCTCGGGCAGCGTGGCCAGCTTCGTTACCTCGAATGAGTTGTTCTGCCACCAGAATTTCTTGGCGTCGCCGCGGATGGCCTGATGAAGTTTGAAACCGCTCTGCTTCTCATTGCCGAATCGACTGACGAAGACGATGGTCTGTCCGTCCGGCGTGAAGAGCGGCTCGGAATTTTCGTCGGGCGTCATGGTGACCCGCTTCGGCTCGCGCAATTCGGTGTCCATGACCCACAGATCGCCGCCGGCGACGAAAGCCATTTCCAGGCCGTCTCGGGTGAACGTCGCCGCGCTGGCCGTGTTCAACACGCGCGTCTCGGTGCGCTTTTCGACGCGGTCGGCACTATGCCAAAGATCGAGCTTCTTGAGTTCGCCGTTCGACGGGCGGTAGATGTAAAGATCGAATAGATGGCGGAAAACGATCTGCGTGCCGTCGCGGCTGATCGCGGGGAAGACGACGGAATCCTCCTTGAATTTCGTCAGCACCTTGCTCGATTTCGCGGCGAATTCATAAGCGCACAGGTTCGCTCCGCGCCCGTGCTCGCCGACATAGTAAAACCCCTTGCCGTCCGGCTTCCAGAGCGGCCAACGGCAACCGAATTCCTCGTGCAGCACCTTGGTGAAGCTCTTCGCGTCCCGATCGAAGAGCCAAATCTGAGCAACGCGCGAACCCTTGTACCCCTTGCGCCACCAGCCTTCGCCTTCGCGGCTGAAGAGGAGCTTCTTGCCGTCGGGGGAGAGAACGCCGGAATCGCCGTAATCGTCGAAGAGCAGCTTTTCGGCCGAGCGATCGGCGCTGTCGATGGTGAAGAAGCGTTCGCCGCGCCGCCAGAAGTGATCGCGGGTCGCCTTGATGATGAGTGCTGAGCCATCGGGCGTGTATTCCTGCAAGGCGGCGCCGGCGGTGTGGAAGGTCAGTTGCCTGGGTACGCCGCCTTCGAGCGGGATGGTGAAGACCTGTGGGCCGCCTTCGCGATCGCTCACGAAGGCGATCGTCTTGCCGTCGGGGGAAAACTTCGGCTGGCTGTCGCGTCCGGGATGGGCGGTCAGTTGCCGCGCCGCGCCGCCGGCGCTCGGGGCGAGCCAGATGTCGCCGTTCCAGTCGAATGCGAGCCATTGCCCATCCGGCGACAGCGCCGGGTTGTTCGCCAGGCGAATCGGTTCACGCCCGGCCGCAGTGGATGCGAGAACGATGAGGAGAATGCAAGCAGCCCAGCGTTTCATGGCGGACCTCGAAGAGGAGGATTGGTGGCATTGAGATCGAGAGGATACCATAGGCGCACGCCAAGGCAAGAAAATTGCCTTGTGCCGCCAAGCGGAGGGGGCGAGATTCGAACTCGCGGACGGCTTTCACCGTCTCCGGTTTTCAAGATCGACTCTGCCTGTCTTGATCCCCTCTGTGCCACATCATGCCACATTGTATCCGGCCCATGCTTGCCCAGGCCACGTAAATAACCAGCAATTCCCGGAACGGTCAGAAACGCTGGAAATTCGATGCAGCTGTTCGTAATCTAATAGAGCAGTCTATTCGCCCATCTTACCCATTCTGCGAACGGATTCGCCGATGAAACCGCACACGCCGCGTATTCACCTTTCCGCAGACAATCTTGTTCGTCAGGTCCGCTCCGACTTGCGACAGGTTCCCGATCATCGCAAGGAACCAAAGATCCCTTTAGTCGACGTCTTGATGGGAGGCTATGCTCTTTTCGCTCTCAAATCCGCTTCCCTCTTGGCCTACGACGAGTACGCTCGCAGCAACGCCTTCAACCTGGCCTCTCTCTTCGGCATCCAAGAAACGCTCAGCGACACGCAGATGCGAGCCAATCTCGATCCCGTCGTTCCCCGGAACCTTCGTCCCGCGTTCACCAGCGTCTTTCGTCAACTGCAACGCGGCAAAGCGCTCGAATCGTTTGTCTTTTGGCAAGGGCACTACCTCATCGCCGCCGATGGCACCACCTATCACGCTTCCGACAAGATCCACTGCTCCTGTTGCCTCGAAAAGAAAAGCCGCAACGGCGTCATCACTTACTACCATCAGTTGCTGGGCTTGGCCTTGGTGCATCCCGACCACAAGGAAGTCATCCCCCTGTGCCCCGAACCGATCGTCAAGCAAGACGGCAGCACCAAGAACGACGGCGAACGCAGCGCCACGCGGCGGGCGTTGAAGGATCTGCGCCGCGAACATCCGCATTTGAAAGTCATCTTCGTCGAGGACGCCCTCAGCGCCAACGCGCCGCACGTGGAGGACCTGAAGGCCGCGAACGTGCGTTTTTTGCTAGGCGTCAAGCCAGGCAGCCATGCCTATCTGTTCGAGCACATGGCACGAGCCCACGAAGAAAACCGAACCCAAGTCCTCACCCTGGTCGACGCGGACGGCACCCTGCATCACTATCGCTGGCTCCCCAAGGTCGCCCTCAACCAATCGCATGCCGACCTCGAAGTCGCGATGCTGGAGTATTGGGAAATTCCTCCCCACGGCTCCAAGACGCCGATCCGTCATTTCAGTTGGGTCACCGACCTGTCCTTCGACGAAACCTCCGTCAGCCATCTCGTCCGCGGCGGCCGCTCGCGCTGGCGCATCGAAAACGAAACCTTCAACACCCTCAAGAACCAAGGCTACCACTTCGAGCATAATTTCGGTCACGGCGAGCAGAACCTGTCGGTGGTGCTCGCCTTCCTGATGATGTTGGCTTTCTTGGTCGACCAAGCCCAACAATTATGCGATCCGCTGTTTCAAGCCGTGCTGAACAAACTGGGCCGCAAATGTCGACTTTGGGAACGCATGCGGCACCTGTTTCACTGCTTTCGTCTGGAATCGATCCGACATCTGTACGAAGTGTTGCTCTCCTTTCAGTTGGTCGAGGTGCCGACCGTTCCCAGCGGATAGCTGAGAGCAGCTCGAACGAATCCGAACGACTTCCAGTAAAGGACAAGGGTGTCCGATGGTCGCCGTGCGCGCCCAACAGCGTCGGCCAGCATGAATACGCACCAACGCACGATCGCCACCTCCGCAATCCCCTCGCCGCCCCAAGCCGCAAGCTCTCCGCGCGATAAAACAGGAAAACCGGGCCGACCCAAAAACCCTCGCCGGGAATTGCTGGTAAATAACTGACATTTCAATGTGAACAAAAGTATAGTAAGGTAATATTAGGACAGCGCACGCCAAGCCAGGCCAATGACGCGCTCCCACTGGCGCACACACGCGCTCCCACTGGCGCACACATTACCGGAGCTATGCTCATGATTCACGACCCGCCTACGGACCTGTTGTTGACCGTGAAGGATGTCGCCGATTGCCTCTCCGTTAGCGTCCGAACCGTTTGGCGCTGGACCGCCGAACACAAGATTCCGCAGCCCATCAAGCTGGGCTACAACGTCGTCCGCTGGAAAGCCTCGGAAATCCAGCGCCTTATCGATGCGCTCCCCAAGGCGGGTTAGCTCCCATCCGCCCGCGTCGTGTGATTCAATCAAGCCTTCTTTCATCCGAGGGAAGTCATGTCTCCGAAACCCTGCCTTGCAGCTGCGCTCCAATACCTTGAGCTGGGATGGTCGGTCATCCGCACCAACCTCGACACCTTCGCCGTGCCGACGTGCTTGCTGCCGGCCGTGTCGCACTTCATGCACGACGCCTTGCCGAACGAGCCCTACGATCCCCACTTCTACGGCCAGCCCATCGTGACGATGTACTACGACACGAAGGATTTCGACCTGCGCAAGGCCCGCAAAAAGGCCGACCGCTACATCACGCTCCGCATGCGCTGCTACCCCGGCGGCACGATGGCCATCTCCGCCAAGACCGAGGAGGAAAAATACCGGGCCGAGGCGACGAAGTTCGACATCGCCGATCTTCCCGCCCACCTGCAAGCGCGCGTAATGGAGATCGCCGGCAACAAGCCGCTCGTCCCAGTCGTCACCGTCTACACCCGCCGCTACGCCATCGAAGACAACGAAGACCGCTTCACCCTCGACGTGGACGTGCAAACTGACCTGGGCAAATCACTCCCCTTCAGCGTCCTCGAATTCAAGAGCAACGAATTCAAGCCGGCGCCGTCCGCCTTGCTCGCCATCGGCCTGAAGCCGATCAAGATCAGCAAATTCCTCTGGGCGACGGAGCGCTGACGCGAATCCATTTTCCAGTTGCCCGCAGCTTCACCGTTGTCTACCATCTACCCAGGATTCAACGACCCCTGTCTTACCTGCAAAAAAAATGAGATGCCGAGGTGACACATGCCCCGTAGCGTTCAAACTCAAGAGCAATACGAGAGTGAGAAGAGACGGTGGGACGAATTCCAAGAGAAAAAACAGCCCGGTATTCCGTCAATGCAAGGGGCCGAACCCGAGCCACCACCAATACCGAAGCCGCCAGATGCTTATTCGGATCGGTTGGCGAAGTACATTCCCGCCGAGGTTGTTACGCTGTATCTCGCATTGATTGCTGCAGCTGCGCAAGCTGCGGGCAATCCCCCGTCGGTCGATTGGCTCAAGGACCATTTTGGGAGCAACTGGCTATCTTACCTCAATGCCGTGGCCTTCATTGCAGGCCTAATCGCCACACCGATTTATTTGCGGTTCCGGCTTAAAGTGCGCTCCCTTGTGCACATTGCCATTTGCATCGGCTCGTTTGTGATTTGGGCCGTTGCAATTCCGGATGGATTGTTCAAGGACTGGCCGCCGGTCATCCGCGGATTCTTGTTGCCGATGTATACTTTCGCCGTCGCCTTCTATATGCCAACACCTGACGCCAACGGCCGGACCTGATAGGAGTTGCCCATGAACCGGAAATCTGCCGAAGAATTGAAACAGACCATCCTTTCCGAGCTAGGGAGGGGAGAACTCCGCAAAGGAGTGAAATTGCAATCCCTCGCGAAAGAAGCCCCGTCAGACCAGATCGCCGTGGGTTTCTTGCGCGCCTGGAAAGGCCGGATTTACTGTCGAACTTCGCGTCCAACGACCGAACGGAGCGGCGTTCGACTTGGCGGAGAGATATCGCGACCAATACAAGGGGCAAGTTCACTTTCAGGTCGTGCGAAAGGTGGAACTCCTGCCCTACCTACAATCGACGATTAGCAAGCCAGACCCCTTAGCAAAACTGCCGAAGGGGGTGAAAGATGCCCGTCGCGAGTTACGGATTGGGCTCTCAGTTAGCCGGCTCGATACCGAGGCGGGGACTATAGGAGCATTCGTTCGCGTGAAGGGTGGCAGTGAGAATCACTACCTGCTCAGCTGCAATCATGTCCTCGCAAAGATGAACAAAGGCGTAAAAGGAGACGACATTTACCACCCAGGGAAACCGGACCAGAAACCCCTCGGGTACCGATTCCGGGTAGCAACGCTCGATGAATGCATCGACCTGACTCCCGACGACGTGAACTTACACGATGGGGCGATCGCCAAACTCAATTCCGACGTCGATCACTCTGGCACCGTTATTCCCCCCGGTTTACCCAACGCCGGCAAACAGCTGACAGCGTTCGCTGGCGACCCAATCGATGACATCCGTGACAATCACCCCGTCCGAATGATAGGCCGCACGAGCGGCCTATCGACGGGAAAGGTCTCGGCTGTCGGCCTCGGGCCGCTGCCCGTACACGCCCCAGCACCACTAGGCAAGGTGTTGTTTAGCGAAATCATTGAAGTTGTCGGGGACGATGGTCGGCCATTTTCGTTGGCAGGCGATAGCGGCAGCTTAGTCTACCTTGCCGACACGTTTGAGGCAATTGGCCTAGTATTTGCTGGTGGGCCGGTTATACGGGATGGAGCGACGGTTGATGTCAGTTATGTTTGCTTACTCGACGGGATTTTGGATTACTTTGAGGCCAAACTCGTGTAGGATGAATTTATGGCAACTTCAGTCAATATCCGAGACTTGCGCGACGAATTGGACCGCCGGCTTCGCAAAGTACCAGGTGTCGGAGCGGTGGGCATCGCCTGGACTCCAACTGGCGAGCGCTGCCTGCGCGTGAACGTAGAGGCCGGTTTCGCCCAGATGGACAAGATTCCGACCACTTTCGAAGGGGTCCAGGTCACAGTACAAACGGCGGGAGACGCCGCGCCTTACAAAGGTTACCTGACCACGACGAGTGTCGCCCACTTCCTCTCCCAAATCCCCGGCGGCCATGCCACAATCGCGGCA
This sequence comes from uncultured Planctomycetota bacterium, assembly GCA_963767835.1. Classification (GTDB taxonomy): domain Bacteria; phylum Planctomycetota; class Planctomycetia; order Gemmatales; family Gemmataceae; genus SIAQ01. The sequence continues at coordinate 489,099 of CAVYFY010000006.1, forward strand.
TGGCCGCCAAAGATCTCATCACCCTGGCCCGCGCTTACTTCAATCTCCCCGGCATCAGCAACGACCCGGTTGTCAGCACCCTCATCACCGCCGCCAGCGACGCCATCATCAAATACTGCCGCCGCGACTTCAACAGCAAGAGCTACGACGAACTCTACAACGGCAATGGCGACCGCCGCTTGATAATGCGCCAGTACCCCATCCAGAGCATCACATCGGTTCGCTATCGTCCGGTCACTGTTCTCAAGATCATCAACAACGACACGGCCACGAACCAGCAAGCCCGCATCCAGGTGACCAGCGCCGGCCTCACGCTCTCGACTGTCGCATCCGGCATCGCCGCGTCAACGAACCTCACCTTCGCCGGCAATGTCACGCTCACCGCCCTGGCGACCGCGATCAACGCCCTCGGCAACGGCTGGGCCGCCCAGGTCGTCGGCGACACCGACGACTACGGCCTCTGGCCCAGCGCCGACCTCTACGTCCCTCCCAGCTTCGGCGACGGCACCACTAGCCAGGGCAACCTCACCGCCCGTGGCCAAAACGCTGAGCTGAAAATGCACACCTGCGAAATGGCCGGCTACCAGTTCGACCCGCGTGGCTGGCTGTTACGTGCCATTCCCTATACCGATCCCGAGCTACTCCATCCCGAGGACCTCGTTTGGCCCGTCGGCATCAACAACCTGCGCGTCCAGTACACCGCCGGCTACACCACGGTCCCCGAAGGCGTCCAAGAAGCCTGCGCCGAGTGGGTGTCGATTCTCTACCGCCTGACGCTCCGCGATCCGAGCGCCGCCAACACCTTCGGCAACTCCGCCGGCACCGCCTACCTGGCGCCGTCCGCACTCCGCCCGCCGCCGACCATCCAGGCGATCCTGGCCCCGTACCGCCGCCACACCATCGCAAACGAAGGAGGCTAATCATGCCTGTCCCGCCGCCCGAAGACGAATGCACAATGATGTTGCACGGCAACCCGCTCCCCCCGCATTACAAGCATTGGGTCGATTACGTCTGACTGGTCAACGGCCAACTTGCGGTAGTTTTCCGCAATGGTGATTGTGCGCTGTACCCAGGAACGACGGTTGACGACTACAACCGCATCGTCGCCGCCGCGTCCCCAGGCCATTACGTCAACCTGTTCCTCAAAGGCCGTCCGTACCAAAAGATCGCAAACCCCGCCGCCGCGCCGCCGGCGCCGCCAAGGCCATGAAGTCGTCTCCCAAACCGCCCGGTCATTTGCGAGACTGCCCTCATGAGCGAACAACAACCAATCAACGGCAACCGCGTCATGTGGTGGATTCTCGGCGCAATCCTGGCGCCGTTCATTCTTGCGACGGTCAGCCCGCTCACTTCGAGCGTCATGGCATCCTGCCGGCACAGCGAGCCGGGCATCCGTGCCCGGCAGGGCGTCCTGCCCTGGAGGTTTTCTTCGAGCTTCATCGCAACTCGGACATTCGCTGGGCACTCCTTTCACAATGTGGCGGCATCCTGCCGCTCTGCCCAGCAAAGCGGGCCTGCGGCGAGGGGCCGGTTCGTGGGTGTCCGCCCGCTAGGGTCAAGGATTTGCCTGGATTAAAAATCGGGGGCCGCCAAGGTCTTTTGACTTTATGAGGTTCCTTGGCGGCCCCCGATTTTTAATCCAGTTCCTCCTTGACCCGCTCGCCTCCTCGGGTTGGATTTTGCCCAACCCGTTACCGGCCCCTCACCTCGGCCCGCTGCACCCCCCACACACTACTTGAGTTCATGTAAGTAGTGCGTGGGGGGTGTTGTTTCTTCTCTTTAAGGAGGTTGGTCATGTTGATCGTCAATGTGAAGCTGGTTGGTTGGGATGCGCTCGTTTCTGGATTGGTGCGTCGATCAGCATTGGATTGCGTTGAATCCGATCACCAACCTGAAACGCGCCAAGATCGGCCAGAAGGGACGCCGGCGCTGCGCCGAGCGTACACGGTGGATGAATGGACGCGCCTTATCGCCGCGACGCCAGAGCCCCGGCGCACGGTCTACCTCATCGCCAGCTTGAGCGGACTTCGCCGAAAGGAATTGCGACGACTCGAAAAGCGCGACTGCACGCCGACCGGCGAGAAACCAATCTGGCACTTGCGCCCTGAGATCGACAAGGCCGGCCGCGGCGACAAGATTCCGATGCTGCCCGAATGCGCCGAGATCATACTGCCGATTTGGGAGAGCGCCCCGACGCCGACCAGCCGCTTATTCAAGCGTATCTCTCACACGTCGGTCCTGCACAACGACCTGAAGCGCGTCGGCATCCCACGCCAGGACGAGCGCGGACGTTGGGCGGATTTTCACAGCTTCCGTTACACCTTCTGCACGTTCGTAGGGAAGAAGTTACCGATCCAAAAAGTGAAGATGCTGATGCGCCACAGCACGATCCAACTCACCGCCGACCTCTACACCGACCTTGGCCTTGAGGAGATCGGCGAGAACGTGTGGACGCTACCCCGCCTCATCCAAAAAGCCGCATGAGCGCCTCCCACTGGCGCAAACTTCGTGACTCACCGACACTTCCAATCGAAATCACGTCTCGTCGTAACTCGTTACCAGATAAGCGGAGGGGCAGGGATTCGAACCCTGGATCGGGTTTCCCCGACTCCGGTTTTCAAGACCGGTGCAATCGGCCGCTCTGCCACCCCTCCAAATTACGCTAACCATTAACATTATTGGTCTTACGACACATCATTGAAATGAGCCGGAAATCATTACCGTTTTCAATTACCGGATTCATTTCAGGTGAACGATGCCTCGGCAACCAAAACTCCGCAAAAAGCACGTCGGTCAGACAACATACTGGTACACCGAAGCAGGCGGAGCCAGGCACTTCGGCAACGTCGAAACCGTGCCATTTTCGGACGCTCGGAACCTGTTCAATGACCACATTAAAGTCTATCGGAGGGGACAAAGGACAGCAAGGCAAAGGTTCGGTCGGCGGGCGAACTGATGGACCTGTTTCTCGACTGGATCAGCAAGAATCGGAGCAAGGACACCTACGAAACCCGAACGACAGCGTGCAGTCGATTCGGGAAGTTCGAGGTCGGACAACAGAAATTTTGAGAACTCCCTGCCAACAAGACAACGAGCGACGATCTTACCGCCTTTCTGAATCATCTGAGCAGAACCTGAAGCTGGGGGCACAAACCCGCCGACATTCCGAAACGTGCGATTAAGCACTGCTGGAATTGGGCCACGAAGTATCCTTCCCCGGTGCCGTATTTGTCGCCAACGTATCGGCCATTCGCCGCCGTGGAACGAACACGAGTACCGCCAAAGAAGTTGACCGAGGACGATCTTCTCTTCCCGTCCGGCGAACTGCATCTTGCAGGGCATGGTAAGCTCGATCTCGGATTACTACGCAACACATCCGGGAGGGCTCAATCATGGCAGGTCGGCGCGATCGCGATTTTGGCAAAGAGCGGTTTTGGCGGCGCACACTTCGGCAATGGCGGCGCAGTGGGCTGAGCGTTCGCGCTTTTTGTGCTGAACATGTCCTGGCGGAAGCATCCTTCTATGCCTGGCGGCGGATCGTCGCTCAGCGTGATCAAGAGTCCGCGCCTGTTCACGCCAAGCCGGAGCGGGACCGCGTTGACCGCGCGGCGTCGGCCGGCGACGATGGCCGGTGTTTGTGCCGTTGCGGGTGATCGATGTGGCGACGCAGGCGGCGTTCGAAGTCGTGCTGGAGCGTGGCCGAGTCGTGCGCGTCCTGCGCGGCTTTGACACCGAGACGTTGCGGCAACTCCTCGCCGTTCTGGAGGAGGAGCGGCCATGCTGAGCCTGTCGTTGCCGGTGCGTGTCTATCTGTGTTTGGAGCCGACGGACATGCGGCGCAGCTTCGACGGGTTGTGCCGCATGGTGCGCGAGCACGTCGGCGCCGATCCGCTGTCGGGCGATCTGTTCGTGTTTCGTTCCAAGCGTGGCGATCGCGTCAAGCTCCTTTACTGGTTGGGGGATGGGCTGGCGATCTGGTATCGGCGTTTGGAGGAAGGGACGTTTGTGTTTCCGAAGTTGGCGGAGAGTTCGGGACTGTCGTGGTCGCGGGCGGTGGGCAAGCAGGGGTTGGAGATTCGCAGCGCCGATCTGGCCATGTTGCTGGACGGCGTGGACCTGGCCAGCGTCAAGCGGCAAAAGCGCTATCAACGACCAGCGGCGATGAGCGCCCAGGCGACGAACGAATCGCCGTGACGGTGCGTCGTTTTTATTTTCACAAAAACCGCTTTTGCTGGCGCTACCCTTGGCGTTCTGTGGTGTTTCATCTTGCATGAACACGGACGCAACGACACCTCGGCCCCCTTCTCCCTCTGCCGCAGCGTCGTCGCCAACTCAATCACCTGCCGTCATTGATCCCAGCAAACTCCCAAACGACATAGACGTGCTGAAGCAAATGATTGTCGAGTTGCTGACGGGGGCGCGGCGGGATCGCCGTGCCATCGCCGAATTGCAAGAGCGGCTCGATGCTTTGTTGCGCCGGGGTCGGCCCACGGAACCGATCGATCCGAACCAGCCGTTGTTGTTTCCGGAACTGGCCCAGGCGGAACCCGCAGCACCGACGCCGCCCGCCGTCGAGACGGAATCGAACCAACCTCGCAAAGGCAAGCCGCACGGCCGGCGTCGGCCGGCGCGGCAGTTGCGTCGCGAACAACGCCGCTACGAGTTGCCCACGCTGGAACGGCTCTGCCCCGAGTGCGGCACCCTGCGTGACGAGATCGGCGTGCAGAGCACCGAGCAGTACGACTACAAGCCGGCCGAGGTGTTTGTCGTCGAGCACCAACGCGTCAAGTACGCCTGCAAATGTTGCGAAGGCCACGTCGCCATCGCGCCCAAGCCGCCGCAACCGCTCGACAAGGCGTTGCCGGGACCGGGCCTGTTGGCGCAGATCATCGTTGACAAATATCAGGATCACATTCCGCTGCACCGCTCCGAGCAGCGTTTCGAACGGCTCGGCGTCAAACTACCACGCTCGACCATGTGCGACTGGATGGCCTCGGCGGCCGAGTTGCTGATGCCACTCTGGCAGTTGCTCAAGCACTGGGTGTTGCAATCGAAGGTGCTGCACACCGACGACACCACCGTGCCGGTGCGTGACGAGACTAAGAATAATCACCGATACGGCCGATTGTGGGACTACATCGGCGACCAAGATCATCCGGGCATCGTCTTCGATTACACCATCACGCATGCACGCGATGGACCGGCCGAGTTCCTGAAAACCTTCAAAGGCTTTTTGCAAGCCGATGCCTACGGCGGCTACGACGGCATCTACACCGGCTCCCATGGCGCGATTGTCGAAGTCGGCTGCATGGCCCACGCGCGCAATAAATTCAAGGAAGCGGACAGCACCGATCCGGAACGCGTGCTGGCGGCCAAGGCCTGGGTGCGCAACTTCTACGACGTCGAGGACGAGGCCAACGCCATCATCGTCAAAGACAAGTTGACCGGCGCCGCGGCCGCTGCGATCCGCTTGCGCCTGCGTAAGGAACAATCCGTACCGCTGCTGGCATCGCTGCGTCAATGGCTCTTGGAGCAAAAAGAACAGGTGCTGCCCAAGAGTCCGATCGCCGCCGCCATCAACTACATGCTGAACCAGTGGGAAGCGCTCCACCGCTACACCACCGACGGCGACCTGCATATCGACAACAACATCAGCGAACGCACGCTGAAGCTGATCGGCATGGGCCGGATCAATTGGTTGTTCCTGGGCAGCGACAAGGGCGGCCAGACCGCGGCGGTGCTGTTCAGTTTCACGGCGACATGCAAGCATCTGCGCATCGACACGTTCGCTTACCTGCGCGACATGTTCGAGCGTCTACCAACGCATCCCGCCGATCGTCTGGACGAGTTGCTGCCTCACCGCTGGCAATTGGCCAGGCAAGCCACCGCCTCCACGCCCAACGCTCTCGCGCAAGTGACGCGCATGTACCCTGATGCCTTCCGTCGCAAGACCGCAACGCGCGTGCATCACGTTCCCCGCGAAATCCATCGCCGCTGCACCACGTCCCCTGGCAACCCGCCCCCCCATTGGAGGGATGTAATTCACCGGACGGGAAGGTTGTTCCTGGGCAGCGACAAGGGCGGCCAGACCGCGGCGGTGCTGTTCAGTTTCACGGCGACATGCAAGCATCTGCGCATCGACACGTTCGCTTACCTGCGCGACATGTTCGAGCGTCTACCAACGCATCCCGCCGATCGTCTGGACGAGTTGCTGCCTCACCGCTGGCAATTGGCCAGGCAAGCCACCGCCTCCACGCCCAACGCTCTCGCGCCAAGTGACGCGCATGTACCCTGATGCCTTCCGTCGCAAGACCGCAACGCGCGTGCATCACGTTCCCCGCGAAATCCATCGCCGCTGCACCACGTCCCCTGGCAACCCGCCCCCCCATTGGAGGGATGTAATTCACCGGACGGGAAGCGATCTTCTCACCGACGAGGAGGTTGCAACGCTTCTTGCCGCCGCCGAGATCGACCTTGACGAGTTCCATCTCTTCGCGCAAAAACGCCACGGAAAGACAACCCCTATGGCAGCTCGCTGACATGCTCCGCTGTTACACTCACACCGGAGCGAGAACTGGCGAGCTTGCCGCTTGCCTCGTTGAAGATGTTTGGTTTCGGACAAGTCAGGTCATTCTTGGCAAGCACAAGCGGTCGGAGACGCAACGTGAGCCAACCATTCGCCACATTACCTTGAATGCGGATGGCTTCGGGGTCGGAGTTGGCGACGTAGTTCGCCAGAGCAACTTTCGTTACCCGATCTGCTTCTCGTCCCTTCAGCTTCTTGCCACGAAACGTCAAGCAGACCACAGGTGCCAAATGGAACAAGTTGTCAGCCGCGATCTCCGTGCCCACGAGGGGGGCAAACGGTACGGCACTGGCAGCGTCGGCAACCGCCAGCTTTATTTCCTTGAGCCATTGAGCAGGCGTGCGTGGCAATGGTCGTTTCATTTTGCATCACGTCCTTTTTGCATTCAGTCGGTCGCCCACGACCGCAGAGCGAATTCGTCGTCCGGCAAGGCCACGAATCGGGATGATTCTCTGTGCTTTGAAATGTCCTTGGTGAGAGCATCCCGCACATCGGCCTCGCTCGCTCGCCATAATTTCATTTTCCATGACCAGCGAGGCCAGCCAAGTGCCGCTTTGCGGTTCGCCTTGATCGTTGAGAACGAACTCGCAGGCATCCTTCAGCCGAAAAGACTTCGTAGCCGATTCCTCGTGGGCGCGGCTCATGTAGATAATCGGTTCGAGCAGGGCGGCGGACGCGACATGGGAGATGTGGGGACACTTTCCCGATTTGCCTTCGGCTTGGCAAGTTCCGGACTTGGTCTGACGATGTTACCAAGCTAACAAAGCCGGGGCCGGGAGGCAAACGCGGCGTACAATGAACTTGCCGAGAATTGTCCGGAGCAATGCCATGCCAATCGCGCCAGCCAAAAAACGCAAACCTATCGAATATCCCACCTCCGACGGAAAGCCCATGGCCGAAACCGATCGCCATCGCATTATCATTAACTCCCTCATCGGTGCGCTCGATTTTTTCTTCATCGATAATCCGTTGATCTACGTGTCCGGCAACATGCTCATGTATAATGTGCGCGACGATAAGCGCAAACACGTGTCGCCGGATGTATTCGTTGTCAAAGGAATTCGCAAGCGCGAGCGATTGAATTATCTGCTGTGGGAAGAGCGCAAAAAACCAAATATTGTGATCGAGGTCACATCGAAAACGACTCGCAAGGAAGACATCGATACCAAATTCGTTCTTTACCGCGACACGCTTAGAATCAAGGAGTATTTCTTGTTCGACCCGTTCGGCGATTACCTCAAACCGGACCGGTTGCGTGGCTTTCGCCTTCTCAAAGGCGAGTATGAGCCGATCACGCTGGTCGATGGCCGCATGCCGAGCAAGGAGCTGGGCCTGCATCTGGAACGCGATGGCGACACATTGCGGCTCTATAACCCGCTAGCGAAGGCCTGGTTGTTGACTTCGGACGAGCGAGCCGAACACGAAAGAAGGCGTGCCGAACATGCCGAACAGGAACTCGAGCGCCTGCGCAAAGAGATCGAGCAACACAAACGGCGAAACGGTGCATGACCATATCCGCGCAGACATTCACCGTCAAGTACACGGCCCGAGGGTAGGGTCCGCGAAGCCGATTTGTGACACCCGCACCAAGCGCCTTGCCGTCTCAACCTCCCTTTGCTCTCGGAATGAACCCGGGAACGCCGGTCTCTACTACGGGATTAAGCCTGACCCGCAACTGGATTCCTTCTCTGATCTCTCGCATGGCGTCTTCAGGAAGGGTGGAGATGTCAAAGTTCTCCTTGATCTGACTGGGGATCGTCGAGGTGGTCAAGAGGGCCGTCCCGCGCTGGATGGCCCACGCGAGCAAGACCTGCGCAGGCGTCTTATTGACTCGCTTGGCGATCGCGGTAATGACAGGATTTTCCACCAACCTGGGCTCCATGCCGTGCCCCAACGCCGCGAATGCTTGCAGCACGATGGCATTTGTTCTGCAATAGTCCAGAAGTTCCCACTCAGGGAGGTACGGATGCGATTCGACGTGAACAACTGCGGGCTTGATCCTCGCAGCTTCAAAAATCTCTTTCACCTTCTCCAGGTTGACGTCGGACAATCCGATCGCCTTGCACCTGCCCTCGTCCACCAGGCGCTCGAGCGCCCTCCAGGTATCCAGCAGCGTCACGCCTTTGTCGTAAATCACATTGCCGTTCGCATCCCTTGGGTCTTGTTCGTCTCCGGGCTGGAAGGCAAAGGGCGTGTGGATGAGATAGAGATCGACGTAGTCGAGTTGGAGTCTCTTAAGACTGGCCTCGAAGGCGGGCTTGACGCGATCAGGACGATGATTGTTATTCCATACCTTCGTGGCGATAAACACTTCCTGCCGCTTGATCTTGCCCGCCTTGAACACCTCCTGGATCGCTTCGCCGACCTCTTTTTCATTTCGGTAGCGTTCGGAGCAGTCGAGCTGGCGAAATCCAGCCTCGAGCGCCGCCTTGGTCGCGGTTTTCGTCTTCACGGGGTCGGGAATCAGCGTGCCGAAGCCGAGGGCGGGAATAGCACCGGACCCATTGTTGAGGGCCAACTTCGTAAAGCGAAGGTTGTCGTTCTCTGCCATGGTTTCACCTTTCATTTCTGGTTAGGGTTTTTGTCCGCCACTGAGCGCTTCATCAGGAACACCAGGAAAACCAGACCCAAGCTGGCAACCGCCGCCACCCAAAAGACATCGAAAAAAGCAAAGGAGGCAGATTGCTGCTGACGGAGGTCCGCGAGCATTTGCATCGCCATCTGTTGCGATCCGGCCGAGTCGCCGGATTGCTGGTAGAGGGCAGACTGGGTTTGCTGCAGGAAGGAAGTCGTTTCCGGGTTGAAGGAGTCGAGGAATTCGCCCGCGCGTGCGGTGTGGAACTGGTTGCGCCGCTCCTGGATAGTCTGAACCATGGATACGCCGAAACTGCCGCCTTCATTGCGGAGCAGGGCGAGCACGCCCACGGCCGCCCCGCGCAGGTGCTTGGGGATGTAGAGGAAAGCGGCCACGTTGAGCGGAGCGAACATCAGCGACAGGCCGACGATCAGCACGACTCGCGGCCAAATCGCCAGCGACGGACTGAGGTCCAAGTTCATCAGTGCCATCCAGTAGTTGCTCGCCGCCATGATGAGCAGGCCCAGGGCCATTGGCCAGCGCCCGTCAATGCCCCAGCCAAGGAGGCGGCCCACGATCAGCAGCGTCAACAAGGAGAATACGCCGGCGGGCCAGAGCACGCGTCCGGCGGCATAGGCGTCGTAGCCGAACGAGGTCAAGAGCATCAGCGGCAACGCCACGCTCGCCATGTAAAGCACGGCGAGGGTGCCGAAAGAGATGCCGCAACACACGGCGAAGTTGCGCTCCCGAAACACCTGGAAGGCGACCACCGGGCTGGCAAAGGTCAACTCCCGGTAGACCAAGGCGGCCAGCGCCGCCACGAACACGATCAACAGCGTCTGCACCCGCCAAAACGAGTCGTCCAGCCAGTCCCACTCTTGCCCTTTGCTGAGCATCACTTCCCAGGAGGCCATGACGAGGGCAAGCAGTCCCAGGCCGATGCCATCGAAGTTGAGCGGCCGTTTCTTCAGTCCCGCCCGCTCATTCCTCAGGTAATCCGGGTCCTCCAGCAGTGCGTAGCAGGCCAGGAAGCTTACCAGCCCCACCGGCGCGTTGATGTAGAAGATCCAACGCCAGCTGTAGTTGACGACGAGCCAACCGCCGAGCACCGGCCCAACGATCGGCCCTGCCAGGACTGCCATGCAAAACATCGTCTGGGCGGCGCCTTGTTTCTCGAGCGGAAGGCTGTCCAGCAGAATCGCCTGGCTCGAGGGCTGGAGCCCGCCGCGCCCAGACCCTGGAATACCCTGAACAGGATCAACTGCGGTAAACTGTTGGCCAGGCCGCACAGCCCTGAAGCAAGGGTGAAGATGGCAATCGAGCAGAGGAAGTAATTGCGGCGGCCGAAATGAGCCGACAGCCAGCCGGTGACCGGCAGTATGAAGGCGTTAGCTGCGAGGTAGCTGGTCATCACCCACACATCGTCGGCCGCCGGTGCTGACAGACCGCCCGCGATGTAGGGCCGGCCGACACCGACTATCGTCCAGTCCACTACCCCCATTAACGTGGGGATGACCACGGCAGTACCGACGAACCAGGGGTTGGTCCCCGCCTGGATGCCCGACGACAACGGGAACGTTGCGCTGACCATAAGGTGCTCCCGGTGGCGAACGCAGCATCCCCCGTGAAACTCAGGTCAACGATGGCTGCCAGCCGCCATCCTGTCCAATGATTATAGGCTGCGTGCACGCTCTCGACCATGCGCCACGCGCCGGACGGCACCGCCCATGGACGGCCTCGGCTGGCGGCGAAGCAGGTTCTTGCTCTTGTGGCGCTGGCGTGCGATTGCTCGTTGAAGACTGTCGGTGAAAATGCTGAGGATTGAACGGCGACGGCCCGGTCGGGCCGAATAGAATAAATCCAACTGCGATTCCAGTGGAGCAATGCCGTGTCTGCCATTTCGACGAAAAAGCGACAGCCCATCGAATATCCCACCACGGACGGAAAGCCCATGGCCGAAACAGATTTTCACTACCTTCTCATGACGGCCCTCAGGCAGACACTCGACTATTTCTTCGCCGATGATCCGATGATCTACGCTTCCGGCAATTTGCTCATGTATTACGTTCGAGGCAACAACCGCAAGCATGTGGCTCCGGACGTATTCGTCGTCAAGGGAGTTGAAAAAAAGAAGCGTTTGTATTTCAAGACATGGGAAGAACGTAGAACGCCGAACGTGATCATCGAGATCACCTCGAAAACGACGCGCAAGGAAGACACCGACACGAAATTCGTGCTCTATCGCGACACGCTCAAGGTGAAAGAGTATTTCCTGTTCGACCCGTTCGGCGATTACCTCAAGCCGGATCGGCTGCGTGGCTATCGATTGCGCAAAGGCGAGTATGAGCCGATCGCGCTCGTCGATGGCCGGATGCCCAGCAAAGAACTCGGCTTGCACCTGGAACGAGCGGGCGACGATTTGCGCCTTTACGACCCGCTGAAAAACGCCTGGTTGCTGACGCCGGACGAACGAGCCGAGCGGGAACGGCAACGAGCCGAGCATGAACGGCAGCGAGCCGAGCGGGCCGAGCAGGAAGTCGATCGTTTGCGCAAAGAAATCGAGCAACAAAAACGGCGAAACGGTGCATGAGCATGCTCCCGCAGACATTCACCGCCTCGGCCGAACTTTCGAGCAAAACGCTCGCCGCCTGCTTACGCCTCTGGCTGCCCGGCCAAAGCTGGGCCCAGGTTCGCAAGCTCATCGACGCTCGCCGCGTCAAGCTCAACGGGGAAATCTTGCTCGATGATGCGCGTCGGCTCAAGGAAGGTGATGCCGTCGACGTGCTCGCACGCTCGGAGATGTCGCCGCAGGTGCATATTGACCAAATTCCGCTTCGATACATCGATGAGCATCTCGTAGTCGTCGAGAAGCCGGCCGGGATCAGCACCGTGCGCCATCCCTTGGAGAAGGATTGGCTCGAAGAACGCCGGCTGCTGGTATTGACGCTCGACGATCTGGTGATGCGGCAGATCGGCATGAAACTTCCCAGGAAAAAACACGATCCCCGGCCACGCCTGCGCATCGTGCAACGGCTCGACAAGGAAACCAGCGGCCTGGTCGTTTTCGCACGCACCGTCGAGGCAGAACGTGGCCTCGGCATGCAATTTCGCAAGCACACCGTCACACGCCGCTATCTTGCCGTGGTTGCGGGCATCGTCACGCCGCAGACGATCCGCAGCACGCTGGCTCGTGATCGCGGCGACGGCCGGCGCGGTAGCACCACGCTGCCCGACGCGGGGAAGGAAGCGGTCACGCATATCGCTATCGCGGAGGCACTGCCGGGTTACACACTGCTGTCGGTCCGCCTGGAGACGGGGCGCACGCATCAGATTCGCATCCATCTCGCGGAGCTGGGCCATCCGGTGTGCGGGGAGCGCGTTTACAATCGCCGATTTCAGGGGGCGCCATCCCCGATTTGAGCGGCGCTCCCCGGCTCGCCTTGCACGCGGCCGAGCTCGGCTTCACGCATCCAATCACGGATGAAGCGATGCACTGGGAGATGCCGCCGCCGCCGGATTTGCGCGAATTCTTGCAACGGTTGCGGGGAAAGCCATGAGCCTGGAAATCAAATGGCACGACATCGATCCGGACACCGGCCAACGGCGTTACCTTTGCGCCGAGCGGTTCGCCAAGAAGTGGACGTTCCGCTGGAAGCTGCAAAAACGCGGCGACTGGACGCGCGGCCTGGAACCGACGCGGGCCATGTGGGAGCACGTCGTTGACGCCCTGGAACGCCGTTACTGGCGGCGCGACGGCGTGGAACTGGACGATATCGACGCCGTCAAGAAAATCCTGGCCGACGTGATCCGGCAGGAAGAAAGGCGCAACGCGGATTCGTCGAGCGCCTCACGGGAACAGCGACGGCCCCTGCCCCGTCGGCGGCGTCTTGACCGGCGGCACCGCAAGCGGTGGTAACGGACGTGGAATCGGCGGGTCGCTCGGCACCGATTCCAGCGTGCGCGGCGGCAGTGGTGCGACTACCTTTGCCGCTGGTGGCGGCGTCGGAGTCGCCAGCGGCGGCTCCTCGGTTTGCGCCTTGCCATTGGATGCCGGCATTGCGCTTTTCGACGTATACCCCGCCAAATGATATTTCGGCAAAGACGCCTTCGCTTGCAAGCGAACCCGTAGCGATTCATCATCCGCTGCGGCTTTTTCCAGGCGCGCCCCGCCGTCGTGCTGACCGGCCGAATCCTCGCCAGGCTGTTCAACGCTTCGAGCCGCACGTTCATCTTCTTGTCGAGAAGCAGGACATCGGCGAGCACCGGCACAATCTCCGTGAAGACCGTGGCGTCATACTCGCGCAGCTCCTCCGCGGCGTGCGTCCGTTTGCGCTCATCCGCGTCCGTTTTCACGATCACGATCAGCTCAGGCACCCGCTGCGTCGGATTCGGCTTCTGCTTCTTGGAAAAAAACCACTGGGCCTGCGCCGGGGCGGCCCACGCCAGGACCATCACCACCATCAACCCAATCGGCAACCGTTTCATATGTGCGTCTCCAAATAAGCCGGTTCAGCGCATTCCGCAGATTCTCTGGCTTCTCTTTCATCGTCCGCGAACGCGTGGCGGGCGCACTGCCTGGCATCTTTCCCCGCCGGCGAAGTGCGAGCGCGTTCCGCAACCTCGGCACGCCTTGCCCAGTTTTACATGGGATTCGGGTGATCGCTCGATACAATCAGATTTTCGGATTCTTGGCATGGGCATCGTTTTCGCCGTGCTGATGGCTGTCGGCCTGCTGCCGTTGATCCTGGCCTGGCGAGCGCATCGAGCCACCAGCTTGGCGCATGCAATCGGATGGGCGATCATCGCCTGGCTGAGCTGGGGCGTGGCATTCGTTTTTGGGGGCGACCGGGCGGGAATCGATCCGTGGCGGTATTGCGCCTTGTGCTTGACGGGATGCGCCGGCGTGGCCGTTCTGGGAGCGCGGCGGCCGCACGCGTTCGCCTGGAACTTCGTCGTCCTCGGTCTGTTCGCCGTGATGGTTTGGCCTCTCATCGAATCACTGGCGATCGGTACCCCCGCCACCGACCCGTTGCGCATTTTTTTCATGGCGGCGACCATCGCGGTCGGCATTCTCAATTATCTACCCACTCGCCTGGCACCCGCGGCGTTGCTGCTGGGAATCACGTGCACCGGCCAGATGGGGCTGATGTTCGCGCCGGCGTGGTGGCCGGGAGAGGCGGCGTCGCTCACCGTGGCGGGGTTCCTCACTGCGATTCCATGGATCGCCTGGGCTTGCTTGCGTAAGCATGAACCACAGGTTGGCCCGACCGATCGGCTCTGGCTCGATTTCCGCGATGCCTGGGGACTGCTGTGGAGCCAGCGCGTCCGCGAGCAATTCAATCGCGCCGCCGAAAATGCGGGCTACGCGGTGACGCTGACCTGGAACGGCGTGCGCGGCCATGAAAGCTGGGATGAAAAGGCGCTTTCGGAGATGATGCGCGCGATCTTGCAGCGCTTTGTCGCGGCCGAGGAACGCAAGCCGTAACCGATGCCAATGTTAGTGGTTGCCCTGGCCCATGCTGCCGGGCGTCGTGCCCATGCCGCGCGGGCCGGCGCCGACTTGGATGGGTTATTCAGCCGTTCCCGCTACGGTCATGATCAACTCGCGCAAGCCGACATCGTCAACGTAGATGTGGATCTGCGACTCGAATCGGCCCGGACCAACGGTCGTCAGCTCGCACTCCAGCTCGACCGTTGTGCCGGCCGGGATGTCGAATGGAATCTCGCGCCTCAAACTGAAGCTGCAATTACGGCCTCAGCAGAATTGGCAGCCGATCACGCGGACGGTGTGCCTCGTGGGATTTTGCAGCGTAAAGCGCACCTCGTTCGCGCCGACTTTGAGCCGGGGGAATTCGCGGTCCGGTTCCGGGATGGCGGCGCCGGGAGCATCGGTCGTGAGGTAATAGGAATAGACCGCCAATCCGAGCAGGATCAGCGCGATCGAGATGAACAGCGACGGCAAATGGCGCCAGATCATGGCCTGCTCCCGATTGAATCGCGAAAACACGAAGTGCGAAAACGCGAAACAGAAAACGAATCACTGCTTTCCGCATCCTTGTCTTTTTCGTCTTCTCATATTTTCGTGCTTTCGTGATGGAATTTTCTCTTGTTAAGGTGGTTCTACCGGCTCGCCGCCGGCTCGGCTTGCCAGAGCCGGCATGATCGGGGCGGCGGAATATGCGATGAAATGGACCGTGCCGTCGGCGAACAGGAAATGTGCGCCGCCGGGGTGCAGGCTCCAGTAGTGAAACATGTCGCACTGATTGGTCAATTCGCCGGGGCCATACGGATAACTGCCCGGCGCACAGGAGCCGGCTTTCACCGGCAGCACGTTTTGCTCGTAGACGCCCATCAGCATTTCGCACGATCCGGTGGAGCGTTGCCCGGCGCCGGCGTACCACCAGCCGAACTCGAGGTCGGCGCTTGGCGGCCGTTCGCCGGCCAGCAGCGTGTTGCTGGTTCCGTCGGTGATGTCGCCCATGCGTATGCTGGAATCGCGAAACAGGACGCCGTCATTGGTCGTCAGGTCGAGGCCCGAAACGCCGAGATAGCTGGTGAAAGCGACGGTATAGCCGTGGAGCGGGGCGACGTGCGGCTGCGTGGCGCGGTCATCGGCGGGGCAGGCGAACACCGGCATCACCGTGGCAAGGCCGAGGTGCGGCGGATTCCTGAATGGCGAGCTCGAATGCTCATACGCCTGCTCGGTCGTCAACCAGAGCGGGCCTTGGTCGAGATGCGGCAACAGCTGCGTCAACCAACTCATGTAGCGGTATGGGTCCGAGCCATGGTCGAAGCGCATGCCGACGGGGAAGACCTTGTTGGCGCCGTGAAATTGGTGCGCCGCCAGCCCGATTTGCTTGAGATTGTTGGCACACGCGGAACGGGCAGCGGCGGCGCGGACCTTCTGCACCGCCGGGATGAGGATCGCAATCAGGACCGCGACGATGGCGATCACCACCAGCACTTCGATCAGTGTGACGCCAAACCGGCAGCCCCGCTTCACGGTCCGCCCCCTTTCAATTCATTATTCGCTTCGGCTGGCACGGAGGCCCTTGAGTACCGTCTTTTCAATGTCACGACGATGCCGCCAATAACCAAGATGCCTGCCGCAGCCAGGGATAGCCAAAGGTACCACCGCGTTCGTCCGCGCTCAACTGCGGGCATTCCCATCGGCTCCGGAAACCCGAACGCCGACATGCGGAAATCATAGGGCTCCTTGTCCGTCAACTTGATGCTAACGAGCTTGGCGGTGATTTCCATGTTCGGAGGGGCCTGCTCAACTCTGTATATGGAGAGGTTTTTCATGCCCGTCGGAAACGGCATTCCACCGATTGTGAACCCGTAAGTGTACTCGTCCGTCGCAACTAAAAATTTGGTTTCAACCCTGCGCTCGACCACCCGCCAGCTATTGGCGGGATCGACGCTAATGCGCTCCTCAAGGTCGTTGTCGCCGGCGGCGAGTTTGAATTCGGCGCCGAGCAACCCCTTTGCCGCGTCGAAATGAAGCGCCTTCAGGGTGTATTTTGGTTTCTCATCGATGGCGCTGAGGAACGATCGCAGGTAGTCCAACATGCCGCCGTGGATGCCAATGCCGCCTTGCGCGGCGAGAGGGAGCTTTGCTTTTCCAGGGGCGACCTTGCCCAGAACATACGGGGAATCCTCTCTGTGCTTGGTAAGAGCGAAGCTGTAATCGCTGTTTTCGCACTGGAGCAGAATCCTGCTCACGCCCGGCGCTTTTTCGTTAACCTCGGTTTTTTCGTAAATCATGTTTTCGCCGAGCCGAACGACTCGGTCACGCCTTGTGCCCGGGTCGAACGGCCCTTTTCCGACCGAGGGCCCGGGCGCGACGGCATAGCGAAAGTCCGATTCTTCTTCAACGCGGGTCGTTAGCGATTGGTATTTTTCGATAACAGGTGGGATTTCACGCCGGGCCCTTTCGAGCCAGGCCGGGTCAACGGCAGGTCCGCCACCGGCGAGGGCCTGCCCAATCACGCCAAGAAACGCGACCAATCCGAAATAAATCTCGCGTGCTCGCATGGTAACCCCCAAAAAGGCGCCCCACCTAAAGGCGGCCGCGATTCAAGCCCGAGTGCGGCACCGGGCTCGGCGCCACCGCCCCGCATTCCCAATGATAACGACGACGACCGACGCGCACTCTAGGGCGGGCAATTGCAGGTGCTCGTCGACGTGTCATAAACGCATAGGCATTGATGGGACGGGGAAGTCTGGCATACCGTCCCGGGGCAACCGTTTGGGTTACGGTTGTTGAAAGTACAAACATTGATCGCACCGGGGCAGTTAAGCCAATAGGAAAAGGCCTGGCAACCCGCCACGCAATTCGGATCAGGAGGATCGGCATACGCGCACAACAAGCTGCAGCAATCTGGATCCCCGGGATCGTCGGTGTTGCAGCAATTTCCGAGGCAACTATAGTAGCAGCTGCTTCCGAGGGGACAAGTAGCGGTCTCGCAACCAGCGGCGCACGCATAGGGATCGCTGGCAAACGCGACTTCCGGAACCGCAAGGTAGGCGATCGTCGCGAGCACCATCGCCACGGAGATGTGGAATCTCGAAAAAAGTGGCAGTAAACGGGCCATAAGACACTCCTTGCGTAAGAGAAAGGGGCTACTCTGATGGTTTGTTGATTCGCCCGGTCAAACGAAAGCCGACCGCGCGGAAGCCAATGTCATCCAACTGCAATCCGGCTTTGCGACTAAATGTTCCGGTCGCGTTCGGCAAATGCATCGCGACATTGATCGAACGAGATTCGCCGGGCGGAATAATCACCGGGAGATCGCCGAGGACGGTGCAGGAACAGTCGGAGGTGCCGCCGATGACGCGGATCGGTTTTTCGGTGCGATTGGTTAATTCGACGGATGCATTGCGCGTCTCGCCGGGCTCGCCTCGCCCATATCGATCAGCGACGGGTAAATCGAGAGCCGTTCGCCGCGCAGACTCGCCAGCGCTGTATCAATGGAACCAAAGCCAAGGTAGGCGACGCCGACGAGAATTCCCATCAGCAGCAAATAAACGCCGACGACGGAACCGACGGAACGAGCAATCCGCATGCGCTCTTCCCAAAGCCCGCGGAGATTGGGCCGGCAAATCAGCAACGCTGCTACCCCCGTCAGGTCAATGCCGAACATGATCCACGGATTCACCGTGACTTTCTTGCCAAGGCAACCGCAGCTGGCCTGGCCGATCCAGCCCTGGTAAAAGCTGATGGCCGCGAAAGCGGTGAAAGTCAGCAGCACGGCCAGCCAGGAACCAAGCGGCTGCTGGCCCGATAGCAGCCAAATGCCGAGCCCGATTTCGAATAGGATGACGAAGAACTGAAACGCCGGCGCCGAGAAAATTCCGGTGCGAGCAACCGGATCGACGCCGAAACCATACGCCTTCAGCCCCGCCGCTGTGAGCAACACAACGCCCAAGATGCGGCAAACCCACGTAGTGATCAAACGCTGGGGGGGGGGGGGACGCGAGATTTTTGAGCGCGGGCATAGGGCAACTCCCGTCAGCTGTTCCGCAAACGCGAGAACTCAGACAGCACACCCACGGTAACGCGCCACATTGCCATGTCAAGAAGAATCCGGAAATAATTTCAGAGACCCAAAAAATCAAGCCACGGATGAAACACAGACGGAACACGGATGAGAATTGTGTGTTAATCTTCGTTTTCTTCCACTCTGATTTTTATCCGTGTTGAATCCGTGTTTCATCCGTGGCTAGATTTTTGAAACTCCTGAATTCTGCATTGCAAGCGGCCGCATGATCGCGTCGTGCGCTTGATCGGCCCGCTGGCTCAGCTATAATCAAAATATCGGATACGTCGCCTTCAGGATGATTGTGCATGCGATTTCTCCATGTCGCCGATTTGCACCTCGGCTTGCGCGTCACGCGCTTCGGCGCCCATGTGAATGGCCGGGTGCAGGAAGCCCGCATGGCGGCGCTGGACCACCTGCTGATGCAGGCGCCGGCGCTGCGGCTCGATTTCGCCCTGGTTGCCGGCGATCTATTCGACGACAACCGCGTCGATCTCGCCACCAGCCGACGGGCCTTCGAGCTGTTCGCGGCAGCCAAGCTCCCCATTTACATCATCTCCGGCAATCACGATCCCTTGAGCGCCGACAGTGTTTTCGCCCGCTCGCCGTGGAAGAACGGCACCTCGCGCAACGTCATGGTGCTGCGCGAAGCCGAACCGACGGCCCTGCCCGGCGGCATGCTCTATCCGTGCCGGCGGCATGGGCCCGTTGCACCGCCGGTATCAGCAAGGCGATCAGCACCGCTACGATGGCGATCACCACCAAGAGCTCGGCCAGAGTGACGCCGAACCGGTGCGCGAGCCTCATTATCCGCCTTCTTTCACTTCGAGCACCGCGGCGCTGGGATTGGAGTATCGCTTTTTCAGCATCACGACGACGCCGCCCACAGCCAAGATTCCCGCCGCGGCCACAGAAAACCACAGCCACCATCGCGTCGGTTTGGGCCAGGTCGACCCCAACCGGCTCTGGCAAGCCGTAATGCGGACAGCCTGAAATCGGCGGGGTCGGATTCTTTGCGGTCGACCACGTATTCCATAGTCGTCAGGAAATCGATATCCTTGCCGTCTTCTGTTCCACGGGCGTCGATCGTTATTTTTTTCAGGACCGGTACGCCGCCCTCCAGCCCGCAGTCTACCGTCCAACGGCTTTTCACGTGGTCCGTGCTGCTGGCATACTCTAGCTCCATTTCTGAATCGCAAACCCTCCACCAGCTTTCTGCGTCCAAGGTTACCCAGCCCTTCCTTGGGATGGCCCTCCGCCCTCGTCGCCCGGGCGTGGGTCGAAGGTGAAATCAAATTGGACCATGGCATTTCCGCCCCGCACCGTATTCCTCGCCGCTGTGATTTTGAATCCATCCTTTTTAAACAAGTCGGGCAGCCAAATCCCGCAGGCCTTGAATGGACCAAGGTACGGAAAGGTCTTGTTGGTAATAAGCGACGTGCCCCTCATGTGGACGGTCGCATAGTCCCCGTTAGATCTTACGTGCACATCCGTCGCGATCCAATTCTTATCCGGGCCGGTCCCCTTCACCTCAAAAGCGTAGAGACCATTCATAACGAAGGCGTAAGATTTGGCTCCATCGGCTTCGCGTTGGACACTTTCCATCGATCCGTTCGTCCCGCATTCAATCCTCTCGACGGTCGCCGGCCTTTTTTCCTTCGCGAGCCGGTCGAAAGGGGATGTGCGCACGGAGTATCGAAATTTTCCTTTGAATAGGCCCTCGTATTCCGCCCATTTCCTTGTGCGTCTTCCAGGATTTTTGTGGTCAGAGCCCGCGGCTCTTGAGCGACTATGCGGCCCAGGACGCATTGATCCGCCAACGCCATAGAAACCAGCACGATCAGCGCCGTTGCGCGTATTGCAATACAACTGGGACGCATGAGACCACCTCCGTCAAGCTGTTATAATCGGTCCCTGTGCTTTTTGTTACCAGCACAAGCAATCGTCATACATCGCTCGGTAATCGCACAGGCACGCGACGCATGTCGCTCCATCGTCGCAGCCCTCCCGACCTGGATTAACGCATTTCGTCGGGTCGCCCGCCTTTTGTCGGCAGCCAGCAACCGAGCAATCGCTGCTATTCTTGCCGGTGTTGCGGCACGTCCCCCCTGCGGCGTTGCACCCGTCCATGCATTCCGTGTATTGATCGCCGACGTAATTCGAGCAGGCGCTGCAGCCGTTGCTCCAGCCGTTATCGCACGCCTGGTTACAGTTGGTCTCGCAGTTCGGGACGGGCGGCTCAGAGTCGCAGACGAGGGTGCAATAGGTCGAGCACCAGTCGGCGTCGGCGAGCGCACTGCCCGGGACCGCCAAAAACGCTAACGTCGCGAGCGCGAGCGCCGTGGAAACCTGGAACCTAGACGAAAACGCGAGAAGACGGACCATGGGACACTCCTTGAAGAAAAGACAAACAGGCTAATTCGTTGGCTTGTTGATCCTGCCGGCCAAACGAAAGCCGACCGTGCGGAATCCAAGATCGTCCAGCTGCAACCTGGCTTTGCGGCTGAAGCTTCCTACCGCGTTCGGCAAATGCATGGCAACATTGATTGAGCGCGACTCGCCGGGCGGAATGGTGACGGGCAGGTCGCCGAGGACGGTGCAGGAACAATCGGAGGTGCCGCCAATGATGCGGATCGGGTGATCGGTGCGATTGGTCAATTCGACGGACGCATTGCGCATCTCGCCCGGCACACCTTCACCCATGTCGATCAGCGAGGGGAAAATCGAGAGCCGTTCGCCGCGCAGGCTCGCCAGCGCGCTATCAATGGAACCGAAGCCAAGGTAGGCGACGCCGACGAGAATTCCCATCAGCAGCAAATAAACGCCGACAACGGAACCGACGGAACGAGCAATCGGCATGCGCTCTTCCCAAAGCCCGCGGAGATTGGGCCGGCAAATCAGCAACGCTGCGACCCCCGTCAGGTCAATGCCGAACATGATCCACGGATTCACCGTGATTTCTTGCCAAGGCAACCGCAGACTGGCCTGGCCGATCCAGCCCTGGTAAAAACTGATGGCCGCGAAAGCGCTGAAAGTCAGCAGCACGGCCAGCCAGGAACCAAGAGGCTGCTGGCCCGATAGCAGCCAAATGCCGAGCCCGATTTCGAATAGGATGACGAAGAACTGAAACGCCGGCGCCGAGAAAATTCCGGTGCGAGCAACCGGATCGACGCCGAAACCATACGCCTTCAGCCCCGCCGCTGTGAGCAGCACAACGCCCAAGATGCGGCAAACCCACGTAGTGATCAAACGCTGGGGGGGGGGGGAGACGCGAGATTTTTGAGCGCGGGCATAGGGCAACTCCCGTCAGCTGTTCCGCAAACGCGAGAACTCAGACAGCACACCCAGGGTAACGCGCCGAACCGGCGTGTCAAGAAGAATCCCAGTAGTTCCAAGTTCATGCCTTGCTGGGCAGGTTGCAGCATCAGGGGTTACGTCGCATCCGTGGGCGCGGGGATGCTTTGGTTGATCCAACGGGCGATGGCTTGCAGCATACGCCGGAACAGGAAGCGTTTGCTTGCTCGCTGATCGGGCACGAGGCTACGCAGCCATTCCCACACGTTGCGCAGCAGCAGGGCGACGCCAACGTAGTACAACCGCAAGAGCGGATCGCGCGTGCTCGTGCGGATGGCGCCTGGCCCAGTTGGCGATAGCTCGCTTCAATGGCGAAGTGCTTGCGATACCATTCACGCACCAAGGTGGGCTGGCCATGCACACGCCACGCCGCGAACACGAGCTTCTTCTGGCAGCGCTTGCCGTGGCGATGGTGGCGGTACGATTTGTACGTCACGCACACGCGCACCGTCACTTCATCTTTCTGCCAACGCTGGGTGTGCGTGTACCAGCCCGCATTTTTTTGCAGGAAAGCTCGCCAGCCCGTGTGCCGTTTACCCTTCTTGGGTTTGCGGCCACGAAAGACCACCGGCATGAGGAACGGCACATTTTGCCCTTTCAAGAAACTCATGACGGCCACGCTGAAAAAGCCCCGATCCAGCAGCAAACGCCGTATTTTCACGCCGCTGCGCTCGATCTGGGCCAGCAGTCGGCCCAGGATTTTCACGGTCGATTCGTTGCGCCGCACCCAGGTGTAGGCCAGCGTGTAGCGATGTCCCTGCTCAGAGATAAAGGCGGTAGCATAGGCAAAAAACTTCGTGGTGCCCGCGCGGGGTTTTTTGTGCAGCAGGTCGTTTTGGTTATCGGTGTCGCCATGATAAGGAATCTCATGCAAGTCGATGCTGACCACTCGTCGTCGGCGTCGCGTTCCGCGGGGCAGCGGCTGACGCAGTGCCTCGTTCATTTTGTCTTCCAGGCCACGCGCGGATTTGGGCAAGCGTTTCCTCAGTTGGTCCCGCACGGTTTGGTCGGTGATCTGGCCCAATTGCAAACAGCTCGCGAACACCGAAACCATTTGCGCCGCCGCCGTCAGGACCGCATTCATGACCGCGTTGGCCGTGCCACGCACTCCGCGATCCGGTTTGAGCACGCCGTCGAGAATCCCCGCCGCCTGCTCTTGAGCGAATTGCCCAGAAACCTTATGATTCCTCCTTGAACGCATGGCTTCCTCCTTGAATGAGTGTGTTTTCCTAACCCATTCAGGAACAGAACCATGCGTTTTTTTTGAATATCAACTCCGTTTTGGAACTACTGAATCCGGAATAATTTCAGAGACCCAAAAAATCAAGCCACGGATGAAACACAGACGGAACACGGATGAGAATTGTGTGTTAATCTTCGTTTCTTCCACTCTGATTTTTATCCGTGTTGAATCCGTGTTTCATCCGTGGCTAGATTTTTGAAACTCCTGAATTCTGCATTGCAAGCGGCCGCATGATCGCGTCGCGCCTGATCGGCCCGCTGGCTCAGCTATAATCAAAATATCGGATACGTCGCCTTCAGGATGATTGTGCATGCGATTTCTCCATGTCGCCGATTTGCACCTCGGCTTGCGCGTCACGCGCTTCGGCGCCCATGTGAATGGCCGGGTGCAGGAAGCCCGCATGGCGGCGCTGGACCACCTGCTGATGCAGGCGCCGGCGCTGCGGCTCGATTTCGCCCTGGTTGCCGGCGATCTATTCGACGACAACCGCGTCGATCTCGCCACCAGCCGACGGGCCTTCGAGCTGTTCGCGGCAGCCAAGCTCCCCATTTACATCATCTCCGGCAATCACGATCCCTTGAGCGCCGACAGTGTTTTCGCCCGCTCGCCGTGGAAGAACGGCACCTCGCGCAACGTCATGGTGCTGCGCGAAGCCGAACCGACGGCCCTGCCCGGCGGCATGCTCTATCCGTGCCGGCGGCATGGGCCCGTTGCACCGCCGGTATCAGCAAGGCGATCAGCACCGCTACGATGGCGATCACCACCAAGAGCTCGGCCAGAGTGACGCCAAACCGGCGGCCCCGCTTCATTTTCCGCCTTCTTTCGTACCCCTGGCAGCTTCAGCTGGCATCGAGACCCTTGAATAGTGCCTTTTTAGCATCACGACAATGCCGCCGACGACCAAGACGCCGACCGCCGCCAAGGAAAGCCATGCGTACCACGGCAGCCCCCCCCGATCCACGGCGGGCATCCCAACGGGCTCGGGCAACCCGAACGCCGTGAGAGTGAATTCCCTCGCGGGAACGTCCCGGAGCGCGAGCGTTAGGTCGGTTACAGTTTCGCCCTCGGCGTTTCCTTCGGAGCCGAGATCTGTCAAAACCATTCTTTTGAGCATAGGGAACTCGGCGTCGCCTTCGCCGTACTCGTACGTTGCCAAGTGGTCCCCTATGACGCCATTGGGCCCGCGTTGCAGCTTATATTCACATTTTCGCATCACCCAGAGATGATTCGGATCAAACCACGCGCACCGCGCTTTACCACTCTGATGAGGTTTTTATTGGAAGCCGCCCAGTCCAAATCGAATTCAACCTTGACCAATTTCGTTCCGTGGCCGTCAACTGGCGAGACCGAAATTAGGTTAAGCTCACGCGCTGACAAAATGGCGGGCCAGTCGTCCTTGAGGTTATAATTGATCGTTATAGGCGCACTAACACACGCCTTGACCCAACCGGTTACGGACAAATTCGGCTGGCCCGGAGGTGGGTCAGTAATTAGGTCCGTACCGTAATAAGCCAAGGCCCAAGGCGAGTTGGCGTCGCGGCGCTTTAGGTTAAAGCGGTAGCTCGCGTTTGCGCCGGATAGCTCCCATTCCGATTTTTTTCCGCGCCTAAGCGGTGCCCTATCTTGCCCCGCCATAATCGCGCAGTTTGCGCACTGCTTAAACTCCGAGTCTACCTCCGCTAGGACATTTTTCTTTGGGGAAAGGCTGCTGACTGTGGTGGTCATCGAGCCCTGTAGCCTAGCCGCCCCAACGCGGTATTTTGACCACGCCCCCGGAGCCTCGCCCTTAAACCGCTCTTTCCAATTCGCCGGGCTCGTGTCCTGGCAAAAGAGGAGCGGGCCCGGAGGAGTGGTCACGGCGAGAATCGTGAGAATAAGCACAGCGAATTCTTTTTTTGTAGCCATAGCATTTCCTTAGGGTGGCCCGCGCTCGACGTTAGAGTTGGCACCAGCACGGGACAGAGCTTCCAACACTGAACAAGCACGAGCACGCAGTGCTACATTTCGCTCCAGTAGTCACGCATCCACCCGCCGCACAATTGCTGGCTTTTTGTAAGTGACAGTTTTTCGGGTCGCTGATTGACAATTCGCAATCGCCCTTCTCGCAAAGCGTGGTTAGCATGGCGCTGCAATTGGTCACGCAATCCGGATCTGCAGGGTCGCACAACTCGCTACAGCAATTTGGATCACCCGGGTCATCGGTATTGCAACAGCCGGCGACGCAGTTCCAATAGTGCGGGTTGTCAATACCAAAGGTGGTCTCGCAGTTGGCGGCACAGACCTTTGGGTCGTCCGCGAATGCGTTCTCCGGGACCGCCAAATAGGCGATCGTCGCCAGCACCATTGCGACGGAAATGTGGAACCTCGAGAAGATCATGAGAAGGCGAGCCATGAGATACTCCTTGCGCTAGGGAAAAAATTACTCTGATGCTTTCGAGATACGACCGGCCAAACGGAAACCGACTGTGCGGAATCCCTGGTCGTCCAGCTGCAATCCGGCTTTGCGATTAAACGCGTCCCACCGCTCTTCGGCAAATGCATCGCGACACTGATGGAGCGTGATTCGCCGGGCGGAACCGTGAGCGGCAAATCGCCGAGGATCGTGCAGGAACAATCGGAGGTGCCGCCGATGATGCGGATTGGTTTATCGGTGCGATTGGTCAATTCGACGGATGCATTGCGCGTCTCGCCTGGCTCGCCTTCGCCCATATCGATCAGCGACGAGTAAATCGAGAGCCGCTCGCCGCGCAGGCTCGCCAGCGCTGTATCAATGGAACCAAAGCCAAGGTAGGCGACGCCGACGAGAATTCCCATCAGCAGCAAATAAACGCCGACGACAGAACCGACGGAACGAGCAATCCGCATGCGCTCATCCCATAGCCCCCGGAGATTGGGCCGGCACATCAGCAACGCCGTTACGGCGGTGAGGTCAATGCCGAACATGATCCACGGATTTACGGTGACTTTCTTGCCGAGGCAACCGCAGCTGGCCTGGCCGATCCAGCCCTGGTAAAAACTGATGGCCGCGAAAGCGCTGAAAGTCAGCAGCACGGCCAGCCAGGAACCAAGAGGCTGTTGGCCCGATAGCAGCCAAATGCCGAGCCCGATTTCGAAAAGGATGACGAAGAATTGAAACGCCGGTGCCGAGAAAATTCCCATGCGGGCAACCGGATCGACGCCGAAACCATACGCCTTCAGCCCCGCCGCCGTGAGCAGCACAACGCCCAATATGCGGCAAATCCAGGTAGTGGTCAAATGCTGGGGGGGGGGGGGGCGCGATAGTTTTGAGCGCGGGCATAGGGCAACTCCCGTCAGGTGTTCCGCAAACGCGAGAACTCAGACAGCACACCCACGGTAACGCGCCACATTGCCATGTCAAGAAGAATCCGGAAATAATTTCAGAGGCCCAAAAAATCTAGCCACGGATGAAACACGGACGGAACACGGATGGGAATTGTGTGTTAATCTTCGTTTTCTTCCACTCTGATTTTTATCCGTGTTGAATCCGTGTTTCATCCGTGGCTAGATTTTTGAAACTCCTGAATTCTGCATTGCAAGCGGCCGCATGATCGCGTCGCGCGCTTGATCGGCCCGCTGGCTCAGCTATAATCAAAATATCGGATACGTCGCCTTCAGGATGATTGTGCATGCGATTTCTCCATGTCGCCGATTTGCACCTCGGCTTGCGCGTCACGCGCTTCGGCGCCCATGTGAATGGCCGGGTGCAGGAAGCCCGCATGGCGGCGCTGGACCACCTGCTGATGCAGGCGCCGGCGCTGCGGCTCGATTTCGCCCTGGTTGCCGGCGATCTATTCGACGACAACCGCGTCGATCTCGCCACCAGCCGACGGGCCTTCGAGCTGTTCGCGGCAGCCAAGCTCCCCATTTACATCATCTCCGGCAATCACGATCCCTTGAGCGCCGACAGTGTTTTCGCCCGCTCGCCGTGGAAGAACGGCACCTCGCGCAACGTCATGGTGCTGCGCGAAGCCGAACCGACGGCCCTGCCCGGCGGCATGCTCTATCCGTGCCCGCTCAAGCGCAAGAATTCATTCGATGACCCGACGCGCTGGATTCCGCTCCGGGCGCACGGCGATGCAAGCATCCGCATCGGCCTGGCCCACGGCAGCCTGCGCCGCCACGAGCATTTGCCCGAGGATGATCATCTCATCGAGCGCTATGCCGCCGATGTCAAGGGGCTTGATTATCTCGCGCTCGGGCACTGGCACTGGCCGTCGCGCCACGCCGACCGCGCCGGCGTGATCCGCACCGCCTACCCCGGCGTCCATGAGCCGATGCGATTCTTCGAGAATCCCGCGTTCGCCACCGGCTGGTCCGAATATAGCCACAAGGCGCCCGACGATCTATTCAACGATGACGGCAAGGGGCACGCGCTGGTTGTCACCATCGAGGGCCCCGAAGCACCGCCGCAAATTGAAGAGATCGTTACGAGCCGCCTGCGATGGCGCGAGGAGAAGCACGAATTGCACGACGAGGCCCAGCTTGCCGATTTGATCGATCGGCTCGGCAAGCGCGAGAATGCTGCCAACGAGCTGTTGCGACTGTGTCTGCACGGCACGCTCAGCGCCCAAGCGATGATGCGCCTTGATGAACTCGACGCCGAACGCGCCGGCAATCAAGGCGGCGTCCTGAATCGATATCTCTGGGCGGAACTCGATGCCGATCGGCTCAGCGCCGAACCGACCGACGCCGAATTGCAAGGGCTCGTCGGCAACGGCGTCGTCCGCAAAGTCTATGAGCGCCTCCAAGCCGAGACCCAATTGCCCGATCCGCAGATGAGGCAAATCGCCTGGCAATCGCTCTTGCTCCTGTACGGTTTCGCCACGGGGGCCCGCTGATGCGCATCCGCTCCATCGCCGTTCGCGACTGGGCCTGCATCGACGCGCTCGATCTGTCCGATTTGCACGACGGCCTCATCATCCTGCACGGTCCCAATCGCACCGGCAAATCGAGCCTGGTGCAAGCCATCCGCAGTTGCCTGTTCGACCATCAGCACGACAGCGTCGATCGCGCCATCCTTGACGCCATCCCCCGCCGCGCCAAGACAGCCCCCATCGTCACCATCGAGTTTGAGTGCGGCCAGGAACGCTATCGCATCAGCAAAACCTACGGAAAAACTCGCTTCGGCGAAGCCCGCCTCGAACAGCAAACCGCCGCCGGCTGGACCGTCCTGGCACGCGGCAAGGATGCCTCCAAGAAAACGCGCAAACTGGTCGGCGCCGACAAATCCGTCGGCGGCATCTTTCAAATGCTCTGGCTCAACCAGCACGATTTCCGCCTCCCCGATCCCAAAGATCTTGACCCATCGCTCAAAAAGTCGCTCGAAACCGTCCTCGGCAGCCTGATCACCGGCCCCGACGTCGATTTCAAACGCCGGCTCGACAAGGCCTGCGAACGCTGGTTCACGGCCACCGGCAAGGACCGCAAGGAATCGCCCGCGGTTCGCCTCAACCAGGATGCCCGGCTCGCACGTGCCGCTTACGAAGAAATCGAGCGCCAGTTCCACGAAGCCGAGACCGCGCTGGGCGAATTCGAGGAAGCCACCGCTCGCCAGCCCGCCATGAATCGCGACCTGCAACAGGCGGTCGATGAGTTCGCGCGCGTACAAGCTGAGCAAAATGCGCGTGCAGGTGCGCAAGGGGCAGCACGATCTCGCCGTGCGCAACCGCGCTCAAGCACGGCAATTATCCGCCCAAGCGGAGCAGCGGCTCAAGGAATGGACCGAGGCCTCCGCACGGTTGCAATCCATCGAACAACTCCTCGCCGACCACGATTCCGCCGTTCAAGTGTCTGACGCCAAATCGCGTCTCGCCGAGGAGAAAGCGGCCAAGGCGCGGCGCATCTTGCGAACAGGCCGAACGCGATCTCGAAGCGCATCGGCTCGAGCGTGCGCCACTCGATGATCGGCAACAACTCCTTCACCTGACCCAAAGCCGCCAGGCGGTCGAGCAGGTGGTGCGCCAGTGCGAAGAGCATGCACGGCGATTGGCCGAACTGGAATCGGTATCGGTTGGGCCGGCGCCATCGGAGCAAGAGATCGAGCAATTGCGCCGCAATCGCGAGGAAGCGCTGAAGCTGCATGCCCAGCTCGATGCCGCCGAGATTCACGTCGTGCTGCACGCCAAAAAGGTGGTCGAGGCCAAGGCCGCCATCGACGATAAGGCGGCCAAAAGCGTTTCCATTGCCCGCGGCAAGGAGCAGCGCTGGAAGATTCGCCAGCACGGCGAGATTTCCATCGGCGAACTGGCGACGTTGCACATCAGCCGTGGTCAAGAAGATCAGGTCTTGAAGGAGATCGCGCGCCGGTGTGCCGAGCTGGATCGCGATTATATCGA
The DNA here is from genome assembly GCA_963767835.1 of uncultured Planctomycetota bacterium. Taxonomy (GTDB): domain Bacteria; phylum Planctomycetota; class Planctomycetia; order Gemmatales; family Gemmataceae; genus SIAQ01. The sequence continues at coordinate 518,755 of CAVYFY010000006.1, forward strand.
GCGTCTGAAGGCCGCCGAGGCGAGCTCGATCGACGCCCTGGTCGAGCGCCGCCATCAACGCCAGGGCATTCTCAAGGAAATCAAGCATCATCGCGATGCGCTGGCCCGCGGCGCACCGCAGGGATTGCCCGCCCAGCAGGCCGAACTTGACCGGCTCCGGCGCGAGGAAAACGCCATCCTGGCACGCCGCCCGGAACTCGTCGGCTGGGCGCCGAGCTTGTCGGAGATGGAGAAGCGCAAAGCCGAATTCGACAAGCGCGAGGCACAATTGGCGGCCGCGACCCAGGCAGCGAAGAAGGCGAATCTCGACGCGAACCAGGCGCTTCTGCAAGAACAGAGCAATCAGCGTGACCTGGAGAAATCGATCGTCGAGCAAACCGCCGAGATGCGCGCGCTGAAAACAAAAGTCGGCCAGCAGGATCGAGCAACGCTGGCAGCCGCTGCCGAGGAAGCAATCGCCCGTTTGGCCGAGGCGCAGGCGAAGGTGGATGAGTTCGCGTTGAGTGATGCCGATCAGGCGCTCGAAGCTCGCAGCAATGCCGCCGTCCATGCCCAGCGGCAACGAGCGATGCGAGTCCGTGAGAATGAAGATTTAATGTTGCGTCTGCAAACACAGCTTGACGGCGCCGAGGGATTGCACCAGAAGCGCATCCAGGCGGAGCAAACCCTGGCCGAATTTGACCGCAATTCCGCGCGAGGCATTGCAGGCCAGCGCCCATCGGCATTTGAAAGAGCTGTTCGAGGAAATCCAGCAGGGCCAGGTGCGCGGCGCCATCGACCCGATCAATGACCGCGTCATGGGCTGGGCGCGGCAGCTCGGTTTGGTCGATTATCGCCGGCTGTCATTCGACAGCCAGCTGCTGCCGGCTGGCCTGGAATCGATTCACGCGCCGGCCGGCGTTGCTGTCGCCCTGGAACAGGAATCGCTGGGCACCGTGGAGCAGCTCAGCCTGTTGATCCGCCTCGCGGTGGGCGGGCTGCTTTCCCAGGACGAGCCGACCGTCGCCCTGCTCGACGACCCGCTGGCCCACGCCGACCTGGGCAAGCACACGAAGATGCTGGAAATCCTTCACAGGGCGGCCCGCGGCGAAGGCCAGGCCGGTCCGATGCAAATCATCCTCCTCACGTGCCATCCCGAGCGATTCGCTTCCATCGCCGATGCCCAGAAAATCGACTTGGCAGCCAAGATTCGCCGCGGCGGTTGACGGATTTTCACGGCACAAAGGTGTTCGCATCGCTGTTGGCCCGCGTCACGAGGGCCGCGAATGTGGCTGGCGACACCGAGGTGCTGACGAAATGGACCGAACCATCGACGAACAGGGCGTTGACGCCGCCGGCGTGGAAGCTGTAAACCGCGCCGGTGCCGAAGGTGTTGAGATGAGCCGTGGACGAGCCGGCGACGGCGGTGTTGAAGATGTTGGTGAGGTCGCCGACGGTGCTCGGATAAGGCCCGGGGAAGCCGTTGTTGACGTTGATGATACTCGAGCCGCCGACGTTGACGCCGGCGGGGTCGGAACCGATGAGCCAGATGTCGCTGGCCGGCCGGCACCAGCCGCCTCCGTTGACGCCACTGCCTGCCTGCATCTGAGCCGTCGTGGACGCCTGCAAGCCGGCGGCGTTGTAATACCAGGGACGGCCTGCCGATTCGGTCAGGAAGATGGTGTTGGACGTTCCGTCAATCACGCTCACCATCGTGATGGTTCCGTTGACGCCCACGTAAAGTCCGCCATTGTTGATTACTGCGGGGGTCAGCACCGAGGGGTCGGCGATCATGCCGGCCGGGTTCTCGGCAGACACGCCTGAATTCGCGCTCAGGAACGATTCGCTAATCCCGTAAAAACCGGCGTAATCGGTCACCGGAACGATCGGCTGCCAATTGCCCCAGCTATTGGAAGAGGAGGTGGCTGGACCGGACGGAGTGTACGAGCCAACATTCAGGGCCGGATCGCCGTCCAGCCGCGTTGAGTTCGGCGTGGACGGGCAGGTGGCGATATTCAGCGGCACGGAGCTCACCGCCAAATTGTTCGGGCTTTGCGAAATGTCATCCCAGTTGTAACTCGTGTTGTAGCCGGCGTACAAGTTCCCCTGATCGATGTTCGGCAGAATCTTCGTGAACCAGCGTTCGCGCGGCGAAGAGCTGCTGGTCGGATCAAGCCGTTGCGTAGTCGGGAAATATTTGTAGGTGTCGTGATAGGCGTGCAGCCCGATGCCGATCTGCTTGAGATTGTTCGCACACTGCGTCCGAGCGGATGCTTCGCGGACTTTCTGGACCGCGGGAACCAGCAATCCAATCAAAATGGCGATGATCGCGATGACGACCAGCAACTCGATGAGCGTGAATGCGCGGCGCGGACGGATGCTCTCCATGAGTTCTTCCTTTCCTGAAAAGTGCTGCATTTTCTTCGAGGATGATCATTTCACTTCGATCTCATTGGCAAGGATGGGCGCGGCGGTGATTTCCATGGCCGCGTGCTGGGCGATTTGCTTGGCGTAATACGTCTCGCTGCGGCCACGCAGAATCACGCCGGCCTGGTCGAATACGAGCCGCAATCCGCGAACTCGGTTGCCCAGACGGCGCATAAGCAAACCTTCCAGGCGTTCGGTCTCGGATACGGTCGGCGCGAGTAAGGTTCCAGTATTCATGGCTTCTCCCGTGAGGGTAACGCTTCGAAAAAAGGCCCCCGCGTTCCCGCCTCTTATGGGAACTGAAACGGCCTCCCTCTCTCCCAAAGGAAAGCACGTTGCGGGGACCAAGCTGCAGGTGATCTGCGAGAGACCTCAACAACGATACCGGCGTGCGAACCAACCACACGCTCAGCAACAGCGAATCCGGCAACAATTGCGAACAATCATTGCCAAGGAATCGCCATCGCAGTTATTGATGACCATTGAGATTAACATGGTAGCCATTTCGACATCAATCATCAGTACGTTAATAATCATACTCGTGTTATCGGCGGTAGTCAATGGGACAGGTGAAAAAAATCGAAAAAGACGTGAACCGGGGAGGCACAGGGACAGAGAAAAAGACCGGATAACTTGCCTGTCTTCTCTGTGCCTCAGTGTCTCTGTGGTTCAAACGCTGGCAATTCGGGCATGGAAGGATTAAAGCTCAAGATTGGAAGAACCGATTCTTTCGGTAAGCCGCGCATTTCCGGCATGTTCCGTATTGGAGGCGTTTCCCATGTTTTCGCGTCGCCGTGCGCCTCCTCTCCCTGTTTGCCGTGGGCTTGTGCGTCTTGCCGGCCCAGGCACAAATGGGCGTTCTCTTCACGGGAGCCGGCCCGGTCAATCGCTCCATGGGCGGCGCTTCGACGGCAGCTCCCATCGACGCCTCCGGCGCCCTGTTCTGGAATCCCGCCACCATCAGCGGTTTGCCCGGCTCATCGATCGATTTCGGCGTCGAGGTTCTCTATCCACAGACCCGCCTCAGTTCGAGCTACGGTGCCAACTCTTTCGCGCCTGGCTTTCCGCCCACTGCGATTTCCGGCTCGGACCGCGGCGACGACGGCATCTTCGCCCTGCCGTCCATGGCACTCGTCTACAAGCCCGATGATTCGATCTTCACCTACGGCTTCGGCATCTTCACCGTCGGCGGGTTCGGCACCAATTATCGCGCCGACAACGGCAACCCGATCCTTTCCCCCAACCTGATTCCGTTCGGCGTCGGCCTGGGCTCGCTCTATACCAGCTTCGAGGCGATTGAATTGACGCCGACGATCTCCGTGCAAGTCACCGATCGGCTTTCGATCGGCGGCGGCCCGACCCTGGCCCTCGCCCAGCTTGAAGCCGACCCGCTCTTCCTGGCCTCCCCCAATCCGAACGGCACCTATCCGCCCGGAACCCACACGCGCATGAGCTGGGGCGGCGGTTTCCAGATCGGCGCCTTCTACAAGCTCGACGGCGGGTGGAACCTCGGCCTGTCCTACAAAAGCACCCAATGGCTCGAAGGCTTCCACTATCAAACACAAGACAACCTCGGCAATCCGCGCGACGTCTCCTACACCTTCAACCTCCCCAGCACCGTTTCCTTCGGCGTCGGCTACACCGGCATCGACCGCTGGACCTTCGCCGCCGATTTCCGCTATATCGATTACGGGAGCACCGAAGGCTTCGACCGCAGCGGCTTCACCTCCGCCGGCGCGGTCGCCGGCCTCGGCTGGCGCAGCATCTTCGCCATGTCGCTCGGCGCGCAATACCAAGTCACCGACTGCTTCTCAGTGCGGGCCGGCTACAGCTATAATCAGGATCCAATTTCGAACGCTCAATCGAGCTTCAACGTGGGGTCGCCGATCACCCTCGAACATACCGTTTACATGGGCTTCAGCTACCGCGTGAGCGACGCAATGTCCCTGTCGCTGGCTTACTTTCACGCCTTCGAGAACTCGGTGGACGGCCCCTTCAATAGCCCGGTCGGCCCGGTACCGAACACGTCCATCCGCAACACGCTTTCCGCCGATTCGGTCATCTTCGGCGCGACCGTGCGCTTTGGATGCAAAGCGGTTAATTGACGCGCGCACCGTCACTGCCAGACCGCGTACAGGGTCATCGCCTGGTAGTCGCGCACGAAGCCAACCTGTTCGAGCAAATCCTTGCCGGTCGTGCTGGTGACGGGTTGCTCGTTCCAGGTTTCTACCGTGAGCTTGTGACGGATATCGCGGCTCGGCATGCGCTTGAGGAGCTCGGGCAGGCAAGCCGTCGCTTGGGCCAATTCCGCATCGCTCGCTTGCGGCAAGGCGGTTAAGCGCTTGCCGTGGTGTTCGATAAGCAGCACCGGCCGACCGGCTTTGATAACAAGCCAATTGCCGGGCCGGCGCTGGAAAGCACGAGGCTCCGGGGCCGAGATCAGCATTTCGAACGGAGCTCCGCTGCCGTAGAGGTTCGCCGGGTCGAGGCTGTGAACGAGCAGGACGGCGGCGTCGGCGTGGCTAGGCATGGCGCTTTCCTGCAATTTCCGGGCGGCATCGGGCCAGGCGAATTGAGCGCCGGACAGCCCTTCGACGAAGTAGCCGCGCCGCACGTCGCCCGCCAGTTCCAGCCGGCTCAGGATTTCATAAAGGACGCGCCACGGCGTCAGCGTGCCGCTCAGGACGGCCAGCTCGCGCGAAACGATGCCGTAGCGATCGAGCAGAAGCCGGGCTTGCAAGAAGGCGGCCGCCTCCGGATCGGGTTGGCCCCAGTTCACGAGCGACCAGCGTCCTTCAGGCCACACCTTCGTCTGTCGGCGCTTGCCATCGCGCAGGAACGCCCGCAGCTCGCCGCGCGATCGCATCGGCGGCGGCTCGTCGGTGCGCGGCGGCTCGCCTTTACGCAAAACGTCATATTGATCGTTGGTGGCGAATCCGGCCCGCAAGAGCGACCACAGGCAAGCCCGCGTCATCGACAAGGAAAGCCCCACCTGCGCGGCCAAATCGGCCGCGAACAAGGCGCCGCGCTTACGCAGCAATTCCATGATTGCCGACGATGGCTGATCCAATTCCACGCTCTCGGACGACGGCGGCGGCAGGCTCGGCAAGACGTCGCGCTCCACAAATGCCACCGCGTCGCCCTCGCCAATCCGACCGCAATACCAGATCCATTGCCCCGCAGCCATCACATCGTCAAGGTAACGCGGCACATACTCCCGGCAGCGCGACAGCAGCATCGCTTGCTCCCATAGCTCCGCCGGCTCAAGAAATCCTTGCAAGCGCTGCAAGACCGCACGCACCCCGTCCGCATCCTGGACCTGCGTTGCGGGATGGACATGCTGCCAGCGCAGCAGGAAGTCGGCGAATTGCCCGGCGGGGCACGTCATCACCTCCCGGCGCAACAGCGACAAGGTGCCGCGCTGCATCTGGGCGAAATTCTCCGGCGCCGACCATTGCAACGATTCCGTTTCCCCGACGGCAACTCGCACCAGCCGGCCGCTCTTCGTCCATTCCTCCAGTTGCCGAATCGCCCAGTTGCGCTCAAACGGATAGCGCTGGAGGATGTCGTCCAGCCCGATCAGGGCGTGCGTTTCGAGGAACCGTCGCAATATCGCCGCTGCCGCTTCCTGCGCTTTCTCGACGTCAGCGGCGAAGGCGGTACGATAAAGATCGGCTTCCTCGGTCAGAATCCAGCGCTGCGGATCGGCCGGCGCACGCAAGTCGATGATCTTGACCGTGCCTTCCAGTTGAAGTTCGCGCAGAAATCCCTCCACGGTCCCCTCAACCTCGCGCCGCGACACATCCCCCAAATGGCGCAGCCATTCGGCGGTCTCGGCCTTGCTGCGCGGCGGTTGGCCGACATTGCGCAAACGCCGATCGACCTGGTTGATCGCACGTGGCTCCAACGGCAACGGCCGGCCCTCGTGCCCGATAAGCTGATCGAGCAACGCCTGATCAAGCGGCGCGGAGCGGCGATCGGCATCGGGCTCGACATCATCGTACTGGTACATGAACGCCATCGTGAAGGAGAATAACAAGCCGGCGGCGAACGGCGAGGGCGTCTCCAGCCGCCGCGTTTGCACTTCGATAATTCCCGCCGCGATGTCGCTCAGCAATTGCTGCAAGCGTGGCAAATCGAGATGATCGTGCAAGCATTCGCGAAACGTCTCCGCAATGATCGGGAAATCGGCATGCCGCCGCGCCACCTGCAACAAATCGCGGCCGCGCAGCCGTTGCAGCCAGAGCGGGGCGCGCTTGCCGGCGGCGCCGCGCGGCATCATCAGCGCCCGGGCCGCGTTCTGCCGAAATCGCAGCGCGAAAGAGGCGCTGTCGGCCAGCTCCTCCAGGATCATGTCGCGCACGTTCTCCGGCGTGAGCCCCGCGAAAAGATCGACGACCGGCTCCTCGCTTTCGGTCAGCCGGATCAGGACGCCGTCGTCATGGTGCAAGCACTGTGGATGATAGCCGAGCCGATCGTGCAAACGATGCTCCAGCGCGAGCCGCAAGCTCAAGTTCACGGCCCGGCCCAGCGGATTCAGCAAGATCACCTGCCAATCGCCGAGCGGATCGCGCGACGCCTCGATCATGAGCGTGCGATCGGTCGGGAGGCAGCCGGTCCTGAGCTTCTGGCGGCGAACGAAATCGCGCAGATTGCTCGCAGCGGCGCCATCAAGGAAATGATCGCGACGCAGCCAATCGAGGCAATCCGGCTGATCGAGCCGCTCGCCCATCTCGCGCAGGAATTTGCCTTGCGCCAACCCCAAGTCGTAGCTGCGGCCAGTGCTTTCGCCGCGCCAGAACGGGGCCATCGCCGGCGTCCCTTCGGCGGGATAGACGACGACACGGTCGGTGTCGATGCGGTCGATGCGCCACGCATTGGTGCCGAGCAGAAACGTGTCGCCGATGCGGCGTTCGTACACGAATTCCTCGTCCACCTCGCCGATGCGCAGACCGCGCGTTGTGTAGACGGCGTACTGGCCGGTGTCGGGAATCGTGCCGCCGTGAACGAGTGCCAATCGCTGGCTGCCGGGCAACGCCTGAAGCCGTTGATGCACGCGGTCCCAACTGATGCGCGGCTGCAAGGCGGTGAGCGAATGCCTTGGCTCGGCGGAAACTCCCTCCCCTCTCCCCCTGTACTCAGGGGGAGAGGGGCCGGGGGTGAGGGGGTTTAGTGTCCCAGGCGTAGACACGTCCCGCGCGAGGGACGCCGAATCCCTCACCCCCGGCCCCTCTCCCTTGAGTACAGGGGCGAGGGGAGAAACTTCACCCTCCCCGGCGGAGAATCGATAGCGACCGCTTACCATTTCAAGCACGGCATCAAACGCAGCCGGCGTCAGATCGCGATAGGGATACGCCTGGCGGACAAGGCGATACAGATCATTGACGGGCCAATCGTCCATCGCGGTCATGGCGATGATTTGCTGGGCGAGCACGTCCAGGCAGTTCATCGGCACGCGCAACGCTTCGACGCGCCCCGCCGCCATCTCCGCGGCGAGCACGGCTTGATTGAGCAGGTCCGCCAGCGTTTTCGGAATCAGCCGGCCCTTGCTCGATTGGCCGACAAGATGCCCGGCGCGGCCGACGCGCTGCAAGGCCCGCGCGACATTGCCGGGCGATTCGACCTGGCAAACGAGATCGACCGCTCCCATGTCGATGCCGAGCTCCAGCGACGCCGTCGCCACAACCGCGCGCAATCGGCCTTCCTTGAGCGCTTGCTCGGTTTGCTGCCGCACTTCCAGGGCGACGCTGCCGTGATGGGCGCGGACGAGCCAGGAGTCAGGAGTCAGGGGGCAGGAGTCAGGAGTCAGGGGGCAGGAATCAGACCTCCTGACCCCTGACTCCTGACTCCTGACTCCTGACTCCTGACTCCTGACTCCTGACTCCTGACTCCTGACTCCTGACTCCTGGCTATTGAGCATCGCCGTGATCCGTTCGACGCTGCGGCGATTGTTGGCGAAAATGATGGTCGAACGATGGCGGCGAATCTCGTCGGCGAGGCGGCGGTAGATCGCGGGCCAGATCGATTTCTCCGGCAATGGGCCGAAATGCTCGACGGGGCTGACGACTTGGAGATCGAGGTTTTTCCGCAGGCCCGCATCGACGATGGCGACCGGCCGTTCGCGCCATTCGCCTTTCGCGTCATACGCAGAACCACCTAGATAGCGGGCGACTTCCTCCAGCGGCCGTTGGGTCGCCGACAGGCCGATACGCACGAAATCGCGGCCGATCAATGCTTGCAGCCGTTCGAGCAGCAGGGCCAGGAAGACGCCGCGCTTGTTCGGGCACAGGGCGTGGATTTCATCGACGATGCAGTGCGTGACGTTGCGCAGCGTCTCGCGGGCCTTCGACGTGAGCAAGAGATGCAGCGATTCCGGCGTCGTGATGAGGACGTGCGGCGGATGGCGCAGCAGGCGCTGCCGTTCCACGGTTGGCGTGTCGCCGGTGCGGACGGCGATGTCGATCTTCGGCAACTCGACATTCATTTCCGTGGCTGCCGCAGCGACACCGGCGAGCGGGATTTGCAAATTGCGATAGATGTCGTTGTTGAGGGCTTTGAGCGGCGAGATGTAAAGGATTTGCACGCCGCGACGCGACGGGTTGCTGCCGCCACAGGCCGTCGAGGCAAGCCAAGAAGGCGGCGAGCGTCTTGCCGGAGCCCGTCGGCGCGAGCAAGAGCGCACTCTTGCCGGCGGCGATGACGGGCCAGCCCAGCCGCTGCACCGGCGTCGGCACGCCGAGGTGGCGGCGGAACCACTCGCGCACCGGCGGCAGAAACAATTCAAGCGGATCATCGAGGTTCATTGGACTTGTTCGGCAAGGGCGAGCTCACCAGCCCTGGAATCAGCTGTAGGGTGGGTCGAGCAACGCGAGGCCCACCGGCACTCGTAACCTCTGGTGGGCCTCGCGTTGCTCGACCCACCCTAAACGTATCGACCCATTCAAGTCGGGGAGTTACTTAACGAGAATTCCTTATCTGGCCGACTCGGGCGAACGCACTAGCCCCGGAATCAGGCTCGCCAACGCATACGCCGCGAAACAAAGCAACACGCCGTCGAGCGGCAATCGCGGCCCTGACAACGGCTCCGCATGGCTCAGCACATACGGCAACGGCAACCACAACGCCGCGAGCGCCGCCAATCGGCTTTCCCGCCGCCACAGGTAGCTCCAACGCCAACCGAGCAGGGCCAGAACCAGCATTCCCAGGAGAGACGCATGCAGGATCAATTCCGCATTGTCGCTCAGCCAATCGGGAGGCTTGGCGATGGTGTCGCTGGTTTTTCGCAGGTCCGCAAGCCGGCCGTCCTTGAGCCAGCCGCCGCCGAAGAGGAACGCGATGGCCGACTTGATGCGCCGCTCCAGCGTTTCGGTCGGATGTTCCTTGATTTCGTTCCACACCGTATGGGCCAGCATATTATAGCGCTTCGCCTGGTTGGGTTCGCCGAATAGCTCCTGCTTGCGCTCCGCCGGCAACAGTTCCAGCAAGGTCGCCTGATCCAATGTGGAGCCGGTGGCGTGCGGATTATTGCCCATCCACAGGTGCCAGTACGCGGTATCGGCGATCGGCACCGGGCGCTCGAACACCTCGTAATTGCGCAGGCTCCACGGGGCCAGGCCGTTGGCGAAACCGACAAGCGCGACGATGCCGGCAAACCAGCCGAGCGGAAAACGCCGGCATTCCCACAGGAACCAGAGCAACGCAACAATCGCGAATGGTAAGAACGCGGCCCGAACCAACGCGAGCCCCGCCAGCGTCAGCCCGAAGAGCAGGCTCGTGAATGCGCCCCCGTCCTGACCCGCGCGGGCGCCGAGCATCAGGCATAATCCCAGGAGAAAACTGGCCAGCACGCCGTCGTTCAGCTCGGCCGTGTTGACGATCCAGAACGGATGAAACGCGATCAGCAGGCCAGCCAGCGTGGCGATGAGCGTGTTGTGAAAGGCCCGGCGAGCAAAGAAGAAAAAGCAGCCGACCGTCAGAATTCCCAGACCGCATTGCAGCCAGCGCAGCATCGGCTCGGCAGGATCGAAGAAGTGAGCGACCGCGAGCGTGGCAAACGGCAGGCCCGGCGAGACGTGAGCCGTCCGCTCTTCCGCGTCCGCCAGCGGGGCGAGGCCGCCGAACCAGTAATGCTCGACGACGTTGGCGGTAACCTTGTCATCGGGCGGTTTTCCTTGCACGAAGAGAGCGGGAGCAAGCCGGCCTTGATCGGCGCCAAGCGTCAGATAACCGATCCGCACAAAGGCGGCGCCGCTGAGCACCAGCAAGAGGGCGAATAGCGTCCCTGCATTGAAAGCCGGCATCTTGTTCATGAATCTGCTCCGAGCGTCTTCGGATTATGATAAGGCCGCGCGACGGAAGTTGCCAGAATTCGAGCAGGGAGGAGGTGGAATGCGATCATCACGCCGATGTTGCCCACCGCTAAAACCAGTCGATTGCGAAAAAAGGGGGACGATGGACGCGCCGTGAGTATATTACCGCCCGTCGTGATTCACTATGGGAAAGGATAGAAACCCTTGTCAAACCAGCCGATAAAGAGCGACCCTGTTTCCTGCACGACCCTTTTCTTGGCTCTTGCCGTCGGTTGTTGTATCGCGTTACCGATCATCTTGTGCTTGGGCGTGAGCATTAACGAGAGCATGAAAGAGAGCATTACGGACACGAGAATCGACCGCTTGTTCGCCAGAGATGGCCGAGTAATGGTCAGTCGGTTCATTGTTTTGGGGCATCAGCACGATGGGCATTGGCCCCTGGTCGTCGATGACGTAGAGTCCACCCGCTATCTGACGGCCGCCTTCCAGCACTCCAGCTATCTGGGATACGTGCCTCATAGGAATCACGGGTCAACTTACTCATTCCGAGTAGAGTCGGGCGAGGGCTGGTCGGTCGATTTCTGGGGCGATGTGGGTAGCGATCCCGACAGCCCAATACGCCAAGCGCAGATAGTGGCATTGCTTGGTTCACCACAGGGTGCGGGACCGTTTCTTGCGCTCACCGCAATTTACCAACCTGCTGACATCGGCCTCATCCTTGGCTGCAAGGGGGGCTTGATGGGTGATCCGGTTTACTACTGGGTGCCGTTACAAGAGCCGATGCCAGAGAAACTTGGCAAGGCCATTTACAGCCTCGGGCAACCGCACCGCTAATTTCACGCCACCGCCGCCGGCGTCTCGGTAACGCACAGGTCCGGCTGCCATTTGGCGCCTTCGCGTTTGCCGGGCATCGAGCGGAAGGCCGACACGATGCCGAAGGTGGCGGCCTGGACGAGGCGGTCGCGGAAGTTCCAGCGCATGGGGCCGCGGCCGGAGCGAATGGCCTCGGCGTAGACTTCGCGCACCCGGCCGACGGCGTGGACCCAGTTGCGTTCTTCGATCGATTGCCGAGCGGCTGACCCACATTGTCGGCAGCAGCTACAATTGGTGCGGCGCATGCTCATCAATGGCCGCCCCTTCCGCATCCGGTTGGCCGCGCAGGTATTGCAGGATTAGCCACCGCAAGGGAAAGACGAAGGCGTAGGTCCAGAAGACCAGGAGCGGGGCCAGCGAGCGGAACATCACCAGGATGAAGGCGGCGAGCAGGACCTGGATGACATGGCTGATGCGCTTTCGGCCGCGAAAGATTTTGCCGGTAATATGCGGATAGGGGATGTTCGAGACCATGAGCAAGGCGACGAGCAAGGCGCCGATCGGGGCCACGATTTCAACGGTGCGCACGATAACTGCTTGCTCGATGCCGAGGGAAAACTGATTCAGGGTCGTCTGCAGAATGCCGAATTCCCCGCGCAGGATCGCCAATGCCGCGATGCAGCCGGCGGCGCCGGGGGACGGCAGCCCTTGAAAGCGCTTGTGGCTGGCGGCATCGGTGTTATTGGCGACGTTGAATCGGGCCAGCCGCAGCGCGGTGCAGGCAAAATACAGGGCCGCGATGCCCGCCAGCAACATGTGCAAGAATTCGTTGGCGTCCCGCGTCGGCCCCAGCTTGAGCAGCAAGAACGCCGGCGTCACCCCGAAGCTGACCACATCGCACAGACTATCGAGCTCGCCGCCGAAATCGCTCGCCGACTTCGAAAGACGTGCGACGTAACCGTCCAGCATGTCGAACAACATGGCGAACAAAATGAACCAGCCGGCCCAGGCGAAATGGATGTTGTCGTCAGTCCCCGTGCCGTTCGCGGAGACCTTGCTGATGAACGTGATGGCGACAAAGCCGCAAACGCCGTTGCCCAGCGTCAGCAATGTCGGAAGGACAGCGATTCTCTTCACGGCCAATTGCCCTGTTACGCGGAAAAGATGAAGTCGAGTATACGCCGTGCCGATCCACTTCGCCAGCAAAAATATTTCGCCGATGCAATCAATTCCGGCGAACCGCCAGTCTTCTTGTTGAAGCCTTCACTCGCAGTCAGCCGGCGATAAATTTACCTTGTCGTTCACCGATGTCTCCGTGCCACGCCTTCGGAGCCGGCATACGCCCCCCACATTCGGGGATTCGGCCATGCTCCCAACGACGGCGCGATTTTGGCTCAAAAAACTCGTGCGCCTCCCCGGTTTCACGCCGACGATTTGATACGGCGGACGCGTCGGCGGCGAGCGTGCAACGAATTCTCCGCGACGATCCCTTTTGCTATTAATGCGTTAGGCCGATTCATTGCACGGAAGCCTGATTCCCAAAAAATCATTAAAACCGTTCGGTGCCACTTGCCTATTTTTTCTTTTCTCGCTAAATAACGCGATCCGCCCCGGTTCGTCGCAAGGTTTCCACTTTACTTTTTTATGGGACGGGCGCAGCGCCTAACAAAACGGGGTCGTCCATGATTCAGACCACGCTGCGTTCTTGGCTCAAGAAGCTCAGCAACCATTCTCTTTCCCGCCGGTCGCGGCATCCACGGAACACTACGCTTCGCCCGGCCTTGGAAGTGCTGGAAGATCGCATCCAGCCCTCGACAATTTATTGGGGCAATGCAAGCGGCGGAGCTTGGAACGTCGCCACCAACTGGCAAGGTGGCGTCGCGCCAGGGGCTAGCGACGATGCCGTCATCAACATCGCCGTCTCGGGCGGCATCTCGGTCACCGACGCGGAATCTGTCAACTCAGTGAACGACACGACAGCTGCGCTTACGATTACGTCGAGCGGTTCTCTCTCCCTCGTGGGATCGACGGTGACATCCACTTTCGGCCAAAACGTTACCGTGGCAAATGGGGGATCGCTGGCCGTGGGGCCTAATGCGAGGCGCAGATCGGGACGGGGGCGACCTCGCCGTCGATTACGTTCGCCGACAACGGCCTGCTGAGCTTTGCCAGTGGCGACACGGTGACCTACGACGTCAATAGCTATTACGGTGCGACGGCGCAGATCGTGGTCGATAGCAACGGCACTGGCGGCCTGCTTGCCGCCAGCGGCACCGCCGTCAGCGGCGTCACCTTTAACGCCGCCAGCGGCGCCAACAGCACCGCGCTCCTCGTCGATGCCGGAGGCGAGCTCCAGGCCAGTTACACCAACTTTGCCATCGGCCAAGTGAGTCTGGCGGACAACAGCATCCTCGCCAGCGGCGACTTGACCAACAACATCTTCGCAAACACCACGCTGTACACGCCGATTTTGGACGTGCCGTTGTTGACCAACAATCAGAGCTTCGCGAATGTGGACATCAATGCGGGCGACAGCCTGGCCAGCGGTCACTCGGTGACGCTGACGCTGATGGGGACGGTCTCGACGTTTGATCTGCTCTACGTGCTGCCGGGCAACTTAACCATCAACTACGGGGCTACTCTGGCCGTGGCTTCCAATATTCCCATGCGGATCGGGACGGGGGCCACCTCGCCGTCGATTACGTTCGCCGACAACGGCCTGCTGAGCTTTGCCAGTGGCGACACGGTGACCTACGACGTCAATAGCTATTACGGTGCGACGGCGCAGATCGTGGTCGATAGCAACGGCACTGGCGGCCTGCTTGCCGCCAGCGGCACCGCCGTCAGCGGCGTCACCTTTAACGCCGCCAGCGGCGCCAACAGCACCGCGCTCCTCGTCGATGCCGGAGGCGAGCTCCAGGCCAGTTACACCAACTTTGCCATCGGCCAAGTGAGTCTGGCGGACAACAGCATCCTCGCCAGCGGCGACTTGACCAACAACATCTTCGCAAACACCACGCTGTACACGCCGATTTTGGACGTGCCGTTGTTGACCAACAATCAGAGCTTCGCGAATGTGGACATCAATGCGGGCGACAGCCTGGCCAGCGGTCACTCGGTGACGCTGACGCTGATGGGGACGGTCTCGACGTTTGATCTGCTCTACGTGCTGCCGGGCAACTTAACCATCAACTACGGGGCTACTCTGGCCGTGGCTTCCAATATTCCCGTGCAGATCGGGACGGGGGCCACCTCGCCGTCGATTACGTTCGCCGACAACGGCCTGCTGAGCTTTGCCAGTGGCGACACGGTGACCTACGACGTCAATAGCTATTACGGTGCGACGGCGCAGATCGTGGTCGATAGCAACGGCGCTGGCGGCCTGCTTGCCGCCAGCGGCACCGCCGTCAGCGGCGTCACCTTTAACGCCGCCAGCGGTGCCAACAGCACCGCGCTCCTCGTCGATGCCGGAGGCGAGCTCCAGGCCAGTTACACCAACTTTGCCATCGGCCAAGTGAGTCTGGCGGACAACAGCATCCTCGCCAGCGGCGACTTGACCAACAACATCTTCGCAAACACCACGCTGTACACGCCGATTTTGGACGTGCCGTTGTTGACCAACAATCAGAGCTTCGCGAATGTGGACATCAATGCGGGCGACAGCCTGGCCAGCGGTCACTCGGTGACGCTGACGCTGATGGGGACGGTCTCGACGTTTGATCTGCTCTACGTGCTGCCGGGCAACTTAACCATCAACTACGGGGCTACTCTGGCCGTGGCTTCCAATATTCCCGTGCAGATCGGGACGGGGGCCACCTCGCCGTCGATTACGTTCGCCGACAACGGCCTGCTGAGCTTTGCCAGTGGCGACACGGTGACCTACGACGTCAATAGCTATTACGGTGCGACGGCGCAGATCGTGGTCGATAGCAACGGCGCTGGCGGCCTGCTTGCCGCCAGCGGCACCGCCGTCAGCGGCGTCACCTTTAACGCCGCCAGCGGCGCCAACAGCACCGCGCTCCTCGTCGATGCCGGAGGCGAGCTCCAGGCCAGTTACACCAACTTTGCCATCGGCCAAGTGAGTCTGGCGGACAACAGCATCCTCGCCAGCGGCGACTTGACCAACAACATCTTCGCAAACACCACGCTGTACACGCCGATTTTGGACGTGCCGTTGTTGACCAACAATCAGAGCTTCGCGAATGTGGACATCAATGCGGGCGACAGCCTGGCCAGCGGTCAGTCGGTGACGCTGACGCTGATGGGGACGGTCTCGACGTTTGATCTGCTCTACGTGCTGCCGGGCAACTTAACCATCAACTACGGGGCTACTCTGGCCGTGGCTTCCAACATTCCCATGCGGATCGGGACGGGGGCCACCTCGCCGTCGATTACGTTCGCCGACAACGGCCTGCTGAGCTTTGCCAGTGGCGACACGGTGACCTACGACGTCAATAGCTATTACGGTGCGACGGCGCAGATCGTGGTCGATAGCAACGGCACTGGCGGCCTGCTTGCCGCCAGCGGCACCGCCGTCAGCGGCGTCACCTTTAACGCCGCCAGCGGTGCCAACAGCACCGCGCTCCTCGTCGATGCCGGAGGCGAGCTCCAGGCCAGTTACACCAACTTTGCCATCGGCCAAGTGAGTCTGGCGGACAACAGCATCCTCGCCAGCGGCGACTTGACCAACAACATCTTCGCAAACACCACGCTGTACACGCCGATTTTGGACGTGCCGTTGTTGACCAACAATCAGAGCTTCGCGAATGTGGACATCAATGCGGGCGACAGCCTGGCCAGCGGTCACTCGGTGACGCTGACGCTGATGGGGACGGTCTCGACGTTTGATCTGCTCTACGTGCTGCCGGGCAACTTAACCATCAACTACGGGGCTACTCTGGCCGTGGCTTCCAATATTCCCGTGCAGATCGGGACGGGGGCCACCTCGCCGTCGATTACGTTCGCCGACAACGGCCTGCTGAGCTTTGCCAGTGGCGACACGGTGACCTACGACGTCAATAGCTATTACGGTGCGACGGCGCAGATCGTGGTCGATAGCAACGGCACTGGCGGCCTGCTTGCCGCCAGCGGCACCACCTTCAACGCTGCCAGCGGCAGCAACAGCAGCGCGATCGTCGTCAATTCCGGAGGCGTTTTCTCTGGCACAGGCAACGCACTTATCGCAGTCGAGATCATGGGAAATGGCACTCTGTCTCCCGGGGCACCGGTCGGCACGCTGAACGTCAACAACCTCACCTTGAGCTCGGGCTCGCACGTGAGCGTCACCCTTGAGAACGGCACGTCCGGCAACTTCGGACAGCTCTCCTATAGCGGATCGCTCAGCTTGTCTGGAGCGAGTCTCGCCGTCGAGGCGGGGAACATAAGCGTCGGCGAGCAGTTCACTATTGTTACCACGGTTTCGGGCGCACTAACTGGGACCTTTAGCAATGCTCCCACGACGATTACTGCCGCAAACAATCCCGAGGACGTGTTCAGTGTCAGCTACGCGAATGACAAGGTGACGCTCACCGTTACAAGCGTGGGTTTGGCGGTTTCGGCGGTAGCGATCAACGAAGACATCTCGGCCCTCTACAACGCCGCCGGGCAATCATCGCCGGGCACGCAGCGGTCGATGGTGGACGACATTGTTTACACTTTCAGCGAGCCGGTCAACATCTCGCCGAGTGACCCGAACGTCTTCACCGTAAGCGTGGCTGCAGGCCGATCGGGAACCGTGCCGACGCTGAGTTGGGCTGCCGTCGCCGGCTCGAACGATACCGAGTGGGCCGTCAGCTTTAGCGGCAACGGCGTCACCGGCGGTTCTATCGCCAACGGCGCTTACACCATCACCATCGCTGATCCGAATTCCATTACTGCCGTCAGCGACGGCCAGGCACTCAGCCTCCTCCCGGGCCAGGCGCCGGCGGCGGGCGACCCGGATCACGCCACCCAGTCCTTTTACCGCCTTTTCGGCGACATCAACGGCGACGGCGTCGTCAATGCGGCGGACAATTTGCAGTTCAAGCAAGCGCTAACGACTTACAACGCGGCTTTCGATTACAATGGCGACGGCATCGTCAATGCTTCCGACAATCTTAAATTCAAGAACGATTTGACGGTGAACTTCACCGGCTTCACACCGACTATCTGAACCCATCCATGACCCGCAATGATTCAACCGGGCCAATTACAGCCTCGCCAGCGAAAAAGAAATCGCTAAACCTCATCAGGGTGAACGCGGCGGTTCCTGGGGAGTATTCTCCCATCGAATTGCGGCGCTAATCGCGGATCCCTGCGAACAAATTTGGTAGAGTAAGGATCAGCCGGCAGCGAGGGTTTGCGCGGACGAGATTTCTCGACGGGGAGCCGCGAATGTCTGACGGACGATTTTCGAGCAAGCCGATCCGCGCCGCAAGAAGCAGCGACTTCGCGAGAGGTGAATTCTCCGCCGAGGCCATGGCATCGCCCGACGCTGCCCGAGCATTTCTGACGTCGTCGGCCGTGCGGCGTGAGGTCAACGCGTTGCTGGAGGAGCCATTCCCGGAGGTCGGCGCGTTGAAGTGCGCATCCGTTTCCCAAGAACACGCCCGTTGCCGCGATGGATCTCGGCCGGCCCATTGCCAGCGCGGTTTTGGTGCAGGAATATCTGATCGGGCTGGTCTTCCTGCGGGTTTGCGGCTGGCTGTTCATGATTTTGGGCGGATTGATTCTTTTGGGGGGGGTAATAGCCGCCATCGCCGCGGTGTCTGAACCCCTGCGCCCAAGGCCTCGGAACGACGCGTTCGCCCTAATCGCCGTGACCATCATTGGCGGAGCTATCGGCGGCGCCGGGGCATGGTTCGGCTACTTCCGCGGGCGTGTCATCAATCAAATGTGCTGGTTCTGTCCGCACGGCATGGTCTGGATGACCGAGAAGGTGTTCGAGTGGTACGCCTGGGCGGAAGTGCACGAGGTCTATTGCAAGCTCTGTCCCGCCCGTCCCGCCGTCGGGATCAGCATGGGCGGCCCGATCGCCTGGATATCATTCAGCAACACGGCCACATCGCGAAGGATCGTGCCCTATTTCGAGAATCGGGCTGCCGCCGCCAACATTGAAAAAGCGCTGCACGCGATCGCGGAAGGCAGAACGATTCGATTCGGCGAATGGCGCGTGCGAAAGTCAGCGATCCAGGGAATCGCCGAAGAAATCGCGTGGAGAAACGTGTTCGAGATCGAACGGAATGATCGCGACCTGTTAATTCGCCACGAGGAGCACAGCGCGTTGACGATACCCCTGGACGAGATTCCATTTCCGAGCATGTTCACGGCACTCGCACGCGCGCTGCACGCCCACGCCAGGGAGCGGCCCGCATGAATGTCGTTTGTCCCCGTTGCCAGGGAACCATGCACGCGCCGGATGATGTCGCGCAAATACTCTGCGTCCACTGCGGCCAGTCTTTATCGCTTGCCGAGACGCATGTGACGGCGGCGGCTTCATCCGCGTTGCGAGCAACCGCGCCCGAGCCGTGGACGCCGGGGCAAGCCGCGCCCGGTGAAGCGGCGTTGCCGGAGACATACGCGAATTGGGACGAGTTCCGCACGCTGTCGCCGGCGCTGCAAGGGGAGTTGATCAAGCTGGCGGTGCGTGCGTTGCCCGACATGCGCGACGCGGAGCTGCAAACCTTGCCGGCGAATCTGCCGCCGAAGGTCGATGAATTCGGCCTGCCGCTGGCGACGCTGACGATTTCGGGCGAGAAACAGGCGCTCAATTTCGGCATCGCCGCGCTGGCGGCCGTGATCGGCTTGATGTTCCTGCTCGCGGGCGGCTTCGAGCTGAGCGGCCATCGCCTGCAACCGCTCATGCGCGACGGCGTCGCCGCCTATTCCATCATGATGCTGTTCGGCATCGTCGGTATCGGCTTCGGCGCCTGGCACGCATTCTTCCGGCAGCCGAATCTTTCGATCACCATCTGGATCTTCGAGAATGGCCTATTCGTGCAGCGCGGCAACGAGGTCGAGGCCTGCGGCTGGGAAGACGTCAAGGATTTTCGCGACGCCGACAACATCGGCCCGCCCATCTACACGATCATCACGCGCGGCGATTGCCGGCTGGTCCTCTCCGCCGCCCAATCCCCGACGATCATGCCACTGGCGGAATACCTCAAGGTCAAGATCGCGTCAGCCCAATTCCTGCCGAAGCTCCAGCGCATCTTCAACGGCGACCCGGTCAAGTTCGGCGCCCTCTGGCTCGACAGCACCGGCATCAAGGGCCCGATCACGGCCACCTGGGCGGAGATCGTGCGCGTGGTCGCCGATGACGCGGTCCTGTACATCGATTGCCGTGGCCTGGACGCCTGGCAGCAGGTTCCGCTTCGCAGCATCTCGTTTCCGCTTTTGCTGGTGGCGATCGCGTATGTCATGATCGAAGACGCCAAGCGCTTGCCGACGGTGGACGCGTGATTGTTCCGCGCGGAACATTGGCCCGCGATGAGGGGTCTCTCCCCCGGCTTCGTGGGTACGTGCTCCGAAATCGTGGAATTTCCTGGAGATTTCCGCATTCGAGCTACCCACGGGTGATGGGTATGTGGGTAGGTGGACTCTAATGCCGGGTGATTTCCTCGGGCCCGGTTGCTAAGATAGCGGCAACTCTCCCGCGTCACCGTCGAGGTTCGCCATGAAGCTGATCATTGCCATCATCCAGCCCGCGAAGGTCGAAGCCGTCAAGGAGGCGCTGAACAAGGTCGAAGTGTTTCGCCTGACGATGATCGATTGCCGGGGGTTTGGCCGGCAGAAGGGGCAGAGCGAGGTCTATCGCGGCCATGAGCTGACGGTGAACCTGCTCAACAAGGTGCAACTGCAAGTCGCCGTCAACGAGGATTTCGTCGAGCCGACCGTCAACGCGATCATGGAGGCGGGGCGCACCGGCTCGGAGGGCCGCATCGGCGACGGCAAAATCTTCATCATCCCGCTCGAGGACTGCATCCGCATCCGCACCGGCGAGCGCGGGCCGGAGGCGATTTAGCCATGAACGACATCGTTTTGCTGTGCGATGATCTGATTTTCGTCAGCCGCGTGGCGGGCACGGCCACGGCGTTGGGACTGACATTGCGCAGCGCAAAATCTTTGCGTGATTTGTTGATTTTTTGCGAGCAATCGCCGCCGGCATGTGCTATCATCGATTTGAATTTGCCCGGCCTCGATATCGATCAAGCCGCGTGCGAATTGAAGCAGGTGCGGCCCAGGCCAACGCTTGTCGGGTATGGGTCCCATGTCGATACTGCGACATTGAAAAAAGGACGCGAGGCCGGACTAGATGTCGTTTGGCCGCGCAGCAAATTCGTGGAGGAGTTGGAGACCGCCTTGCCCGGATGGGCTCAATCCCCGGAGACCGCATCATGAAACGTGGTTTCGCAGCAGTTTTCGCTTTGTTGTTGATCGGGCTCGCCGCCGGCAACGCCGCGCCGGTTCGGCTGCCGCGCGAACCTTTACGCGTGGAACCCGAGCAGCTCGATCTGCGCGGCAGCCGCTGGTTCGGCAAAACCTACGAAGGCACCGATTGGACCATCATCTTCGAGCCCAATGGCGGCGTCACCAATATCGAGAACGGCAACGTCTACAAGGTCGGTTCCTGGAAATCGACCGGCCCCAACACCGTCTACATGGAACTCAACAACGTCTACTACGAATTTCGCGGCACCATCACCGGCGATGTCCTTGCCGGCGATTCCTCCAATAAAGTCGGCCTGCGCTGGCAAACCACCTTCCGGCGCATTTCTCAGTCTCAATGACCGCGGATGACGCATCGTGCCCACAAAATGAATCCTCGAAGTTAGGCAGTAAATCACGCACAGGGGAACTGAAATGCGTTCAAGCTTGGGCCTCGCGGTGATTGGGATACTCATGGCGCTCGGCTCTGCCCAGGCGCGCCGGCGCGGTTGCTGTACAAATCAAGCCAAGCGCCAATGACGCCCGCACCGGTGATGGTGGACTTGAATGGCAGCGCCTGGCTTGGCAAATACAGGGCTGCCAACCGCATCTTCATCTTCGAGGCCGACGGCACTTTGAGCTACCGAAGCGCCGCATCCAAGGTTGCGAAGGCCTTCAAAAATGGCGGTTCTTGGAAACTCGAAGGCGACAAGCTCCATTTCGAGCATTTCATCAATCCCAATCAGAAACTGATGGAATTCCACGGCACCGTCAAGGACGCTAACACGATCGTCGGTGAAGCAACCTTTTTCCTCAAGGGCGGCGCCAAGCAAGAGCAAACTCTTCAGCGCAGCAAGGAATAAGCCCCTCTCGTCAAGCCGTCCCGACACGTTACAATAATCACAACAACAACACGAACAATCCTCCGCAGGAGCAATCCCATGGCCCCGGCCACCGCGTCCGCTATTTCCACCGCAACCACGAAGAAAATGTTCATCGACGGCCAATGGTGTGCCGCGAAGGATGGCAAGACGATCGGCGTCATCAATCCTGCGACCGAGGATGTCATCGTCGAGATGGCCTTCGGCAGCCGGGCCGATGTCAAGCGCGCCATCGCGGCCGCCGGCAACGCGATGCCCGCCTGGATGAAGCTGACGGCTTACGATCGCGCCAAGGTCCTCAAGAAGACCGCCGACCTGATGCGCGAACGAGCGGATGCCATCGCCCGCACCTTGACGATGGAGCAGGGCAAGCCGCTCGCGGAGGCAAAGGCGGAGATCATGCATTCCGCGGACACCTTCGAATGGTTCGCCGAGGAAGGCAAGCGCGCCTATGGTCAGCTCATCCCGAATTCCGCGCCGGGCAAGCGGCACGTCACTTTGAAGCATCCGGTCGGCGTCGTCGGCGCCATCAGTCCCTGGAATTTCCCGATCACGCTGCAATCGCGCAAGATCGCGCCGGCCTTGGCTGCCGGCTGCACGATTGTCTGCAAGCCGGCGACGCAAACGCCGCTCGCCCTGGTGCAGGTCTTCGAATGCATGGTCGATGCGGGCTTGCCGGCCGGCGTCGCCAATCTTGTCATGGGCCCGGCGCAGGAAGTCGCCGATGAATTCCTCGAAAATCAAATCGTCCGCAAGATCAGCTTCACCGGCTCGACCGAAGTCGGCAAGCAATTGATGAAAGGGGCCGCCGATCAGGTCAAGCGCATCAGCCTGGAGCTCGGCGGGCACGCGCCGTTCATCGTTTTTCCCGATGCCGATCCTGAAGTCGGCGCCAAGCTCGCCGTCATGGGCAAGTTCCGCAACAATGGCCAGGTCTGCATCGCCCCGAGCCGATTCTATGTGCATCAAGACGTGCAGAAGAAATTCACCGAAGCCAGCGTCGAATTCGCCAAGCAGCTCAAGGTCGGCAACGGCCTGGACGCCGGCATCGAGATCGGCCCCATGTTCGAAAAGCGAGCGATGGACGGCACGATCAGCCTGATCGAGGACGCCCAGAAGTGCGGCGCCAAGCTCCTCACTGGCGGCAAGCGCTCCGATAAGTTCGCCAAGGGCTACTTCTTCGAACCGACCATCCTGACGAACATGCCGATGAACGCCCGCATCATGACGGAGGAGCCATTCGCCCCAGTGATGCCGCTTTTGGATTTCAAGAATCTCGACGACGTGATCAAGGCCGCCAACAACACGAAGTACGGCCTGGCCGCTTACGTTTTCACGAACGATTTGACGATCGCCTGGAAGATGGCCGAGGGCCTGGAAGCGGGCATCATCGGCATCAACGACCCGGTGCCGGCGACGCCGCAATGCCCGTTCGGCGGCATGAAGGAATCGGGTTATGGCCGCGAGCTAGCCCACGAGGGGCTCGAGGCGTATCTGGAAACGAAATATGTGAGCTTCAAATTGCGGGATTGATGTGATGAATTTCCCTCGCCTGACGCATGGCCGTGAGTGCTAGAATGATTTCGCGGCGTCCGTTTCACACCCGAGTTGCCTGGGGAGTGTTTCATGAACTACGAAGAAATTCGCACTGCTCGCCTGCAAGAGCCGTTTCGGCCGTTCAAGTTGCGCATGAAAAATGGCGAGGAACATTTGATTCGGGATCCGACAACGCTTGCGATTTCGCGCGGCATTTTGGCGTTTGTGAACCCCAAGACCGGAATCATCGAACAAACATCGCCTGGAGCGGCGGAAGCAATCACGTTTGTTGACCAGACAAAGCCAACGAACGTATGAGGCCACAATGGACGCAACATTGATCCGCACACTCGTGTTCAAAGCCCCGTTCCGACCGTTTACACGGAACATGAACGATGGGCGGGATTTCTACATTCGGCACCCCGAGTTGATTTCGGTTGCGCTCACTCATGTCTTCTTGATTGACGACAAGACGGATCGCGGCATTTTTTTGGAGCCCGCCTTGATTGCATCCATGCAACCCGACGAGGAGCCTTGAACCACGGCTAATTCGGTGAATGCCCACCCTAAGATCCCTCCAATCGCTCCCGTCTGGCCCACATTTCGGCCTTTACACCAGCTTTCCAAAACGTTATCAACCATCGACTTCGCAAGGATGCGAAGTGCAACAGCGTTCATGGAGGAGCGTGCCCGTGTCGATGCTTTTTGAGCTTGCCGTCTTGCTGGCCACCTTGACTGGATTGCTGTCGGGCAGTTGCAGCATTTACTGGGTCAAGGTGAAGCCGACTTCGCGGCACGCACGCTGGGGCCGCCGGCTCTTCATCCTGACGCTGCTCGCCCTGGGCACGGTTGCCCTGGCGGCTGCTATCGTGCGGGCGGACGGCCTGGCGCCGCTGGGATTGCTTTCGGGAATGCTCATCGTCGGCATGTTGTGGGAAAGCCCGGTCGCGGCGGCGGAGGATTCGTCGCCGATGTAATGTGCCAAATCTCAGTAATTCCAAAAATCTAGCCACGGATGAAACACGGATGGGAAAATCGTGTGCTATTCCTAGCTTTGTCCACACACACTGCCTTGTATCCGTGTTTCATCCGTGGCTAGATTTTTGGAACTGCTGAATTTGCTCTTGCGGGATCAATCGAGCGGGTTATAATTCCGACTCCACGGAATGCATGACGCATTCTGGCCGCAGCATGGAGGCCGCCGCATGAGCCGCACGCTTAATCTCGTTGACATTTTGCTGACCACGGGCCGCCATCTGGTGATGATGGGGCGATTCACGGAAGCTCTCGAACCGTTGACCAAGCTCTCCGGCTTCCGCAGCCTGCCCGATCATGCCCTCGAAGAACTCCAATCTCTCCTGGCCGACATCCATCTGCAACAGCGCCGCTTCCCGCAAGCCCGCCGGCATCTGGCCGCCGCGATTGCGCTCAAGCCGCTCAAGGCCGAATATCACTATCTGATGGGAATCGCGATCGAGGAGGACGAGCGAGCCGACCGGAAGCGGGCCGAGATGTATTTGCGCGGGCGATCCAGATCGAGGCCGACAATCCCGATTACCGGATCGAGTTCGGCTCCTACCTGTTCAAGATCGGCAAGGAAAAGCAAGCGCTGGCCCAAATCCGCAAGGCGTTCGCGCTGGCCATGACCGACGCGGACATTGTCGGCGAGGCAGCCGCCATCCTGCGCCGCGAGGGACATTTCGACGAGGCCGCCACGAAGCTGCGTGCAGCCCTCTTTCACAACCACGGCAGCCAGCAATTTCGCCAGCTTTGGCAGCTCCATCAGTTCCACACGATCCGCGCCAACCAGCAGAAGAAGCGAACCGGCGCCGATGCCACCGACGCGCCGGTCATCTTGCCGTTCGTCGCGGACCGCCGGCTCGGCAAATATCTCGACCTCGGCGCCAAGACGATCCGCATCGACCAGGCCGAACCGCTGAACGCGCCGAAGGAGAAGACGCCACAACCATATCGGCGTCCGCCGAAGGGATGATGTGGCGGTGACGTGGTCTGCCCGTCACTGCATGCGCCCCTTAACGATTTTGCAAGCGGGTAAGTCCTTTTGCAGGGCGGCAACGCCTGCGTCCGTCACTTTGGTGAAGCCAAGGTTCAGCGTCCGCAGGTTTTTCAGCCCGGCCAGTTCGTTCAGCCCCGCGTCAGTCACCTGCGTGCCGCTAAGGCTCAGCGTTTGCAAGTTATTGAGCCCGGCCATCCCCTTCAGCCCGGCGTCCGTCAAGTTTCTCGATTCGGCCAGGCTCAGCGATTGCAAGGCCTTCAACCCGGCCAGATCCTTCAGCCCCGCGCCGGTCATCAGTGTTCTCCCAAGGGATAGCTGTGCCGGGTCAAATTGTGGTCGTAGTTGTTGCCGAATTAAGGGTGTATAGATTTTGAGGTAGCGAAGGGCGTATTGCCGAATTGTTGAGAATTTTGGAGGAGTAGCGT